>NZ_JBBKZS010000005.1:0-461397 GCF_037889955.1 Variovorax robiniae
CAGGCCGCAGGCGATCCAGCTGAGCGCCACCACCGACGTGAAGGCGCTGATGCGGGCCAATGGGGGCCGGTATGACATCGAGCAGGACCCACTGTGGAACGGGCAGCAGGAACCCAACACAGAAGCCTTTGCGAAGGAAGAGATTGCCTTCTACCAGTGCGACCACCTGGGAACGCCCCAGGAGCTCACCGACCACGAGGGCAACATTGCCTGGAGTGCGAGCTACAAGGCCTGGGGGGAGGCCAGGGAGGTCATCTCGGAGGCCGCCAGGCGCTCAGGGGTTACGAATCCGCTCCGGTTCCAGGGGCAGTACCTTGATGAAGAGACCGGGCTGCATTACAACCGGTATCGGTACTATGACCCGGGCAGCGGCCGGTTCGTCAGCAGTGATCCCATCAAGCTGGCGGGTGGGGTCAACCTGCAGGTATATGCGCCGAATCCTACGGAGTGGATCGATCCACTCGGTTTAATGGGGTATCGAGTCGCGACTAGAACTGATCGCGGAGTTGATCTCGGTAAAACACTCACCGACAAACAGGCAATTCAACGAGCGCAGCGAGGACAGGATGTGCACGCAGATAGCCGCAGCGAAGCAGTAACACTGGCCAAGAAATGCGGTCCTAGAAAAACTCATGAAACATCAACCGCATCCCAATCAAGAGACAGGGAGTACTGAGGGGCGCTTGCCACACGTTCACCCAAATGATCACGTAGACACTGTTGGAAATTCACACATTTTCTATCCCAAATAAAATGTCTCTCTATTTTTTATATTTTGAGTCAAAAAACAACCTCGCGACAAACTACGACGGATTTAAAGACGTCGGGAAATTTGATTTTCCTAAAAATCTATCGGCCGGAGCGATGCGCCTCCAATACGAAGGGAAAAATTACGAATGCGCAATCGTTTCAGACAAATCCCATCAGTGCGCAAATGATTACTTTTTGAAAGGAAATGACGACATTAAACATGAATTAATTGAATTCATCAAGTCAAGGCTGAAAAATGAATGCATCATTTCCAATTTAATTGGCTACGTTGAAAGGAATGAAAAAATTCCCCCGAAAGTTTTGGAATTGGAGAGCATAGAAATTAATTCGTTGATTGAAAAATTTACCACTCGCAATCTGAGCGACGGACGTGGTCTCAGAATAAGCAGGATGAATTAAATACCCTGATCTAAAACGCAACCTGAATGAGCGCTCAAGCAATCATCCGCGCCCATGACCTCTGGCGCAAAGGCATCGGAGGAGCCCCGGCCGGCTTGGCCGGCCAGAGCGACAGCAGCGCCTACGTGGGCCTTGACCTCAACCTCGCCCAATTTGCGGCCTCCACCTTCGCTGGCAGCAGCTTCAGCGCAACGACCTTCAAGCAAGCCGGATGGACTGGTTGTCAATTCATCGGCTGTACCTTCACGGCCTGCGATTTCTCCGGCATCTCCATCACTGGCTGCACATTCACCAACTGCACCTTTGCCCAATCGCAGTTTCAGAACAGCGGGCTCAGCAGTTCCAAATTCAATCGGTGTCAGTGGAACAGGCTGACCTTCGACCACAGCCACTGGTCCGGCGTGGACGTGCTGGATTGCACCGGCACTGGTATCCAGGCCGATGGCTTGTCCGGTGAGCATGTCGACTTCACCGGCAGCTGTTTCGAGCAGTCGGAGATGCGCAACACGCAGATCAACTGACTGAGCCGGCGGGAGGGCAACCGGTTTCGATATCCATCACTTCACTCTAAGGCGCGCAGCACCAAGGTCATGCATGGCACTGGAGCTTGAGGAAGAACATGTTCATCAAGCCGAGGGCGAATCGCTTGGAGGCGGGGAGCACCCGCCCAACACACGCTAATCCGGCTTGATCTTCGCCCGCTCGATCACAGGCTTCCACCGTTTTTTCTCCGTCTCGATGAAGCGCGCGAACTCCGCCGCCGTGCTGCCCACCGGAATGGCCGCCTCGGACTCCAGCAGCTTCTGCGCGGCCGGCTCCTTCATGGCCTGCGCCGCGGCGGCGGAGAGCTTGTCGGCATGGGCTTGCGGCAACGAAGCCGGTGCCAGCAGGCCGTACCACTGCGTCATCTCGAAGCCGGGGAAGCCCTGCTCGGCGACCGTCGGCACGTCCGGCAGTTGCACCAGGCGCTGGCTGGTGCCGGTCGCGATGCAGCGCAGCTTGCCCGCCTTGATGAAGCCGATCACGGCCGGTGCGCCGACCGCGGCGGCGTCGACGCGGCCGCCCATCAGGTCGGTCAGTTGCGGGCCGGTGCCGCGGTAGGGCACGTGCAGCAGGAAGGTGTTGCTCACCATCTTCAGGTATTCGAACGCCAGGTGACCCGCACTGCCGTTGCCGGCGGAGCCGTAGTTGAGCGTGCCCGGCTTGGCCTTGGCCAGCGCGATGAACTCGGTGAGGTTCTTCGCGGGAAGGTCGTTGCGCACGACGTACAGGCTCGGCACCTTCGACAGCAGCGAGATCGGCTGGAAGGCCTTGTCCGGGTCGTAGGGCAGCTTGGCGAAGATGAAGGGGTTCACGGCAATGGTGCCGATGTGTCCCAGCACCAGCGTGTGCTGGTCCTCGGCGCGCGCCACGTCGACCATCGCGACGTTGCCGGCGCCGCCGGGCTTGCTGTCGACGTAGACGCTCTGGCCGAGCAGCTTGGTCATCTCCGACGCAGCGGCGCGCGCCACGATCTCGGAACTGCCGCCCGGAGCGAAGGGCACCACGAGTCGGATCGACTTGCTGGGCCAGGCGGCCTGCGCCCTTGCCCCGATCGGCAGCATCGACGCGGCGGGGAGCGCGACACCCAGGCGCAGGGCGCTACGGCGTGTCAATTGGAAGGTGTTCACTGGGTATCTCCTTGGGTTGGTGTTCTTCAAGCGACTCGGGGCGACGCCGCGGTGGGCAACGGCATGGATGATGCAGCCGCCGCATCCCGGGCCTGGCTGCGTCCCATCCACACGACGATAACCGCGCCCAGCCCCGTCAGCAGCGCCAATGGCAGGAGCGAGAGCGGATAGCTGCCGGTCGCGTCCTTGATGGCTCCCAGCATCCAGTTGGCGCCGGAGGTGCCGATGTGGGCCAGCGTGTTGATGGCGGCGATGCCTGCGGCGGCCGAACTGGCGGACAGCCATTCGGTCGACAGCGCCCAGAACGGACCCTTGATCGAGTAGGTGCCGACGAGGATGAAGGTCAGCAGGACCATCGTGGCGGCGAGCGAACCGGCGGTGAGTTGCGTCGCGACAAGGCAGGTGCAGGTGAGCGCCAGCGGCAAGGCGGTGCTCCAGATGCGCTCGCCCGACTTGTCGGCACGGCGGCCCCACAGCACCATGACGATGGACGCGATGGCGAAGGGAATGCCGTTCATCAGGCCCGTCTCCATGGTGGTGAGCCCGAGCGACTTGAGGATCTGCGGCTGCCACAGCGACAGCGCATTGCTTGTGGCCGAGCTGCCGGCATACACGATGGCGAGCGCCAGCACGTACTTGTTCTTCAGGATCTGCAGCACCGACATGTGGGCCACCGGACCGGCCTGCTGCGCTTCTGCCGCCAGCTTGGCATTGAGCCAGTCGCGCTGCTCGGGCTTGAGCCACTTGGCGTTGTCCGGGCGGTTCGGCAGGATGAAGAACACCATCACGCCGAGTACCACCGCGGGAATCGCCTCGATGATGAAGAGCCATTGCCAGCCGCGCAGGCCGAGCCAGCCGTCGGTGCCGAGCAGTGCGGCGGAGATGGGCGAGCCGAGCAGGCTGGAGATCGGGATCGCGACCATGAAGGTGGCGACGATGCGGCCACGGTACTCCTTCGGGAACCAGTAGGTCAGGTACAGGATGACGCCCGGGAAGAAGCCGGCTTCGGCGGCGCCGAGCAGGAAGCGTCCGAGGTAGTAGCTGTAGGGCCCGACCGCAAAGGCAGCCAGTGCACCGACGATGCCCCAAGTGACCATGATGCGGGCGATCCACAGCCTGGCGCCCAGCTTCTGCAACGCCAGGTTGCTCGGAATCTCGAACAGGATGTAGGCGATGAAGAACAGGCTGCCGCCGAGTCCGAACATGGCTTGCGACAGGCCCAGGTCATGGTTCATCTGCAAGGCCGCGAAGCCGGCGTTGACGCGGTCCACGTACGCGATGAAGTAGCACAGCATCAGGAAGGGCAAGGTGCGCCAGGCGACCTGCCGCATCGTGGACTTTTCCAGTGCCGATTTTTCAAGCGGCTGAAGGGGAGCGGAAGGGGTGTGCATCGAAGTCTCCTTGTAGTTCACGGGGTTCACATGACGAAGGAGCACGACGCCTCTGGCGTGCGCGTGTCCATGTTCCGGCCACGGTTCAGGTGGTCGTCGATCTCGGCGGCGGCGCCGATCATTCGGCCGTAGAGGAAGACGGTGAAGGCCGCGGCTTCCAGGTCGCGCTCGGTCAGCGCGCCGGCCTTGTAGTCCTTCCACAGCAGCGCCAGCAGCAGCGCCGCGATGACCGCGTCGACGTTGACGCAGAAGACGTACGGCGTCGCGCCGGTCGCGTGCAGCGCCTGCACCAGTTCGAGGTAGTAGGCGTGGAAGATGTTGTAGTCGCCGCGCTTGGCCATGTAGCTGGCGATGAAGCGTTCGCGCGGGTCGTGGTTGACCGGCTTGCCCTTGAACACGGGGTGGTGCACGCCGGGCAAGGCGGGCGTCTCGGTGCCCAGTTCCTTGGCGGCGCGCTTGTCGGTCTTGTACGACTTGGCGAAGGCAGCGGCCATGGCCTTCAGGTCGATGCCATGCGATGCGTCGGTCGGGTCGGTGAGGCCGCTGTCCTTGAACTGCTTCAGAAGGAAGGCCATGCCTTCGAAGCCGTTGCCGCCGTGGCTGTAGCCGGTGTGCGTGAGGAAACCGGCCATGGCCTTGTTGATCTGCACGCGACCCGGTGTCTGCGGGCCGTCGGCGGCCACTGCGCCTTTCGCACCCTGCGCGGAGATGGAGCCGGGGCCATTCGAGACCAGCAGGCCGATCAGCATCTGCAAGGGCCGCGACTCGTCCTCGGTCGGCTTCTTGCCGGTGATGGCCAGGAAACACAGGTCGGCCATGGTCCATTTGCCGAAGCGTTCCTCGCGCGAGATGCCGCAGAGCGACCCGGCCTGGTGCTGCTCACCCGGGATCGACGCGCCGACCATCACGCCGTAGAGGCGCAGGTACCAGGGCAAGGTTTCCGCGGTGAGGCGGCTGATGCGCTTGCGCACCAGCGGGCCCCAGGCGATGGTCGTGGCGATGGCGGCCAGCAGCGCATCGCGCGAGGGACGGCCGCCGAGCGATTGCACGAAGCGCAGGAAGACCGACTTCGCGCCGCGCTGTTGGACGGCTTGCAGCATCGCTTCGGGACGGGGGTCGTCGGCCTCTTCCGGTCCTGCCATGAACAGTTCGCGCACGGCCGCATCGACCTTAAGTTGGCTGAAGTCGAAGCCCTCGTCATTGCCGTCCTTCAGGCCCGAGCCGGCAAACAGCTCGATCAGCGCCCGACTGCATGCGAGCGTGCGCTGCACGCGGCGCGGCCCGACGATGGCCACGGCCGCGGCCATCACGGTGTTGGGCGAGTTGCCGCCGTCGCGCGCCGCATCGGCGGCCACGAGGATCGGATCGCCGACGAGGTTCACTTCCGCGGCGACGGCGATGTCGAGCAAGGCCCGTTCGTTCGGCCCCGCGACTTCGTGCACCAGCGGCAGCGAGAAGTTCGCCTGCAAGGGCTCCAGCGCGAGTTCCAGCACCGAGCGGCCATGCACCGAGGTGACCTGCGTCTTCGAATCCATGACCGACGCGCCGGAGCGGTCCTTCATGTTCTGCCGCGCGATGACCGCGCCGACCTGCGCGCCGATGTCGGCGATCTGCTCGGCATAGGGCGCGGGGGCGGTGACGGGCTTGAGCGCCAGCGCATCGGGCAGCGTGATGCCCTGGTCATTGGCCATCCACGGCTTGAGGGCCAGGCTGCCGCGCGGTGCGAAATCGGGCTTCGCGCCGTTGAGCTTCATCACCGCCGTCAATGCGACCGGGATGTGCGCGATGTTGCTGACCACTGCGCCCTTGCGCGAGACGATCGGGTTTTCCGGCGTGTAGAGGCCGTCGACACCGAAGGCGTCCATGAACCAGCGCTCCTTGTCCTCGGCGCGGTCGCCCGAGCCGGCCATGGCACCGGCATGACCCACGGCCCGCGTGAGCTTCGATTTCCAGCGCCCGACCACGCAGGCCACCACAGGCTTGCCGAAGTCGATGTCGTGCTCGTAGTAGCCGCCGGGCTCGGCATAGAGCACCGCGGCGCGCGAGCGGCCGTCGTTGCGGAAGGCATGCGCGAAATCGCGCGCGGCATAGTGGATGTAGACGTCCTTGCCGGAGGAGACCAGCGTGGTCGTGCCCCAGCCTTCGGTGCTGAGGTACTGCGCGATGGTGCTGGTGAAGCCGCCGGAGTTCGAGAAGATCGCGACCGTGCCTTGCACCAGCGCCTCATCCGGATGGTCACCGCCGAGCGCACCGCCGATGCGGGTGCGGCTCCAGGAATCGGCCACGCCGAGGCAGTTGCCGCCGATGATGTCCACGCCGCGCTGTTGCGCCATCGCGCGGATCTCGCGGGCATCGTGCACGGAGATCTTCTCGGTGATGATCACGACCTTCTTCAGGTCTGGGTTCACGCGGATCAGTTCGGCCACACCGTCGCGCACGCCCGAGGGCGGCAGGTAGACCACGCCGGTGTTGAAGCTGTGGCCGGCGTCCAGCCCCTCGCGCACGTTGTTGAACACGGGGATGTTGCCGACTGGCGTCTTGAGCGACTGGCCGCTGCGGCCGGGCGAGGTGCCGAACACGACGTTGCCGCCCGAGAAGGCATGGCTGGTGGGCGTGACCTGGCGCGACTCGCCGCCGAGGATGTTGAGCACGCAGACGCGATCGCCGCGCGTGGCTAGGTCGGCGAGGGAGTGGATGCCGAGGTAGTACGGGGATGCTGTGGTGGCTTGGGTTTGCATGATGTCGTCTCTCTCAGTGGGCGGTGGCAGCGGCGTCGGCGTGGGCGGCGGCGGGTGCAGTGATGGGAGCACTGGCGATGGCAGGGGCAGTGGCGGTGGGAGCAGCGGAGGTCGCAGGGGCGGTGGCCTGGATGACGGGCTGGATCGCGGCCTGGACCGGCGCGGCGATACCGAGGTGCGCTGCGATCTGCGCACGTCCTTCTGCGCGCATCCACGCGTCGACCTTCTTCGCGTAGTTCACGACCTCCGAGATCGCGCTGTCGAAGCCGAAGAAGCGATAGGGCACGCCGAGTGCATCGCAGGCCTCGGCCAGCGCGCCGAAGCCGCGCACCAGGTTCGGACCGCCTCGGCCCACCACCACATACAGGGGCGTCGGCCCATGCTGCGAGAAGTGCTCGCGCAGCGCGTCGCCCATCGCGCGCAAGGTCTCGTGGATGTCGGTGTTGTTCGACTTGCCACCGATGATGAACAGCACGTTCGACTGCTTCAGGAAGTGGCGATAGCAGATGCGCGCCACCTCCTTCATCTTCTCGTAGGGCGGGTTGCCGCCGAAGTCCGAGGAGATGCTGGCCGCCTCGCCCAGCACTTCCGTCACCAGGCTGTTGGCGCCGCCGCCGAAGGTGGGCGCGAGGATGGTGCCCTTCTCGTTGATGACGAACACGTCCGACTGCCCCTGGTGCGTGCGCAACTCGTTCACCTCCTGTTCGAAGGCAGAGACGTCGGCCGCAAACAGATGGTCGGGCAGGTTGAGGCGCGCTACACGCGGATCGTCGCGATCAAAGCCGCACTTGAAATCGCAGGCCACCGGCGTGAGGCGGCCGTTCTTGTCGGCGCGCATGCGGATCGGGTTGAGCTCCAGCGTGGTCATGCCGTAGTGGTGCATCAGCTCCCACAGCTTGGGCAGGTGCTGCACCAGCGGCGAGATGACTTCGCGCGGCGCGCCGATGTCGGTGAGCGCATTGGCGATGACGAAGGCCTTCAAACCCGTGAGTGCGTCGAAGGGCACGGTGCGGATCTCGTCCTTGCCGAGTTCCTCGATGTCGACACCGCCCTTGTGCGTGATGGTGATCGTCGGTGCGCGGAAGCGCGTGTCGTCGGTGATGGAGAAATAGATCTCGTGCTCGGCCGGCACACCGCCTTCGAAGGTCACGCCGTTGGCCTTGGCGACAGCGTTGCCGTGCTTGTGCTCCGCGAAGTAGAGCCGCTCCTTCTCGGCCAGCGCGGTCTTCAGGTCGCTGGCCTTGCCGATGAGGCCCGACTTGCCCTTCTTGCCCACGCCGCCGCGAAACAGCGGCTTGATGAAGACCTGCCCGTGGTGCTTGATGAGGTCCTGGATCTGGCCTTCGGACGCATCGGGGCCGAGCACTTCGGAAGTCGGGAACTCCACGTGTTCGAGCAGTTTGGCGCCGTGCAGCATGCCGGTGAGTTGCATTGGAAATCTCCTTGGAAGTTGAAAAAGACGAGGCTCCGCCCGGGCGGGTGCAAGGCGCACCTGCCAGTGGCAATCAGGGGGTGGTTGAGTGGGGGCCGCCGTCTATCGCGGGGCGACCTTGAGGCCGAATTCCTCGGCCACCTTGCGGTAGCCGTTGACGCTGCGCTTCACGTAGGCCTCAAGCTCGGCGCCGGTCATTGCGAAGGCATAGAGCCCACGTTCGATGCGCAATCGTTCGTAGTCCTTGGTGGCCAGCATGCGGGCGAACAAATCGCTCCAAGCCTGGTAGTCCGCATCGCTGACCTTCGGCCCGACATAGAAGCCGCGGATGATCGGCCAGACCAGGTCGGAGCCGGCTTCGCGCGCCGTCGGCACCTGCGCGAGCGGACCCGGCAGGCGCTGCTCCGACATCACGGCCAGCACGCGAAAGGACGCACCGTCCTTGAGCTGCGTCCCCATCTCCGAGGCATCGCCGGTGTAGACCTGCACATGATTGCCCTGCAAGGCCCGCAACGCCTCCCCGCCGCCCTCGAAGGCGACCAGGCGCATGTTGCGGTGATTCACGCCGGCCGCGCGTGCCGTCATCGCGGCCTTGATCCAGTCCTGGCTGCCGACGGTGCCGCCTGCGCCGAACACGACCTTGGACGGATCGGCCTTGACCGCGGCCATCAGATCCTTCAGCGACTTGAAGGGCGAGTCGGCGGCCACCACGATCACGCCGTAGTCGGCCGCCACGCCCGCGACCCAGCGCACGTCGGCTTCGTCATGCGGGCCGAACTTGCCTTGGGCGATGTTCAGCAACGAGCCGCTGGAGAAGGCCACCAGCGTCTGCGCCTCGGCCGGCCGCTGCGTCGCGAAGGCGTTGTAGGCCAGCGCACCGATGCCGCCAGGCAGGTAGCTGATGCGCATCGGCGCAGGAATGAACTTGCCCTCCAGCAGGCCGGCCTGCGCCAGCTTGCAGGTCAGGTCGAAACCGCCACCGGGCTTGGCCGCAGCCACGCACTGGGTCTTGTCGAAGTCGACTGCGAGTGCCGGCGCGGGGGCTGCGCAGAGCGCGATCAGCAATGGCAGCAGGTGTTTCATGGGTCTCGCGTTCCGGCGTTGTCTCTGGGTGTGGAGTCACTGTAGCCAGCGGTGGCTGTCAGGGCGCTTTCAGAGAAACGGCGAAAACCCGAGGGAAAACCCGTGTCAAGAAGCCAGAGGTAACTCGATCGAGACAACAAGCCCGCGACCGCCCTCGCCTGCCGAAAGCCGCATGCCGCCACCGTGGCGCTGCGCGATCGAGCGCACGATCGCGAGGCCGAGGCCGGAGCCCGGCAGCGTCATGTTGCTGGCGCGAAAGAAGCGCTCGCCGGCACGCGACATTTCGTCCTCGGGGATGCCCTGGCCGGAGTCGACGACGTCGAGGATGGCGAAGTCTTCTGCGCGCCGCACTGCGACCGTGACCTCGCCGCCGCGTGGCGTGTAGCGGATCGCGTTGTGCAACAGGTTGGAGAGCGCCTCCCGCAACAGGGCCGCATGCGCGGGGAGTTCCAGTTGTTCGCAGTCGCTGTCGAAGCCCAGGTCGACGCCGCTGTCGCGAGCTGCGGGCCACCATTCCCGCGTGATCTGCCTTGCGAGCGCCACTAGATCGATACGCTCCAACTCCAGTTCAGCCGCATCCGTGCGCGCCAGCGACAGCATCTGGTTGGTCTGCCGAACGGCTTCGTCCAGTTGCGTCTTGACGGCGGAGAGGGCGTCGCGCATGCGATCCGCATCCGGCTCGCGCAGCGCATAGCCGACCTGCGTCGCCAGCGTGGCGAGCGGCGTGCGCAACTGGTGCGAGGCATCGTCGATGAAGCGCCGGCGCGCCTCCGTCAGCGCGCGATTGCGCACGACGTGATGGTTGATCGCCTCGACCAGCGGGCGCACGTCGGCCGGGATGCGCTCGGTGTCCAGCGGCGCCAGGTCCTGCGGCGCGCGCGAGCGCACTTCATCGTGCAACCGTCGCAGCGGCTTCAGCGCCCAGCCGATGGCCGCCGCCAGCAGCACGCTCGCTAGCAGGATCAGCAACAGGTCGCGCTGCACCGACTGCCACACGAGGCTGCGCGTGAAGGCATTGCGCGAGCCCAGGGTTTCGGCCACCTGGATGATCACGCGCTGGTCGTGCTGACTGCCACCGATGCGATCGGCGAGCACGCGCGCATAAGTACCCACGCGCACCGGCTCGTCGAAGTAGACCGAATCCGAGAAGCGCGGCTGACCCGTGACCAGCGTGCCGGTCGGCGCGGGCAAGTCGGCGTTGCCGATCTCGACCAGCCCGTCATCCGTCGCGACGCGGTAGTAGACCTGTCCGCTCGCGGTGAGCTCGAAGAACTCGAGCATGCGGTACGGCAACTCGACCGACAGGCCGCCGCTCTCGGTGGAGATGTTGGCATCGATGGCCTTGATCGCGCCGAGCAGCGAGCGGTCATAGGCCGCATTGGCGGCGTCCAGCGAGGTACGCCAGGTGAGCCACAGCTCGGCCACCACCAGCAGCAGCATGCCAGGCAGCAGGACCATCAGCAGGGTGCGCCGCAGGCTGGCCCGGTGCCACGCGTCGAATCTCATGGCGTGGATTCGAGGACGTAACCCAGGCCGCGCAGCGTGGTGATGCGCACCGGGCTGGCCTCCAGGCGCTTGCGCAGGCGGTAGACCAGCACCTCGATGGCGTCCGGGCTCACGTCCTGTTCATCGGAGAAGACGCGCTCCAGGATCTCCTGCTTGGACAGCGGCTGGCCGCTGTGCTGGATCAGCGTGCGCAGCACGGCGTGTTCGCGCGGCGTCAGCGTCAATGCTTCGTGGGCCAGCATGAACTGCTTGGCGCCGGCATCGTAGGAGAGCGGTCCGCAGGCAAAGCGCGGATGCTCGCTGCCGCGGGATCGGCGAATCAGGGCGAGCAAGCGGGCTTCCAGTTCGGCCAATTCGAAGGGCTTGGCCAGGAAGTCGTCGGCGCCTTCGGTCAGGCTGCTCACGCGCTCCATCAGCGAGTCGCGCGCCGTGAGGATGAGGATCGGCATGCGCTGGTCGGCGGCGCGCAGGTCGGCCAGCACCTCGTGGCCGCCCAGGCCCGGCAAGCCGAGGTCGAGGATCAGCGCGTCGTAGCGCGTGTCCCTGACGGCCCGGCGCACCATGCGGCCGTCCGCGACCCAGTCCACGCGGAAGTCGCTCTGCTCCAGCGCGCGGGTCAGCCAGGTCGCCAGGCCGGCTTCGTCTTCAGCCAACAGGATTCGCATCCGGGCATTCTGCATGCCGGACGGTGGAGGGCTTCAGATTTCGAACTGCGGCTGCAACTCGCGGATGCGCTTCATGGCGACGCCAGCGGCGGCGGTGCGCGTCTCGACGCCGAGCTTGACGTACACACGCTCCAGGTGCTTCTTGGCCGTGGCCGGGCTGCTGCCGAGGATCTCGCCGATGTCCCGGTTGGTCTTGCCCTTGACCACCCAGTAGAGCACCTCGGCCTCGCGCGCGGTGAGCTTCAGGCTCAGGCTCATGGCCTCGATGACGGCGGTGTCCGACACCTCGCGCATGATGATCATCCATTCGGCGCCGTCGTCGTCATGGCCGGTCTGCTGGTGCAGGCGCAGGTTGAGGTGCGCGGCGCCGAGTTCGATCGACAGCACCGGCGGCTCGATGCGGTCGACGGTGCCGGGCAGGTGCTGGTGCAGCCAGGCGAGCACGGCGGCCGGCGTCTCGGGCGCGCTGGTGCCGCAGTAGCGCAGCAGCAGGTCGCGCGCCAGCGAGGTCTGCCAGATCAGCTTGCCCTCGGGCATGCGCACCGTGATGCTGGCATAGCCGAAGGCGTCCAGCGCGTTGCGAGCCTGGCCGGCCTGCCGCGCCGCCTGCCGCGCCTGCCGCGCGCCCTGCAGGTGCACGTTCATGCGGGCCAGCACTTCCTTCGGCTTGATCGGCTTGGTCACGTAGTCGACGCCGCCGGCCTCCAGTGCGGCGACCAGGTGCTCGGTCTCGGTCAGGCCGGTCATGAACACGATCGGGATGTGCGCGGTGCCGGCGTCGGCCTTGAGGCGACGTGCCACTTCGAAGCCGTCGATGCCGGGCATCATTGCGTCGAGCAATACGATGTCGGGCCGGGCCTGCGCCGCGCGCTGCAAGGCCTGCTCGCCGTTGGTGGCGATCAGCACGGTGTAGCCGGACTCGTCGAGCGCGTCATGCAGTACGGCAAGGTTGTCCGGCACGTCGTCGACGATGAGGACGAGGTCGCTGTTGGCGGCGTTGTCGCGCAGCGTGCGGGCGAGTGCGCTGGTCATTGCAGCCCCCACGCTCGGCACTTCGTGTCCTCGCTGCTCCCCGAGGGGGCGTTCGCATCTTGGAGCGGTCCGGCGATGCTCATGGTGTTCATTGCGCGATCACCCGCCCCATGGCCTCGAACTGGAATTGCCGTGCCAGCGTGCGCTGCGCCTCGGTCCAGCTTGCGCATTCGGGTTGCGCTGCATCGATGTCGTCCAACTGGTTCATGATTCCGCGGAAGTAGCCGAGGCCGATGGCTTCTTCGAGCGCCTTGAGGCGCGCGTCGGAGGGCCGCACCTGCACCGCCGGCACGGGTGGTGCCTTGAGCGCGGCAACGGTGCTGTCGGTCCATTGAAGGGCAAGCCGGCGCTCCAGCCAATCGAGCAGGTCGCTGTGGCGCACCGGCTTGACGAAGAAATCCTCGGGCGTGATGCCCACGTCATTCGGCAGCCGCTTGTCGAAGGCGTTGGCCGAGACGATGGCCACGGACGTCTTCGTCAGGCCCAGCCGATGCGCGCGCCGGATGGTCTCCCAGCCGTCGATGCCGGGCATGGCCAGGTCGACGAACATCGCATCGGGCCGATAGCCGGCAGCGATGAGGTCCAGCGCATCGTGGCCGCTGGCGGCGGTGCGCAGTTCGAAGCCCAGCGGCGTCAGCACATGGGCGAGCAGGTCGCGGTCGGCTTCCTCGTTGTCGACCACCAGCAGGCGCCTTCTTGCGCCGAGGTAGCCGCGGCGTGCGCGCAGTGCCGCCAGGGCTTTCGTCGGCTCGGCAATCGCCATCGCGTCATGCACACGCGGTAGGAACAGCCGCAGCCGGAACACCGAGCCCTGCCCCGGCGTGCTCTGCACCTTCATCTCGCCACCCATCAGGTCGGTCAGCATCTTGGCCATCGTGAGGCCCAGCCCCGCACCCGGCACGCCCGTGGCGCCCTGCGATTCGCCGCGCGAGAAGGGCTCGAAGATCACGTCGAGTTCGGCCTGCGACATGCCGGGACCGGTGTCCTCGATCTCGACCGCAGCGAACTCGCGCGCATAGCGCAAGCGCAACGTAACCTGTCCGCTGCGCGTGAACTTGATCGCGTTGCCGAGCAGGTTGATGAGGATCTGCCGCACGCGCTTCTCGTCGGCGCGCACCACGGCGGGCAACTCGCCGGTGGGCTCGAAGCGGAAGGCCAGCCCCTTCTCCGCCGCCTGCAGTTCGAACATGTCGGCCAGCTCCTGCATCGCTTCCGCGAAGGGCATGGGCCGGGGATTGAGCGTGAGCTTGCCAGCTTCGATATGGGCAATGTCGAGCGTGCCCTCGATGAGCGACAGCAGGTGCTCGCCGCCGCGCTTGATCACGGCCACGGCCTGCTTGCGGTGCGGCGGCACCGAGGCATCCTCGCCCATCAGTTGCGCATAGCCGAGGATGCTGTTGAGCGGCGTGCGCAACTCGTGGCTGATGGAGGAGATGTAGCGGCTCTTGGCCTGGTTGGCGAGGTCCGCGGTGGTGCGTGCACGGTCGGCGGCCTGCTTGGCCTCCTGCAATGCGCGGTCGGTCTCCCGGTGCAGCGCGATCTCGCGTTGCAGCAGATGCGTCTGCCGGTTCGATTCCTCCTGCGCCACCTTGCGGCTCTGGTGCGCGAGCACCAGCCACCAGGCCACGATGCCCGCGATGAGCAGCAGCGCCATGTAGGCCTTGAGAAAGCCGCCACGCAGGGACTGCGCACTGGCCGTGGCCGCATCGCTCAGCAGCAAGGCGCGAAGCTCCTGCTGGTAGAGCACGCCGAACACCGCCGCCAGCAGCGGCACGATGATCATCATCAGCAGCAGGAAGTGGCCGAGGCCGGTGTCGAGGTAGCGCCAGCTGCGGCGCGGCAGCAGCCAGCGCAGCACGGCGGACCATTGGGCGGACAGGGCCGCATGCGGCTTGCAGAGGTCGCCGCAGCGCGCGTCGAGCGTGCAGCACAGCGAGCAGATCGCGCCCTGGTAGGCCGGGCAATGGGCCATGTCGGGGCCTTCGTATTCGCGTTCGCAGATGACGCAACGTTGGAGTGCCAGTCGTTGGTAGCTCCCTGCATCGGCCTCGACTTTCGCCCAGAGCACCTTGCCGCGTCCGTCGTGCACCGGCCCACGCGCCAGGTAGTACTTGCCCTTCGTCACCCAGGCCAGCAGCGGCGTCACGACAAAGGCAGTGCCCAGCGCGATGAGTGCCGAAAATGCCTGCGCCGTCTGCCCGAACACGCCGAGGTGCGCGCTGATCGACAGCCCCGAGGCCAGCGCCATCGCACCCACGCCGACCGGGTTGATGTCCCACAGGTGCGCCCGCTTGAACTCGATGCCCGGCGGCGACAGGCCCAGCGGCTTGTTGATCACCAGGTCCGCGACCACGGCCATCATCCAGGCGATGGCGATGTTGGCGTAGAGGCCGAGCACATCGCCCAGCGCCTCGAACACGTTCATCTCCATCAGCATGAAGGCGATGAGCGCGTTGAACACGACCCACACCACGCGCCCTGGATGGCTGTGCGTGACACGCGAGAAGAAGTTGCTCCAGGCCAGCGAGCCGGCATACGCGTTGGTGACGTTGATCTTCAACTGCGAGATCACCACGAACACCGCAGTGGCCACCACCGCCCAGACGTAGTTGGGGAACACGTACTCGTAGGCGGCGAGGTACATCTGGTTCGGGTCGACCGCGCGCTCCGGCGGCACCATGTGGGTGATGGCCAGGTAGGCCAGCAGCGCGCCGCCGAGCATCTTGATGACGCCCAGCACCACCCAGCCCGGGCCGCCAGCCAGCACGCCCGCCCACCAGCGCCCGCGCGTCGACTGGGTGCGCGCCGGCATGAAGCGCAGGTAGTCGGCCTGCTCGCCCATTTGCGTGATCAGCGCGATGCCGACCGTGAGCCCGGCACCGAACAGGTGCATGTTGAAGCCCGCGATGTCAGACTTGACACCGCTGTAGTGCGTGATGCCCGAAAACGCACCAGGATCGCGCGCCAACACATAGCCGAAGGGCACCACCAGCATCAGCAACCAGATCGGCTGGGTCCAGAGTTGCAGCCGGCTGATGACCGACACGCCGTGCGTCACCAGCGGAATCACCACCAGCGCGCAGACCAGGTAGCCCCAAGCCGGCGGGATGCCCAGCGACAGTTCCAGCGCATAGGCCATCACCGCGGCTTCCAGCGCGAAGAAGATGAAGGTGAAGGAGGCGTAGATCAGCGAGGTGATGGTCGAGCCGATGTAGCCGAAGCCCGCGCCGCGCGTGAGCAGGTCCATGTCGACGCCGTAGCGCGCGGCATAGACGCTGATCGGCAGGCCCGCGAGGAAGATGATCAGGCCGGTCGTGAGGATGGCCCAGAAGGCATTGAGGAAGCCGTACTGCACCAGCAAGGTGGCGCCCACCGCCTCGAGGATCAGGAAGGACGCCGCGCCGAAGGCCGTGTTGGCCACGCGCCATTCCGACCACTTGCGAAAGCGCTGCGGGGTGTAGCGCAGCGCGTAGTCTTCCAGCGTCTCGCTCGCGACCCAGCTGTTGTAGTCGCGGCGCACCTTGACGATGCGCTGCGGGGCGTCGTCGTCGGTCGTGACTTCAGGTGGGAGGATGGGCGGGGCGAGACTCACGCAGGGTCCGTGCAGCTTTCGTGCCCGCACTTGTTGCTCGCCCCCAGGTCGCCGCGCTGCGGCTCTCCCCCCCGACCGGGGGCAACACCAGAGGCCCGGCAAAGCCGGTTCCTCGGTGTTCCTGGAATAGAGAAGCACACCAAGCGGTGCGTGGGGACGGCACGACTGTTGCAAAGCGACTGGCCCGCACATAATCCGCCGCTTCCAAGCCACCCGATCCGACCATGGAATTGACTCCACGCGAAAAAGACAAGCTGCTGATCTTCACCGCGGCGCTGCTGGCGGAGCGCCGGCAGGCCCGGGGGCTCAAGCTCAACTACCCCGAGGCGGTGGCGCTGATCTCGGCGGCCGTCATGGAAGGCGCGCGCGACGGCAAGAGCGTCGCGGCGCTGATGAGCGAAGGCCGCAGCGTGCTGACGCGCGCCGACGTGATGGACGGCGTGGCCGAGATGATCCCGGACATCCAGGTCGAAGCCACCTTCCCCGACGGCACCAAGCTCGTCACCGTGCACCAGCCGATCGTCTGAACCTCATTCATCCAGCGGAGATTTCCTCATGCGCCTGTTGTCGCGTTCCACTTTCCTTGCCTTGATCGTCGCCCTGCCACTCGCGGCCGCGGCCCACGTCGGTGCCGACGGCGTCGCGCATCACACGGCCGGGTTCACGCAGGGCTTCCTGCATCCGTTCACCGGCATCGACCACCTGGCCGCGATGGTCGGCGTGGGGCTGTGGAGCGCGCTGGCGGCACGCGGCGCGCGCGACCTGTTGTGGGCGCCGCTGGGCTTTGCAGCGATGCTGCTGGTCGGTGCAGTGACGGGACTGGCGGGCGTGCAGGTGCCGGCGGTCGAGCCGATGATCGCGGCGTCCTTGCTGGTCGTGGGGCTGCTGGTGGCCACGCGCTTGCGCCTGCCCGGCCCGGTCGCCGCGGCGGTGGTCGGTGCGTTCGCCGTCTTCCATGGCGTGGCGCATGGATACGAACTCTCGGGTGAAACCGGCGCCGGCGCAGCGGTCTTCGGCATGGTGCTCGCGACGGCCTTGCTGCACATCGCCGGCATCACAGCCGGCTGGCTCCTGCGCCAACGCAGCACCTTGCTGCCGCGCATCGCCGGCGCCGCGGTCGCGCTGTTCGGCGTGGCACTGCTCGCGCAGGTGGCCTGAACATGATCCCCGGCGAACTCATCACCGACGAGGGCGAGCACGTTCTCAACCCGGGCCGTCGCACCGTGACGATGGTCGTGCAGAACACCGCGGACCGGCCCATCCAGGTCGGCTCGCACTACCACTTCGCCGAGACCAACGGCGCGCTCGCCTTCGACCGCGAGGCCGCGCGGGGCATGCGGCTGAACATCGCATCGGGCACGGCCGTTCGCTTCGAGCCCGGGCAGCAACGCACGGTCGAGTTGTGCGACTTTGCTGGCGACCGCATCGTCTACGGCTTTCAGGGCCTCGTACAAGGAAAGCTGTAAATGGCAACGATTGGCAGGCGTGCATACGCCGAAATCTTCGGCTCCACCGTCGGCGACCGCGTGCGCCTGGCAGATACCGACCTCGTCATCGAAGTCGAAGCCGACTACACCCTGCGCGCCGGCGGCTACGGCGAGGAAGTGAAATTCGGCGGCGGCAAGACGATCCGCGACGGCATGGCGCAATCGCAGCGCACGCGCAATGAAGGCGCGGTCGACACCGTCATGACCAACGCGCTGATCCTCGACCACTGGGGCATCGTCAAGGCCGACATCGGGCTGAAGGGCGGGCGCATCGTCGCGATCGGCAAGGCGGGCAACCCCGACGTGCAACCTGGCGTCGACATCGTCATCGGCCCGGGCACCGAAGTCATCAGTTGCGAAGGCAACATCGTCACGGCTGGCGGCATCGACAGCCACATCCACTTCATCTGCCCGCAGCAGATCGAGGAGGCGTTGAGCTCCGGAGTGACCACCATGCTCGGTGGTGGCACTGGTCCGGCCACCGGCACCTTCGCGACCACCGCGACGCCCGGCCCCTGGCACATCGAGCGCATGCTGCAGGCGGCCGATGCCTTCCCGATGAACCTCGGCTTCCTCGGCAAGGGCAATGCGAGCCTGCCGGCCGCGCTGCACGAGCAGATCGACGCGGGCGTGATCGGCCTCAAGCTGCACGAGGACTGGGGCACCACACCCGCCGCGATCAGCAACTGCCTCGACGTGGCCGATGCCACCGACACCCAGGTCGCGATCCACAGCGACACGCTGAACGAATCGGGCTTCGTCGAGAACACCATCGCGGCGGTGAAGGGCCGCGGCATCTGCGCCTTCCACACCGAAGGCGCGGGCGGCGGCCATGCACCGGACATCCTGCGCGTGGTCGGCGAGGACAACTTCCTGCCCTCCTCCACCAACCCGACGATGCCCTACACCGTCAACACGCTCGACGAGCACGTTGACATGCTGATGGTGTGCCACCACCTCGACGCCGGCATCGCCGAAGACCTCGCCTTTGCCGAATCGCGCATCCGCAAGGAGACGATCGCGGCGGAGGACATCCTGCATGACCTCGGCGCGATCAGCATGTTCAGCAGCGACTCGCAGGCCATGGGACGCGTGGGCGAGGTGATCATCCGCACCTGGCAGACAGCGCACAAGATGAAGGGCCAGCGCGGCAAGCTGCCGGAAGACGGCGCGCGCAACGACAACTTCCGCGCCAAGCGCTACGTCGCCAAGTACACGATCAATCCGGCGATCGCGCACGGCATCTCGCATGAGGTGGGCAGCATCGAGGTCGGCAAGTGGGCCGACCTGGTGGTGTGGAAGCCGGCCTTCTTCGGGGTCAAGCCCTTCACCATCCTCAAGGGCGGCAGCATCGCGATGGCGGCGATGGGCGATCCGAGTGCATCCATCCCGACGCCGCAGCCGGTGCACTACCGACCGCAGTTCGGTGCGTATGGCGGGTCGCTGGCACGAAGCTCACTGACTTTCGTGTCGCAGGCCGGCCTGGCCGCGGGCATCGGCCAGCGCTTCGGCCTGGCCAAGACGCTGAGCGCGGTGAAGAACATCCGCGGCGTGCGCAAGCAGCACATGGTGCACAACGGCTACGCTCCCAGGATGGAGATCGATGCGCAGACCTATGCGGTGCGGGCGGATGGGCACCTGCTGACTTGCGAGCCGGCGGTGTCGCTGCCGATGACGCAAAGGTACTTCTTGTTCTGAAGGCTCGTGCCGGGTATGAGGCGGGCGTCGGAGTCAGCCGCCGCGCGGCACGATGTGATCGCGAATCCAGTTGGCAAATTCGGCCTCGTCGATGCCGCTCGCCGCGACATCGAGCATGGACAAGGTCGCCTCGGCTTGCGACACCACCAACCTGTACCCGTTGAGCGCGAGGAACAAACCGACTGCGAGGAACGCCACCCGCTTGTTGCCATCGACAAAGGGATGGGTCTTGGCAAGGCCCACACCGTAGGCCGCGGCCAGTTCCGCCATGTCCGACTCCCCATAGGCGACGAGGTTGAGCGGGCGTGCCAGTGCAGATTTCAGCAAGCCTTCGTCACGGATACCGGGCGCACCGCCATGCTCTGCAAGACTCTCTTCATGCAGCAGCATCAGGGCGCGTTGGTTGACCCAACGCCACTCGCTCATTTGGCCAGCTGGTGGAAGGTGTCGCGGAACTCGCGCATGAACTCGCGACCGAGCTTGACTTGCTCGTCCAGTTCCGGGTCGTACGGCGTCAGCGTGTACCCGCCATTGGCGGACTCGCTGACGAACAAGGTGTCCCCCTTCTCGACCTTCAGGTACGCGAGCATTTCCTTTGGCAGGATGACACCGACCGAGTTTCCGATCTGCGTAAGTTTGAGGGCGGACATTCAGCGCTCCCTAAGTTATAACGGTCGTTATATTATCTGCACTCCGAGCCTACCAATCAAGCCCAGCACATGCTCACCGCCAACAAACTGATGCCGCAAGGCAAGGGCCTTGCTCCCGTCCTCCTCAAGCGCGCCGCCACCGTCGAACTCGACTGGGACGTGCGCCAGAAGAGCCGCTTCGACGCCACCGATTCGCAGGGTCGGCAGATCGGCGTGTTCCTGCCGCGAGGCACGGCCGTGCGCGGGGGCGACGTGCTGGTGGCCGAGGACGGATCGCTGGTGCGCGTGATCGCCGCGCCGCAGCCGGTGCTGGTCATCACGCACTGCTCGGCGCATGGCACGCCTTTCGACCTGACGCGCGCGGCCTACCACCTGGGCAACCGGCATGTGCCGATCGAACTCAAGCCCGACCACCTGAAGATCGAGCCCGACCATGTGCTGGCCGCGATGCTGCGCTCGATGCACCTGATCGTGCACGACGCCAACGAGGCGTTCGAGCCGGAAGGCGGGGCGTATGGGGCGCAGGGTGGCGGTCACGGACACGATCACGGCCACGCGCATGACCATGGGCATTCGCATGGTGGCAAGGCACCGGTCGGCCCCGTGTTGCATCCCGATGCCTACACGGGCACGCCGACTCAAGACGACCACGCACATGACCACGGGCACGGCCACGATCACGACCACTCCCACGGCCATTCGCACTGATGCCTGACGCCCCTGCCGCTGCCCCCGCCGCACTCCCCGCGGCCAGCCTGCTGCAACTCATCTGGCTCGCCTCACCCGCGTTGCCCATCGGCGGCTTCTCCTATTCCGAAGGCCTGGAAGCCGGTGTGGAATGGGCTGGCCTGGCGAGCGAAGCGCAGGCCTCCGACTGGATCGTCGACCAGCTCCACCTGAGCCTCTCGCGTGGCGACCTGCCCGTTGTCGCGCAAGCCATCGCGGCCTGGCGCGCCAACGATGCCGAACGCATCCGCACCCTCAACGCCTGGGTCCTGCAAACCCGCGAGTCCGCCGAGTTCCTGCTCCAGGCCGAGCAGATGGGCCGCTCCTTCGTCGAGTGGCTCAAGCTGCACCATGACGGAATCGCCGGCGCCTTCGACGGCCTGCCCGTCACCTATCCCGTGGCCTTCGCCTTCGCGGCCAGCCGCACCGATGCCGGCGTGCGCGATGGCTGCCTCGCCTTCGCCTTCGGCTGGGCCGAGAACATGACCGGCGCCGCCGTCAAATGCGTGCCCCTGGGCCAGAGCGCCGGCCAGCGCATCCTGGGCCGCCTCGCGCATGAAATTCCCACGGCCGTCGACCATGCGATCACACTCGCGGATGACGATCGCCAGGCCTTCTCGCCGATGCTCGCGGTCTATTCCGCACGGCACGAAGCCCAGTATTCCCGCCTTTTCCGCAGTTGAACTTCTTGCATCACACGACCATGTCCTCCGCCCTGCACCACATCGCCAACCGCACCAAGAAACTGCCGCCGCTGCGCGTGGGCATCGGCGGACCGGTGGGTTCCGGCAAGACCACCCTGCTGGAGATGCTCTGCAAGGCCATGCGCGACAAGTACGACCTCATCGCCATCACCAACGACATCTATACGAAGGAAGACCAGCGCCTGCTGACCGTTGCCGGCGCCCTGCCCGCCGAGCGCATCATGGGCGTGGAAACCGGCGGCTGCCCGCACACCGCGATCCGCGAGGACGCCTCCATCAACCTCGAGGCCATCGACCGCATGCTCGGCGACTTCCCGGATGCCGACGTGGTCTTCGTAGAATCCGGCGGCGACAACCTGGCCGCCACCTTCAGCCCTGAACTCAGCGACCTCACCATCTACGTCATCGACGTGGCCGCCGGCGAGAAGATCCCGCGCAAGGGCGGCCCCGGCATCACCAAGAGCGACCTGTTCGTCATCAACAAGACCGACCTCGCGCCCTACGTCGGCGCCGACCTGGGCGTGATGGAGGCCGACACGAAGCGCATGCGCAAGCAGCGGCCCTATGTGATGACCAACCTCAAGACCAACACCGGCCTGGCCGAGGTCATCGCGTTCATCGAGCAGCGCGGGATGCTGGTGGAAGACTGACGAGCGCGAGGGTCGGCGCGCACTGGATGCTCCGACGCGCGCCGGCTTGTCCGCGATGCGCGGTGAAGTCAGTCCAGGTACCCGAGGTCGCGGATGTCGGAACCGATCGCCGCCGGGTCGGCCCGGTGGAACGGAAGGCTGATCAGCAATTCAAGCCGGCGGCGCAGGCCGTAGAGGATCTGGATGGCGGCGTGGGCCGTGTCCTCGGCCTTCGCGAATGACGCCGCATCCGGGAACGCCCACAGCGCGGAATACGGTTGCCCGGGCCAGTTGGGCTCCAGGAGTTGCGTCGGCCCGTCCAGCGAGATGACGAAATCGAAACGTGCCGAGCCCGGCCGGGCCAGTTCGTTCCAGCCTCGCGGCTGCGTCACTGGCACTGCAATGCCGGCACTGACCAGCGCACCGGCTGCCGCGGGGTGAATCGACGGGCTGACATGCCTTGGATCGCCACAGGAAACGACCGCGAAGCGGTCCCCGGCAAGATGCATGAGGCACGCATGGGCCAGGATGCTGCGCAGGGAGTTGCGCCTGGAAACGAAGACTATTCTTTTTGCCATCGAAGTGAGTCAGCGCAAACCACATTGCCGCCGCGACAAGCGGCCTGCCGCGGCGCGGATTCTCATTAACGATTGTTACGCAACCACCGCTCCATTTCCCTGACGCAGCGCAAGCCAGGCGCCTTGCCTTGTCCCGCAGGTAGTCCGCCAGCACGAAGCTGGTGAAGAACAGCGGGCGCAACACCGCCTGCGCGTCCTTCCGGCCGGGCTGCCGGCGCAGTCCTTCAACGCCCGCGAACCGAACGAGCGAAGCACCATGTCGTGCAGCGACTGGCGATGGACCAGTCCATCGACGCGCAGAAGCTGCGGACCACCGGACGACGGCGCACACGCTCGCTCGCGCAGACCAGGTGGCAACTGACGCCCAACGGCGCGATCCCCCTGCCGGCGCGCCGCAGTCGGCCCGAGGCCAGCAGCCGCTCGGCAGGAATGGCGTGCCGATGCCAGCCAACGGTCCCCGTCCGGCCGGCCCGGAGACCGCGTGACGTCGACTTCGCCCGGGTAGACAATCCCGCCGTGCAACCCTCCACTGCTCCCGGTTTCCTGCCCATGACGGGCATCTACGAACCGTCGGCCGTCCAGCAACTGCCGGACGGGCGGCTTCTGGTGGTCGAGGACGAGAAGCACCATCAGTTCAGCCTGGTCACGATCGCCGCCGATGGCAGTATCGACAGCGAGCGGCTCACCCCGGGGTTGCTCCATGTCTTCGATGACTTCTGGAATCTCAGCGACCTCGAAGGACTGGCCCTCGACAGCGCGGGCTTCGTCTACGCCATCACCTCCCATTCCCGGGATGACGACGGCGACGAGAAGAAGTCCCGGGAGCGCCTGGTCCGGTTCCGGATCGATGGATCCAGGGTGATCGATCCCAAGGTCTTCCGCGGCCTGAAGGGCGCCTTGACCGCGCAGTTTCCCTTGCTTGCGGAGGCGGCCGGAATCCGCGATGTCAAGAACGGCGGCGGGCTGAACATCGAAGGCCTGGAGATCCACGCGGACGAGAAGCGGCTCATGATCGGCTTTCGCAGTCCGTTGCACGAGGGCCGCGCCATCATCGCGAGCGTGCTGAATCCGAACGGCATCTTCGCGGACGACGAGCCGCCCCGACTGGCCGCCGAGCTCGATGAACTCGACCTCGATGGCCACGGCATTCGCGCCCTGACATGGCTCCCTTCCCTGGGCGACTACCTGGTCATCAGCGGGCCGGTTTCACGCGAGCCGGGCGAGTTCGCGCTGTGGCGCTGGAATGGGCGGCATGAAGGGCCGGCACGACGCATCACCATTCCGGGATTGCAAGGACTGGGACGCGGAGAAGGCGTGGCCCCTGCCGTGCTCGACGGCGTGGAGCGGATCGTCATCGTCAGCGACGACGGCAATCGGAAGGAAGAACGCCCTGCCCACTACCTGTTGCTGGACCCGGGCCAATTGAAAACCGGGCGCTGATTCAGAGGGTGGATGGCAGCCCGTGGCATCGAGGATCCGCCGACCAAAGCTGGCACCGAAAATCCCCTACCAACGCGAACAGGCCGCCACCCACGCATCGTGATCGGCAATTCTTACGCGCGTGTGATGCCGCAAGGCTGACAGGCGCCTCACGCCGTCGCGACAGCGCTGCGACTGCGCAGGCCCGCCACCAGCAGGATCAATCCGAAGGCCACGCCATACACACAGGCGACGATGCGCCGCTCGCCACTGCCCGCAGGCCCCAGCAGCAGGCCCACGCCGAAGAGCGCCGTGCACACGCTGGCAGCCACCACGGGCCACACGAAGGACTGCGTGGAAAAGGGTTCGCCACGCTGCCGCATCGCCCGCAGCAAGGCGTAGATCACGCCAGTGATGCCCATCGCGATGAAGACCGTGACCACGGCGGTCGTGAAGAAGGCGCCCGTGAAAAGGTTCGACGTGATGTTGGGATTCAGCAGGATCGTCCCGCCGAAGACGAGGCGCACCATGGCATCGAGCAGCACCACGAAGAACAGCCATTGCCCCTGCACGCTGCGGAACAACGCGATGGCAAGTCCCAGGCCGAGCACCCCGTCGATCACGCCGTACCAGCCGCCCAGCGCCGTACTCTTCGGCGCCAGCAGCAGGCCGAGGCCGAACAGGATATTGAAGGCACCGCGGAGCAGAAGCAGTTGTCGCATGAGCATGGCCCCTGGGCAGGTGAAGCAATCGACCTTACTAGCTTGCCAGGCCGCATGCAAACGCACGTTCGGGAACGGCCCCGTGCACTTTGGTGCAACGAGCGGTTACGGCATGACTTGCGCTCAGGTCTTTCAGCTACATTGGCCCGCAACTCACCACAGGGACTACCTCATGCGTTACTCCGCAATCGTGTTGGCGTGTGCACTCTCGCTGTCCCAGGCAGCGCTTGCAAAGGATCCTGTGAAGCCGGCCAACGCCGGCATGGGTGTCGCAGGGGGTGAGCTCGAAGTTCGCGCCACCGTCGTCGAGCTCGACAAGGCCCATCGCACCCTCGTGCTGAAGGGCCCGAAGGGTAAGGTCGTGACGCTCGCCGTCCCCGCCGAGGTCAAGAATTTCGATGAAGTCCGCGTGGGCGACCAGCTCGTGCTGCGCTACGCAGCCGCCGTCGCGGCCATGCTGGAGCCCGTGGCCAAGAGCGACGGCATCCGCGAGCGCGTGGAGACCAGCGGCGGCGGCACCGCACCCGCCGGCTCGCTGCCTGCGGTCGGCGCATCGAACACAGTGGAAGTCCTGGCGGTGGTACAGGCCATCGACCGCAAGGCCGGCACCGCCACGCTGCGCGGCGTCTCGCGCACCGTCACCGTGAAGATTCCGGAAGGCATGGACACCAGCAAACTCAAGGTCGGCAGCGAAGTGCGCGCAGTGATCACCGAAGCCGCTGTCCTGAGCGTGGAGCGTGCGGCGAAGAAATAGCGCACGCTTGTGAGTCTGCGCAGCTTGCTGCGCACGGTTTGCAATACGAGGGGGAACAACACATGTCATTCGCAGGCAAGCTACGGCTTGTGGCGCCCGCGGCCGTGGCCGCGATGATCGCCTTGACGGCCGCGCCGACCATCGCGCAGCAGCAGTCCAAGCCCAACATCATCCTGATCGTCTCCGACGACACCGGCTATGGCGACCTCGGGCCCTACGGCGGAGGTGCCGGTCGCGGCATGCCGACGCCGAACATCGACCGGCTCGCGAACGAAGGCATGACGCTGTTCTCCTTTTATGCGCAGCCCAGTTGCACCCCCGGCCGCGCGGCCATCCAGACCGGCCGCATCCCCAACCGCAGCGGCATGACCACGGTCGCCTTCCAGGGCCAGGGCGGCGGGCTGCCGGCGGAAGAATGGACACTCGCCTCGGTGCTGAAGAAGGGCGGCTACAAGACCTTCTTCACCGGCAAGTGGCACCTCGGCGAGGCGGACTACGCATTGCCCAATGCGCAAGGCTACGACGAGATGAAGTACGCCGGCCTCTATCACCTGAACGCCTACACGTACGCCGACACGACCTGGTTCCCCGACATGGACCCCGAGTTGCGGGCCATGTTCCAGAAAGTCACGCGGGGCGCGCTGTCGGCCAACGCGGGAGAGAAGCCCGTCGAGGATTTCAAGGTCAACGGCCAGTACGTGAACACGCCGGCGATGGACGGCAAGCCCGGCGTGGTGGGGATTCCATTCTTCGATCGCTACGTCGAGAAGGCATCGATCGACTACCTCGACCGCAATGGCAGGTCGAACACGCCCTTCTTCATGAACATCAACTTCATGAAGGTGCACCAGCCCAACATGCCCGACCCGGACTATGTCGGCAAGTCCATGTCGAAGAGCAAGTACGCGGACTCCGTGGTCGAACTGGATGCGCGCATCGGCCGCATCATGGACAAGGTGCGCGAACTCGGCCTCGACAAGAACACGCTGGTGTTCTACACAACCGACAACGGGGCCTGGCAGGACGTCTACCCCGACGCCGGCTACACGCCCTTCCGCGGCACCAAGGGAACCGTGCGCGAAGGCGGCAACCGCGTGCCGGCCATCGCGTGGATGCCAGGCAGGATTCCGGCAGCAAGCAAGAGCCATGAACTCACCGGGGGTCTCGACCTGATGGCCACCTTCGCCAGCGTCGCGGGCGTCCCGCTGCCGAGCAGCGATCGCGCGAACAAGCCGATCATCTTCGACAGCATCGACATGTCGCCGGTCCTGTTCAGTGCCCACGGCAAGTCGAACCGCAAGAACTGGTTCTACTTCACCGAGAACGAACTCTCGCCTGGCGCGGCGCGCGTGGGCAACTACAAGGCCGTGTTCAACCTGCGCGGCGATGACGGCGCCAGGACCGGCGGGCTGGCGGTGGACTCGAACCTGGGCTGGAAGGGTGCGGAGGCGTATGTCGCGGCGGTGCCCCAGGTTTTCGATCTTTGGGCCGACCCGCAGGAGCGCTACGACCTGTTCATGAACAACTTCACTGAACGCACCTGGACCCTGGTGACCATCAACGCCGCGGTGAAGGAACTGATGCAGACCTACGTCAAGTACCCGCCGCGCAAGTTGCAAAGCGAAGCCTACAGCGGCCCGATCACGCTTTCGCAGTACGAGCGCTTCCAGCACATACGCGACGCCCTGGCCAAGCAGGGCTTCAACATGCCGATGCCCAACGGCGACTGAGACCGCGGCCGGCCACCCTCAAGGCCCCGGCTTGCCCGGGGCTTTTTATTCTGCGACAACCACTCTTTCGCAATCGATCATGAGCAAGCAGCAACGCAACAGGCGCAAGGCCACGCGGCCTGCGACGGCTGCCACGGTGACGGCGCCGGCCGTCGAGCCCGTGGCGACACGGGCACCCGCGCCCTCCTCGCGCCGGAACTTCCTGACGGCGCTGGCCGGGGCCGCCGTCGTGGGTGGCGTGGCCTATGGCGGCATGGCCTGGTGGCAAGGCCGCGCGCCAGCGGCCAGCCAGGTCGCCGCCGCCGGCAAGGCCTCGCAACGGGTTCGTCCGACCGTCGTGCAGGGCGACGGCGTGAACGGACCCAAGGGCATGGTCTGGGTGCCCGGCGGCGAGTTCGCCATGGGCAGCGACAGCAAGCTCGCCCAATCCAACGAGAAGCCTGCGCACCCCGTCCGGGTGCATGGCTTCTGGATGGACCGCAGCCACGTGACCAACGCGCAGTTCCGCGAATTCGTGAAGGCCACCGGCTACGTGACCACGGCCGAGCAGAAGCCGGACTGGGAAACCATCCGCGTGCAGAGCCCACCCGGCACGCCGCGCCCTCCAGACAACATGCTCGTCCCCGCAGCAATGGTCTTCGTCGGCACCGATCGGCCGGTGAACCTCAACGACTGGTCCCAGTGGTGGCAACTGGTGCCCGGCGCATCGTGGAAGGCGCCGCAAGGCCCCGGCAGCAGCATCGAGGGCAAGGACGATCACCCGGTCGTGCAAGTCAGCTACGAGGATGCCGTGGCCTTCGCCAAGTGGGCGAACAAGCGCCTCCCCACCGAGGCGGAATGGGAGTTCGCCGCCCGCGGCGGTCTCGAGCAGGCCACCTATGCCTGGGGCGACGACTACCAGCCCGACGGCCAGCCCATGGCCAACATCTGGGACAAGACGGCCAAGGGGCGTTTTCCGGTGGTTCCGAAGGTCAGTGCCAAGGCCGGCGGCGCGATCGGCACGCAGCCGGTCGGCACCTTCCCGCCCAACGGCTACGGCCTGGTCGACATGACCGGCAACGCCTGGCAATGGGTGGCCGACTGGTTCCGCGGCGACTACTTCCAGCAGCAGGCCAAGGCGCAAGGCAACAAGCCGATCGACAACCCTGCCGGCCCGCAGGACAGCTGGGACCCGGACGACACGAGCGCGCCGCCCGCCGCGCCCCGGCGCGTGACCCGCGGCGGCTCCTTCCTCTGCAACGAAGACTATTGCCTGAGCTACCGCCCGAGCGCGCGGCGCGGCAACGACCCATTCAATCCCATGAGCCACATCGGCTTCCGGCTGGTGAGCGACGCGCCCAAGCCCGCCGGATAGCCTGCGCTCGTCGTCGGCCTTCGTTCTTACTGGACGCCCACACGCAGCGTGTACTGCGCCGCCGCGCGCTGACGCGATGCAGCGCGATTGAGATACACCCGTACCCTGTATATGCCGTCCTTCGGAAGCGTGCCCGTCCAGCGAGGTTCGCCACCGATTTCCCCTTGGTACAGCGCCTCTTCGGAGTCGGGTGGCAGCACATTGAAATAGATGGACTTCGAAGGGGATTCAAGGTTGACGGTCATGGTCTGGCCCGCCCGTGCGCGCAGCACGTGGTCTCGCACGTCGCTGTTCGGGCCTTGAAGCTTTCCTGTGGCCGTGCCCTGGCTCGCGCCCTTCGCAAAGTTGAGCGCTTGCGCGGGGACTGCCGGCTGCGCCTGGCTTGCCGAGGCGAATGCGAACAGCAGCGCGGCAGCGGCTGCCTTCCAGAGTGACGCGGCGCTGTCGGCTTGCTGTGGGGTGCGTGGATCGCTTGATGTCATGTGGTTCCTGCTGGGTGGTAGATGGCAACTTGCACGGTCACTCCCCGGTGCGCATTCGCCGGACAACGAAGAGCCCGGCAGCGACGTTCAGTGTCATTCCAAGCGCAAGGAGCGCGAAGCTGAGCCAAGTCGGCATCGGCGGCAAGGCGAAGATCAAGACCGTCCAAGGGAGCGCGAGTGCCAGGGCAAAGACCGCCGACAGCGGGTCGCGAGCCACCCCGAACCAACCGTGGGCGCTTGCCGGGATCAACAGCAAGCTGAGCAGGGCAAGCAAAGCGTAGATGCCTATGGCAAGACGGAGGGCTGAGCGCATCGTGGTCCGAAGCCCTGCGGCAGGGCGATGACTTGCTCGGCGGCAATGGATCAAGACCGAGGTCCGACAGTGCCAGGAGCAGCCAGTCTATGAACGAGGTCACTGGAATGCAATGGCGCGACAGCCTCATGCGCGCGCAATCACCCGCCCTTCTGCGGCACCTTCCGCAACCTGGCCGGATCGTAGCCCTGGCTTGCGACGAACTCGGTCAGGCGCGCCAGGTCCTCGCTGGAAATGCTCGGCGTGCGCGCCATGATCCAGACGTAGTCGCGCTTCTCCCGCGTGATCACGGTCTGCGTGTAGTCGGGCGACAGGTACGAGATCCGGTAGTCCGCCTTGATCGGCCAGATGTACTGCTCGCCCCAGATGGCGTTCGTCTTTTCATCGAGAACGTAGCCGCGGGACGTGTAGGTCTTGACCGGGCCGTCGAAGGCATCGGCGTTGAAGGTGAAGGTCGTCGGGATGGTGCCGTCCGGATCGAGCCGGTAGTTCTCCATGGCGTTGTGCGCGCCGTTCTCCAGGCGGGTGGGAATGCTGGCGATGACATACCAGTTGCCCATGAAACGCGAGAGGTCCACGCGCGGGACCAGCGTCACCGGCGGTCGACTGTTCTTTGAGACGCCTGCGCACGCGGCCAGCACGGCCAAGCACGACAGGACAAGGATTCGCAGACGCATGGACTTTTCCTCGAGCCGGCAACAACACCGTTCGAGCTTGTACGCAGCGCCGCGCGTGAGGGATCAGCAAGGTCGATAAAAAAGAAAGGCGCTTATCCGCCTGTCACTTGCCCGCCCCCAACCGCTTCGCCTGCCACTTCACATACGGCACGGTCGAGATGAGGCTGACCAGCAGGTAGACCATGATCGCGGCGGGCACCAGGTTCGGTTCGCCGGGGACCGAGTTGGCGGTGGCGATGGCAATGGCGATGCCGGGGTGCCGGCAGGCGGTCGACAGCGCGAGCACCTCTCGCTCATAGGGGTCGGGGCCACCGAGCCAATGGCCGACGACCAGCGCGATGGCCACGAACACGACGATCGCGACCAGCGTGCCGTCGCCGAGCACGGCACCCAGCGCACGGTGGGCGGCGATGAGGATCGCGACACCCGCGATGGGCAACATCCATTCGCCGATGAGGATGGCCGGCCTGGCAACGAGCGCGGCCAGCTTGGGGATGAAGCGGTTGCAAAGCATGCCTGCCAGCAAGGGCAGCACCGCCGCGGTGAGGATGATCTTCGCGATGGCCTCGGGCTGGATGCTGTAGGACCTGCCGTAGAACATGTCGAGCAGCTTCATCTCGAGGGGGATGACGCCCATCGACAGCACCGCCATCGTCACCATCAGGCCGAGCCCATAGGACGCTTTCCCGCCCGCCTTGTCATGCCGGCGCGGCAGCAGCGGCGGCACCGGCGAGATCGAGAGCACGACCAGCGCGGCCTCGACCGCGAAGCGGAAGTCGAAGACCTTCGCCAGCACGACAGCCACGATCGGCATCACCACGAACATCGCGAGCACCGAGCGCAGCAGCAGCGCCGGCCGCTTGAAGACATACATCACGTCCTCCATCGTGGCGCGCAGGCCGAAGCCGAACACCGTCACGATGATGCTCGCCTGCAAGGCAAGGATGACCAGCTCGCGTGCGTTCATTTGCACAGTCCTTTTCTAGAAACCACTTTCGCGCCGCAGCACTGCCAACAGTTGCGTGGCGCCCTCGCCCAGCAGGCTGCGGCGCGCACCGTCGATCTGGAGGTGGCCGCGCACCTCCTGCAAGGCCGGCGGCGGCCCGTCGAGTTGCACCAGCACATGGAACAGCGCGGGCGTCGGCACGAGGGCCTCGCCCTGCTTGGCCGTGGCCAGCGGTCCGCCGAAGCGGGACGACAGCATGCGATGTTCGAGTTGCGCGACGCGCGTGCTGCCGATGGCGATGACACGGCCTTCTATCGGCGTGAAGTGCCCTTCCGGGTAGAAGCGCACGCCGGCGCCGCCCTCGATGCGATGCACCTCGTCCGGCTTGATGTAGGCATCGACCTGCCAGCTGCGCGGATCGACCAGCACGCCCAGCGCCTCCTTGGTGCCGGTCCATTGGCCGGCCTGCCAGTTCGGGTCGACATCGCGCCATTGGCCGTCGAAGGGGGCCTGCAGGTTGAGACGCGCGATCTCGGAGCGGGCCGCGCGCTCCTCCTGGATCTGCACGTCCAGGCGTTGCCGCGTGGCCGCTTCCTCGGCGAGGCCGGCGGGTTCGGCCATCAGGCCGGTGAGGCGCGCGTTGACGCTGCGCACGCCGGCTTCGCTGCGCGTCATTCGCTCCGTGATGTCGGGCTGCTCCAGCGTGACCAGCGCGTCGCCGGCGCGCACCGCGCCCATGCCGCGGATGTCGCGCAGCAATGCCGGAAAGGGTGCGAACACGCGCATCTGGTGCTCGGCCCGCGCCACGCCGTAGGCATGGATCTGTGTCTGCCAGGGCATCGCCAGCAAGGCCAGCAACGCGGCTACAAAGAGCAGCACGAAGAACTTGCGTCGCATGGGAATGCCAGCCCTCCGGGACCACCAGTGCCCCATTTCGCGCCAGATCGGGCGCAGGATGAACCATGAGACTTCCACCGCGAACAGGAAGATCCCGAGCAGCTTGAAGAACAGCAGGTAGACGGCCACCGCGATGCCGGCGAACAGCACCAGCCGGTACACCCAGGTGACCATCGCGAAGGCGATCAGCGCGCGGCGCCGCCCTGCGTCGAAGGGCTCCGGCCATTCTTCGTCGAGGCCCAGCAGCCCGCGCCGCAAGGCCACGCGCGCGAGGCGCTGCGAGCGCTCATGCAGGTTCGGAAAGTCCAGCAGGTCCGACAGGATGAAGTAGCCGTCGAAGCGCATGAACGGGCTCGCATTGAGCGCGATCGACAGCACCCAGCTCGTGGTCGCGAGGTAGAAGAAGCCGTCGCGCAACGCGCCCGGCTCGCTCACGGCCCAACCGAGCGTGGCCAGGCCGGCGAGCGACAATTCCGTCAGGATGCCGGCGCTGGCAATGGCCAGGCGATGGCGTGAATTGCGCAGCTTCCAGGCCTCGCCCGTGTCGGTGTAGAGCATCGGCCACAGCACCACGAAGGCCACGCCCATGTGCGCCACCTTCAGGCCCAGCCGCGTGGCCACCAGCGCATGCCCCATCTCGTGCAGCGCCTTGCCGAAGGCCACCGCGATGGCGAAGCCGACGATGCCTTCGGCCGAGAAAGATTCGACGATGGCGCTGCGGAAGGCGTCCCATTGGTGCGCCACCAGGACCAGCCCGAGCAGGCCCAGCGCCAGCACCAGCAAGCCCGTCACGGGATGGAACAACCAGCCGAGATACTTCGACAGCCAACGAAGCATGCGTTGCGGCCGCACCAGCGGAATGCGGAAGAACAGGTAGTGGTGCAGCCAGCCCTTCCAGGTCAGCCACGGGTTGCCCTCGCTCTGCGCGCGCAGGCGGTCGACCGTGTCCGGGCCGGGTCGCAGCAACTGGTTCTGTTCGAGGAAGCGGCGGAAGTCGAGCACCTGTTCCGCGTCGGGCTTGAGCGCGGTTTGTTTCGAGATCTGTTCGCTGATGCGGCGCGGCGTCTGGCCCCAGCGCAACAGGCATTCGAACTCCAGCCAGCCGATGCGGTAGAAGCGGTTCACGACGGTGTCCTGGATGACCCAGCTCGGCTCGCCGCTGCGGTCCGCCGCGGCTTCGCTCAAGCGCAAGTCCTCGCGCAGCGGTGGCAGCGGCAGGTCTTCCGGCGAGAACGGCAACGCCGACATCACCAGCCCAGCCAGGCGCGCGCCGCCGCGATCGGACGGCGCAGCAGGTAGTAGCCGAGCATCACGCGCTCGCCGTAGAGCTTGGCCGTGCCGTGCAGGCCCAGGCGGCGCGGGCCGCCCTCGCCTTCGATGCTGGCCAGCAAGCGATAGGCGACCACGCTCTCATCGGTGCTGCGGGCCTGGTAGCTGGTCTCGAGGATCTTGCCCTCCAGCGGCTCCAGCGGATAGGCGGTGAGGTAGAGCGTGACCGGTGCGCCCACCTCCAGCGCGATGGCATCGGCCACGGGCAACTGCACCAGCATGGCGGGCTGGGCCGGGTCGGCCACCTGAAGGATGCGTTCGCCGGTGACCACCGGCTTGCCGATCCAGTCGTTCGGGTCGCTGTAGACGGCCACGCCGGCGCGGGGCGAGAGCACATGGGTGCGCGCCAGTTGGGCCGTCACGGCCGCCCACTCGGATCGCCGCTGCTGCGCCTTCCCGTTGAGCACGGTGAGTTCGCTCTTGCTCTGCGGGTTGTCGAAGGCGCGCTGGCTGGCCGCGAGCAGTTCCGCATCGGCCACGGCAACTTCCCTGCTGAGCACCTCTGCGCGGCTGCGCAGCGTGGTCTCGTCGAGCGTGAAGAGCGGCGTGCCCGCCTCCACGGCCTGGTTGGGCCGCACCAGCATCTGCGCGATCACGCCGTCGATCGGTGAACTCACGATCTTGGCCTCGCGCGAGACGATCTCGGCTGGCGCCAGCGCCGTCTGCCGCACCGGCACCAGCGCCAACGCGCCCAGCAGCGCCAGCGCCAGCAGGGCGTGCCGGCGGCCCGGACGCCAGCCGGCAAAACGGCGTTGCCCCGTCAAGGTCGACCAGCAGTAGGCCCAGGTCTGCCAGAGGCCTTGAAGCAATGGTTGCAAGGGTTCCAGCGGCGGCGCATCCATGAGGAACAGGAGCAAGCCCAGGCGCTTGCCGTTGCGGCCCTGCAGCGGCACGCACCACACACCGGCCGGCCACCATTCGGTCCAGCCGTCAGCCACCTCGGCAGGTGGCTTCAGCACATCGCGCGACAGCCACTGCGGCTCGTTGCCATGCAACTGTTTCGCCAGCCAGCGCGCACTGCGGCGCAGCCACACCAGGTAGGGCGAATCCTCCTGCGGCTTGGCCAGGCCTGACACGCACAACAGCTCGAACGATTCACCGCGCTGCGCCAGCACCAGCGCCTGCCGGAACTGCAGCAACGGATACAGGTCGTTGGCCATCGAGAAGGCCAGCGTGTTCAGCGTATCGGCGGCCAGCGCCTTGTCGCGCAGCGCGCCCAGGTTGAGCAACAGTTGCGCGGGGAGTTGGACGCGGTCGTTCACGGAGCGCTCGGGAAGCTCGCGATGCCGCTCATGCCGGCAATCAGGTCGGGGAACTTGTCATCGAGCTTGCCTTCCAGTTCCACGGTCTGCGCCACCGCATCGACGCGCGCATTGATCGCGCTGATGCGTGCCGGGTAGGTCTTGCCGGTCTCGGCGATGCTGACCTTGAAGGGCTGGCCCGGCTGCAAGCCCTTGAACAGGGTCGAAGGCACGTTCAGCCGCAGCTTGAGCGCGCTGTCGCTCACGATGTCGAACAGTGGCGTGCCCGCGCTCACCGTCTGGAAGGACTTGGCATAGACCTTGGCAATGCGTGCCGCGAAAGGCGCGCGCACCGCGCAGTAGCCGGCCTGCGTCACGGCCAGCGTGCGCGCGCCGGCGGCCTTCTCGGCTTCGGTGTTGGCCATGTTGACTTCCAGGTCGCCCACGGCGTTGAGTTCGCGCAGGGCCTTCTTGGCATCGAGGTTCTGCCGGGCCTGGGCCAGCTCGGCTTCCGCCACCTTGGCCCGGGCCACCTGCTCGCCGCATTGCAATTGCACCAGCAGCGCGCCCTTGGGCACCTGCTTGCCAAGCGAGCCGTTGATCTCGCCGAGCGTGCCGTTCATCTGCGCCGACAGCGTGGTCTCCAGCTCCGGCACCAGCAGCACGCGGATGGCCGACGGATCGACGGCGGCGGGCTTGGGAGGCGGCGTACCCGGCAGCGGCGCAGGGGGCTTTGCGGCGGGCGCCTGCGCGAACACGGGCATGGCGAGGGCCGCGCCGAGAACCAGCGTCAAAGAAAATCGTTCAAGGCTTCGCAAGGCTCGCACCGGCACCTCCGCCTGTGGTGCTGCGCAGCAGCTGGGACTGTTCCATCTCGTTGGTCACGCGCTGGATCTCGGCGGCCAGCGTCTTGATGTCGTAGCTGTCGATGGCGGTCGGGAACACATCCAGGCCGACCGAGTTGTAGAGGCGCCCCCAGGCGGCCTCCGCATTCGCGAAGGCGGCCTCGCGCTGGTAGCGCGACAACAGGAAGCGGCCCTCGGCACGGATCACCTCGAGCTCGGAGCCGAAGGTGGTCTTCTTCGCGGCGCGCGCGTAGTCGAGCAGGTTGGTGTCCACGCGCAGGCTCTCGTTGGCGAACTGCACTTCGTTCAGCGTCAACTGGTAGCGCAGCGCGCCCACGCGCACCTGCGTCAGCACGGCCATCGACAAGGCCACGCGCCGCGAATCGTCGGTCTCGCGCTGCGACGCCTGCGCCGCATTGAGCGAAGGCAGCGACAGCAGCTTGAGCAGGTTGATCGACACGTCGATGCCTGTGGCGTTCCAGTAGTTGTTGTAGAGGAAGGCGTTGGAGTCGTAGTTGCGGCCGACGTTGAGGCTGACGTTGGGCCACAGCTGCGCCTTGGCGATGTCGATGTCGCGTTCATTCACCCGCTTGCGATACCACTCCTCCATGATCTCCGGCCGCCGCACCAGCGCGAGCTGTTCCAGTTGCGCGATGTCCGGGCCCAGCATCGGCAACGCCGGATCGGGGATGTCGACCAGTTGCATCGGCGCATTGGCCGGCAGCGACATCAGCGCGCGCAACTCGGCCTGCGAGAACTCCAGGTCCTGGCGGCGGATGGTCAGCAGCGACACCGAATCGAGCAGCGCACGCTGGTAGGCCAGGATCTCCTGGCGCGGCAGCAGGCCCTTGTCCTGCGCCTCGCGCGCCTGCCGCAGCGCTTCATTCGTGCGGGCCAGCAGCCCGTCGACCTGCGGCATCAGCCGTTGCGCGCCGAGTGCGCGCCAGTAGGCATTGCGCACGTCCTGCAGCACGTTCTGCGCGACCTTGCGACGGCGTTCCTCGGCCATCATGATCTGGTCGGCCTTCTGCGCGGTGCGGTAGTAGGCGATGCTGAAGTCCAGCGTGCTCCAGCTCAGGCCGAGGCTGCCGATGTAGCGGTAGCGCTCCTCGGAAGTGGATGCGCGCAAGCTCACCTGCCGGTCCTCGATGCCGATCGAGGTGCCGCCGGAATCGTTGTTGCGACCGAGGTGGCCGGCCGAGGCGACGAGCCGCGGCAGCATCTCGTAGCTGGACACGTCGCGCAGGTTGGAGGCCAGCGCGCTTTCCATCAGCTTGAGGCGGTAGTCGAGGTTGTACTTGAGCGCGCGGGCTGCGGCCTCGTAGAAGGTGATCGGGCCGGTCACGGGCTCCTGGTCCTGGTACATCTTGACCTGGTCGGCCTTGGCGCGATCGATGGTTTCCTGCTCCGTGTAGGGCGTCGGCTTGAGGCCCGAGCAGGCCGCCAGCGCCAGCGCCAGCATCGCGGTGCCCGGAGCCTTGATGGACCAGTACCGCATGCTTGCGTTGCTACTCGAACCAGGAGGGACCGAGCCGCTGGGATGCCAGCCTGAGCTGCTCCGTGAAGGCAGCGGCGGTCTGCCCTTCCCCGAGGTTGCTGTTGCCATTGGGTACATCTCCGTTGTTGTCGTTGGTGCTGACGAGCTGCGCCGGACCGAGGATGAGATCGCCATCGGTGCGCGAGAACAAGGATGGATCGCTGAGCAGCCCGTCCGCGGACAGGCTGACGCGGCCGTGGCGTCCGAGCAGGCGGGCCAGGTCGATCTGGCTGGCGATGGCGCTTTGCCGCACCGCCGTGTGGACGTACTGGCCACCGACGTCGGTGAGGCGGTCGCCCATCGCCTGGTCGCGGCCGTCCAGGCCCTCGCCGATCGAGCTGCTGCGGATGCCCTGGTCGAACACCAGCGCGGCATCGGTGCCGTCGGTCGACAGGCGCGACAGGCGGTTCATCAGCGAATTGCTCTCGACCACGGGCGCGACGAAGATCGCCGGCTGGATGTCCCTCGACAGCATCCCGCCATCGAAGCGCTCAAAGCCGCGCTGGTAGCCGGCCGGTTCCTCGTCGTCGACCGGGATGAAGGGCGCCGCGATGTCCAGGCCGATGCGCAGCTCGGCCTGGTCGGTGCCGCCCGTGCGGTCCGACACGGTGTAGGTGAACACGTCCGTCAACACCTGCCCGGCGCCGGCCTGGGCCTGCACCTCGGGGTTGCTCTGGTCGATGGTGTAGGTGTAGCTGCCGTCGGCGTTGATGACCAGCGTGCCGTAGCGGCCCTGGATCGGCTGGCCGATGGTGCCTGCGGTGCCGGTCTCCGTCTCTGCGCCGGGGCGGATCCCGGAGACGTGCAGCGCGTCGCCGCCATCGATGTCGGAATCGTTGGGCAGCACATTGCCGACGGCCTGCGGCGCCGGTGTCTGGTCGGCCGCGAAGTTGCTGTCGTTGAGTGCGATCGGATAGTCGTCGGCCCCGCGCACGATGATGACCAGGACCGTCTGCGACTCGGCGCCGGCCGCGTCGCGCATGGTGTAGTTGTAGACCTCGGTGAGCGTCTCCAGGCCGGTGCGCAGCGCCTGCACGGCGGGGTTGTCGTTGTCCACCGTGTAGCTGTAGCTGCCGTCGGCATTGAGCACCAGCGTGCCGTAGAGCCCGGCGAGCGGCGCGCCAGCCAGGGCCTGGGCGCCGGCACTGTTGGCATAGCGGTCGACCGCCTTCGTTTCGCCATTGGCCACGCTGTCGACATCGGTGTCGTTGGTCAGCACGTTGCCGGTCGGGTTGTTGCCCGGCGTGGTGTTGAAGGTGCCGCCGGCTTCCAGTGCGAAGGTGGCGTCGGCATGGGCGATCGGCGTGTCGTTGCGGCCGTCGATGGTGATGCGCAGCTCGGCGCTGCGGCCGACGTCGAAGATGTCGTGGACCGTGTAGGTGAACACGTCCTCCAGCGTCTGGCCGCTCACGCGCAGCGCCTGCACCTCGGGCAGCGCATTGTCGAGCGTGTACTGCCAGGTGCCGTCGGCCGCGAGGACGAGGTCGCCATAGGTGCCGCGCAGCGACGCGCCACCCACCACGCCGGCGGTGCCGGTGCCATCCCGGGTGCCGGTGCGGAAATCGGCGACATGCATCGCGTCGCCGTCCGGTTCGATGTCGTTGGCCAGCACGTTGCCGCTCGGGTCGATGCCCGGCGTGGCGTTGTCCAGTCCCCCTGCCTCAACGGCGGTGGCCGCGTCGTTGATGCCGAGCGGCAGGTTGTTGAGGCCTCGCACGACGATGGTCAGTTGCGCGATGTCATCGAGCCCGCCCAGGTCGGTGACGCGGTAGGTGAAGGTGTCCAGCACGAACTGGCCCGGCAGCAGCGCCAGCACCTCGGGTGAGAAGGAATTGACGCGGTAGATGTAGTCGCCGTTCGCGCCGATCACGAGTTCCCCGTACTGGCCCTGCAAGATCGCGCCGTTGGTGCGGTCCGAGCCGACCGGGATGGCGGTGAAGGGAAGCGGCACGCCACCCAACAGCGGATCGGGTTCGGGGCCGACCCTCACACCCGTCCCGGTGTCGACATCGGTGCGGTCCACATCGGTGTCGTTGGCCAGCACGTTGCCGGTCGGGTTGATGCCCTGCGACCCGACCAGCGCCGGCACGGCCAGGTTGAAGTTGTCGTTGGCCACCGGTGCATCCCAGGCGCCCTGCACCACCACCGTGATCTGCGCCGTGTCGCTGGCGCCCTGGGTGTCGTGCATGCGGTAGGTGAAGGACTCGGTGAGCGTGTCGCCTTCGCGCATGCGCTGCACCAGGAAGGCGTTGTTGTCGACCACGTAGCTGTAGGTGCCGTCGGCATTGACGGTGAGCGTGCCGTACAGGCCGGTGACGACCTGGCTGCCAGCCACTGTGGTGAAGGCGCCGCCCGCGGCCTCGGTGCCGCTGCGGATGCCGTCGACCGTCTTGGTGTCGTTGGCATCGACGTCGGTGTCGTTGGCCAGCAGGTTGCCGGTGGGATCGATGCCGGGAGTCTGGTTGAGCGTGCCGCCGGCTTCTTTCGCGATGAGCGGATCGTCGATGGCGATGGGGTCGTCGTCGCGGCCATGGATGGTGACCGTCAGCGTTGCGGTGCTGCTCGCACCTGCCGCATCGACGAGGGTGTAGGTGAAGACTTCGGTAAGCGTGTCGGTCTCGATGCGCAGCGCCTCGACGGCCGGGTTGGCGTTGTCCACCGTGTAGCTGTAGCTGCCGTCGGCATTGAGCGTGAGGCTGCCGTAGGCGCCTGCGAAGGGCGTGCCCAGCGTGCCGAGCGTGAGGCCCTGGCGGAAGCCGGAGACGGCCAGCGTCTCGCCGTTGCCGCCGCTGTCCACGTCGGCGTCGTTGGTCAGCACGTTGCCGGTGGGATTGACGCCCGGCACCGCATTGCCGATGCCGCCGGTCTCCACCGCGCGGGCGGTGTCGTCGACCGCACCCGGCGTGTCGTCGGCGCCCTGGATGGTGATGGTCAGCGTGGCGCGGTCGTTCAGGCCGGCCGTGTCGGCGACGGTGTAGCTGAAGCTGTCGGTGAGCGTCTGGCCATTCGTGCGCAACGCCTGGACCTCGGCCTGGTTGTTGTCGAGGCGGTAGCTGTAGCTGCCGTCGGCGTTGAGGGTGAGCCAGCCGTAGGCCCCGCGCAGTTCGGTGCCGAGGATGCCGGCGGTGCCGGTGCCCGCGGCTTCGGTGCCGGTGCGCACGGTGGAGACGGCCTTCGTCTCGCCATAGTCGATCGGGCCGGCCACGCCGCCGTCGACGTCGGTGTCGTTGGTGAGCACGTTGCCGGTCGGGTCGATGCCGGGTGTGCCGTTGTTGACGCCGCCGGCTTCCACGGCGGTGGCCACGTCGTCCGCGGCCACGGGCGTGTCGTCGGCACCATGGAGGGTCACTGTCAGCGTTGCGGTGGTCGTGGCGCCGAGTGCATCGGTCAGCGTGTAGGTGAAGACTTCGGTGAGCGTGTCGGTGGACGTGCGCAGCGCCTGCACGGCGGCGTTGTTGTTGTCCACCGTGTAGACGTAGCTGCCGTCGGCGTTGAGCGTGAAGCTGCCGTAGCTCGTGGTGAGCGCGGCGCCCAGCGTGCCGCTGGTTGCGCCGAAGGTGTAGCTTGCGATGCCGAGCGCCTCGCCGTTGGTGTCGACGTCGGTGTCGTTGGCGGTGATGACGTTGCCCGTGGGATTGACGCCCGGCGTGCCGTTGGCGATGCCACCCGCCTCCACCGCATCGGCCACGTCGTTGACCGCTACCGGCGTGTCGTTGGCGCCCTGGATGGTGATGGCGAGCGTCGCGCGGTCGGTCTGGCCCGCGGTGTCGATGACGGTGTAGCTGAAGTTGTCGACCAGCGTGTTGGCGCTGGTGCGCAGGGCCTGCACTTCGGCCTGGTTGTTGTCGAGGCGGTAGGAGTAGCTGCCATCGGCGTTGAGCGTGAGCCAGCCATAGGCGCCGCGCAGTTCGGTGGCGAGGATGCCGTCGGTGCCGGTGCCGGCCTCGATGCCGGTGCGCACGGTGGAGACGGCCTTCGTCTCGCCGTAGTTGACCGGGCTGGTGGCGCCACCGTCGACGTCGGTGTCGTTGGTGAGCACGTTGCCGATCGGGTCGGTGCCGACGGTGCCGTTGGCGATGCCGCCGGCCTCGACGGCGGTCGCCGTGTCGTCGGTTGCCACGGGCGTGTCGTCCGTGCCCTGGATGGTGATGGTGAGCGTGGCGGTCGTGGTCGCGCCCGCGGCGTCCCGCAGCGTATAGGTGAAAGTTTCGGAGAGCCTGTCGGTCGATGTGCGCAGCGCCTGGACTTCGGCCTTGTTGTTGTCCAGCGTGAAGGTATAGCTGCCATCGGCATTGATCAGCAGGCTGCCGTAGCTGGTCGTGAAGGCGGTGCCGACGGTGCCCGGGGTGGCGCCCTCGCTGAAGCTTGCGATGGTCAGCACCTCGCCATAGGCGGGACCGTCCACGTCGCTGTCGTTCGCCGTGATGACGTTGCCGCTGGGGTTGGTGCCGGGCGTGCCGTTGGCGATGCCGCCGGCCTCGATGGACACGGCCGAGTCGTCCACCGCGACCGGCGTGTCGTTCGCGCCGTGGAGGGTGACGGTGAGCGTGGCCCGGTCGGTCACGCCCGAGGTGTCGGCGGTGGTGTAGCTGAAGCTGTCGGTCAGCGTGTCGGTGAACAGGCGCAGCGCCTGGACCTCGGCCTGGTTGTTGTCGACGCGGTAGCTGTACGTGCCGTCGGCATTGAGCGTGAGCCAGCCGAAGCTGCCGCGCAACTCGGTGCCGAGCGTGCCGCCAGTGCCGGTGCCTGCCTTGGTGCCGGTGCGCACGCTGGAGACCGCGAGCGCCTCGCCGTTGGCAGGTGCGTCCACGTCGCTGTCGTTGGTGAGCACATTGCCGGTGGGATCGAGGCCCGGCGTGCCGTTGGCGATGCCGCCGGCTTCCGTCGCGCTCGCCACGTCGTCCACGGCGGCCGGCGTGTCGTCCGCGCCATGGATGGTGACCGTCAGCGTCGCCGTGGTCGTCGCGCCGACCGCATCGCGCAGCGTGTAGGTGAAGACTTCGGTGAGCGTGTCGGTCGGCAGGCGCAGGGCCTGCACCGCGGCGTTGTTGTTGTCGACCGTGTAGGTGTAGCTGCCATCGGCATTGAGCAGGAGGCTGCCGTAGGTGCTGGTGAAGGCCGTGCCGACCGTGCCGGCCGTCGCGCCTTCGGTGAAGCCGGCGATGCTGAGCACTTCGCCATTCGCATCGACGTCGGTGTCGTTGCTGGTGATGACGTTGCCCGTCGGATTGACGCCCGGCGTGCCGTTGGCGATGCCGCCCGCCTCGACCGCATCGGCCACATCGTTGACCGCGACCGGCGTGTCGTTGGCGCCCTGGATCGTGATGGTCAGCGTGGCGCGGTCGGTGGTGCCGGCCACGTCGGTGACGGTGTAGCTGAAGCTGTCGGTCAGCGTGTCGGTAGGCAGGCGCAGGGCCTGCACCGCGGGCAGCGTGTTGTCGACCACGTAGGTGTAGGTACCGTCCGCATTCAGCGTGAGCGAGCCATACGCACCGACCAATGCGGTGCCGAGCGTGCCGTCGGTGCCGGTGCCGGCCTCGGTGCCGGTGCGCACGCTGCTGACCGGGAAGGCCTCGCCGTTGGCGGCGGAATCCACGTCGACGTCGTTGGTGAGCACGTTGCCGGCCGGGTTGGTGCCGGGCGTGCCGTTGGCGATGCCGCCGGCCTCCACCGCGGTGGCAGTGTCGTCGGTGGCCACGGGCACGTCGTTGGCGCCCTGGATGGTGATGGTGAGCGTCGCGGTCGTGGTCGCACCCAGCGCGTCCCGCAAGGTGTAGGTGAAGACCTCGGTGAGCGTGTCGGCGGGCGTGCGCAGCGCCTGCACGGCGGCGTTGTTGTTGTCCAGCGTGTAGGTGTAGCTGCCATCGGCGTTGAGCAGCAGCGAGCCGTAGGTGGCCGTGAAGGCGGTGCCCGGCGTGCCGGCGGCGGCGCCCTGCGTGAAGCTGGCGATGCTGAGCACTTCGCCGAACTGGTCGACGTCGGTGTCGTTGGGCGTGATGACGTTGCCGCTCGGGTTGATGCCCGGCGTGCCGTTGGCGATGCCCCCGGCCTCGACGGCTGTGGCCACGTCGTTGACGGCCACCGGCGTGTCGTTGGCGCCCTGGATGGTGATGGCGAGTGTGGCCCGGTCGGTGCCGGCCTGCGAATCGGTGACGGTGTAGCTGAAGCTGTCGACCAGCGTGTCGGTGGCCTGGCGGAGGGCCTGCACCTCGGCCTGGTTGTTGTCGAGGCGGTAGGTGTAGGTTCCGTCGGCATTCAGCGTGAGCCAGCCGTAGGCGCCGCGCAGTTCGGTGCCCAGGATGCCGGCCGTTCCGGTGCCTGTCTCCGCACCGGTCCTGAACTCGGTGACCGCCTTCGTGTCGGCCGTGTCGACATCGGTGTCGTTGGTGAGCACGCTGCCGGCCGGGTCTATGCCGGCGGTGCCGTTGGCGATGCCGCCAGCTTCCACCGCGATCGCGGCATCGTCGACCGCCACCGGGTTGTCGTTGCGGCCCTGGATGACGATGTGAAGCTCGGCCAAGTCGTTCAGCAGGCCGACGTCGCTGACCTGATAGGTGAAGAACTCGTCCAGCGTCTGCCCGGCCTGCAGGCCCTGCACGGCGGCGTTGTTGTCGTCCAGCGTGTACGTGTACGTGCCGTCCGCGGCAATCTGCAGCGTGCCGTAGGTGCCGACGATGGGCGTCGTGCCGGTGGCCGACACGATCGTGGTGAGCGCGCCGCCGGCGGCCTCCGTGCCGGTGCGGATGGCGCTGACCACGTCGATCTCGCCGTTCGCAGGGCTGTCGACGTCCGTGTCGTTGGCCAGCACGTTGCCGTTCGCGGGACTGCCCGCCGTGCCATTGAGCACGCCGCCCGCCTCGATGGCCACGCCGTCATCGTTGGTGGCGATCGGCGCATCGTTGGCGCCCTGGATCGTGATCGCCAGCGTCGCGCGGTCGCTGGTGGCGGCGGCATCGCTCACCGTGTAGCTGAAGTTGTCGACCAGCGTGTTGGCGGTGGTGCGCAGGGCTTGCACCTCGGCCTGGTTGTTGTCGAGGCGGTAAGAGTAGGTGCCGTCGGCATTGAGCGTGAGCCAGCCGTACGTGCCGCGCAGCTCGGTGCCGAAGATACCCGTGGTGCCGGTGCCGGCCTCGTTGCCGGTCCTGAACTCGGTCACGGTCTTGGTGTCGCCCGTGTCGGTGTCGGTATCGTTGGCGAGCACGTTGCCGGTCGGGTCGGTGCCGGGCGTGCCATTCAACGTGCCGCCCGCCTCCACCGCAGTCGCCGCGTCGTCGACGGCCACCGGCACGTCGTTGGCGCCGGTGATGACGATGTGCAGGTTGGCGATGTCGCTCAGGCCGCCAGCGTCGGTCACGGTGTAGCTGAAGGTCTCGTCCAGCGTCTCGCCCGCCTTCAGGCCCTGAACCAGCGGATTGGCATTGTCCGGTGTGTAGGTGTAGTCGCCATTCGCCGAGATCTGGAGCGAGCCGTAGAGGCCGGGGATCGTCGTGGGGCTGCCCGCGGCGACCGGCGTGACCTGGCCGCGATCGTCCTCGGGCACGTCGCGGATACCGGTGACGGTCTTGGTCTCGCCGTTGGCCACCGTGTCGACGTCGGTGTCGTTGGTCAGCACGTTGCCCGTCGCGACCGAACCGGCGGTGCCGTTGTTGACACCACCTGCCTCCACCGCGCCGCCTTCGTCATTGACCGCCACGGGGGTGTCGTTCGCAGGCAGGATGGTGAAGGTGAGCGTCGGGACGGTCGGCGAGGTGTCCGGCGCGCCGGCCTGGTCGGTGACGATGTATTCGAAGGTCTCGGTCAGCGTCTGGCCGCTGGCGCGCAGGGCCTGCACCAGCGGGTTGGCGTTGTCGACGGTGTAGCTGTAGCTGCCATTGAGGTTGAAGGACAGCGTGCCGTAGAGGCCGACCAGATCGACCGGGGCGGTGGGCGACGGCACGGCGGTAGTGTTCGTTCCCACGCTGCGCACGTTCACCAGGTGCAAGGTGTCGGCATTGGTCGCGATGTCGACGTCGATGTCATTGGCCAGCATGTTGCCGGTGGGGTTGACGCCCGGCGTGCCGTTGAAGGACCCGCCGGCCTCGGTCGCGTTGGCGGCATCGGGCACGCTCTGCGGCGGGTCGTTCACCGGGGCCAGCACGATCTGCAGCACGTCGCTGTCCTGCAACTGGTCTTCCACCGGCTCGGCCGGGATGCCGTCGCCATCGGCATCGCCGAAGTTGCCGCGGTCCTTGGTGAGCACGGTCAGCGTGTCGTTGCCGTTGAAGTTCAGCGCGCCGAGGTAGGTGACGTGGGCCAGCGCCGCGTTGAGGTCGGCCAGCGTGCCGCTCAGCGTCATGGTGGCGGTGCCCGTGCCGGTGGTCGTGACGCCGGGGGTGGCCTGCCCCAGGTTGAGCACGCCCTTGGTCACCGTCAGCGTGACGTCCAACAGGCCCGTGCCTGCATCCGCGTCGGCGATGGTGATCGGGGCAATCTGCAGCAGCACGTCTTCGAGGCCGTTCTGCGTGGCGGGCAGCGTGTTGACCGGTGCGTCGTTCTGCTGCACATAGCCCGCGTTGGCCACGGCAGTCGCACCTTCGCCGACCGCCGACACCATCTGGCCGAGCGGCGTCGCGGTGTCGGTGTCGATGCGCACGCGCAGCTCGCCGACGGGCTGCGCCAGCGTCACCGGCGTGGGCGCATCGATGCGGTATTGCCCGGCCGCGAGCGCACTGAAGTTGAAGACGCCGCTGGCGTTGGTGGTCGTGGTGAAGGTGGCGTTGTCGGCCGTGGTGGCCAGGTTGCCATCGGCGCCGCCCCAGGTCAGCGTGACGGTCTGGCCGGCCAGCGCGGGGCCATCCGGCGTGGTGCTGGTGGTGGCCGATGTGGAGTCGTCCCACAGCGTGCCGGTGATGAGACCGAGGCCCGCGCCTTCGGTCAGTATGTAGGTGTTGGGCGGGGTGCCGGTGCCGTTGCGCTCGCCCTCGGTCGTGCCATCGGTGCCGACGGTCGAGCCGCCCCAGGCGGTGAAGGTCTCGGGGAGGCTGCTCCAGGTCAGCGTGGCATCGGTGTTGGCAAAGGCCGCATTGGTGGCGACATCGACGCCATAACGCACGATCACTTCGACGCCGGGATCGAGCTTGGCGAAGTTGACCGTGATGCCACCCGGGCCGGCGTTGAAGGTCACGCCGGGCGGCAACGTGCCCAGCGTGTAGACGGTGCCGCCGATGGACACGCTGGTCGGCGTGAAGGCGGTTGCGCCTGCGAAGCCGTCGACCAGTTGCACGTCATAAGCGGGCGCGGTGCCGTTCTGCGTGAAGCGCACCGACACATCCGCATGGCTGGTTGTGGCGGTCGCATTGGGCGTGAAACTGTCGACCTGCTTGACCACGCTGTTGAAGCCGGGTTCCACCACGGTTTCGAACAAGGTCTCGGCGACCGAACGCACATCCAACGCGCCCACCAGGTGGGATGCCGTGGCCGCCAGTTGGCTGGCCGGACTTCCAAGGTTGGAACCGACATTGGCCACGCGTGCAGAGAACTCGATGGTCAGGCCCTCGAGGTCCGCATCCTGGTCGGGGTTGACCAGTGTGCCGAGCAGGAAGGTGATGACGGTGCGGCCGTTGGCATCTGTGGTGACGGTGATGTCCGATGGATTGAGCGTGGCGGTGGGGGCGGCACCGCTGAGATCCGGCGTGATCGGCAGGGCAATCGCACTGCTGCGGTTTCCCACCACGTTCAACGTGCCGCCCGTGGTCAGCCCGGGCGCGCTGATGATGTTTCCGCCTGTCGAGATGAAGGCAAGATTGACCGTGCCATCGTTGAGGAACTCCAGCCCCTGATCCAGCGTGACCTGGACGCGGTAGTCGTTCGTTTCGCCTTCGCCCAGCGCCGACACCACGCGATAGCGCACGATCTCCCCGATCGCCACCTGCTCGTCCAGGCCGGCCGTGCCGTCAGGCGAAATGGGTGTGTCCGCCAGCCCGCCGACGCGTGACATCTCCACACCGTTGAGCACTTCGATGCGCAGGAAGGCCGCGCTCTGGTAGTCGTTCAGGGCGCCGCCATTGAGCGGTCCGCCCGCGCCGGTGCGCTCGTCGGCCTGCGCCGTGCTGTCAGCGCCGTTCAAGCTGGTCCATTGCACGGTGGCCGTGTTGTCGATGCTGGGCACGTTCTGCGCCGTCGCCGAAACGGTTCCCGTGACGCGCAGGACGATGCTGCCGCCCTTGGCGATGTCGATGTTGGACCCGGTCACGCTTCGCAGCACGCCGCCCACCAGTTCGAAGTCGGCGCCGCCGTTGTTGGTGGCACCACCCGCATAGGTCACCCCGGCCAGCGTCAACCCATTCAATTGGGCCGGCAGCACGTCGTTGAAGCTGATGTCGTAGGCATCGAAATCGGTGGCGCCGCTGCCGTTGGTGATGGTGATCGTGTATTCCACCGGGTCGCCGAAGTCGACGCCCAGAGGCGGAAGCGTGTTGGTGGCCTGCGTGATGGTGAGCGTGGGCTCGCGCACGGTGACCGTGGGCGCTGCGTTGGAGCGCGGGATGATGCGTTCGATCGGCGTGCTGCCATTGGGCGTATCGCTGTCCGGGTCGCTGTAGACCGCCTGGGCGTTGTTGGCCAGCGTGGTGCCGGCCTGATTGGCGGCGACGTTGTCCGCGATCAGGCGCACGCGGATCACGAAGCTGTTGTTGCCCGCGACGTTGTCGGCCGCCGTCGAGTTGACGGTGAAGGTCATGCGCGCATCGACACCATCGGCACCCGCCGTGCCACCGATGCCGGCCACTGAACCGATGGTCAGCGTGCCATTGAAGTCGGCGGTGAGCGCGGCGCTGCCGGCCGCGGTGGTGATGAGCTGGTAGCCGGTGCCATTGAAGCTCATGTCCAGCTTCATACCGGGCGGTACGAGATCGTCCACGCGCAGGTTCTGCGCGGTGCCTTCGGGCAGCGTGACGACGATGTCGTAGAGCATCGACTCGCCGATCACCACGTCGGCCCCGGTGGTGCTGGCCGAACTGGAATCCGTGTCGTCCAGTGTGCCGTCAGCGAAGACCTTGGTGACCACCGGCACGGCCACCTGTTCCAGCGCCACCTCGGTGAGATCGGCCGGTGTGAAGTCGCCGCCGCCGGGTGCGCCTGCGTAGTTGCTCAGCGTGGCGGTGCTTTGAAGCGTGCTGCTGGTCGGGATGGCGGCATCGACCACCACGTCGTAGGTGATGACGACCACGTTCGCGCCGCTGGTGTCGTTGGCGCTGCCGGCCCGCCCGGGCAGCAGCGACGCGAAGTCGACCGGATCAAGGAAGCTGACGGTGTTGCCGGTGATGCTGTAGTCGGTGCCGAGCACCAGCAGCGTGCCGTCGCCGCGGTAGACCTTGGCCGTGTTGGACAGCGCCCCGCCGACGAAGCTCAATCCAGGCGGCAGGGTGATAGAGGTCACGACATCGAAGGCCCCGCCGCCGCCGGTGTTCTCGATGGCCGTGGCCATGCGCAGCGTATCGCCGCCATCGAACCCCTGCACGTCGCCATTGACGGCCAGCGGCGAGGTCACGCTGCCGGTGAAAGGAACGCCGGCGCTGCCCGGCGCGGCCCAGGTGCCGGTGGTGCCGGTGATGGAGCCGCCGGTGCTGGACACCACGCCGTGCGAGATGCTGAGCACGGGCTCGGCGATCGACTGGATCACCACCGCATCCTGCGAGATCAGCTCGCTCTCGTCGATAGTGGAGATCTGGTCGGATTGCGCCTGCGCGGTCACCGAGCGCTGGTCGCCGAAGGGGATGTCGCTGACCCTCAGCGTGAACTGCACCTCGATGCGCGTGCCGTCCACGCCCGGGTTCTCGTTGTTCCCGAAGTTGAAGATCACCGAATTGCCCGCGCCGTTGGTGACGCTCGCCAGCGTGTCGGGACTCGTGTGGCCCGGGCCGAGAATGTACTGGCCCTCGCCGGTGCCCTGGCTCCATGTCACGGTGGACAGGTCGAACAGCGGCAGTGGCAGGTAGCCGGTCAGGAGGAACTGCTTGTAGTCGCCCGTGACCAGGTCATAGCTCATCTGGAAGGTGACGATGTCACCGGGATGCAACTCCACGGTGCCCGGTGGCGTCGCGCCATTCACGTCGACGATCTGGATGTCGACGTTGCTCGGCGTCACCACGACGCTGGCGCTGTCGTTGTCGGTCGCCGAGCCGCCTGTGAGATTGACCCTGTCTTCCAGCAGCGTCGCGGTGATCGTCGCGTTGTTGCTGACCGCATCGCCCTCGTTGACCGGTTCGGAAGCGCGCACGCCCGACAGGTTCTGGCCGATGACGGTCCGGTAGGTGATCGTCATCGTGGTGGCGCCATCGCGCACCGGATCGAAGGCCAGGTCGCCGGCGAGCGCGCCGGTGGTCTCGCCGGCATTGCGCAGCGTCTGGCCGATGTCCAGCGTCAGCGTGGTGGTGCCATCCACATGCGGGGTCACGGTGGACACCATCGGGGCGGTCCTGGTCACGCCGCCCACGTTGTAGCTGAGCACGCCGCTGCCGGCGACGAAGGTCTGGCCATCGCTCAGTTCGTCGACGGCGTTGAAGCCACCCTGCGTCAGCACGTTCTCGCCGAAGGCGAAGTAGTCCGACATGTTGACCTGGATCGTGTAGGTCAGCGTGTCGCCCGGCGATGGCTCGGGGCTGCCGACGTTGGTCGTGACCGCGGCATCCTTGTAGATCGCGATCGGCTGCGCGACGAAGGTCGCATTGCCGCCGACCCCATCGGCCGTCACGGTGCCGGACGAGGTATCGCGCGGATCGAGCGGCGTCCAGTTGCCCTGGGCCGAAGGCGGTGTCACCGTGATCGTCACCGGCGCACCGCTGACGGGATCGATCACCGGCACGCCATTGGCATCGACCTCCGGCACGTAGAAGTTCACCGTGCTGACGGCCGTGCCGGTCAGCGTGGCATAGGTGATCTCGTAGTGGCTGATGTAGGTGCTCGCGGTGAACGCGGCCTGGATGTCGGCGGGCGCGGTCAGCACCGTGCCGGTCGCGGTCGTGACCGAGGTCAGCACGCCGCCCGCGCCGGGCGTGATGCCGGTGACCATGATGTTGTTGGGCACGTCCTGGCTGATGACCACGTTGGTCACGGTCTGGCCTGCGGCCGCACTGGCCGACACCTCGATGGTGTGCGGAAAGTTCGGCCCGGTGACCGTCTGCCCATCGGTCATCGGAACCGATTGCGACAGGCTGACCACGGTGGGATGGATCGTGAAGTCGTGCGTGCCGACCTCGATCAGCGGCGGGTCGATGGACGGATCGTCGGCCGACTCGTTGCCGAACTGGAAGCCGCCGCGCGCCTTCACCAGCAGGTTGGGCGCCGGGTCGGAGACGCTGGTGTCGGCGAGGTTGCTCAGCTGTGCCGTGACGACGATGTCGACGGCAGGCTGCCCGTTCGTGATGCTGGCATTGGGCAGTTGCAGCACGACGAGTTGATCGCCCGCGCGCATGCCGTAGTCGGCCGCATGCAGCACCAACGGCGCGCCGGTCGCGTCCTCGGCCAACGGATGCGTGGCATCGCCATTGGCATCGAAGGTGACCGTGTAGGTCTTGATCGCCACGCCCAGGTAGGTGGCCGACACGAAGGTCGCGCCGTCGTCGCCGTCCTTGCCGGTCGCGGGGATGAAGAGGTCGATGAAAGGCGCGAAGCCCACTTGCGTGGAAGGGTTGGTGAAGCTCGCCGTGAAGGTGAATGTGCCGCCCAGCAGCACGTCCGATCCTGCCGAGGACAAGGACACGGTCGGGGCCGCATCGGCCAGCAATCCGCTGAATCCGGCAAGGGCCGCCGCGTTGATCGCGATGGGCTTGTCGATCACGCCCGCGGTGGTCTCCAACGTCCAGTTGCCGCCCGCGGCTGCGCTGCCGGTGTCGTCCTTCGACGCGGCCACGTCGGCGCCGGTCCAGCGCGCGATCTCGTTCACCAGCGACTGGCCGACCGCGCCCGCGCCAACGTCGCAACCATAGAGCTGGATGTCCGCACCGGCCTTGAGCGAGCCCTGCCATGCCTCGAGCTTCGGTGCGAGCTGGTCGACGTTGTCGGCGGTAATCGTGCGATTGCCCAACGTGAACTGCCCCGCCGCGCCATGCGACAGGATCTGGATCGAATCGACCTGTCCCAGCTTGCCGAGCGCATCGGTGATGGCGGCCAGCCCGTCTTCATTGCTGTTGATGCGCAGCACCGTCACGCCCGGTGCGGCTTGCGCGCCGAGCTGGCCGAGCGGATCGACACGGCTGTCGACAACGAGCAGCGTGCGTGCTGGCGCGGGCGTGCGCACGGCCTCGGCCGAAGGCCTCGTCGCCACCGCCACATGGTCGTTGGCGCTGTCGGCGGAATGCGTGGGGTCTGTGTGATGCTGGTCGACCGCCGTGGCGGCCGCACCGTCGAACATGATCCGGGGCTCCAGCGCCATCGCCTGGCTGCGGGGCTTGAAATGTCTCATGTTCATGCTCATGCGCGAGTACCCCCAGTGATGGCGGCTTGCGCCGCCGGACCAAGTCGACCTCGATGCCGCGCAAGGCCCGCCGCCAGTGACGCCGGGTGTACGCCAAGCGTATGGACTCGCGCAGGCATGAACCAAATTCTACGTTTCATTGACAATTCAAGATAGTCAACGACAAGGCGCTTCCTCCGGGCGGCAGGGCTCGATTGAAGAGGCTGGATGCCGCGGCCCGACCGTGCATGGCCAGGCGCCGGAGAGCCGCGGCATTCATGCGACAGGAGGATTCCTCGCCGCATGAAGGGCCGTCATGCGGCTACGGATTGACCACGACGTAGTTGACCTGGGAGCCCACGTACTGCGGCTGGTAGTACGCCCCCCCGCACTGCTGGTACGTGATGCCGTTCATCACCACCGGCACGCACGAGGGCGGCAGCGTGTTCACCACCGATCCGACCACCGCCGCCGTGACCGCGACCGTGGCCGTCACGGCCGCCGCCGTGGCGATCGGATGGTAGTCGTCGTAGACACCACCACGGCCGCCGACCACGTTGACGTTGCGGTTGACGTTGACATTGGTATTGCGGTTGACGTTCGCGTTGACGTTGCGATTCGCGTTGACGTTGGCATTGCGGTTGACGTTGGCATTGCCGCCGCGATTGACGTTGGCGCCACCACCACCACCGTGGTTGACGGAGGTGCGGGCGCCGCCACCGTGGGGACCGCCGCCGCCGCCCGGCCGCGCGTCGACCTGGCCTGCGATACCCAGGCCGGCGCATGCAACGGCCACGGACAAGGCGCTGCTTGCGGTGAACGAAAGGAATCTGCTGTGCTGTTGTGTCATGGCACGTCCTTGCAATGAATGTTTGATCGGGTCCATGGGCCGGGGCCTACTTGCCCGGGTTCTCGACCGTTCCATCGGACTTCTGGATCGCAATGCGCGTGCTGCCCGCAGGCGCCTTGAAGTCGAAATCGCTGGCCGGGAATGAGGCCACTGTCTTCCAGCGCATCACCACCGTATGCTGGGGCCGGGCCGGGTCGGAGGTCGTGACGATCACCAGCTTGCGCGGCAGTGGCGTGTTGCCGCGCTGGATCCAGATCTGCCAGTCCACATCGTCCTGCCGGATGGCGAACTGGTCCGTCAGATTGCCATCCACCGCAGACACGCCGAGGTAGGTGGCGCTCTTGATCGACGAGGTGTCCATCTTGCCGCTGTCCCACGAGAACATGTCGGCGGCCGGCACATCGATGTCGTACTTGTCGTTCAGCACGCCCACCACTTCCTTCAAGGTCGGCGGGGCCTGCACCGTCGCGTAGTACTTGGTGCGCGGGCTGTAGATGCTGGCGGTCTTGCCGTTGTAGTAGAGGACGTTGCGATCGCCGCGGTCGTTGTTCATGTCGACCTGCAAGCCGTCCGGACGGCGCACCTTCAACCGGGCGGTGCGGCCCAGCTGGGCCAACTGGCCGTTGTCGAGCGCATCGTCCGTCAGCGAGTAGGTATCGAGCTGGAAGGTCTTGAGCGTGCGCAAGTAGGCCGACATCCGGTCGAGTGCCTTCAGCACCTCGGGGTCGACCGCATCGGCGGCGGGTGCGGCTGTCGCCGCGGCGGGTGCGGCCGCGCTCGCGCCCGCCGGGGGAGGAGCGGCAGCGGGCTTCGCCGATGCACCAGGTGCGGCAGGCTGCTGCGCGCAGGAAGCCAGCAGGATGCAGGCCGCGGCGCCCAGGACCGACAACTTCAAGGACTCGAAAGTACGAAACATGGAAGTTCCCTTCAGGTGATCATTTCGACGACTGACGGGCCACCATACGATCCGCGGAAGGCAGGCGCAATTGCACCCTTGGGCAGTTTCGGCGCTGCCGAGCGCAACGGAACCCGTTGTCAGCGGCGTGATATCGAGGGGAGTTGCCGCAAGGGCAAGGAGAAGCGGTCCGAAAGAAACCTGCGCGTCGACATTGCATCGACGATGGCCGCGCCATGCAGGGCGGCCTGGTGATCCCCGAGGGATCGGCGCTCGACAGGGCGTCGAGCGCACGGCCCGCCGGGTCGGCGGGCCGTCTCGGGATCACTCGAACTTCAAACCCTTGGCCGCGTCGGTCATCCAGGCGACGTCGCTGACGATGGCCTTGCGGAACTCTTCCGGCTTGCTGGCGTTCATGATCAGGCCCAGGGCTCCCAGGCGCTCGACCACCGCGGGCGCCATCACCGCCGCACCCAGGTCGCGCGACAGGCGCTGCACGATGGGCGCCGGCGTGTCGGCATGCGCGGCGAAGCCACCCCAGAAACGCATGGGCGGCACCGGCAGGCCGAGTTCGGCCATCGTTGGCGCATCCGGGAACTGCGCCACGCGGGCCGCGTCGATCGTGCCGAGCACCTTGACCTGGCCCTTGGGTGCGAACTGCATCGCCAGCACCGACGGGATGATGGTGAACGAGACCTCGTTGGCGACCACGGCCTTGATCATGTCCGGGCCACCCTTGTAGGGCACCGCCATGCCGGTGAAGCCGAGCGCCTTCTCCATCTGGGCGATCTTCAGGTGTTCGCCGCTGCCGGGGCCGGGCGTGCCATAGCTCAGCTTGCCGGGGTTCGCCTTGCCGTACTCGATCATCTCCTTCATCGTCTTGAAGGGCGAATTCGGTGCCGCGATCACCATGAACGCCGTCTCGCCGGCCAGCGTCAGCGGGGCGACCTGCTTCGTCAGGTCATAGCGCTTCTGCACCACCTGCGCGGCGACCATGCCGCTGTTCAGGTGAATCAGCGTCTGGCCGTCCGCGGGCGCCGACAGCAGGCCCTGCATGGCGATCTGGAAGATGCCGCCCGGGCGGTTGTCGATGATGGCGACCTGCTTGGTCTGCTTCTCGTACTCCTGGGCAATGGCTCGCGCGGCAACGTCGGCCGCACCGCCCGCGGGCAGCGGAACGATGATCTTGAGCGGGGCGCGGGCCGCTTCGCCCTGTGCGAGCGCCGGAAGCGCCAGGCTGGCGCCGAGGCCGATGGCCGCCTGCAGCAAGGTGCGGCGCTGGATTCGGGTTGGAAGTGTCATGGGTTTGTCTCTTGGGTTCTTGGAAAAAAGGCGATGCTATTCGTCACCTGCCGGGGCCATGCCGCCGCGTCGAGCGGCTTCTGTCGGAAGGACGACACTTTTCCGCGGGTTCCGGCGCGGCTTCCAGGCGAACTCAGGGTAATCCCTGAGCCGCGCCTGTATTGCAAGCTCAGGCCGTGCCCAGCACGGCACCGACGATCGCGTCGTTGCCCGTCGACTGGATGTCGCCGCTGGCCTGCAGGTCGCGTCCGCTGGCGTCGCGGCCGATCAGGCGGGCCCAGGTGTCGAAGCTCATGCGGATCGACGCATCGACCTTCGTGCCGGCAGCCGGTGCGCCGTTGGCGATGACGACCACGCCGTTGCGCAGCAGCAGCGTGTAGTCGTTGTCGGGCTGCGAGAAGTGCAGGTGCAGGGTCTTGTTGCCGTCGGCGCTGAGCGAAGGCGGCAGGCTGAAGCGCAGGCCGTTCACGTAGGTGATCGGCGGCATCTGCTTGACCATCGCGGGGTTGATGATCTTGAAGGGCGTGACGTCGGTGTTGCAGTGCCCTTCGAGTTCACGCGCCTGCGTGAGGCACCAGCTGCGCGTGTTGGCGGCGGTGGTGACCTGCGCCATGCCGCGCAGCGCGTCGGCCTTGATCTGGCGGAACTCGGCCTCGCGCGGGCCGCCGTTCTGCATGCCCCAGGTCGCCATCTGCGCGACCCACGCGAATTCACGCTTGTCCACCGCGGCGCGCGTGGCGCTCAGGTAGGCGTCCTCTCCACCGGCCAGTTCAACGATGCGGCGTGCCTCGTCCGCGCCGGTGACCGGGTGCAGCCTGGCCGTGTCCTTGCCGAACCAGCCCACCATGCCGGCATACACCTGGCGCACGTGGTAGGGCAGCTCGCCATAGTGCTGGCCGGTGAGGCGGCCGTTGGCCAGCGATGCGGGCAACTTGATGGTCTGCGCCAGTTCGTCGGGCGACAGGCCGGCGTTGATGCCGCTGATGGTCTGGTCGTAGATGTACTGGATGGTGTCGCGGTACTCGGTGAGGACGCGGGCAATTTCTTCGCGGCCGCTGATCGGGATGCCGTGCACGCCGATCAGGTGCTCGGGTTGCAGCTCGAGCATCTTGTCGAGGCCGCGCAGCAGTTCGATCGGGTTGCGGTACAGCTCGCCGCGCAGCGTGTAGATGTTGAACATCGCGGGCCAGGCCACGTTGTTGATCACCGTGCGGGTCTCCGGCAGCCAGATCAGCACCGTGTCGTCGGTGTCGCCCCAGGTGTGGAAGAACTCGAACTTGACGCCGTCAATCTCGGTGGCCATCCCATCGGTCGTGGTGTGGGTGGGGCGCACGAAGCCGGTGGTCGGCTTGTACTTGTCCATCTCGTAGAAGAAGGGGCCCAGGCCCATGTGCGGCATCGAGTCGGGACCATCCACCGGCAGGTGCAGGCCGAACTGGATCGCCACGCGGCGCATCATGAAAGGCGACAGGTCGCCGATCATGCGGCTCATGTTGCGCATCATGTCCGGGTGGGCCCAGACCGGGATCTTGCCTTCCTGCTCCAGCGGCAGCCAGGTGCGCGAGCCGAAGACGTAGTGGCCGTGCGTGTAGACCAGCGCGCTGAGCGGCTTGTTGCAGACGGCCATCAGGTCTTCCTTCTGCGTGACCGACTGCTCGACGCAGTCGCCGGTGTCGACCACGATGACGCCGGTCTTGCCTTCGATCATCGTGCTGTTGCCCAGGCACGCGCCGACGTGGCACCAGACGCCTTCGGCGACCTTGTGGGCCTTGCGCTCGAACTGTTCGGCATGCTTGGCGAAGCTGGCGTTGACGACTGCGCCGCGGGCGCCGGTGACCACGTCGACCGGAGCGCCCATGTAGGGGGAAAGCGTTGCGTTCATGATGTTTGTCTTCCTTGTGTTTGTAGATTCAGTAAGCGGGGGCGGGGCGAAGCAATTTGGTGGCCGAGCCTTCGGGGTCGACGATGAAGAAGCCGACGATGCCGCCGACGATCATCAAGGCGCCGGTGAGGGCAAAGCCGTGTTCGAAACCGATGGCGCCGGGGGCGGCCTGGATCAATGCGCCCGACACGGCGGGCGCCATCACGCCGGCCAGCGAGGCAATGGAGTTGTCGATGGCCAGCACGGCGCCGCGGCGCGACGTCGGGGTCACCTGCGCCAGCATCGCCGGGCCGAGCGAATAGATCGCGGTGGTGAGGCCGAAGGCCACGGCGAACAAGCCGATGCGCATGGCGCTGCTGGGTGCGTCCAGCATCATCATGGCCATCAGGATGCCGGCCACGATGAGGGTGATGCTGGCGAAGCGGCCGCGTGCATCGCGAGAGCTCCAGCCCTTGTCCAGCATCTTCTGCGACCACATCGAGATGGCGATCACCAGCGGGATGCTCACCGCGACGACGATGCCGTAGAGGCGGCCGGCCGCGACGTTGTCATAGCCCAGGCCCTTCTGGAAATAGGCCGGCAGCCAGGTCAGCGATGCCGACAGGCCCCAGTAGCCGACGAAGTGCAGCAGGAAGTTGCCGTACACCGTGCGGTCCTTGAGCACGCGGCCCAGCGGCACCTCGGTGGCCTTGGCCCGGGCCTCGGCAGCGGAATCCTTCACGTCGAGCTTGCCCTCGGCGCCGACCACCATCCACACCAGTGCCCAGACCACGCCCACGGCGGCCAGCACATAGAAGCTCATGCGCCAGCCATAGTGCGCGGTGATCAACGGCACTGTCATGCCGGCCAGCAGCAGGCCGACCGCGCCGCCCTGCGAGAAGAAGGCCACCGGCAGGTTGCGCTTGTTGTCGGGGAACCACTTGTAGGCGGAGTGGATGGCCACGGGCCAGGCCGGGCCTTCGCCGGCGCCCAGCATCACGCGTGCGCCGATGATGACCGCCAGCGACGAGCTCAGCGCGATCGGCAGCTGGAACAGCGACCAGGACAGCGCCATCACGAACAGCATCCACTTGGTGGACAGCCGGTCGGCGAGGAAGCCGCCGACGATGCCGGAGACCGCGAACAGCCAGAAGAAGCTGCTGCCGATCAGGCCGAATTCACTGGGCGAGAGCTTCAGGTCCTCCATCATCGGCACGGCAACCAGGCCCAGCACGATCTTGTCGGCGAAGTTCACCAGGATGAACACCGTCAGCATGGCGGCGATGCTCCATGCGCGCGCGGGACGATATTTTTCTTGAGCAGTCATTTTTTTGTCTCCGATCTCTTGTGACGCGATGCGATCAGGTCAGTCGCTGGAGCGCGGGCGGCGCATAGCTCTGATCCAGCATGTCCGGCCCCGGCAGGTAGGTGCGCAGGAACAGGTTGAAGCCGGTGCGCGGCGTGGGCAGCCAGTTGGCATGGCCTTCGTCGGTGGGTGCCTCGTTCTGCATCAGGATTTCCAGCGAGCCGTCGGGGCCGTACTTCAGGCCTTCGGTGTTGCTGGCGATGGAGTAGCGGCCAATCGGGTTGTCCACCAGGCAGAAGCGGTCGTCGTACAGCGTGATCGACCAGAAGGCCTTGGCCTTCGGAATCTGGTCGCGCTCGAAGCGCAGCATGTAGCGGTTCTCGCCGTTGAGTTCCTGACCGCTTGCATCCGTGAAGGTGCGCAGCTTGGTCGATTGCTCGATCCAGTGCTCGACGATGCCCGAGAAGGCCTGCGGCGAGGCGCGGCCCACGTAGTCGCCCACATTGGCCATGCGGCCCCAGTTCTTGTCGCCCCAGAACCAGGTGTTGACCACGGGCGTGTCGCCACCGGCCTTGGCCACCTTGGCCAGCAGCGCCGGGCCATCCACGAGTGCGCGGGCCAGGCCGCGCTTGGTGGCGTCGTCGAGGTCGTTGAGCGGCATGCGGGCGAAGGGGCCGAGGCCGATGCGGCCGAACAGGCGCATCAGCACCTCGTGGCTGGCCGGCGGCGGGTTCTCGCACATGGCGGCGTGCATGGTGTGGAAGTCCGCGAGCGGTTGCTGCGGCGCCGTGGGCACGAGCACTTCGCGACGCTCTTCGGCCTTCGTGCCGGCCAGCCAGTTGGACAGCGGCGTCAGCTTGCACTTCGCCTGGATCTCGCGTGCAGCGGCCAGGTCGTCGCCGCCGGGGGTGGACACACGGGCCACGGTGAACACGCCGGGCGTGGTCGAGCGCATGATGGTGTCGATGCCCGCGGGCTTCTCGCCTTGCCAGCCGGGTGGCACGATGAGGCAGGTCTGCGCCTTGCCGTCGTTGACGTTGCCGCCCACATAGCCCAGCAGGTCGGAATAGAACTCTGCCAACTGGATCGTCACATAACGATCGCCGCAGGCCGGTGCCTCGAGCACCACGGGCTCGCGCGACAGGTCGACCCAGGCGATGGAATAGAGGCCGTCGCGGTAGGGCGAGCCGCCGTACTGCAGCGTGTGGTCCGCCAGCACGGGGATGTGGAAGAAGGTGTTGAGCGGCATGTCCACCGAGCCCTGGGGACGCATCACCATGCCGAAGCGCAGCTTGGCATAGTGCATGGCGGGGAAGCCATAGGCATAGGCTTGCATGCCGAGGATGTAGGCGTGGTCTTCGCGCCAGTCGGTGGCGCTGTCGAGCGTGTTCATTGGTTTTGTCTCCTGTTTGGATGGCCTGCGGCGGGGGGTGCCGAACGGCGTTTTGCGTGTCTGAAAAATTGTAGAAATCCCCCTGCCAATGCAGACACATTGCCGATACAGTTCTGTCGGCATGACGACAGTTCGCAAGGGTCTTGACGCTTATTGGCCGCTCGCGCGGTCACTGCTGATGCGCGAGCCGGGTTTCGACCGATGCAGCGTGGAATCCATCGATGCCTTGATGGAAAGCGCGAGGCTGGCCAGCGTCGCGCGGGGCGAAACCGTACATCTCTACGGTGAGCCGCTCCAAGACCTTGTCATGGTCGTCGATGGGGTATTGGAAGCCGGCCGCCGCATCGGCACGGGGCGGCGCCACCTGGTCGCATTCACCTACCCGGGAATGGTCCTCGGCTTCCTTCCCTGCGTGGACGGCGGCCCCATTCCGCACGACACCGTGGCCCATGTGGCCAGCGTCATCCTGCTGATGCCTGTCGACGCGGTGCGCAAGCGCAGGCAAATCGACGCATCGGTTCGCCAAGCCTTCGAGATCCAGTTCGCCGACCGGATCCGGCGCCTGTACGACGGGCTCGCGGAAAGCAACATGCTGCCCTTGCGCCAGCGCTTGGCCAAGCTGTTGCACACCCTCGTCGGCAGCCATGGCCGCAAGACCGGCGTCGAATGGCATATCGAACTGGACGTGCCGCAATCCGACCTGGCGGATCTGCTCGGCGCCGCGCGCCAGAGCGTCAACGAGGAGCTTCGGGAACTGGAACGCGAAGGGGTGGTGCGAATGGCCCGCTCGCGCATCACGGTGATCGATCTGGTCGCCCTGCGCGCCCGCGGGCCGCGAGGTGAGGTGGTGACGGTCGAGCGCGCTGCGGGGGCAGAAGCGACAACGGGTCCGGGGACGCAAGCGCCGGCCAATCCCTGAGCTTGCGAGGCCGCGTTTTCACGAGCACGGTCTGGTACATGAACGTCTTTGCGGAAAACCCATGGTTCCAGAGCCTGCCCCCGGCCGAAGCCACCGCACTGCTGGCCGCGGCCACGACGAGGCAACTGGCCCCCGGCGAATTCCTCTACCACCAGGGCGACATGATCGAGCCCTCCCAGGCGGCCTTCTTCGGCGTGGCCGGCGGCATGCTGAAGCTGTGCATCCTCCATCCCGATGGCAATGAGGCGATCCTCACGATCACCGAGCCAGGCAACTGGGTCGGCGAGGTGGCGCTGCTCGACGGCATGCGACGGGCGCACACGGCGGTCGCGCCGGTGGAGACACGGCTGCTGGCGGTGACCGCCGGCAAGTTCAATGAACTGATGCAGCGCGCGCCCTTCGCCCATGCCGTCGCGAAGCTGGTGGCGGCCCGGCTGCGGATGACCTACGGCCTGATGAGCGACTCGGCCCTGCAAAGCACGCAGGAACGCGTGGCGCGCCGCCTGCTCGTGCTGGCGCGCGGCGACATGACGGAAAGCGCCGACGAGCGAAGCAACATCACCACCTCGCAGGACACGCTGGCCATGATGCTCAGCATCAGCCGGCCTACGCTCAACCGGGAATTGCAGGCATTGGTGAAGCTCGGCGCCATTGCGCTGCGCTACGGGCACATCGAGATACGCGACCTGTCGCTGTTGCAGCACAAGGCAGAGGGTCGCAACGTCAAGTGACTGTGCCCAGGATCAGGCCCAGTCATAAGTAGTTACCCTGATTCGTCAATTTTGGACAGTCCGGCCGGCGCCGGCCTCCTAAAGTCCTGTTCACGCGCGCCGTCGCCCCTGGCTTCCTGCCTGGCTGCCGACGGTCGTCGCACCCCACCCCACCCGAACAAGACGAGCCCCCGCGGCTCGAGGAAAGAGACATGCAAGCTTCCGCGCTCACCACCATCGGCCTGCCACTGGCATTGGCCATCATCATGCTGGGCCTCGGCCTGCACCTTCGCATCGAGGACTTCAAGCGGATCCTCGTGCAACCCAAGGCGATCCTGATCGGCCTCATGTGCCAGGCCGTGCTGCTGCCCGCCCTGTGCTATTTCCTTTGCAAGGCGCTGGGCCTGCCCGCCGAACTGGCCGTAGGCATGATGCTGCTGGCCGCTTCGCCCGGCGGCATCACGGCCAACCTGTATTCGCACCTCTTCAAGGGTGACGTAGCGCTGAACATCTCGCTCACCGCCATCAACAGCGTGCTGTCCATCGTCAGCATCCCGGTCATCGTGAACTTCGCGCTGGAAAGCTTCATGGGCAGCCAGGCCTACATCCCGCTGCAATTCCAGAAGACGCTCGAAGTCATCGTGATGGTGCTGACGCCGGTCGCGATCGGCATGTTCATCCATGCGAAGTTCCCGCGCTTCTCCGCGAAGATGGACAAGCCGGTGAAGATCGCCTCGTCGGTGATCCTCACGCTGCTGATCGTGCTGGTCGTGATCAGCCAGTGGAAGGTGCTCATGGACAACATCCAGGTCGTCGGCACCGCCACGCTGATCTTCAACGTCGCCAGCATGCTGGTCGGCTATTTCGCCGGCAAGATCACCCGCCTGACCGAAGGCCAGAACCGCGCCATCGCCTTCGAGATCGGCCTGCACAACAGCACCCTGGCCATCTACCTCGCGCTGGTCGTGCTCAAGGACGGCGCCATGTCCATCGCACCCGCCATCTACGGCCTGGTCATGTTCTTCACCGCCGCTGCCTTCGGCTGGTGGGTGAGCCGTGGACCGGCACCCGTGCCCGCGCTCGCGAAGTAACACCCAACAACAAGACCCAAGGAGAGAACCCACATGACGGCAACCAGGCCCGCGACCCTGACCTTCAATCGCATCGAGGCACGCCCGGTCGTGATCAAGCTCAAGCGCCCTATCCAGGCGCGCATCGGCAGCGTCACCGACTTCCCGGTGATCCTCATCGACTTGCACACCAACGAGGGCATCGTCGGCAAGAGCTACCTCGAGCCCTACGTGGTCAGCTCGATGAAGTACCTGATCGCCATGCTGAACGACCTCAGCGTGGCGCTCAAGGGCCGTCAGGTGGCACCGACAGAGGTCTACAACGTCGCGCGCAAGTCGCTGCATCTGGTGGGCTATCAGGGTCTGTCGACCATTGCCGTCGCAGGGCTGGACATGGCGGCGTGGGATGCGCTGGCCAAGGCCGCGGACATGCCGCTGTGCACCTTCCTCGGCGGCTCGGTGGGCCCGGTCAATGCCTACAACAGCAACGGACTGTGGCTCGTGCCACCGGAGTCGGCCGAGCAAGAGGCAATCGAGTTGCGCGACGAAGGCAACTTCACCGCCCTCAAGATGCGCATGGGCCGCGAACACCTGCGCGACGACCTGCGCACGCTGGAAGCGGTGCGCAAGGGCGTGGGCGAGGACATGCGCCTGATGGTCGACTTCAACCAGTCGCTGCACATCGCCGATGCAATGCTGCGCCTGCGCGTGGTCGACGACCTGGGCTTCGAATGGATCGAGGAGCCGCTGCTCTACGACAACTTCGACGGCTATGCCAAGCTGGCCAGCGACCTGCGCACGCCGCTGCAGATGGGTGAGAACTTCTACGGCCCGCTGGACCTGCACCGCGCGCTCCAGATGAAAGCCTGCGACCTGGTGATGCCGGATTTCATGCGCATCGGCGGCGTGACCGGCTGGATGCGCGCCGCAGGCATCGCGGGCACGGCCGGTGTTCCGATGTCCACGCACTTCTACCCCGAGGTCGGCGCGCATGTCATGCGCGTGACCGAATCCGCACACTGGCTGGAATGGATCGACTGGGTGAACCCGGTGTTGCAGAAGCCGTACGAGGTCAAGAACGGCCAGGTGGTGATTCCGGACGCGCCGGGCCTGGGCATGGAATGGGACGAGGACTTCGTCCGCAGCGCATCGATCGAACTGTAAGAACACGAGGGACAAGAACATGACGACAGAAATGAATGGCGCACAGTCGCTGGTCCAGACACTGGTCAACTGCGGCGTCGAGGTCTGCTTTGCCAACCCCGGCACCTCGGAGATGCACTTCGTCGCCGCGCTCGATTCCATCGAAGGCATCCGGCCGGTGCTGTGCCTGTTCGAAGGCGTGGTCACCGGTGCAGCCGATGGCTATGGCCGCATCGCCGGCAAGCCCGCCGCGACGCTGCTGCACCTTGGCCCGGGCCTGGCCAACGGCCTGGCCAACCTGCACAACGCGCGCCGTGCCAGCACGCCCATCGTCAACGTGGTCGGCGACCATGCGACGTATCACCTGCAATACGACGCCCTGCTCACTTCGGACATCGTCGGCTTCGCGCGCCCGGTGTCCTCGTTAATCCACGAATCGAAGCGCGCCCAGTCGGTGGCCACCGATGCGGCACGCGCCGTGCAGGCCGCACGCGCCGCGCCCGGCGGCATTGCCACGCTGATCCTGCCGGCCGACACCGCCTGGAACACGGCCGAACGCGCCGCTTCGCCGTTGCCCGACATCGCGCCGGCCCCGGTCAGCACCCAGGCCGTCGACGACGTGGCCAAGCTGCTCTCCAATGGCAAGAAGACCGCCTTCATCCTGCGTGGTGCGGCGTTGCACGGCGCCGGCCTGGAAGCGGCCGGACGCATCCAGGCCAAGACCGGCGCACGCCTGTTCTGCGACACCTTCGCGCCGATGGTCGAGATGGGCGCCGGCCGTGTGCCGGTCGAACGCATCCCCTATTTCGCCGAGCAGATCGTCGCCTTCCTCACGGGCATCGAACAGATCATCCTGGTCGGCAGCAAGCCGCCGGTGTCCTTCTTCGCCTATCCGGGCAAGCCGAGCTGGTGCGCGCCCGAGAGCTGCCAGTTCAGCACGCTGGCCCATCCGCACGAGGATGGCGCGGGCGCCCTGGCTGCGGTGGCGGACAGCCTCGGCGCGCCCGCGAGTTCGTCGATCCGCGTGCCGCTGCAACTGCCCGCGATGCCCACCAGCGGCGCATTGAACGCCGAGAACGTCGCGCAGATCATTGCCGCCTTGACGCCGGACCATGCCATCTACGCGGACGAATCGGCCACTTCCTGCTTCCCGCTGCTGGCCAACCTGGGCCGCGCGCGTCCGCACGTCCACCTGCCGCTGACCGGCGGCTCCATCGGCCAGGGGCTGCCCCTGGCGGTCGGCGCGGCCATGGCGGCGCCGGATCGCAAGGTGATCTGCCCGCACGGCGATGGCGGCGCGGCGTACACCCTGCAGGCCCTGTGGACCATGGCACGCGAGAGCCTCGACATCACGACGGTGATCTATGCCAACCGCTCCTACGCGATCCTCAACATCGAGCTGCAGCGCGTCGGCGCGGTGAACGTCGGGCCCAAGGCGTTGTCCATGCTGGACCTGCACAACCCGGAAATGAACTGGACAAAGATCGCGCAAGGCCTCGGCGTCGAAGCCAGCCGGGCCACCACTTGCGAGGAGTTCGCCGACCAGTACGCCTCTGCGATGAAGCAACGCGGGCCGCGACTGATCGAAGTGATGATCTGATCAAAGGGGCGGTGGCGCCCTCCATGGGGAAGGTCGAGCGCCAGCACGCTGGCGGATCGACCGCGCCCCGGCGAGGCTCCGTGAACAAGTATTTCCCGCTGCTCATGGTTTACCCCGTTTTGTCGCCAAAAGACAAAATGTCGTCGCATGCAGCCAACCAGAACTTGGCTCTGACCCGCATCATTGCGGAATAGGTTCGGGACTCGTCCGGCCCCCATGCGGGGCGCTGGATGGCCTGGGCAAGTCAGCAAGAAACCAAGGTGAGGAGACAAGCATGGACACAAGAGAATTCGACTACGTGATCGTGGGGGCCGGTTCGGCGGGTTGCGTATTGGCCGGGCGACTGTCAGAGGATCCAAACGTCACCGTCTGCCTGCTGGAAGCAGGCCCCAAGGACACCAGCGTGCTGATCCACGCACCCATGGGCCTGGCCGCCGGCATCCCGCTGGGCAAGAACATCTACAAGTTCGAAACCGTGCCGCAGCCGGGCCTCAATGGTCGCAAGGGCTTCCAGCCTCGCGGCAAGACGCTGGGCGGCAGCAGTTCGGTCAACGCCATGGTCTACTGCCGCGGCCATCGCTGGGACTACGACCACTGGGCGTCGCTCGGCAACCCGGGCTGGGACTATGCGAGCGTGCTGCCCTACTTCAAGCGCGCGGAGAACAGCGAATGCATCGGAGGCAATGAATACCGCGGCGTCGGCGGCCCGCTCAACGTTGCCTATCTGCGCAGCCCCAGCCCCCTCAACGATGCCTTCCTCGCAGCCTGCGAGCAAACAGGCGTGCCGCGCAATCCAGACTACAACGGCGCAGAGCAGGAAGGCTGCTGGCCCTCGCAAGTCACGCAGAAGAACGGCGAGCGCTGCAGCGCTGCCAAGGCCTACGTCACGCCCAACCTGGGACGCCCCAACCTCACCGTCATCACCGATGCGATGGTCAGCCGCATCGGATTCGAGGGCAAGCGCGCCGTCAGCGTGCAGTTCCTGCAAGGCAAGGGCAACCAGGCCGTGGCCGCCGCCGTGCGCGTACGCCGGGAAGTGCTGCTGAGTTCGGGCGCCTATGGTTCGCCGCAAGTGCTGATGCTGTCTGGCGTCGGTCCCGCGGCCGAACTGCGCAAGCACGGCATCCCGGTCGTGCATGACCTGCCGGGGGTGGGCCAGAACCTGCAGGACCACATCACGGCCAACCTGGTGTGGCGCACGCATGACGCCAATGCCACCTTCGGCGTCTCCGCGCGCGGCGGCATGAACATCATCAAGGGCATCATGGAATGGCGCAAGAAGCGCACGGGGCTCATCACGAGCAACGTGGCCGAGTCGGGTGCCTTCTACCGAACCCGTGATGACCAGGAGGTTCCCGCCTTCGAACTGGAGTTGGTGGTCGGCATCGTCGATGACCACAACCGCAAGACGCACCTGGGCCACGGCTACAGCCTGCACGTGACGCTGGCGCGCCCCAAGAGCCGCGGACAGGTCTCGCTGGCCAGCACCGACCCTGCCGTGCCGATGCAAATCGACCCCAAGTACTTCAGCCATCCGGAAGACATGCCGCTGATGGTCGAAGGCACGCGCAAGGCGTTGAACATCATGGATGCGCCGGCGCTCGCGCCCTACCGCGGCGCGATGCTGTTCCCGATCGACAAGAACAGCGACGCCGACATCGAACGCGAGCTGCGCCGTTCGGCCGACACCGAGTACCACCCCGCCGGCACCTGCCGCATGGGCCCGGCCTCCGACCCGATGTCGGTCGTCGATTCGGAATTGCGCGTGCATGGCCTGACCGGCATCCGCGTGGTCGATGCCTCCATCATGCCGACGCTGATCGGCGGCAACACGAATGCGCCGACCATCATGATCGGCGAGCGCGCCTCCGACTTCATTCGCAATCCGCCGGCGCCCTCCGCAGTCCGTCCCACCACGACAACTCAAGAACCCGCGCTGGAAGCGCAAGCTTGAGTGCGGCCGCGGCAGTCCCTGCACGGGGCGCCGCGGCAAAGGCGCAAACTGCAGAGTCCCGATCACTCAACCCACGACACAGCACAATGCACACACTGGAAATCCCATCGATGAAGGACAAGGTCAGCGCCGAGGAATGGCAACTTCGCTGCGACCTCGCCGCGGCCTACCGCCTGGTTGCGCTCTACGGCTGGAGCGACCTGGTCTTCACCCACATCAGCGCGCGTGTGTCGGGCCCGGACCATCACTTCCTGATCAACCCCTACGGGATGATGTTCGACGAGATCACGGCCTCCAGCCTGATCAAGGTGGACCAGGCCTGCAACAAGCTGTCGGACTCGGCGTTCCCAGTCAACCCGGCCGGCTTCACGATCCACAGCTGCATCCACCAGGTGCGCGAAGATGCGGGCTGCGTGCTGCACACCCACAGCCGCGCCGGCGTGGGCGTGAGCGCGCAAAAGAAAGGCATCCTGCCGATCAGCCAGCAGTCCACCTTCGTACTGGCCTCGCTGGCCTACCACGACTATGAAGGCGTGGCGCTGCGCGACGACGAACAGCCGCGCCTGCAGGCCGACCTCGGCACCAATAACTTCCTGATGCTGCGCAACCACGGCCTGCTGACCGTCGGCAAGACCGTGCAGGATGCCTTCCTCAACATGTACATCTTCGAGGCCGTCTGCCGCATCCAGATCGATGCGCTGGCCGGCGGCGGCGAACTGACCTACGTGGATCCGCGCATCCTCGAAGGCATCGCGCAAGTGATGAAGACCGTGACAGGCGGCCAGGGCGCGAACATCGCATGGCCCGCGCTGCTGCGCAAGCTCGAGCGGCTCGATCCCAGCTATCGGACTTGACCCACCCCCGAATGCGCCTTCGGCGCTCCCCCTCAAGGGGGCGCACCCAGCGGCCCGGCAAAGCCGGTTCCGCGGGCGCCCACGAACAGGCGCTGCTCGCCTCCTTTCATGCGTCGCGGGTCACGCGATTGCGTGGTAGACCAAGGCAGGCTGCCGCGTGATCGCGCGGCGGTCCTTCAGTTCGCCAACGCCAGGGCCTTAGCACCGTCGCGCTTGGCCCGTTGGACCTCACTCACCTTTGCAGCCGGCACCGGCAGCAAGTCGATCACGACCTTTTCAAGCTTGCCGGAATAGGCATACGGCATCTTGTCGTTGTAGTCCATCATCACCGGCGTGCCCGTGTCCTCGCCCACGTCCATCGTCTCGTCGAAGGAGAAGCGGTTGCGCACCGTCTGCTTGATCTTGCCTTCGCCGACCTTCTTGTCGTTGATGTAGAGCGTGCCGGTTCCGCCCTTGCCGACACCGCCGCCGTCGTAGGCGAATTCGAAGCGGATCGTGGCCTTGCCGTTCGGCAGCTTCTCGCTCGACTTGATCGAGGTGAACTCTTCCTTCATCCAGTTGTAGACGAACTCCGGCGTGCCGTCGACCACGCGCAGTGCGTAGCCTGAGAACAGGCCGCCTTGCGTGAGAAGGATGCCGCTGGTGGGGCCGTTGGTGTCGACGCTGGCCGTGATCTTGTACGAGCGGTTCTTCAGGTCCGGCGCGCTGCCTTCGGGCAGGCGCACCATGCCCGGATAGAAGGTCACCTGGTTGATGCCGTCGAGCGCGCCGGTGGGCCGACCTGTGAGCGCAGTGCTGAAGCGCTCCACCGCACGATCGTCCAGCGGCAGCACGTTGTACTTCTTCGCCTCGACCATGAAGGCGGCCTGCATCTCCTTGAGCTTCTGCGGGTTCTTCGCCGCGAGGTCGTCATGCTCGGTGAAGTCGTTGGCCAGGTCGTAGAGCTCCCAGGTGTCCTTGTCGAAGTTGCCCTTGGATTCGGCGTCCTGCCACGGAATCATGCCGTGCGTGGTGGGGCGACCCAACCGTCCTTGTAGATGGCGCGGGCGCCGGCCATTTCGAAATACTGGGCACGCCTCTGGCTGGGCGCCTTGGCGTTGGCGGCGTTGAAGGTGTACATCATGCTGATGCCCGACATTGGCTTCTGCTTCACGCCGTTGACCACTTGCGGCTGCGGGATGTGGGCTGCTTCCAGGATGGTCGGCACGAGGTCCGCCACATGATGGAACTGCGTGCGCATGCCGCCCACGTCCTTGATGCCCTTGGGCCACGAGATGGCCAGCGCATTGCGCGTGCCGCCGAAGTGCGACGCCTCGCGCTTGGCGAACTTGAAGGGTGAATTGGTGGCCAGCGCCCAGCCCACGGGGTAGTGGTTGTAGGTGGTCGGCCCGCCGATGGCGTCGAGATCCTTGAGGGCCTCGGGCACCGCGTCGGGGCGGTAGCTGTTGAGGTCGGCCGCGATCTCGTTCAGCGTGCCGGAGAAGCCGCCTTCGGCGCTGGCGCCGTTGTCACCGACCGCATAGATGACCAGCGTGTTGTCGGTGATGCCAAGGTCATCCAAGGTCGTGAGCAGGCGCCCGACTTCCGCATCGGCATAGGCGAGGAAGCCCGCGTAGACCTCCATCATCCGCGCATAGACCTTCTTCTGGTCGGCGGTGAGCTTGTCCCATTCGCCCACTTCGCCAGGGATCGGGTTGTACTTGGCATTGGCCGGGATGATGCCCTGCTGCTTCATGCGGTTGAAGGTCTCTTCACTGACCTTGTTCCAGCCCTGGTCGAACTGGCCCTTGAACTTGTCGGCCCACTCCTTGGGTGCATGGTGCGGCGCGTGCGTGGCGCCCGGCGCGAAGTACGCGAAGAAGGGCTTCTTCGGCGCCATGGTCTTCTGGTTGCGAATCCAGGTGATGGCCTTGTCCGTCATGTCCGTCATGAAGTGATAGTTCTTGACGCCGGCGGGCTTCTCGATGGCCTTGGTGTTCTCGATGATGGCGGGGTTCCACTGGTTGGTGTCGCCGCCGTTGAAGCCGTAGAAGTATTCGAAGCCCATGCCGATGGGCCACTGCGTGAAGGGGCCGGTGGCGCTGATCTCGGAGTCGGGCGTGTTGTGGTTCTTGCCGAACCACGAGGTGTTGTAGCCATTGCCCTTGAGGATCTCGCCGATGGTGGCGGCGCTGTCCGGCATGATCGCGTCGTATCCGGGGAAACCGGTCGACATCTCGGCCACCACGCCGAAGCCGGCTTCATGGTGATTGCGGCCGGTGAGCAATGCCGCGCGCGTGGGCGAGCACAGCGAGGTGGTGTGCCACTGGTTGTAGCGCAGGCCGGCCTTGGCCACGCGGTCCAGCGTGGGCGTGGGGATCGGGCCGCCGAAGGTGGAGCTTGCACCGAAGCCCACATCGTCCAGCAGGATCAGCAGCACGTTGGGCGCACCCGCCGGTGCCTGGCGGTTCTTCGGAAAGAAAGGCGTCGAATCGGCGAAGCTCATGCCGATCTTTGTCTTGTGTTCGCCGGGCCGTCGATCAGGAAGAACGACGCCGGGCTTGGCAGAGGCATCTTGCGAGGACTTCGAAGGGGTCTGCGCATCGGCCCCGAGGGCGCATGCACCGAACATCGCAGCCCCCAATGTGAGCCTTCCCAGGACCCGGGCCAGACGCACCGATGGTCGTACGTTCAGTTGCTCATTCATGGCATCTCCCCGAAGATGTTGAAGACGAAAGGCACCCCGTGCTGGGCAGGCGTGGATGCTAGTTCAATCGTCCTGGCATTGCCAGCCATCTACGACCTTCGGGCATGGCCAAATAAAAGTGCCGCGATAGGCAACTATGCGCATTGAAACGCGATGAGGGTTTCCCGACTCAGCGCGGCGGCGTGTCGGCCTTGCCGCTGCGCACGCCGGACAGTTGCCCGCGCACCGCCTTCCAGAAGTTCTGCGTGCCGTCGACGAGGCGCCAGGCATTGCTGCGATGCGCCAGCACGCCCACTTCCGGCAGCGCCTCGCGCAGGTGCTTGAGCCCGAGTATCTTCAGGTACTTGCGCACGGTGGCGGGGCTGTGCACCAGCAGGATCACGCGCCAGCCGTACTGCCGGCCGATCAGCAGCATGCCGATGGCGCTTTCGAGCTCGACCAGTTCGCCGCGGAACTCGTCGGTGGCACGGTCCACCAGCGACAGGATCTGGTCGTCGGTCATCGGCACGGCGAGATGTCCTCTGGCCGCGGGAGGCAGTTCAGTCGAAGGCAGAATCGGGCGGCCCCTGGCCACGCATCGGTCCCGCCGCCAACACAGTCATTCGTCATCATGTTCCAGGCATTTGTCATCGTCGGCCGGGAGGGGTGCGAACTCCTCCTGGTCATTCTTGCCTTGCAGGCATGGGCCCGCAGAGAAGCGCGGCCCGAGCTTATCCGATGGGTGCTCTGGGGCGTGGTCGCCGGGTTTGCCGCAGCCGCGTCGGCGATAGTGGCATTGCCGCCGTCGGGCATGGACGAATGGTTCGACATCGCGCTGACTTTCGTCTTCGGACTCTCGCTGGCGCTGGTGTCCAGCGGCACCATGGCCTCCGTTGCCGGCGTCGGCAAGCATGCGACGCACTTTGTCAGCCACTGGCTGGCGCATCGTGCCTCCGGCGTCGCGGTGCTCGCCATCACGGCGTTCAGCACCTTGCGCGAGGTGCTGGAAGCCGTCCTGCTGCTGCGCTTCGTGGCGGCGCGGCAGACCACCGAGGAACTGGCCTGGGGCGTGGCGCTGGGCTTGCTCGCCTGTGCCTTGCTGGCCGTGGCCTGGAGGGCCTTGCGGGAGCGGCGCGGTGCGCACTGGGCCTTCCGGCTTTCGGCCGTGGTGCTGTTCGTGCTCGGCATGCAGATGCTGATCGATTCAGTGGCCGAGGTGCTGTTGCGCGGCGTCGGCGGCGAGCGGCCGGCACGCTGGGCCTATGCGCTCACGCCCTACCTGGAGAACGGCGATCGGTACTGGGTGCTGTGCGTCGTGCTCGCGACCATTCCGCTGATGCTGTGGACTCGCGACTGGTGGCGGCGTACCGGGGATTAGGCCTATCCTCTCGAGTCCGGGCGCCGCAAGGCCGTCACGCGGCCCTCTGCTCCGCTGAGAAGGGACATCGCCATGATTTCCTCCGGCTCGCGAATACAAGGCTCGAAGTGGGCCAGGCGAACCTTCGTCGCGGCGATCGGCTGCGCATGCGTCACGCTGCCCTCCAGCGCCTGGCCGCAGGCCCGGATCTACCGCGTCGGCTACCTGCACCCGAACGACGCACACGACGCCGCCTACACCTCGTTCATGAAAGCCTTGAAGGAGCGCGGCTACGTGGTCGGCAAGAACGTGCTCGTGGAAGAGCGTTTCGCGAACGACAAGCCAGACCGGCTTCCCGGCCTGGCCGAGGAACTGGTCGCCGCCCGTGTGGACGTCATCGTCGCCGTCGGGCCCGGGGCCATCCGCGCCGCACGCGGCGCAACGCGCACGGTGCCGATCGTCATGGCCTTCAGCGGCGAGGACCCGGTCAAGAGCGGCTTTGCCGAGTCGCTCTCCCGTCCCGGCGGCAACACCACGGGCCTGACCGCGATGTCGCTCGACATCGCGCCGAAGAAGCTCGAGTTTCTGCGCGACATGGTGCCGGGCCTCGCGCGCACGGCGGTCCTGCGCTCTCGCACGATCGCGGAGCACACGGCCCAGGTGAAGGCGATCGAAGACGCGGCGCAGCGCTTCGGGATTCGCTTGCAGGTCGAACTGGCAGGCGATGCCGGCCAGTACCCCGAAACATTCGCGCGCATCGCGAGCGCGGGCAACCAGGCCGTGCTGGTGCTCTCCGGCCCCGAGTTCACGCACAACCGGCAAATCCTCGTGTCGCTGGCAGCCCAGTACCGCTTGCCGTCGATGTTTTCCTTCGCCGACATCGTGGAAGCCGGCGGCCTCGCGTCCTACGGTCCGGGCCACACCGATCTCTCGTCGCGTGCCGTCGACTACGTGGACAGGATCCTGCACGGCGCCAATCCGGCCGACATGCCGATCCAGCAACCGACCACCTTCGAGCTGGTGATCAACAGGAAGACCGCGAAGGAGCTCGGCCTCACGATTCCGCCGGCGCTGCTGGTGCAGGCGACGGTGATCGGGTGAGTCGCGGTGACGCGCCGTAGCGCGTCCTACTTGGCCGGCGCCGAGCCCGGCGGAAAGTCCGCAAACATCTTGTCGAGCGAGGTCTGCAAGAGCGCGGGCATCTTGTCGCTGTTGTCGGGCAGCGTGCCGGTCGCGTTGCCGCGCCAGATGGCCCGCTTGGTCTTCGCGTCGAACATGTCGACCACCAGCGTCCCGACTTCATAGGTGTAGGAGCTGGTCGTGGCCATGCCCGGCCCGAAGCCGCCCCAGCCCATGCCGTAGCCTGCCCCGCTGTAGTAGGTCGTGTAGTCGCGCCGCTCCTGCGTCGTCACGTTCGCGCCGACCCGCACGTCGCCATCGGTAGCGAGTGTCCAGCCCTTGGAACGCAGCTTGGCGTCGATGCCATCGACGATGCGTTGCTGATTGAGCGGGTCCCCGCCGGTGGGCTTGCCAATCCAGGTGTAGGTGCGATAGCTCGCGAATTTCGCGGCTGGATCGAAATCCGTCTTGACGGTGGGCGTGCTGCAAGCCGCCAACAGGCTTGCGAGCGCCAGGATGCTGAACCGTTGAACCATTGGAACTCCTTGATGCATCAAAGGACGAAATGGCTGGCGACACCTTCGCGATGGAAGGTCTGGCTGGCTGACGAATTCTAGGGTCGCATCGCCCTTTCGCGGCGCGCCACGCTGCTGCGCTTGCGCCCCGTCACCATCGACGCGGCGAGGTTCTCGCGATGGCGCCAACTCATCCACACGACCGCCGTCACATGGATGCAAGCGAGCCCCAGCACGGCCCAGGCCGCGCCGCGGTGAAGCAGATCGAGCCAGGCCATGCCCCAGAACGCATCCAGCGTGTAGAGCCAGCCGCTGATGCACGCGACCAGCGTGCAGGCCAGCAGCGCCAGCACCATCCAGCCGCCGAGCGGGTTGTGGCCGAGATAGCGATGCTCGCGGCCACGCAGCAGCTCTCCGGCGTAGCGCAGGACGGCCGATGGCGCGCGAACGAAGCTGGCAAAGCGCGCATTGCCGCCGCCGACGATGCCGAGCAGCACGCGCACGGACACGGCCGCGAGCGCCACATAGCCTGCGGCATCGTGCAGCGACTGGCGCTCCTCGCCAATGCACCACGCACCCACGATGCCGCCCACCAGCCCCCAATGCAGCACACGCTGCAACACGCTCCAGGTGCGGACCCATTCGCCTTCGGGGTGGCTCATCGGGGCCGCGCGCTCAGGACGGCTGCGCGATCTCGCCGACCTTCTCGAAGGTCTTCGGGTCGAAGAACATCTCGACGCGCTTGCCGCTCGGGTCGAAGCCATAGACCTCGTAGCAGCCGTTGAAGTTCTTGATCTGCCGCACCTTCCAGCCTTCGCTGGTGAGCTTGCGCTGCAGTTCCATCTGCGGCTTCATTTCCTCCTTGGGCACCGGCGCGCAGCGCACGGCGTTGTGGTCCACGATCTGGGCGGAAGCGGCCGTGGCGAAAGAGGCAACGGCGATCGACAACAGGGACGAGCGAAAAAGGTTCATGGTCGGAATCGGATGGTGACTGCGATGCGGCGAATCAGGTGTCGAGCCACATGCGCAGGAGGTTGTGATACGTGCTGGTGAGCCCGATCACACCCGGATCGGTCTCGCCATAGCGGCTGCGCAGGTGGCGCAGGTGGTTGTCCATGTCGTAGAGCAGGCGGCGCTGCTCGTCGCTGCGCACCATGCTCTGGATCCAGAAGTAGCTCGCGAGCCGATGGCCCCGCGTCACCGGCAGCACGCGGTGCACGCTGGTGCCGGGGTACAGCACCATGTCGCCGCAGGCCAGCTTCACACGCTGTTCGCCGAAGGTGTCTTCGACGACCAGTTCACCGCCGTCGTAGTCGGCCGGGTCGGCCAGGAACACGGTGCACGAGATGTCGGTGCGCACGCGACCCGCGCCGTTGCGCAGGAAGCGCACCGCGCTGTCGACATGGTTGCCGAAGCTGTTCGACGCACCGCCGTAGCGGTTGAACAAGGGCGGCGAGATGTGCTTGGGCAAGGCGGCCGAGAAGAACACCTGGTGCCGCTCGAGCCCGCGCAGCAGCAGGCCCTGCAACTCGCGCGTCTCGTCGCAGTCCTCGCGCAGCTGTTCGTTGTTCTTGGCCTGGGCGGACTGCTCGCCCGCGGTCAGGCGGCCGTCCTCCCAGGGCGCGCGGGCCAGGATGGCGGCGGCCTGCCTGGCCTCGTCGGGCGTCAGTACTTCCTTGATGTGCAGCAGCATGGCCCGACGATACCTTCAGTCAACCCAAACTCAGAAGCGAGCGCCCAGGGTCAGCAACACCGACCGCTGCGCACCTGAGATCACGAAGCCCGGATAGAGCTGGTCGCCGTACAGGCGGTTGGTGAAGTTGTTGACGTTGAGCTGGGCATAGACGTCCGGCGTGAACTTGTACTCGGCCATCGCGTCGCCGACCATGTAGCCCGGCGTGCTCGCGGTACGGCTGGCCGCACCGGTCACGCCTTGCAGCGGACGGTTTTCCGAGGCGCCGTGCATGCCAAGGCCGAAGCGCAGCTTGGCCGTGGCCTGGTAGCTGACCCACACCGCGCCGCTGTGCCGCGGCGTCAGGCCGACGTCGGAGCCCACGGTGCCCGGGACGACGGTGCTGCCGACCTTGTCGATCTTCGCCTCGGGGATGAATGCGTACGAGGCATACACCTCCCACTGCGGCGTGATGCGGCCGACCACTTCGAGTTCGAAGCCCTGCGAATGCCGCTTGCCCGACAGCAGGTAGGAGCTGCCGGCGAAGTCGGAGTCGGTAGTGCGCTCGTTGGTCTTCTCGGTGTAGAACAGCGCGCCGCGCGTCGACAGCTTGCCGTCGAGCCAGTCCAGCTTGGCACCGATCTCGATGTTGCGGCTCTTCTCCGGCGGCGTGTTGGCCTGCTGCGGCGTCACGTACTGGTACGTGTCGGCCGAGGAGTTGAACGAGGTGCTGTACGAGACGTGGTACGACTGCGTCGGCGTCGGCTGGAACAGCACGCCGGCGCGATAGCTCCAGGCGCCTTGCGACAGCTCGGTCGTCGTCGTCACCGGGAACGGGCTGCCCGGGCGATAGAGCTGCACGCCACCGGTGCAATTGTTGGTCGGGGTGGTGATGGTGGCGCCGGTGTTGCGGTTCACGCAAGACGGGTTGGTGTACGTGTACTGGTTGAAGTCGCCGGACAGCTTGTCGTAGCGGATGCCGCCGAGGATCTTCCACATCGGCGCCACCTGCACCAGGTCCTGCAGGTACACGCCCCACTGGTTGGCCTTGTAGCCGCTGGAGTCGCGGTAGATCGGGGTCAGGCCGCTGCCCGTCAGTCCCGCGCCGTTGTCCGGCGTGCCCACCAGCGTGTTCGGCCGCGTGCCCAGCACCAGGCCGCGCCCGCTGTTGTTGAAGATGTAGCCGTTGTTCTGGTAGCGGCTGGTGTCTTCCCAGGAGGCATCGATGCCGCCGATCAGGCTGTGCTTCGTGCTGCCCCAGTCGAACTCCTTGCTGTAGTCGCTCTGCAGATAGGTGCCCTTGTACTCGTCCTTGCGTGGCGTCAGCGCGTTGCGCGTCAGGATCGTGGCGTTGGAGAGGTTGGCATACGTCGTCGGCTGGCCGAAGGTGGTGCCGAAGCCGGCCGAGGTCGACTCCTGCTGGCGGTCGAAGGTGCCGGTGCGGATCTGCGTGCGCACCGAGCTGCCATCGTCGAAGAAGTGGTTCCACGCCGCGTTCGCATACTCGGCCTTGCCCTTCAACACGTCGGCCGTGGTGCCGTAGAAGTTGCCCGGCGGAACCTTCGCGATCGAGCTCAGCGCGCCGATGGTCGGCACGCCGGCGGCGGTGTAGCCGGTGATGCCGTACTTGTTGTTGGGCAGCCAGCGGATGCTCGACAGCGGGATGTTGTCGACGTCGAGGTAGAACGCGCCGACGGTGAACTCGTCACGCGTGCCGAGGCCCCAGCTGTACGAGGGCGCGATGCCCTTCTTGTCGACATTGGCTCCGCCGTTGTCGGCCTTGTTCCACATCGCGTTGATGCGCAGCGCAGAGTCTTCGCCGATGCGCTTGTTGAAGTCGGCGGTGGCGCGGTAGTAGCCCTCGGTGCCGACGGTGCCGACGACGTCGGTCTGGTCGGCCAGCAGCGGCTTCTTGGTCACCTGGTTGATGACGCCGCCTGTCGACCCACGGCCGAAGATCATCGAGGCCGAGCCGCGCATGACTTCGATGCGGTCGAGGTTGAAGGTATCGCGGTCGTACTGCGAAGGGTCGCGCATGCCGTCGATCAGCAAATCACCCGTGGTCGCCACCGGGAAGCCGCGCAGGCGGATGTCCTGGTCGGTGCCGTTCTCCGTGGCCGCGAAGGTGATGCCTGCGGAGTAGTGCAGCGCGTCCTTCAGCGTGTCCATCTTGACGTCGTCGATCAGCTTCTCGGTGATGACGTTGATCGACTGCGGAATGTCGCGGATGTCCTGCGTGCCCTTGCCGATGTTGGTCTTCTTGGTCTGGACGTCGTTCTTGTTGTCGGCATCGACCTCGCCGACCACATTGATGGCGGGCAGCACGCCGGGCTTCGCGTCGGGCGCGTCGGCGGGCGCAGGTGCCTGCGCCCAGCTGCTGACGGATGCGGCCAGCATCAGCGCGCCCAGCGGGAATGCGGAGGCCTCGCGGACGACCGCGCGAGCGGTGGACGCGGCGGGCGCGACGGGTGAAGTAACGGAGCGCGCAGGAGCGCGCGGACGACGAGAACGAGCCATGAGGCCTCCAGGGGAGCCGCTGTGTTGCGACGACAGGTGGAAGGCTGGCTGGCACACGCGAAGTGGCTCTGGCTCGCCGAATGAGAATCGTTATCGAGTATATGGAGGACTTACATCTGTAGCACTTCCAAAGGACCACTGCCTGACAATTTCCTGAACGACTGTTGTTTCAAAAAGACGATCGAACGTAGTACGCTCATGTGCTACTTTTCCGGCTGGCACGAGACAGGCACCCGATGCGACGCAACTTTTCCCCGGTCACTTCCCGCACGGCGGCACCGTTGCACCACCTGCGCACGTTCGGGCCCAGCGCCAACGATGGCGCGCAAGGTGAAGCGGGCGAAGCGCGGGCCAAGGACGTCCGGGAGGCCGCCTTGCTGCAGTTCATGTGCGAAGGCGTTCATGCCAAGCTCCGGTCGCACTACGCCGACACGGTGCTGGCCGTGTGGACGCTGGGCCAGGCTGGCAAGGTCGCGGATGTGAACGCGATCTACAAGGCCTTGATGGACCAGGGCGCAGCGACCGGCATGACCAGGCTGTATCGGACCCTTCGGAGCCTGGTCGAAGGCGGCTACCTGGTGACGAGTGTCTACGAGGCGGAAGGACGGGCTCGGCGCGTGTATGCGCTGGCCCGGTCGGGAGAGCCTTGGGGGTCATGAGGCGACCCGGCGGGCACGACGCCACTCGTGCCGCAGGAGCCGATGAGGGGCACTGCACGCAGGATGTGTCGAGAAATCGAAAGGGCCGGGCTTCGATGGAACATCGGCACCTGGCGGAGAGTGTGGGACGTGAACAACACCGTCTCTTCATTGGGAGCCATGGACCACCGGCGCCATGGAACCACACCGCAAACCATACCGCTATCGTTCGTGATGCCCAGACAGGGGACAGTTCGACTAGGATCGCCACGCATTCAACACCATAGGAGGATGGACGTGGAAGATGAAGTGGTTCAAAGCCTGTTTGACTACAGCAACGCAATTGCGGCCAGGCTCAGCGCGCTGGAGGTGCTGACGGATGCCCTGATCGGCACCATCGGCAAGTCGCTGCCGCCATTGCTGCCGGTATTGCAGGAGAACCTGCAAATGCTGGCGATGGCAAGGGAAGGCGATATGCACGAGGGGGTGCTCAACGGCTTCCGCGCACACATCGAGGAAGCTGACAGGAAGATCGAAGCCGTGAAATAGTGTCCAGACAGGGGACACACATTTCGATGGGTTAAGGAGTCAGTCTGTGCGTCCGAGCGGCCTTGAGGTGGGGGGCCACTGCCGTAAGCATGCTTTCCCGGCCACGCGCATCAAGCATGCTTTGATGCGCGTGGCTGAGTTCGAATTCAAACTCAACTTCGAACCAATCACGGATGCGTTCGCGCAGCTTGGCTCTTCGTGCTCATGCGCACCAGCTGGCCGGCTGCCTGCCGGCCAGCTGCCTGCCGGAATCACCCTGCTCAGACCGGCCTGGTGGTCTGGTGGTGTGGTTTGTCACCGCCGCAAGGGGTTCGTTCCCTCTGTAGATGCTGAGTTGTTCGAGTCTCAGCATAGGAGTTGAACTCAATCCGAGTCGTCGTACTCATCGCGGATCGTGCCGCCGAATGGGTTGGCACAGTACTCGCTCCACTGCACGTCCGGCCCATGCTTGGCGAACTCGCGGGCCTGCCACTGGCGTGCCAGGTCGAACAGGTGCGCATGCTCGGCCTCGGTGGCCTGGTGGCGGTGGAAGCGCGTCACCACCTCCAGATCGGCACCAGGCGGCACACCGGCCGGGTGCCACACCGGCGGAAAGTCCTTCGGACTGCCGCCGGCCGCTTCGAAGGCTTCGCGCTCGGCCATGGCCTTCTGACGGATCAACGCCAGGGCGCGGGCGTGCGGGTCTTTCGATGCGGCCTGCATCGCGGCGTAGTCGGACTGTGGCTCCGTCAAGAAGGCGATCGGGCGCGGTGGTGGCTCAGGCGAACTCATGTCCCACGCCTGCATCCACCACATGCCAACCCGATCCAGGCGGGCGCGCTCTTCGTCACTCAGGTAGCGCACGGCTTCGCCTCCACGTCCTGCACCAGCAATTCACCAGGCGCGTTTTCGATCTTCGGTGAGGTGTCGGCCACCCCTGGCAGCTGCGGCGCTTCGCTGACGTGCCCATGGGCCTCCAGGCGCTCCAGCAGGCCCGCGATGTAGGTGGCGTGCGGATCATCCGGCGGATTGTTGATGTCCACTGCCTCCACCAATGGCGCATCGGTGCTGCGGCCAGTGAACTCCACCAGGCCGAATGCGACGGACTCACCTCTTTGCCGCAGCACCAGCGTCTCGGCATGCCGCTTCGCGCGGGCGGAAGCCACTGCATTGCCGGCCAACACTTCCGGCGGATAGAGGTCGCGGTGCTGGCGCCAGTCTTCCCGGTGCTGGCGGACCACGGCCACCCGGGTCGCCACAGTGAGGTCCAGCGCAGCATCGGCCGCATCCAGTAGCTCCGTCCGGCCGGCGACATGCGCGATGGTGTCCACCACGGCCTGGGCGAGCTCTTCACGTGCCACCGGCGTGCTCGCGCGGCGCCAGTTGTGCTTCGCTGCGTGCTGCGTCACGGCCGGCCTGGACACGCCCAGCATGTCGGCCACATCGGCCAGGCTCATGCCGTCATCGCGTTCCCACTGCTGCCTGGCCTGCTGCCATTGGTCTTTGTCGAGTGCCATGGATCGTGGTGTTAACTGAGTTAATTAACAGTTAAGCACCTTTGGCGCGGCCATGGAAGGCCCTGCTTTCCATGGACCACCAGGCCCCAACAAATGTTGGGCAAGTTCGCGTTACGCGCGCGGGTGTGTATGTGTGCGTATTCCGAAGGAGAGAGAGAGAAAACGACTAATCTATATCCATGCAGGCGAGGCGAACTTGCCCAACATTTGGGCCTCGTGGTCCATGGTCTAGCTCTTTCCCTCTGTAGCCGCCCTGATCGCGGCCTGAATCTTCGCTACCTCACGGCGGTGGGCCTCGCCAACGGCGCCGAACAAACTCCAGATCGCCGGGTTCGCCAGGAAGCGCGACGGCTCGCCGGCATAGTTGCGCGCGACCTTCGCCGGCCTGATCCAGCCCATGTCCACCAGGTAGGCCAGTGCCGCGCGGCGCTCCGGCATCTCCGCATGGCGGAAGGCCCGGCAGTCAGCCATATCCGAGCGGCGCACGATGTCCCGGGGCTTGCCGGCCAGCATCCACCGCGCGACGGCGCGCGCGAGCTCCACGCCGTGGGCCTTGCCCAGCATCTGGTCGTAGACCACCAGGCTGTGCTTGTGCAGTTGCGCCAGCAGGCGCACGCTGCGCTCCATCGTCTCTTGCGAAAGCTTCTTCGTGATTCCCGCCTTGCCATGCTCGGCCAGGTGGCCCGTGATCGCCAGGTTCGCCAGGTGGGCGCGCAGCTTGCCCACATGCGCGCCGAACGCACCGCTCATGGTGTAGGCGGCCTCCTTGGTGGCGCGCTCGGTCTTGAGCCATTCATTGAAGACCTGGCGTGCACCGTCCGACATGTGCACATGGACCACGTCCGCCTGGTTGTCCTTCAGCAACTCCTGCAAGCGTTCGAAGTACGCATCACGCTGCGGCTTGATCTTCTCCTTGGTGATCGTGGCATCCGGGTCCTTGTCGGCGCTCGGCACCACCAAAAGGAACCGCGCGAACAGGCCGTCTTCGTCCAGCTTGGGCGCCAGCTTCTTCAGCCTGGCTTCGGTGGTGGCCGTGAGGATCGAACCGCCCCAGTTCTCCACCCAGCGCCCTCCCGGCATGGTGGCGCGGCCGATCTGGCGCCCTCCACCGTCACGGAAGGCCAGCCAATCGCCACGGTCGGCACTCGACCCACGGGCCTTGTAGACATCGAACGAACCCAGCCAGGTGTCGATCTCCGGCGGCTTGAGGAACCCGCCCCGGCGGGTGTGCACCAGGTATTCGCGCATGCCCTCCTTGGTGGCGTCATCGAAGAAGGCCATGCGCGGCACCGGCTTGGGCGGCATCACCTTGGCTTCCAGGCTGTTGACCTTGCGCCGGGTTGTGGGCTTCGCGTCCTCGTACAGCTTCTCGGCCTGGGCGTACTCCAGCTGCCACTGGCGGTGGATCGGCACCATGGGCTCGCAGGCCGCGTCCATGGCCGGGGTCTTGGCATAGCTGGCCAGGGCGATGAGGGCCGCCCAAAGCCGCGGGCTCTCGTAGTAGTCCGAAGCCTCCATCACCACCAGCTTGATCTGTTCATCGGCCGCGCCGGCAATCGCCGTCATCATCGCCATGGCATAGGCGCCGGGATCGTGGCCGGCAGCTTCCGCGCGCGGCCACGCATAGTCCGCGATGACTGGCGGGAACAGGTCGCGCGTGAGCGCCGGTGCCGTGGTGGTCGTGAGGAAGTCCACCGGCACCACGTCCGGATCGCCATCGGGATCGCCGTCCGGCCCCAGCTTCGGGTCGTAGCTGCTGCCCTGGTCGCCCTGGCCCTCGTGGTCCATGGCCTGCTGCTCGAATTCGGCCGGCCACCGCTTCACCTCGTCGCGATCTTCATCCGCGAGCTCGCGCCAGTAGTCGGAAGTCCAGCCCGGGCGAACATGGTCCACCGCGCCATACAAGGTGCGCTCGCTCACCTCGCCTTCGCGGATTGAGTTCCACCGCTTGGTCACTTCGTCCGGGCCGGGGTAGCCACCACCTTGCGCACACCAGGCGTCGAACTCTTCCAGCGGCACGCCCGCATCCTCGGCCGCGCATGCGACCGTGAAGATCGCGTCATAGCGGCAGCTGGCGCCAAGGTATTCAAGCGGCAGATCGTCCGGGTCCAGCACGTTCAGTGCCGCCACGGCGCGGCTCACCACGGACAGCGGCGCAGCCAGGCGCGGTGGCCTGGCCGGCCGGGGCGGCGGTGCTGCCGGTGCATTTGCCAGCAGCGCCTGCACGTGCAGGGGATCGCCTTGGCCGACATGGACCACCACGCCCGGCGGCGGCAGATAGACCGGCTGTTCCGGCCGGTAGGTGCAGGGGTCGAACTTGAGTGAAGGCGCACCGGCGGCGAGGAACGCGGCCAGGCCGGCGCCGGCTTTCTTCTGTTCATCCCGGGTGCAGTTGCGATCGAGCTCCACCACGATGCGAAGGCGGTGCTCCTCTTCGAGCTCGCTTTCCGGCCGGTGGCTGTGCGTGTGCCACCAGCGGCAGCTGGCGAACGTGGGCAGCTGCGCCAGCACGTGGTCCATGTCCTGACTGCTGGCCGCGTCGATGTCCAGCGCCAGCCAGGCGCGATCCTCGGCACTGGCCTTGCCACGCTTGCCATCCGCGAAGGCGCCGCAAATGAAGCCCAGCCCCTTGGCCGGCGTGCGGGTCTTGTCGATCAGCTGCGCCAGGTCCTGGAAGCTGACGAGCTCATGGCGTGCCGGCCGGTTGTCGAACTTCGAGCGGCCGATGCTGGCGTGGAAGCTGCGGGTGTGCGCGCCCGAGGCCGATCCGGCCTCGGGAAGGGTGGCAGTACCATCGCAGGCGCCGCGCGCATCCTGAGCGCGCTGGCGGGGCTTGGGATTGGCTTTCTTCATGCGAGGGCTCCCTGGTTCGTGATCTTTGGCTTCAGTTTCAGGATCGGCCGCTTGGGTGCTGGTGGTGCAGCAGGCGCGGCCACTGGTGGTGCAGGTGGTGCGGCTGGCGCCGGCCGCACTTGCCGCCGCCTTCGCTTGAGCTCATCGGCCGCCGCCTGGCGGTGCAGCTGGCTCACTTCGAATTCCTGGCCCTCCAGGCCCACCCGCACGGCGCCGGGTGCGGTGAGCTCGTGCAGGTAGCGCGTGCCGCTGACGCGGTAGCGAAGCGCGCGGCGCACGGCCATCTCGTCAGCACGATCGAGCGGCGCCAGCTGGGCGAGAAGCTGCTTGTGAATCCCGAGTGCCATGGGCCTCGGGGGCCAGCCGAAGGGGCCGAGCGGGAAGAGCTCGTGCAGCTGTGCCAGCACGTCACGCGGGTGGCCGTGGAACATGGCGGCGCTCATGAGCTCACCGCCTGGCGCCGGCCGCGCCGGTATGCCCGAAGTGCCGGAAGCGCGCCGCGCACCACTGCCGCGTCCCACAGCAGGTTATTGCCGAGCCTGGCTGATGGCTTCGGAATCGGTGCGCCCTGGCTGCGCAGTTCGAGGAACCGGCGGGTGGTGATGCCCAGTGCCGCCGCGAACTCGCCGGTGGTCCACTGCCGCTTCATGGCGCCACCTTCGGCCACTTGCCGCCCTTGGCAATGCGTTCGAGATAGCTCACCACCGCGTCACGCGGCCAGACGGCCAGGGCGCCGGCCTGGCCTCCAAGGATCGGCGCCGGCGCGCCAGGTGCATTCATGAGCTCACGCACCCGGACCTCGGACAGCACGCCTTGCAGCTGCGGGCCGTCCGCGATCAGCGGGATCGTGAGGAACAGGGGTTGAATGCCGGCATGTGCCGGCGCGGGTTTCTTGAGCGGTGCGGACATGCGCAGCCCCTCCTTTTCAGGAAGGGCTCGCGCACTGAGCCAGGATCACACCCGTTCGCGGGATGCGTCGCCGGAGAAGGTTTTTTAGAGATGGGCGGTCCCGACGCCATCTTCACGGCAACAACGCTCGGTGGAGTGGCCCTCCTAACGTTGCCGCTGTCTCGGTCCCGCCCTCGGGTCCGAAAAAACATACTAGCCTACTTGGCCCCTAGAAGCTCGTTGGACCACCACTGCAAGACCTGGCCGGCGCCGGCCGCGTGGGCGCCACGGTTGTAGGCGTCTTCGACTGCATTCCCGGAAAGATGGTCCAGAAGACTTTCAACCCAATCACCGTTGAAGAGCGGCCGGCCATCCTTATCCACGGCGCGGCGCGCCAGCGTGCTCAAGCTGGACCTCCAGCCGTGAGGAACATGCTCGTTGTGCAGTCCGAGCGTGATACGCAGTGCCTTACTCACGGCTTCGCTCGTGATGGTGTCGGCCTGCATGCGGCCGGGAAAAAGGAACTCGCCTTCACGCGGCAAGTCCTTAAGCCACTGCACGCACTGGGTGCTCAGGTTCAAGACGTGATCGCCCCGGCGCGGATCGTCGGAAATTTTCATCGCCGCACGCGGAATGGTCCACGTGCCGGCGTCCAGATCGAACTGGCTCCACTGCGCCTGGATCACTTCGCCGGTGCGCTGCGCCGTGAGGCATTGCAGGAAGGCGGCATTGCGCACTGAGGCTTCGCCAGTGAGGTTGCGAATCTTCTTCACCACTTCGCGAAGGCGATCGAGGTCCATGATCGCGTGGTGGTGCTTGGTGGGCGCTGCCTTGCTGGAGTTGGCGAGCTTCTTCACCACCGTGGGCATCGGGCTTGCGCCGATGTGGTCCGAGTGGTGGATGAAGATGCCATTCAGCAGGCCAATCAACTTGCGGCACTGCGCCGGCGTGTCCTTGCGAACCGGCAGGAGCTGCGCATAGAGGTCCGCCACCGTGACGGATGCGAGCGGCCGGCGCCACATGGGCCACGTGGACAGATGCGCATTGACGCGGTCCACGTTGGACTTCCGGTTGCGCGTGGACCACTTGCCGCCCTGGTCGATGGAAGCCAGCCAGTCATCCCACACCTGATTCATCGTGCTGGACGCGGTGAGCGTGCCGGTGGTCGGTGTGGCTGGCGCGGTGGTCTTGCGCGCCACCTCGGCAGCAGCGAAGGCTGCGCTGATCGCGGCCTTCGTGATGGTGTCTTCCCTGGCTACCTTCACGTCCTTGGCGGCGCCGTCCACCTTCTTGCGAAGGATGAAGCTGAAGCTTTCGTCCAGGTTGCGCTTGCAGTACAGGCTGCGTCCGAGGGACACGCGTTCGCCAGGGGTGAGCTTGCTCAGTGCGCTCACAGTTGCCAAACCACTCATTGGGATTCTCCTTCGCCGAAACTTTCAGACCACACCACCCAGACCACACTCTGGAGGTTGGAGAAGGATTATGGCAGCTTGGAGAAGGATTCGAACAACTAGGCGTTTCCTATTGGGGGAACGCCTAGTTTTCGAGGGGTGGTTTGCCTAGTGAAGAAGGCATCCTGGCGGAGAGTGTGAGATTCGAACTCACGGACGGTTGCCCGTCGGCAGTTTTCAAGACTGCTGGTTTAAACCACTCACCCAACTCTCCAGTGAAGACACGCACTGCCCGCCCCGGTGGAGCGGCAGGCGAGAGGCGGGATTCTAGACGGTGCTGTCTTCCGACTGCGACGCGCTGCTGGCCGCATCGGACTGTGGCTGTTGCGTCTTGCGCGGCGCCAGACCGCCCAGCACCAGGTCCAGCACGCCCTGCGCCCATTCGCGGCGCTCGACAGGTCCGGCAAGCGGCCTGGAGATGAAGAAGCGCACGCCGCCAAAGGCGAGGTTCGAAATCTGCACGGCCGTGAGCTCCGGGTTGGGCACGTGCAACTGGCCGGTGCGATGCGCCTCTTCGAGATACGCCACGACCGGGCCGAGCACCCAGCTGTTTTCCGTGTAGACCAGCTTCGCAAGTTCAGGGAAGCGCGTGGCTTCGGCAATCACCAGGCGCAACAGGCCCAGCGTGCGCGGTTCGGTCGCGCCCAGGTACATGCCTTCGATCAGCTCGAGCAGGCGTTCCTCGGTGTTGGTCTTGTCGCACTTCAGCGCCGCGTGCATGTCGGTACGCGCCTTCTCGACCGCCCGATGGATCACCTCGTGGAACAACGCCTGCTTGTTCTCGAACTGCCGATAGATCGTGATCTTGGCAACGCCCGCGTCGCGCGCCACCGCCTCGATGCTGGTGCCCGCATAGCCCTTCTCCAGGAACGATTGCGTCGCGGCATCCAGGAAGGCCTCGCGCAGTTCGGCGGCCTGCACGACGCTGGGACGCCCGCGTGCGCGACGCTTCGGTTCAACAGCTTCCCCGGTAGCGGGAAGGTCGGTGATGGGGTCGAGCAGTGTGATGGTCATGACTCTGGTAGGAACAATGTCTGGAGGTCGCTCAGGAAATCGAGCCCCCTGTCTGTAGGCCAAACGCGTCGAAGATCGCGAGAAAGTAACCCATTTTGCTCCCCTTGCGCCAGTCCGCGTTGAATTGCGGTCATTGAAAGACCAGTCCGTTCGCCATATTGCGACAGAGTGAACCCTTCCTTCAGTCGCAAGACGTTCAGCATGTATTCGAAGGGCAACTCTGACAAAGCCACGTCATCGCTCTGTGATACCGCTAACCCCGCCAGCGCCTGATCCATGTAGCGCTGCGGCTCCCGGAAGCGCACCTGGCGCACGATTCGATGCGCGAAACTCAGCTTGCTGTGCGCCCCGGCACCAATGCCGAGGTAGTCGCCGAACTCCCAATAGTTCAGGTTGTGCTGGCATTGGTGGCCTTCGCGCGCAAAGGCCGAGATTTCATAGCGGGACAATCCCACTTCCGCTGTGCGCTCGATGATGCGATCGAGCATGGCGTAGGCCTCGTCGTCTTCCGGCACCTTGGGCGGGAATTTGGCGAAGTAGGTATTGGGTTCGATGGTGAGGTGGTACACCGACAGGTGCGGCGGCGAGAGCGCCAAGGCCTGAGCCAGGTCGGCCTCCAGTTGCGCCGACGACTGCCCTGGTAGCGCATACATCAGGTCGAGGTTGAAGGTGTCGAAGGCACTCGCCGCCTCCTCGACCGCGGCAACCGCCTGCGCCCGGTCGTGCACGCGCCCCAGCGCCCTCAGGTGCTCGTCGTTGAAGCTCTGCACCCCGACCGACAGGCGCGTCACGCCCGCGCGCCGATAGGCCCTGAATCGATCGCGCTCGAAAGTGCCGGGGTTCGCCTCCAGCGTGATCTCGCAATCCGGCGCCAGCTTGACACGCGCACGAACGTCGCTGATGAGGCGGTCGATCGCCTCGGGCGAGAACAGGCTGGGCGTCCCGCCGCCGATGAAGACGGTGTGGATGGTGCGGCCCCAGATCAGCGGCAGCGCCGCATCGAGGTCGGCCACCAGTGCATCGAGGTAGCGCTGCTCGGGCAAGGCCCCGCTCTTGTCATCGGACCATTCATGCGAGTTGAAGTCGCAGTACGGACACTTGCGCAGGCACCAGGGCAGATGCACGTACAGCGACAGCGGCGGCAGCGCGGCCAGTTGCAAGGGCCCAGCGCGCATCATGTGCAGCGCATCGTTGGCGCCGGGCGCGCCGGCCTGAATGGCGGGCGCAATGGGCACGATGGTGCTCATGGAAACCATCGCTCGCGCATCAGCGCCAGCATCGCACGCGCGGCCTGGCCGCGATGGCTGTTGGCGTTCTTCACCTCTGGCGGGAGCTGGGCGAAGGTCTTGCCGAAGGCCGGCAGGAACATCACCGGGTCGAAGCCGAAACCGTTCTCGCCCACGGGCTCGCGCGTGATCTGGCCCGGGGCACGCCCGACCGCGATCAGCGGCTCCGGATCTTCAGCGCTGCGCAAGGCCACCAGCGTGCTGACCAGCGCGGCCCGACGGTCCTCGATGCCGGCCATCTGTTCGAGAAGCGCCCGCACGTTGTTCGAGTCGCCCTTCTCGTAGCCAAATTGGGTCGCGTAGTAGGCCGTGTCCACGCCCGGCAGCCCGCCGAAGGCCTCGACGCAAAGCCCCGCGTCATCGGCAATGGCCGGCAGGCCAGTGACCGCGGCCGCATGCCGTGCCTTGGCCAGCGCGTTCTCCACGAAGGTGCGAAACGGCTCCTCGGCCTCGCCCACGCCCAGCTCCGATTGGCGCACGAGCGTCACGTCCAGCGGCGCGAACAACTGTTGCAACTCGGCCAGCTTGCCGGCGTTGTTGGAAGCGAGAACCAGTTTCATGGGCGGTGATCGTGGTGTTACTTGGCAAGCGCCTGCTGTTGCAGCACGACCAGCTCCTGGATGCCCTTGTCAGCCAGGCCCAGCAACAGGTCCATCTCGGCGCGCGTGAAGGCTGCGCCTTCGGCCGTGCCCTGCACTTCGACGAAGTGGCCGGCACCGGTCATGACAACATTCATGTCCGTGTCGCAGGCCGAGTCCTCGGTGTACTCGAGGTCCAGCAGCGGCGTGCCTTGCACGATGCCGACGGAGATCGCCGCCACCGGGCCGAGGATCGGCGACGCGGGAATGGTGCCCGCGGCCAGCAGCTTGTTCACGGCATCCTGCGCCGCGACGAACGCGCCCGTGATGGCCGCGGTGCGCGTGCCACCATCGGCCTGCAACACATCGCAGTCCAGGTGAATGGTGCGCTCCCCCAGGGCCTTCAGGTCGAACACGGCGCGCATCGAGCGCCCGATCAGCCGCTGGATCTCCTGCGTGCGCCCGCTCTGCTTGCCGCGCGCGGCCTCGCGGTCGCTGCGCGTGTGGGTGGCGCGCGGCAGCATGCCGTACTCCGCCGTGACCCAGCCTTCGCCGCTGCCCCGTTTGTGCGGCGGCACCTTCTCCTCGACCGAGGCCGTGCACAGCACACGCGTGTCGCCGAACTCGATCAGCACCGAGCCTTCTGCATGGATGGTGAAACCGCGCGTGATGCGCACCGCTCGCAATTGGTCGGCAGCGCGGCCGTTGTTTCGTGTGAAGGTCGTCATGGATTGAATTGCAAGATTGAATTGATAAAGCCGCCCCTCAGGGCGCGCCCTGAGGGTAGGAGATTTCGTAGCGAGCGCTCCGAGGTCGGGTCGAGCAGCGGAACCGTACTCCAGTACGGTGAGCAGCGCAGGCCCGAGATCGGTGCGCGCAGTAGAAAGATCCTGCCCTCAGGAGGGTTTGCGGGAGGCGGAGCGGCGGATGGCTTCGTTGATTTCGGCGATCGACCTTTCGATCGCGTCCTCATCCAGATCGTCCGCCTCGCCATCCGACGGCATGCCCGCCTGAATCGTCGAAGCGAACACGCCTTCGCTGATGGCATCGGTCGACACGCCACGCTCATTGCCCGGCACGTCGGGCGTTTCCCATTCGAGCGCAATCAGTGTCACGTTGTCGCTGTGCGCACCGCCGTTGCGCAATGCCGCTTCGGCCAACTCAGGAGCCGCATCGGACACCGGCCGGTTGGACAGTGTCCGCACGATTTGCTCGTCGTCCAGCACGCCCCACACGCCATCGGAGCACAGCATGATGCGGTCGCCCTGCTGCAAGGTCAGCGGCGCCGAGACATCCAGCGTCGGCGTCGATGGCGAGCCAAGACACGTCAGCAGCAAATTCCGATTGACGGGTTCATTGCCCCCGTCGAGCCGCGGCCGCTCGGCATGCGAATGGTCGCGCGTGCGCATCAGCAGCTGCCCGTGGCGCACCACGTACAGCCGCGAGTCGCCGCAATGCACCCAGGTCGCCGTCGTGCCTTGCAGCACCGCCGCCACCAGCGTCGTGCGGGGCGTGTCCAGCATCGCCTTGTTGCCCGCATAGCGCATGATCTGCTGATGCGCCGACAGCGCGGACGACGTGAGGAAGGCGCGCACATCCTTCACCACCGGCCGCGCTTCGCGCTGGTAGAGCGCGGCAATGGTCTGCAGCGCCATCTGCGCCGCAACCTCGCCCTCGGGGTGCCCACCCATGCCATCGGCGAGAACGAACAAGCCGGACTCCCGCGTGTAGCAGTAGCCCATGCGGTCTTCGTTCTTGACGCGGCCGCCTTTGCGGCTGACCTGGAATACGGAAAATTTCATGAGCGCTCGCACGGCAGCCCGAAGGGCGCGAAAGCCCGCACAAGGGGCAGCGGTTGGTGGAGAGCTTGCAAATTCATGCCGGCCGGGTCGTGGGAGCCGCCGCCTTGGGCAACCCCTTCTTTTCAGATGAGCGCATGTTGTCGATCGACAAGCGCACCTTCTCGCTGACGCTGAGCTTCGTGTAGCGGCGTTCGCCCTCGCGGCTCAGTTCCTTCTGCAACGCGAACACCGACTGCGGACGCGACAGCGGATCGAGCGACATGCACCACTCGACCACCTCGATCAAGTTGTCCGAATAGATGCCGCGCAGCCGCGACAGCGACAGGCTCAGCCGGTCCTTCTCGATGCGCTGCGGAGCGTCGTTGGGCGGATAGCCCTGCATGCAGGCATAGATGCAGGCGCCGATCGCATAGATGTCGGTCCACGGGCCCATCGACGAATCGCGCCGGTACATCTCGGGCGCGGCAAAGCCCGGCGTGTACATCGGCCGGATGAAGTTGCCTTCCTTCGACAGCACCTCGCGCGCCGCGCCAAAGTCGATCATCACGGCGCGATCGTCATCGGTCACGAAGATATTGGCCGGCTTGATGTCCAGGTGCAGCATCTTGTGCTGGTGCACGATGCGCAGGCCGCGCAGGATCTCGTCGAAGAGGGAGCGGATGGTCGACTCCCTGAATACTTTCTGCTTCTTCAAGTCGCGTGCGGTGACGATGAAGTCCTGGAGCGTGGCGCCTTCCAGGTTGTTCATCACCATGTAGACCGTCTCGTTCTCGCGGAAGAAGTTCAGCACGCTCACCACCGAGGCGTGCGAGATCTGCGCAAGCGAGCGCCCTTCCTCGAAGAAGCTCTTGAGCCCCAGCCGATACAGCGACAGCTTCTCCGGCGCGACCTGCGGCGCCAGTTCGCCGACGCCGCGCGTGGCCAACGAAGACGGCAGGTATTCCTTGATCGCTACCTGCTGGCCGGAAGGGTCGACTGCAAGATAGACGACGCCGAATCCGCCTGCGGATATCCGCCGGATCACGCGGTATCCGCCGATCACTGTATCGGGCAGCAGGGGCGACGGTTTGACCTTTGACATAATCCGGGAGTTTCACCCGAAGGCGAGTGTGCGGCAAGCGAACGCTGTGCCGGAGCCACGGTGTGAACAACAATTCACAGTGAGGCGCAATGCCAGTTTACAGCATGACCGGCTACGCCAGTGGCCAGAACACCCCCGGTGGAGGCCACGCTGACGCGGACTCGCGCCCCGCGGCTGCAGGCCGCCTGGGTGTCGAAATCCGCTCGGTCAACAGCCGATTCCTCGACCTGACCTTCAAGCTGCCGGAGGAGCTTCGGCAGCACGAACCCGCCTTGCGCGAACTGCTCACGCGCAGCCTCAAACGCGGCAAGGTGGAGCTGCGGGCCAACTTCGAGAACAGCGCCGCATCGGGCGTGGTGGAACCTTCCACCCGACTGCTCCAACGCCTGAATGGCGTGCAGGATGGCATCCGGGCCTGGCTGCCCACCGCACGCGAACTCAGCGTGGCCGACGTGCTGCGCCTGGCCAGCGGCGACGGCAGCCAGCGCGGCGACTGGGGCCCGGACCTTCTGGAGGTCAGCACCAAGGCACTCGCCGCCATGATGGAAGCCCGTGCCCGCGAAGGCGCCCGCCTCGCCACCATGCTCAGCGACAACCTCGGCGAATTGCGCAAGCTCGCCGAACAGGCCGGCCCGCTGGTGCCGCAACTGGTCGAGCAGCAACGCAACCGCTTCCTCGAACGCTGGCAGGACGCCATGGGCCTGGTCGGCGGCACCCTGCCCGAGGCCGCGCAGGACCGCGCACTGACCGAGGCAACCGCCTTCGCCATCCGCATCGACGTGGCCGAGGAACTCACCCGTCTCAGCTCCCACTTGGACGAGATCGAGCGCCTCATCGCCAAGGGCGGCGAGATCGGCAAGCGCCTCGACTTCCTCATTCAGGAACTGCACCGCGAAGCCAACACGCTGGGCTCCAAGTCCGCGGCGCTCGAACTCACGCGCATCGGCGTCGACATGAAAGTGCTGATCGAGCAGATGCGCGAGCAAGTGCAGAACATCGAATAAGAAAAATGGATTACCCCGGAAACATCTTCGTGGTGGCAGCGCCCAGCGGCGCCGGCAAGTCGAGCCTGGTGAAGGCGCTGATGGAACTCGATTCGGCCGTGCAGCCCTCGGTCTCGCACACCACGCGCGCCCCGCGCGGCCAGGAAAAGCATGGCCGCGAATACTTCTTCACCTCCGACGGCGAGTTCGATGCCATGGTCTCGGCCGACGGCTTCGTCGAATGGGCCCACGTGCACGGATGCCGCTACGGCACGTCGAAGAAAGCCATCGAGGAGCGCGTGGCGCAGGGCGCCGACGTGGTGCTGGAAATCGACTTCCAGGGCGCCATCCAGATCCGCAAGACCTTTGCCAACGCGGTGCTCATCTTCATCCTGCCGCCGAGTTGGGAAGAGCTGCGCTCCCGGCTGGAACGCCGCGGCGAAGACCGGCCCGACGTGATCGAGTTGCGCCTGCGCAATGCGGCCACCGAGATGGCCCGGGCGGGGGAATTCGATTTCGTTATAATCAACGAGTTATTCGAGCGTGCGCTTTTCGACCTGAAAGCCATTGTTCACGCCCAGCGGCTGCGTTATTCCGCCCAGCGCCGCGCGCGGGCCGACACCTTCGCCGCACTGAACATCCCCTGACACCGACCACCGAAAGTTCATCATGGCCCGCATTACCGTCGAAGATTGCCTGCTTCAGATTCCGAACCGCTTCCAACTCGTGCTGGCCGCAACGTACCGCGCCCGCATGCTGAGCCAGGGCCATGCGCCCAAGATCGAGAGCAAGAACAAGCCCGGCGTGACCGCGCTGCGCGAGATCGCCGAAGGCAAGATCGGCCTGGAAATGCTCAAGAAGGTGCCGGGCTGATCATTCGTCCGCGCTTTCGTATAGAGGCACCGCTTGCGGTGCCTTTTTTGTGGGCAAACCCCAGCTCCCGAATGGCACGCTAAAGTCGAGGGCTATGAGCGCAGTCGCCAAACCCGAGCCCAATGCCCCGCGGGGTGCTGCTCGGCCGAGCCCTGCCGCCCTCAACGCCGCCGCGGCCAGCTTCGCCGCCCTCACCGCCCGCCTCGACTACCTCAGCGCCGAAGACACCGAACTGGTCCGCCGCGCCTACCGCTTCGCCGACGAGGCCCACCTGGGCCAATTGCGCAACAGCGGCGAGCCCTACATCACCCATCCGATCGCGGTCGCGGCCCAGTGCGCCGAGTGGAAGCTTGATGCGCAAGCGCTCATGGCGGCGCTGCTGCATGACGCGATCGAGGACTGCGGCGTCACCAAGCCCGAGTTGATCGAGCGCTTCGGCGCACCGGTCGCCGAACTGGTCGACGGCCTCACCAAGCTCGACAAGCTCCAGTTCAACACCCGCGAAGAGAACCAGGCCGAGTCCTTCCGCAAGATGCTGCTGGCGATGGCCCGCGACGTGCGCGTGATCCTCATCAAGCTGGCCGACCGCACCCACAACATGCGCACGCTGGACGATGCGCCGCGCGAGAAGTGGGGTCGCATTGCAGGGGAGACGCTGGAGATCTATGCGCCCATCGCACACCGCCTGGGCCTGAACCAGACCTATCGCGAGTTGCAGGAACTCTCGTTCCGGCACCTGAAGCCGTGGCGCTATGCGATCCTGTCGAAGGCCGTCAACAAGGCCCGCAGCCGCCGGCGGGACCTGATCCAGAAGGTGCAGCGAGAGCTCGAAACCGCCTTCGCCGCCGCGGGCATCAGCGTGCGCATCGCAGGCCGCGAGAAGACGCTCTATTCGATCTATCGCAAGATGGACGAGAAGCACCTCAGCTTCGCGCAGGTCACCGACATCTACGGCTTCCGGCTGATCGTGCCGAACGTCATCGCCTGCTACACCGGCCTCGGCATCCTGCACCAGATGTACAAGCCGCTGCCCGGCAAGTTCAAGGACCACATCGCGATTGCCAAGCTCAACGGCTACCAGTCGCTGCACACCACGCTGGTGGGGCCATCGGGCGTCAACGTCGAGTTCCAACTGCGCACCGAGGCCATGCACGTAGTGGCCGAATCCGGCGTCGCGGCGCACTGGCTCTACAAGGCGACGGACAACGCCTCGCCCTCGCGCGAGCGGCTCGGCGCGAAGTGGTTGCAATCCCTGCTCGATATCCAGGACGAGACGCGCGATGCCGCGGAATTCTGGGACCACGTCAAGGTGGACCTGTTCCCCGACGCGGTCTATGTATTCACGCCCAAGAGCCAGATCCTCGCCTTGCCGCGCGGCGCCACGGTGATCGACTTCGCCTACGCCATCCACAGCAACATCGGCGACCACACCTCGGCCGCGCGCATCAACGGCGACCAGGTGCCGCTGCGCACCGAGCTGAAGAACGGCGATGTGGTGGAAGTCATCACCGCGCCGGTCTCGACACCGAACCCGGCATGGCTGGGCTTCGTGCGCACCGGCCGCGCGCGGTCGAAGATTCGCCACTACCTCAAAACCCTGGCCCATGCCGAATCCGAAGGCCTCGGCGAGAAGCTGCTGGCCCAGGCGCTGCGCGCCGAAGGCCGCAACAAGGTGCCGCCGGACGACGGCGAATACCAGGCCATCTGGGAAAAGCTGTTGCGCTTCACCGCCAATCGCTCGCGCTCAGAGTTGATGACCGACATCGGGCTTGGCCGGCGCATTGCGAGCATCGTGGCCAAGCGCCTCATGTTCCTGCTGGCCGAGCGCGGAGAGAAGCCCGATGCCCTGCTGCTGACGCGCGAGCGCTTCACCGCGCACGAGACCGTCTCGCAAGGCGGTGTCACGCTGGATGGGAGCGAGAACTCGTCGGTGCGCTTCGCACTCTGCTGCCGGCCCATTCCAGGCGATCACATCGTCGGCTACCTGGGCCACGGCGAAGGGCTGGTCGTGCACACCAACGAATGCGGCGTCGGCCAACGCCTGCGGCACCGCGACAGCGAACGATTCTTCGCGGTCGAATGGGCCGAGGAACCGGTGCGCACCTTCGAGACCGGTGTGGTCGTGACGGTGCGCAACGACAAGGGCGTGTTGGCGCGCGTCGCAGCCACGCTGGCCGAAGCCGAGGCCGACATCACGCACGTCGAGATGGCCGATGAGACACCGCAGGATTCGACCGACCTGCGCTTCGTGATCGCGGTGCGCGACCGCGCGCATCTGGACCTGGTGCTGCGCGCCGTGAAGCGAACCCCTTCGGTGCTGGTGGCGAATCGCGTGGTGCCCGCGCCCTACTCGGCCGACCCGACGACACCCGGCGCCGGGTAACGCACCGATAGCACCTCGATCTCCTGTGCGCCACGCGGCGTGACGAGCTTCACCACATCGCCTTCGCGCGCCTTTAGTAAGGCCCGCGCGATCGGCGAGATCCAGCTCACCTGCGCATGCTGGCTCTGGGCTTCATCGATGCCGAGGATGGTGACGCTGTGCTCCTCGCCCGCCGGGTCCGCGTATTCCACCGTCGCGCCGAAGAAGACCTGGTCGTTGCCGTGATGCACTGACGGATCGGTGACCTCGGCCACTTCGAGCCGCATGGTCAGGAAGCGGATGCGCCGGTCAATTTCCCGCAGCCGCTTCTTGCCGTAGAGGTAGTCGCCGTTCTCGGAACGATCGCCGTTCTTCGCGGCCCAGTGCACCGCCTCGACCACCTTCGGCCGCTCCTCGTCCATGAGGTTGAGCAGTTCATCGCGCAGGCGTGCGTAGCCTTGCGGCGTCATGTAGTTCTTGCTGCCCGCCGGCAGCGGCGGCAATCCGCCGTCCGCGCCATCGTCGTCCTCGTCGGCGTCCGACTCTTTGGTGAATGCTTTGCTCATCTGCCAATGCTAAGGAAAAGCTGTGTCCCTCGGCGTGTTGTGAACATCCGCATCATGGATTTGGAGGCCGCCCGGCATCGGGCTCACGTAGCGCCGGCGGCGCCGGATCAAGGCTGCCCTGGTCAAGTGGGGCAAGGTCGTGAAGAGGGCACGAATCCAGCAGGACTGGGCGCCAGACGGTACGCAAATAGGTGCGACAGGCAACTGTTGCTACGGGCACACGCATGCCGATGCGCGTGACGACGGTCTCATTTGTGGCTGTCACGGCGCAGGTGCCCTTGCGAGGTCAGTCGGCTTACAAGAATGCCGTGCAAAAGCAGAAAAGCCCCGGATCCTTCGAAAGGATCCGGGGCTTACTGACTTGGTGCGGCTGGCAGGAATTGAACCCACGACCCCTTGGTTCGTAGCCAAGTACTCTATCCAACTGAGCTACAGCCGCGAAGCTTTGAATTATAGCATGTACTTTTCATGACTTTCCCGGGTCGGGTGAAATGAATTTGTAAATGCCTTTCCAACGCAGTCCCGCAAGGCAGGACTGGTAGGCCGTGTTGGACTTGAACCAACGACCAAAGGATTATGAGTCCTCTGCTCTAACCAACTGAGCTAACGGCCCGCGCGGCGGGGATTCTAGTCGGCGCCCCGATGTGCTCTTGATCGGAATCGCCTTTACTTGCGCCCACTCAACGCATTGCTTACCAGCCGCGACGTGATGTCGACGATCTGGATCATGCGTTCATAGGGCATGCGCGTCGGCCCGATCACGCCGAGCGTACCGACCACCTGCCCATCGACTTCATAGTTCGCGCTGACCACCGAAAGCTCCTCGACAGGCACGAGCTGGCTCTCGCCGCCGATGAAGATGCGCACCCCTTCGGCCTTGCTCGACACGTCCAGCAGCCGCATCAATTGCGCCTTCTGCTCGAACATGTCGAAGGCCCGGCGCAACTGCCCCATGTCGCTGGAGAAATCGCTGACCGACAGCAGGTTGCGCTCGCCCGACACGACCACCTCATCCTGCGCCTCGTTCAGCACCTCGCTGCTCACGACCACGGCCGCCTGCATCAGCGATGCGATCTCGCCGCGAAGCTTTTCCATTTCCGATTGCAGCCGGTCGCGCACCTGCTCGATCGACAGGCCTGCGAAGTGGGTGTTGATGTAGTTGGACGCCTCGACCAGTTGCGAGGGCGTGTAGTCGGTCTCCGGAAAGATCACGCGGTTCTGCACGTCCCCATCGGGCGAGACGATGATCACCAACAGGCGACGATCCGACAGCCGCATGAACTCGATGTGCCGAAACACCGATGGCCGCCGCGGCGCCATCACCACGCCCACGAAATGCGACAGGTTCGACAGCATCGCAGCCGCGTTGGCAATCACCTTTTGCGGCTGGTCCGGCGACAGCGGCGGTGTCGTGAAAGGTTCACGCCGGCTGGTCAACATGGTGTCGACGAAGAGACGATAGCCGCGTGCCGTGGGGATGCGTCCGGCCGAGGTGTGCGGGCTGGCGATCAGCCCCAGTTCCTCGAGGTCGGACATCACGTTGCGGATGGTCGCCGGCGAAAGCTCCAGGCCCGCCGTCCGCGACAGCGTGCGCGATCCCACGGGTTGACCGTCAGCGATGTAACGTTCAACGAGGGTCTTGAGAAGCAGCTTGGCGCGGTCGTCCAACATCTGGCAATTTTAATGTTGTAATTTGGACATGACCTCTCGCTTCCGGCACGTCGCCCTCATTGGCAAATACCAGGCGTCCGGCGTCCGCGCGCAGGTCGATGCGCCCGACAGCGTGACCTCAGAGATCGCGACTTTCCTCGAAAGCCAGGGCTGCGAAGTGATCGTCGAGGAGTCGGCCAACGCAGCACCCGGCTCGGGCCGCTACCGTGCCCTCACGCTGGACCAGATTGGCGAGCAATGCGACCTCGGCCTCGTGGTGGGGGGCGACGGCACCATGCTGGGCGTCGGGCGCCAACTGGCACGCCACGGCTTGCCGCTGATCGGGATCAACCGCGGCCGGCTCGGCTTCATCACCGACATTCCGCTCGACAGCTACCAGGCCACGCTCATCCCGATGCTCGCCGGCGAGTTCGAGGAAGACCATCGCAGCCTGATGCATGCCCAGGTGATCCGCAACGAGGAAGTGGTCTTCACCGCGTATGCGATGAACGACGTGGTACTGAACCGCGGCGCCACGTCCGGCATGGTGGAATTGAGCGTGTCGGTGGGCCGGCACTTCGTGGCCAACCAGCGCGCGGATGGCCTGATCATCGCGACGGCCACCGGCTCCACGGCCTATGCCCTCTCGGCAGGCGGCCCGCTGCTTCATCCGGCGATACCGGGCTGGGTGCTGGTGCCGATCGCGCCGCACACCTTGTCGAACCGCCCCATCCTGCTGCCCGACGCGGACGAGGTCACCATCGAACTCGTCGCCGGCCGCGATGCGAGCGCCAATTTCGACATGCAGTCGCTGGCCTCGCTGCAACACGGCGATCGCATCGTGGTGCGCCGCTCCGACTACCGCGTGCGCTTCCTCCACCCCAAGGGCTGGAGCTACTTCGACACGCTGCGCAAGAAACTGCATTGGAACGAAGGCGGATCATGAACCCCCTCGTTTTTCGGGAGACCTGACTTGGCATTGAGACGCATCGCCCTGCGCGATTTCGTGATCGTGCGTGAACTCGAACTCGACCTGTCGAGCGGGTTCACGGTGTTGACCGGCGAGACCGGCGCGGGCAAATCCATCCTCATCGACGCGTTGCAACTGGCGCTGGGCAATCGGGCTGATGCCGGATCGGTGCGCGAAGGTGCCGAGCGGCTCGACGTGTCGGCGGAGTTCGATGCCGATGCCGCGCTGGGCGGCTGGCTCGACGAAGGTGGTTTCGAGGCCGGCGATGCGCTGCTGCTGCGTCGCACGGTCGACCTGCAAGGCCGCAGCCGCGGCTGGATCAACGGCAGCCCGGCCACGGCGACGCAATTGCGCGAACTCGGCGATCGGTTGCTCGACATCCACGGCCAGCATGCATGGCAGAGCCTGACGCGGCCCGAAGCGGTGCGCGGCCTGCTCGATGCCTATGCCGGCGTGAGCACAGAGGCGCTGGATGCGAGCTGGCAGGCTTGGCGGCAGTCGCTGTCGACGCTCGAAACGGCGCGGTCCGCGCAGGATTCGCTGCAGCGCGACCGCGAGCGCCTGCAATGGCAGATCGGCGAAGTCATGAAGCTTGCGCCCGGCGTCGACGAGTGGGAGGAACTGTCGGCCAACCATGCGCGCGCATCGAATGCGCAGACGCTGATCGAGGCGGCCGAAGGCGCGCGCGAGGCGCTCGAGGGCGACGACGGTGGCGCGCTCAGCGCCCTGACCCGCGCCGCGACGCTGCTGCAGAACTGCGAGCACATCGAGCCCGAATTCAAGGCGCTCGGCGAAGTGCTCGCGTCGACCGTCGCACAGGCGGCCGATGCGGTGCACTCGCTGCATGGCTACCTGCGGCACGCCGACACCGATCCACAGACCCTGGCCGAACTCGACGAACGCATGGGCCTCTGGATGTCGCTCGCCAGGCGCTACAAGCGCGGTCCGGCCGACCTGCCAAGCCTGCTCGCCGGCTGGCAGGATGAACTCAAGGCCCTCGACGCGGCCAGCGATCTCGAGGCACTGGAACGCGTCGAACAGGCGGCACAGCAAGCCTTCATGAAGGAAGCCGGCGCGGTCGGCAAGATTCGCAAGCAGGCGGCACCCAAGCTCGCCAAGGCGGTCACGCTGGCCATGCAAGGCCTCGGCATGCAGGGCGGCAGCTTCGAGGTGAAGCTCCAAGCGCTCGCCCAACCCGGCCGCGCGGGCCTGGAGGACATCAGCTTTCTCGTCAGCGGCCATCCCGGCAGCACGCCGCGGTTGATCGGCAAAGTGGCGTCCGGCGGCGAGTTGTCGCGCATCGCGCTCGCCATCGCCGTCACGACCAGCGAACTCGGCGCTGCGCAGACCCTGATCTTCGACGAGGTGGATGCGGGTGTCGGCGGTGCGGTGGCCGAGACGGTCGGTCGCCTGATGAAGCAACTGGGCCGCGACCGACAGGTGCTTGCCGTGACCCATCTGCCGCAGGTTGCCGCGTGCGCCGACCATCACCTGGTCGTGGCCAAGCGCCAGGTCGCCGGCCGCACCGAAAGCGGCGTCACACCGCTCGAAGGCCCGGCGCGCGAGAAGGAAGTGGCGCGCATGCTCGGCGGAGAGAAGGTGTCGCAGACCTCGCTGGCGCATGCGCGCGAGATGCTGGGCAAGACTTCGACGGAGGCGCGAGCATGAGTGCGCCGTACACGAAGTGCCAGGCGTGGGGACTGAAGCCATGAGCCTTGACCTGGTGCTCATCACCGGCATGTCGGGCTCCGGCAAGTCGGTCGCGCTGCATGCGCTGGAAGACGCGGGCTACTACTGCGTCGACAACCTGCCGCCCGAACTGCTGATGCCTTTCATCACGCTGCAGCATGAGCAGCAGGCCGAGCGAGTGGCGATCGCGATGGATGTGCGAAGCGGCGTCTCGCTGCCCCTGGTGCCGCAGCAGCTTGAAACGCTTCGGCGTGATGGTGTCTCCCTGCGCTCGCTCTTCCTCGACTCGACCACCGACGCCCTCGTGCGGCGCTATTCGGAAACGCGCCGCCGCCATCCGCTCTCGCGTCAGGAAAGCCGAAACGACGTGCCCGAGACCCAGCGCGTGCTGATCCAGGCGATCGAACTTGAACGGGAACTGCTGGCCGAATTGCGCGACGGTGCCGACGTCATCGACACCAGCATCATCCGCCCCGCGCAGTTGCAGAGCTACGTGAAGATGCTGATCTCGGCACCCCAAAGCGCATTGACGCTGGTGTTCGAATCCTTCGCCTTCAAGCGCGGCGTGCCGCTCGACGCAGACTACGTGTTCGACGTGCGCATGCTGCCGAACCCGCACTACGTCCCCACGCTGCGCCCCTTGACCGGCCGCGACGAGCCCGTCATCGAATGGCTGCGCCAGCATGACGACGTGGCGCGCATGTACGGCGACATCGAGCAGTTCCTCACCCGCTGGCTCGACGCCCTCGCACGCGACCACCGCAGCTATGTGACGGTGGCCATCGGATGCACGGGCGGCCAGCACCGCTCAGTGTTCCTGGTGGAGCAACTGGCGCGCGGCTTCGGCGAACGCTGGGCTGCGCTCAAGCGGCATCGGGAACTGGACGGGATATAGCGTCTCTTGTCCAGAGGACCCGAATTCGAACATCCGGACGCAGTGGACGCGAAACCTTCGCGTCCCCTCTGCGTCCGGTTCCCGAGCCCGTATTCAGCGCTCGTCTGAAACCAGCAGCTTGCGCACAGGCGCAGGAAGGCCCAGTCCTTCCCATTCATGCGGCGAAAACCACTGGCCTTCACCCGGCATCGCAGCCTTTGCGTCGCTTTCCAGCCCCATCGGATGCAGATGCAGGTCCTTGTGGGTCAGCACATGCAGGAACGGCGCACCTTCGTGCACATTGGCGCGCACCGAGGGGGGCAGCGCCTCAATCAGCGCAGCATGGCTCTCGAACACCGGCAAGCAAAAGAGGCCAGCCCAGATACCCCGCACCGGGCGCTTCTGCAGCCACGTGCGGCCCGCCGCATCGCGTGCCTGCAGCAGCCAGAGCGACTGCGAGCTGCGCTTGAGCTTGCGCGTCTTGACCGGGTAAGCCTCGGGCGCACCCTCTCGCCGCGCCACGCAGATTTCGTTCACCGGGCATAGGAGACAGTTCGGCTTGCGCGGCATGCAGACGGTCGCGCCCAAATCCATCAGCCCCTGCGTGTAGCTTTCAATCGCGCCACTCTCCGAGGCCGCCGGCAGCAGTTCCGTCGCCATGCCCCAAAGCACCCGCTCACTGGCGCTGGAAGAAAGGTCCGAATCAAAACCAAGCACCCGCGTCAGCACGCGCTTGACGTTCCCGTCAAGGATCGCAACACGCTCACCAAAGCAGAACGCCGCGATGGCCGCCGCCGTCGAACGACCGATGCCGGGCAGCGTTTCCAGGTCCTCCGATCGCCGCGGAAACTGGCCGCCAAAGCGCGCCATGACCTCCTGCGCACAGCGATGCATGTTGCGCGCCCGGCTGTAGTAGCCCAGGCCGCTCCACAGCCCGAAGACCTCGTCCTCCCCTGCCGTGGCCAATTCGGCAACGGTCGGAAAACGCGCGAGGAACCGGTCGAAGTAGCCCAGCACGGTCGACACCTGAGTCTGCTGCAACATCACCTCCGACAGCCACACGCGGTACGGGTCGCGCGTGTTCTGCCAGGGCAGTTCGCTGCGCCCATGCGAACGCTGCCAGCGAACCACGCTGGCAGCAAATACGGAAGCAATCAGGGTGGAAGGCGCGGCCACCGGGGCCGCGCGACGCTCACGCGGCACGAAGCTCGTTGTTCTGCGCGGCGGACGTGCTCGGCGGCTCGTTGCTGGTCAGCAGGGACGTCAGTTCGCGCAGCCGACGGTGCAATTCCACCAGGCCAGCTTCCTGTGCGCTCAGTTCGACGAGGCGCTCTTCCAGATTCCCGGCGGCCTGCTGGATGCGATCGACCGCTTCGATGCGCTTGCCGAAATTGCGGCGCCGCTCCTTCAGCTGCGCATCGAGCTGGGCCCCCGCGCCCTTGCTCCAGCGCTCGACTTCGCTCATGGCTGCCTCGTTCACCACGCGCAGCCGGCTGGACAGCGCCCGCACCAGCTTGTCGCAGAACTCGGGTTGCGCCAGCTTGAGGATGTTGCCCACGCCCAGGTACTGCGTGTGGCTCTGCTCGATCATGCTCATCTGCTCCTCGAACTCCTTCAGGTTCGGCTCGGCAGGCGCGAGCAGCGTGAAGCCGTGCTCCGCGTTGAGCTGGCGGAAGGTGGCATGAAGCATCTGCTGGATCTCGGCGCTGGTGGCCTGCACCTCGCGCAGGTTGTTGCGCAGCGCATCGAAGGTCTCGGCGTAGGTCTTGCGCACGTTGAACTTGATGCCGGGCTTCTTGAGTGCGGCCGCCAGCTTGCCCATGTCGGACTTGAGCGCCGTACTTCCCAGCACCGCATACACCTCGCGCAGCAGCTTGCCCTGCACCGAGCGCAACGCCAGGATGCGCGCATTGCTGCCTTCGAATTCGCTCTGTTCCTGCTCGATGCGGCTGCGCATGTGCCGGATGACCGACACGTTCTTGCCGCGCAGGCCCTGCAACTCCAGCGCCTGCTCGGACAGGTCGCGCTGACGTACGTTGAGAATGCGGGCCGCTTCGGTGCGCAATGCGGCAATGCCGTTGTCCACTGCGCCGCGCAGCATCATTTCCCGCTTGCCCAGCAGGCCCTCGCCCAGCACCGATTCCAGAGCCGGCAGGCGGCTGGCCTGCAACAACGGACCGTCGCGGCGGATCTTGGCCTGCAGCCCCTTCTGCGCGGAAACCGGCAGCACCTGGCGCAGCGGCACGCCGAGCAATTCGGCCGCACCCTTGCGCTGGCGGTCGATCTGGGCGTCGATCTGGGCCGGCGTGCTCAGGATGTCCCACATGGTGTCGATCTTGTTCAGCACCACGATGCGCGCCTCGCCGGGGTCGCCTTCGGTGATCAGGTGCTCGCGCCAGATCGAGAGGTCGGACCGCGTCACGCCAGTGTCGGCGCCCAGGATGAAGACCACGGCATGCGCCTGCGGTATCAGGCTCACCGTCAATTCCGGCTCGGCGCCGATGGCGTTCAGACCGGGCGTATCGAGGATGACCAGGCCCTGCTCCAGCAGCGGATGCGGCATGTTCAACACCGCATGGCGCCAGCGCGGGATCTCGACACGGCCGTCGGCATCGGGCACCGGGTTGTCCTCGGTGTTGTCGTCACTCCAGAAGCCCAGCGCGCGCGCTTCGTCCAGCGACACCCAGTTGACCTCGGCCACCTTGTGCATCGTTTCCGCGAGTTCGTCGGCGTTGTTGACGTCGATCGGCAACTCGGTCCAGCGCGCCGTTTCGTCGCGCCAATGCGTCAGCGAATGGGGCTCCAGCCGGGTCTCGATGGGCAGCAGGCGCAGGCTCGGTGGCACGCCGACGTCGTAGCCCAGCTCGGTCGGGCACATCGTCGTGCGGCCCGCGCTCGCCGGCATGATGCGGCGGCCGTAGCCCGCAAAGAAGATCGCATTGATCAACTCGGACTTGCCACGCGAGAACTCGGCGACGAAAGCCACCATGACCTTGCTGGTGCGCATCTGGGATTCCAGGTCGCGCAGGCGTTCGGCCACGGATTGGTCGAGCAGCTCGTTTTCATTGAGCCAGCCGGACAACCACTTGAGCCGGTGCGCGAAGTTGCGCCGCCAGGTACCGTGCTGGTCGAATTGCTGATTGAAAGAGCGGCTCAAGATTAATATGTAAGTGTTGGTTTACAAATACTATCACCGGCATCCTGCCAGATCAGCGCAGGTTGCGCGCGTCCTTTGGGCATTTGCCATCACTTTTGACAACTTGGGCAGAAAAACGTCGAGCGTTGGCCTTGTTTGATCTGCCGGATCGTCGTCGAACATACCCTGCACGGCTCGCCTGCCCGCCCATAGACCGTGGCTTCCAACTGGAAATACCCGCTTTGCCCCTCCGTGTTGGTGAAGTCGCGCAGCGTGCTGCCGCCGCGCTCCACCGCCCGTGCCAGCACGTCGCGCACCGCCGCATGCAGGCGCAGCGCACGCGGTCGACTGATGCGCGAAGCCGCGAGCGTCGGCCGGATGCCGGCCAGGAACAAGGCCTCCGAAGCATAGATGTTGCCCACGCCGACCACGAGTTCGCCCGCCAGCAGCACCTGCTTGATCGGCGCCTGGCGCTTTTTCAGGCCCGCGAGAAATGCGTCGAAGTCGAAGCCGTCGCTCAGCGGCTCGACGCCGAGTTTGCCCAACAACTTGAGGGCCAGCGGCGCACCCTCGTCCTCCGCATAGACCACCGCACCAAAACGACGCGGATCGTTGAGACGCAGCGACCCCTGGTTGGTAACCATGTCGAAATGGTCGTGCGGGCCGGCAGGTGGCAATGGCGCGTCGGTGAATCGAAGGCTTCCCGACATGCCCAGGTGCAGCAGCAGCAAGCCCTCATCCATGTCGATCAGCAAATATTTACCACGTCGCCGCACCGCCTGCACCGTGCGGCCCACCAAAGCCGAAGGCTCGACGGCCAACGCCCAGCGCAACGGCTTGCCCATGCGCACGGCTTCGATGCGGGCGCCCGCGATGCGATCGGCAAAACCGAGACGTGTGACTTCTACTTCGGGGAGTTCGGGCATGGTCGACAATTCATGTCAGATTCCGCTGGAACCTCAAGCCCCTTGCGGCGGTCACACAAAAGCCTTGGATTATTATGGTTGCAATGACCCCTCCGCCCCGCCGACTCCGCCTTGCGGCGGCCGCTTCCGCCGTCTTGCTCGCCCTTGCGGCGCACGCCCAGCAGACCGATGCTCCCCCCGATTCGCCAAGGAATCCCGCCGCACCGATGAGCCCTGCGCCCATCGTCGAGCCGCCGGGCCCGCCCGCTGCGGCAATCAAGCCGCCTCAGGATGAAGACGCGCCGGACGTGCGGCCCTCGGCGCTCACCGGTGAGTTGTTCTTCGACGTGCTCGTCGGCGAGTTGAGTGCCCGCACGGGTTCGCCGGCCGACGGGTCGGCGCTCATGCTCGAAGCCGCGCGCCGCACACGCGATCCGCGGCTGTACCAACGTGCCGTCGAGTTGGCATTGCAGACGCGCTCGGGCGATGCCGCACTGGTCGCTGTCCGCGCTTGGAAACAGGCCCAGCCGGAATCGCGTGACGCACGCCGGTTGGAGTTGCAGATCCTGATCGCGATGAACCGGCTATCCGCCACGGTAGAACCGCTGCGCGCCGAACTCGCCGCCACGCCGGAAGTCGAGCACCCCTTCCTCTTGACGCTGATCGCAAGGACCTACGCCCGCGCGACCGACAAGAAGGTCGCGGCACAGGTGGTGGAGAGCGCGCTGGTCGACGAAATCAAGAAGCCGAGCACGGCCGGCTTGGCGTGGGCCACGATCGGCCGCATGCGCCTGCTGGCAGGTGACGCTCCCGGCGCGATGGATGCTGCGCAGAAGGGCCAGGCCGCAGACCCGAAATCCGATGGTCCCGCCATGCTGGCGCTCGACCTGATCGATCCCGCTCAGCCCCTGGCCGAGCCCATCGTCACGCGCTACCTCGCAACGCCGAATGCCCAACCCGAGATCCGCATGGCCTATGCGCGCGTGCTGGTCGAGGGCCGCCGCTTTGACGAGGCGACTGCCCAGCTCACCAAGCTGACGACCGAGCGCCCCGACCTGCCCGAGCCCTGGATCCTGCTCGGCTCACTGCAAGCCCAGGCCCGGCAGGACACCGCCGCGGAAGCCTCGCTCAAGCGCTATGTCGACCTCGCGAACGGCCAGGCCGACGCAGACGACCGCAAGCGCGGCCTGACCCAGGCGTACCTGCTGCTGGCCCAGTTGTCCGAGCGGCGCAAGAACTACGCAGCCGCCGAGAGCTGGCTCGCCAAGATCGACGGCAGCGAAGACCAGATCGGGGCGCAGGCGCGGCGCGCGTCCCTGCTGGCACGCCAGGGCAAGATGCAGCAGGCCCGCGACCTGGTGCGCTCGCTGCCCGAGACGTCGCCCGACGACAAGAAGCAGAAGTTCCTGGCCGAGGTGCAACTGTTGCGCGACGCCAAGCAATACCAGCAGGCCTACGACATGCTCGCCAAGGCCAGCGCAGCAGCGCCGGACGACGGCGACCTGCTCTACGACCAGGCCATGCTGGCTGAAAAGCTCAATCGCATGGACGACATGGAGCGGCTCCTGCGCCGTCTCATCGAGCTCAAGCCCGACAACCAGAACGCCTACAACGCGCTCGGCTACTCCTTCGCCGATCGCAAGATCCGCCTGCAGGAAGCGCGCGAGTTGATCCGGAAAGCCGTGCAGTTGGCGCCGGACGACCCCTTTATCGCCGACAGCCTGGGCTGGGTGGAATACCGGCTCGGCAACATGGATGAAGCCTCGCGCATCCTCGAGGCCGCCTACAAGAAGCGCCCGGATGCGGAAATCGGCGCCCACCTGGGCGAAGTGCTGTGGGCCATCGGCAATCGCGATCGCGCCGTGGCAATCTGGAAGGAAGCCTCGCTGACCGATGCCGACAACGAGACCTTGCAGGAAACGCTCAAGCGCCTGCGCGTCAAGTTGTGAGACGCCGGGCGGTATGGCTGGCCGGCGCGGCCGGTGCTGCGCTCTTGATGGCGGGGTGCACGACGCCGAAGGTCGCGGCGGTGCGGAATGCCGGACAACCCAGTGGCGCATGGAACGGCCGGCTGGCGCTTCGCGTCGAAGGCGACGAGAAGCAGAGTTTCTCCGCCCTGTTCGACCTGCGCGGCTCTCCCCGCGCCGGAGAACTCGCCCTGACCACGCCCATCGGCAACACGCTGGCGGTCTTGCAATGGTCGCCCGGCGAGGCCTTGCTGAAGAACGGCAACCAGACGCGGCGCTATGACTCGGTCGATGCCTTGATCGAAGCTGCGACGGGCGCGGCGATCCCGGTCGACGCGCTGTTCGGCTGGCTGGCCGGTCGAGACGAGCCGGTGCCGGGCTGGAAGGCGGACCTGTCTCAGTATGGCAACGGGCGCCTTCAGGCGATGCGCTTTTCGCCACAACCGGCCGCCGACCTGCGCATCGTGTTCGAGCGGCAATGAAGGCGCTGTACGACCTGCCGGCGCCGGCCAAGCTCAATCTTTTCCTGCACATCACCGGGCGGCGGGACGACGGCTATCACCTGCTGCAATCGGTCTTCATGCTGATCGACTGGTGCGACACGCTGCACATCGAGCGGCGCGACGACGGGCAACTGTCGCGCGAAGACCTCACGACGCCGCTGCCGGCGGATGACCTGGTGCTGCGTGCGGCCCGTGCGCTGCAAGCCTTTGCGCGGCCGGGCCAGGGCGCGCACATCGGCATCGCCAAGCATGTTCCGGCGCAGGCGGGCATGGGCGGCGGCTCCTCGGACGCGGCCACCTGCCTCCTGGCGCTGAACCGCCTGTGGGGGCTGAACCTGCCGCTTGCCCGGCTCGAACAGATGGGCCTGGCGCTGGGCGCGGACGTGCCCTTCTTCTTGCGCGGACGCAACGCCTGGGTCGAAGGCATCGGTGAGAAAATCACCCCGATCGAGCTGGCGCCGGGGCGCTTCTGCGTGGTCAAGCCACCCGAGGGAATCGATACCCGCGGTATTTTTGCTGCACCGGACCTTGAGCGCCAAACTCCTAGTGCTATAATCGCAGGCTTCGCTGCAAAGCATAGGACAAACGAGAACGACAAGTTCGAATTTGGCCACAACGACTTGCAGCCGGTTGCCCAGAGGCTTTGCCCCGCGGTCACCCAGGCCATCGAATGGCTCGGGTCGCAGGGTTTGAAAGGCAGGATGACCGGCTCAGGAAGTGCCGTGTTCGCAGCGATGCCGCAGGAAACGAAATTGGCAGTAGCCCCCGAGGGCTGGTCGGTACGACAATGCGGCAACATGGATGTTCATCCCCTGGCCGGGTGGGCATCCAGCGACATTTCATAGGTAGGCGGCCCGTCTCCACAAGAGACGAGCCGAAGACCCGTGTAGGGGAGTCGCCAAGCTGGTTAAGGCACTGGATTTTGATTCCAGCATGCGAAGGTTCGAATCCTTCTTCCCCTGCCAAACAACAACTCCCTGCAGCCGACGGGCTGCGGGGACTTCAAGACCCCACGTAGCCCTCTCCCGAGGGCTTTTTTCGAACTGCCGGAACGTTCTCATGCAGGTCCACCATCCTGATTTCATGGTTTTCACCGGCAACGCCAATCCGGGCCTTGCAGCAGAAATCGCGCACAACCTCGGCACGACCGTCGGCGCCGCCCGCGTGGGCCGCTTCTCCGACGGCGAGGTCACGGTAGAAATCAACCAGAACGTCCGGGCCCGCGATGTGTTCGTGGTGCAGTCGACCTGCGCGCCGACCAACGAGAACCTGATGGAACTGCTGATCATGGTCGACGCGCTCAAGCGCGCCTCGGCCGAGCGGATCAGCGCCGTCATCCCGTATTTCGGCTACGCCCGCCAGGACCGTCGCCCTCGCTCGAGCCGGGTGCCGATCTCGGCCAAGGTGGTGGCCAACCTGCTGGAAACCGTGGGCGTGGCCCGCGTGCTGACCATGGACCTGCACGCCGACCAGATCCAGGGCTTCTTCGACATCCCGGTGGACAACATCTATGCGTCGCCGGTGCTGCTGGGCGACCTGCGGCTGAAGAACTACGAAGACCTGATCGTGGTCTCGCCGGACGTCGGCGGCGTGGTTCGCGCCCGCGCGCTGGCCAAGCAGCTGAATTGCGACCTCGCCATCATCGACAAGCGCCGTCCGCGCGCCAACGTGAGCGAGGTCATGCACGTGATCGGCGAGATCGAAGGCCGCAACTGCGTGATCATGGACGACATGATCGACACGGCCGGCACGCTGGTGAAGGCCGCCGAAGTGCTCAAGGAGCGCGGCGCCAAGAAGGTCTACGCCTATTGCACGCACCCGATCTTCTCGGGTCCCGCCATCGAGCGGATCACGCAGGGCTCTGCGTTGGACGAAGTGGTCGTGACCAACACGATCCCCCTGTCCGACGGCGCACTGACCAGCGGAAAAATTCGCCAACTGTCCGTGGCACCGCTGATCGCCGAAACGATCCAGCGCATTGCCAAGGGCGAGTCGGTCATGAGTTTGTTCTCGGACCAGGACAACCTGTTCTGAGCAAAAAGCGGGCTCCCTTCGGGTGAGCCCTTTTCAACCGGAGTCTCACTGGTCGCGGTGGACTCTCACAGGAGTTAGTCATGAAATTCGTCGCTTTTGAGCGCGCCAAGCAGGGCACGGGTGCGAGCCGCCGTCTCCGCATCTCGGGCAAGACGCCCGGTATCGTCTACGGTGGTGGCACCGAGCCCCAACTGATCGAGGTCGACCACAACGCACTGTGGCACGCCCTGAAGAAGGAAGCGTTCCACGCCTCCATCCTCGAAATGGAACTGGGCGGCAACGTCAGCAAGGTCCTGCTGCGCGACGTGCAATACCACCCGTTCCGCCAGCTGGTCCAGCACATCGACTTCCAGCGCGTCGATGCCAAGACCCGCATGACCATGCGCGTGCCGCTTCACTTCAAGGGTGAAGAAGAGTCCGACGCCGTCAAGCTCGAGCACAACCTGGTCAACCACGTGATGACCGAACTCGAAGTGAACTGCCTGCCCGCAGAACTGCCCGAATTCATCGAGGTCGACCTGTCCGGCCTGAAGAACAACGGCACCGTCACGCTGAAGGACATCAAGCTGCCCCGCGGCGTGAAGTGGGTCAGCCACGGCAAGGTGAACGCAGTGCTGGCTTCGGCCACCGCTCCGGTTGCCGAGGAAGAAGAAGCGCCGAAGGCTGAAGAAGCCGCCGCACCGGCCGGCAAGGGTGGCAAGCCTGCCGCCAAGACGCCTGCTGCCAAGACTGCCAAGAAGTAATCCACCTACTCGCTGCTGTCTGCAGATCGACGGCCCGCCTCGTGCGGGCCGTTTTCATTTTGGCAACGGGATAATCGAAACCATGATCAAGTTGTTTGTCGGCCTGGGCAATCCGGGCCCGGAATATGAGGCCACGCGTCACAACGCAGGTTTCTGGTGGGTGGAGGCGCTGGCGCGGGATTGGAAGCTGTCGCTGGTGCCGGAGCGCAGCTACCACGGGCTGGTGGCGCGGGCCAACGTGAATGGACAGAGCGTCTGGCTGCTGGAGCCGCAGACCTTCATGAACCTGTCGGGAAAGTCGGTCGGCGCGCTGGCGCGCTTCTTCAAGATCCAGCCGGACGAGATCCTGGTGGTGCATGACGAGCTCGACGTGACACCGGGGCAAGCCAAGCTGAAGTTCGGCGGCAGCCATGCCGGGCACAACGGGTTGCGCGACATTCATGCGCAACTGGGCACGGGCGACTACTGGCGGCTGCGCCTGGGCATCGGGCATCCGGGCGTCAAGAGCGAAGTGATCAACTGGGTGCTAAAGAAGCCGCTGAAGGAGCAGCGCGAGGCGATCGAGGATGCCATCGCGCGCACGCTGCACGCGGTGCCGGCGCTGGTGGCGGGCGAGATGGAGAAGGCGACGATGCAGATCCACACGAGCAAGCCGCCTCGGCCCAAGCCGCCGCGGCGCGAGCCCGAAGAAGGTGGGGGAAACGCTGGCGGCGCGGCGCCGGCGGCCAGTTAGCATCGGGCCGACAAGACAAAGGACAGGGAGACACGACAAGATGGCACAGCCACTTCTTCGATCCATCGCGATCGTTTCGCTGGCGCTCTGCGCCCCACTCGCAAGCCTTGCGGCGACGCCGCCACACGGCGTCTGGCGGTGCGGCTCGACCTACACCGACCAGCCGTGCAGGGACGGCCAATCGGTGAATGTCGACGACAGCCGCAGCGAGGCGGACCGCCGTGCCGCCGACAACGCCACGCGGCGCAACCAGGCCGAAGCCGAACGGATGGAGCGCACCCGCCTTCGCCGCGACAAGGAAGCGCTCGATCGTGACCGCAAGGCGGCCGCGGAGGCGCGCCGGTTCGCGCTGGCGGAGCGGCGTGCCGCGGCGACCGAACGCGTGCAGCAGGCGCGCATCCGAAAGATGGAACGCGAGCCGCGCAAATCCACGATGAAATTCAAGGGGCCTGAGAACCGGACCCTGTGATGGCGGTCTTGGCTGCCGTCAGGCGCTGGAACTTCTCGAACAGGGTTTCGCGCGTCTCGACATGCGCGGGATTCACCGGGATGCAGGCCACCGGGCAGATCTGCACGCATTGCGGCTCGTCGAAATGGCCCACGCATTCGGTGCACTTGTGCGGATCGATCTCGTAGATCTCGACGCCCATGTAGATCGCGTCGTTCGGGCACTCGGGCTCGCACACGTCGCAATTGATGCATTCGTCGGTGATCATCAGGGCCATGTGGCGATTATCCGTCGCGGGCAAAAGCCCCTGGAACAGTCGTTGCATCCTCGGGTTATGCTGCGCCCCGCCCCATGAGCCTGTTTCTCTTCAAGCGCGTCCTGACCCTGATCGCCACGCTGATCGGGGCTTCGATCATTGTCTTCGGGGTGCTGGAAATCCTGCCGGGCAATGCTGCGCAACTGCTGATGGGCCCGGATGCCGCACCGGAAGCCGTCGCCGCGCTGGCACACAAGCTGGGCATCGACCAGCCCGGCTGGGTGCGGTACTGGCACTGGATCGGCGGGATGCTGCAGGGCGACCTGGGCAACAGCTATGCCTACAGCTCGCCGGTACTGGACCTGATCCTGGAGCGGCTCACGCTGACCGTGCCACTGGCGCTGATGGCGATGGCCTTCACCACCGTGCTGGCCCTGTTGGTGGGCGTGACGGCGGCGGCGCGGCACAACAAGCTGGGCGACGTGGGGCTCATGGGACTGACGCAGGTGGGCATCGCGATTCCGAACTTCTGGTTCGCGATCCTGTTGATCCTGGTGTTTGCGAAGACGCTGCAATGGTTCTCGGCCGGTGGCTTCGACGGGTGGGATGACGGCATCCTGCCCGGGCTCAAGGCCCTGCTGCTGCCGGCGCTCTCGCTGGGCGTGGTGCAGGCGGCGATCCTCGCCCGCATCACGCGCTCGGCCGTGCTCGAGGTGATGCGCGAGGACTTCGTGCGCACGGCACGGGCCAAGGGCGTGTCGCAACGCGCGGTGTTGTGGGGCCATGTGCTGCGCAACGCGATGATTCCGGTCGTGACGGTGATGGGCCTGCAGTTCTCGGAACTGCTGGCCGGCACCATCGTGATCGAGAGCGTGTTCTACCTGCCCGGCCTGGGCCGCCTGATCTTCCAGGCCATCAGCAACCGCGACCTGATCGTGGTGCGCAACTGCGTGATGCTGCTCGCGGCCATGGTGGTCATCGTGAACTTCGTGGTCGACGTGCTGTATGCGGTGATCGATCCGCGGATCAAGGCTTCGGACATATGAGCGCAGCGCTGGGCCGCCCCGAGCAAGCTCGCACCCCCTCGGGGGGCAGCGAGGACACGAAGTGCCGAGCGTGGGGGCTGAAATGAGCGCGGTCATCGTTCCGAGCGCTGCGGCGCTCACTGTGCCCGGGTTCTGGCGTCGCGCCGTTCACCATCGCAGCTTTGCCATCGGCGCCGTGCTAAGCCTGATGCTGCTGCTGGCCGCGGGCATCTCCTTCGTGTGGACGCCGTGGTCGCCCTACGAGATGGACATCGCCAACAAGCTGCAGGGGCCGTCCGCTTCGCATTGGCTGGGCACCGATGCCTACGGGCGCGACGTTGCCTCGCTGCTGCTGGTGGGCGCGCGGGCGTCCATCCTGGTGGGGGTGATCGCGGTCGGTATCGGCCTGGTGGTGGGTACCGCGCTGGGCCTGCTCGCGGCGGCGAAGCGCGGCTGGCTGGAAGAAGCGATCATGCGGCTGACCGACTTCTCGCTGGCCTTCCCCGCGATCCTGTCGGCCATCATGCTGACGGCGGTGTTCGGCGCGGGCATCGTGAACGCGATCATCGCGATCGGCATCTACAACATCCCGACCTTCGCGCGCATCACGCGGGCCTCGGCCAATGCGATCTGGTCGCGCGAGTACGTGGCGGCGGCGCGCGCCTGCGGCAAGGGCAGCTTCGCGATCACGATGCAGCATGTGTTGCCCAACATCTCGGCGGTGCTGATCGTGCAGATCACCATCCGCTTCGCCATTGCGATCCTGGCCGAAGCCGCCCTCTCCTACCTGGGCCTGGGGACGCAGCCGCCGCAACCCTCGTGGGGCCGCATGCTGACGGAGGCGCAGACTCTCATGTACCAGGCTCCGCTGCTCGCCGTCTGGCCCGGCATGGCGATCGTGCTGGCAGTGCTGGGCCTGAACCTGCTGGGCGACGGCCTGCGCGACCTGCTCGACCCTCGTTTGGCGAGGGCACGCTGACATGCCCTTGCTCGAAGTCGACAACCTCCGCATCGGCCTGCAAACCCAGGGCGGTCCGGCCGAGGCCGTGCGCGGCATCGGCTTCACGCTGGAACGTGGCGAGACGATGGGAATCGTCGGCGAGTCGGGCTGCGGCAAGTCGATCACGGTGCAGTCGCTGATGGGGCTGTTGCCGTCGAACGCCAAGGTCACGGGCAGCATTCGCTTCGAAGGTAAGGAACTTGTGGGACTGGACGAGCGCGAGATGTGCGACATCCGGGGCGATCGCATCGGCATGATCTTCCAGGAGCCGATGACGGCGCTGAATCCTGTGCACACGATCGTGCGCCAGGTCGGGGAGCCGCTGCGCCTGCACCGCGGGCTGTCGTCCGCCGACGCGCGCAAGGAGGTGCTCGCGTTGCTGGAGCGCGTGGGCATTCCGGATGCGGCGTCGCGGCTGGATGCCTATCCGCACCAGTTCTCGGGCGGGCAGCGGCAGCGCATCGGCATCGCGATGGCGCTGGCCTGCGGGCCGGACCTGCTGATCGCCGACGAGCCGACGACCGCCCTCGACGTGACCATCCAGAAGCAGATCCTCGACCTCATCAAGGGTCTGGTGGCGGAGCGCGGGATGGCCTTGATCCTGATTTCGCACGACCTCGGAGTGATTGCGCAGAGCGTGTCGAAGGTGCTGGTGATGTACGGCGGCAGCATCGTGGAAAGCGGCCCGACCGCGACCGTGTTCGCCGAGCGCGCGCATCCGTACACGCAAGGCCTGTTCGCGGCGCGGCCGGCGCTGGGCGCGCCGCGTGGCGCACGGCTGGCGACGATCCGGGGCAGCGTGCCCGAACTGGTAGACCTGCCGGCCGGGTGCCCCTTCGCCGGTCGTTGCAGCTTCACGGTCGATGCCTGCCACACGACCCGTCCGCCGGCGATGCAGATGCGGCATGCGCACGAGGTGCGCTGCATCCGCCTCGACGAGGTCATCGCAGCCACGGCGGTTCAGGCATGACGGTAGAAGCGCCACTGCTGGAAGTCACCGACCTGGTGCGCCACTACGAGCTCCCGCGCGAGAAACTGTTCGGCCCGCCGCCGACCGTGAAGGCACTCAACGGCGTGAGCTTCAGCGTGCAGCCGGGGCGCAGCATGGGCATCGTCGGCGAATCGGGCTCGGGCAAGTCGACCATCGCGCGCCTGGTGATGGCGCTGGACCGACCCACCTCCGGCAAGGTCAAGCTGGAGGGACGCGACCTGCACGCCTTGCCGCGCGATGAACTGCGCGCCGCGCGGCGCGATGTGCAGATGGTGTTCCAGGACCCTTACGGTTCGCTCGACCCGCGCCAGACCGTCGCGCGCATCGTGGCCGAGCCGCTCGAAGCCCTGGCCGAGACCAGCCGCGCGGAGCAACGCCAGCGCGCCAGCGAGTCGCTCGCCGCTGTCGGCCTGCGCACCAGCGACCTCGACAAGTACCCACACGAGTTTTCTGGCGGCCAACGCCAGCGCATCGCGATCGCCCGCGCGCTGATCACACGGCCCAAGCTCATCGTGGCCGACGAACCTGTGAGCGCGCTCGATGTCTCGGTCCAGGCCCAGGTTCTCAACCTCATGCAGGACCTGCAGCAGCAGTTCGGCATCAGCTACCTGCTCATCAGCCATGACCTGGCGGTGGTCAACCACCTGTGCGACGAGGTCTGCGTGCTGCACCGCGGCCTGGTGGTGGAACGCGGTGCGCCGCAGCACCTGTTCGCCCATGCCGAACACCCCTATACGCAGGCCCTGCTCGCCGCGGTGCCGCGCGCCGAGCCGCCGATCGTGAGTTGATGTAACGTATTCTTCCTTGCAATCTTTCTTCTTCTCCTGGAGTTGCCGACCATGCTGAATCGCCGCACCGTTCTCACGTCCACCGCCATGGCCGCGCTGGCCACCGCAGCGCCGCAGTTTGCGCTGGCGCAGGGCCGCAAGGATTCGATGGTCGTCGGCATGACGCTGGAGCCGCCGGGCCTGGACCCGACGGCCAACGCGGCGTCCGCAATTGCCGAGGTCACGCTCTACAACATCTACGAGACGCTGACCAAGATCAACGCCGACGGCAAGGTCACGCCGCTGCTGGCCGAGAGCTGGGAAGTCTCGCCCGACCTGAAGACCTACACCTTCAAGCTCCGCCGCGGCGTCAAGTTCCAGAACGGCGAGCCCTTCAATGCGCAAGCCGTCAAGTTCTCCTTCGACCGCGCCGGCGGCGAAAAGAGCACCAACAAGGACAAGCGCACCTTCGCGAACCTCAGCACGCAGGTGACCGACGAGAACACCGTGGTGCTGATCAACAAGGAGATCGACCCCGATCTGCCCTTCCTGCTGGGCCAGGCGACGGCCATCATCGTCGAGCCCAAGAGCGCCGACACCAACGCCACCAAGCCGGTCGGCACCGGCCCCTACAAGCTCGACAGCTGGGCCAAGGGCTCCTCGCTCGTCGTGAGCAAGTGGGACGGCTACCGCAACCCGAACGAGGCCAAGCTGAAGAAGGTGACCTTCCGCTTCATCTCGGACACTGCGGCACAGGCCGCCTCGCTGATGGCCGGCGACGTCGACGTGTTCAAGCCCATGGGCACGCGTGCCATCGCGCAGTTCAAGAACAACCCGCAGTTCCAGGTCATCAACGGCGGTTCGCGCGCCAAGACCATCCTGGCGATCAACAGCAAGAAGAAGCCGCTGGACGACGTGCGCGTGCGCCGCGCGATCCTGGCGGCGATCGATCGCAAGGCCGTGGTCGAGGGCGCCGCCGACGGCTTTGGCGTGCCCATCGGCAGCCACTACGTGCCAGGCGCGGAAGGGTACGTCGACACCACCGGCATCAATCCCTTCGACATCGAGAAAGCGAAGAAGCTGCTGGCCGAGGCCGGCGTCAAGACGCCGCTGGAACTCACCATGACGCTGCCCCCGCCGCCCTATGCGCGCCAGGGCGGCGAGGTGATCGCGGCGCAGCTGGCCAAGATCGGCATCAACGTGAAGATCCAGAACGTGGAATGGGCGCAGTGGCTCAGCAACACCTACGGCGGCCCGCACGACTACGACCTCACGATCGTGTCGCACGTGGAGCCCTTCGACCTCGGCAACTATGCCAAGCCCGACTACTACTGGGGCTACGACTCCAAGGCCTTCAGCACGCTCTACGACAAGATCAAGCAGACCGGCAATGCCACCGAGCGCGCCAAGCTGCTGGGTGATGCGCAGAAATTGCTGGCCACGGATGCGGCCAACGGCTTCCTGTACCAGCCGCAGTTTCCGAGCGTGGCAAAGAAGGGCGTGAAGGGCTTGTGGAAGGAAAGCCCGATCTTCGTCAATGACCTGTCGGCGATGAGTTGGTAAACCTGCCTCGCTCCCGGGTGCCGCAGCCAAGGCGCTGCGCTCCGCGGGGCAGCACATGCGGCCCGGCAAGCCCGGCGCCGCGTTGATCTGACACAAGGGCACTGCCAGGGCTTGAATGAACAACGGATTGCATGCCGCTTCGGCGGTTGAATTGGTGGCGGCATACCGGGACGGCAAGCTGTCGCCCGTCGAAGTCACGCAGGACGTGCTGGCGCATGTCGCACGCTGGGAGCCGCACCTCCAGGCCACCTACCTGCTTCGCCCGGAAGCCGCGCTGGAGCAGGCCCGGGCCTCCGAGGCACGCTGGCGCAGCGGCGCGCCGCTCGGCCCGCTGGATGGCGTGCCGGTCACCATCAAGGAAAACATCGCGACGCGCGGCGATCCGCTGCCCGCGGGCACCGCCGCGGTGGACCTGAAGCCGGCCGCGCTCGATGCACCGCCGGCCGCGCGCCTGCGCGAGGCCGGCGCCGTGTTCTTCAGCAAGACCACCATGCCCGACTACGGCATGCTGTCCTCGGGCCTGTCGAGCTTCCACACGCTGGCGCGCAATCCCTGGGACCTGGCGCTCACACCAGGCGGCTCCAGCGCAGGCGCGGGCGCTGCGGCTGCCGCCGGGTACGGGCCGCTGCATGTGGGCACCGACATCGGCGGCTCGCTGCGGCTGCCTGCCGGCTGGTGCGGCATCTTCACGCTCAAGCCGAGCCTGGGCCGCATCCCGATCGACCCGCCCTACATGGGCCGCGCGGCCGGACCGATGACGCGCACCGTCGGCGACAGCGCGCTGATGATGCAGGTGCTCTCCCGCCCCGACGCACGCGACAGCATGAACCTGCCGCCGAACGACATCGACTGGGCCAGCCACGAGGTCGGCGCCGACCACCTGAAGGGCCTGCGCATCGGCCTGCTGCTCGACGCGGGCTGCGGCCTGCCAGTCGACCCGGAGATCCAGGCGGCGGTCGAGCACGCCGCGCGCCTCTTCGAAGCGGCCGGCGCCATCGTGGAGCCGATGCGGCCCTTCATGACGCAGTCGATGCTGGACGGCATGGACCACCTGTGGCGCATGCGCTCGCACGTTGACATGCAGGCACTGCGGGCGGATCAGCGCGCGAAGGTGCTGCCCTACATCCGCGAATGGGCCGAGAGCTCGGCCGGCTTCAGCGGCGAGCATGTGTTCCGCGCCTTCAGCCAGTTCCATGCGACGCGCGTGGCCGCTGTCTCGGCCTGTTCAAAGTTCGACTACGTGATCTCGCCCGTCTCGCCCAACATGCCCGCACCGGCCGAGGACGCATCGCCGACCAACGACCCGTTGCGTCCGCTGGAACACATCGGCTTCACCGTGCCCTTCAACATGTCGGAGCAACCCGCCGCGTCGATCAACTGCGGCTACAGCGCGGGCGGCCTGCCGATCGGCCTTCAGATCGCGGGGCAGCGCTTCGACGACCTGGGCGTGCTCCGCGTGGCGCGGGCCTTCGAGCAGATCCGCGAAGTGCAGCGCCCCTGGCCGGAGCCGCCCGGTGCCTGAGCAGGCCTCAGAACTGACCATCCTGGAAGCCACGGAGGAAGAGGTCCGCTCCGGCTTCGTCGGACGCCAGTTGCGCGCGTTCAACTACGGCTTCGTCGGCGAGTATCCGGAACAGCAGTCGATTCGCCTGAACGCAAAGGACGCAGACGGCCACGTGGTGGGTGGCGTGCGCGCCTATGTGTTTCTCTACTGGCTGCAGATCGACGTGCTGTGGGTCGCGGAAGACGCACGCGGCCGAGGCCTGGGCTCGCGGCTCCTCGCGCAGGTCGAGGCGCGGGCGATGGAACTGGGCGCGCGCAACGTCAAGCTGGAAACTTTCGAATGGCAGGCGCGCGGGTTCTACCTGAAGCAGGGCTATGAGGAGTTCGCGCGGATCGATCAGTACGCGAGCGAGTACTACCTGGCCTTCATGAAGAAGACCTTGCGCTGACGCCTTTGGCCGGCCCCCGGCCTACCCCGTCGCCAGCCCGCCCTCGCGCGCCTCGCTGCCATGCGCCAGCAAGCGCCAGAGCTGTTCACCCCCTTTTGCGGCCCCAGACCATGCCGCCGCGCGAGTCGTGCAGTCGACTTGTGCGCAATCCGCAAGCTAGCCTTGCCGTCCCCCGCGCGGCGGCGCAAGATCGACCGGCTAAGATTCGCCCCTCGCCCATGCCTGCCGCCCAATTCCTCCGCTCGCGCCCGCCGCGCCACCTCGCGTGGCTGCTGTGGCTCGTGCTGTTGCTGCCGGTCGCGCAGGTGGCTGCCACCTCGCACTTGCTGTCGCACGCGAGCGACGCGGTCGCGCTGGCGGACGACCACAAGGCCGCGAACCACGCGCTGCATTGCGATCTGTGCGTCACGGCCGGCGCCATTGCCGGCGGTGCCCTGGCCGCCAGCCTGCCCTCCCTGGCGCTGCCCCCGGCAGCCCCCTCCGAAGCGCCGCAGCCGGCCTTCGACAACCTGCGCGAGAACATCCTCGCGCTGGCCTACCAAGGCCGCGCTCCCCCTGCCTCCCTGCGTTGACTTTTTCTCAAAGTAGCGCCCGAGCCGCCTGAATGGCAGCCGGGTGCTTTCGACGTATTTGCCGGGAGCCTTTTTTTCATGCCCAAGTTCTTGCCGGCGAGCCTCGCGCTCGCCTTGTCCCTTCCGATCGGCGCGATGGCCGACACCACCTCCGATGTGCGCGCACTGCAAAAAGAAATGAAGGCGATGCGCGCCGACTACGAAGCCCGATTGAAAGCGCTGGAGCAGCGCGTCAAGTCGGCCGAAGCCGCCGCGTCGGTGCCGAGCACGGCGACCGCGAAGGCGACCGCGCCAGCCACTGCCACGCCGGCCGCCACAACCACCACTGCGGACATCACCGCGACCGGCACGGGCACCTGGTCACCACCGACCACGGTGGCCCAGCCCGCGCCACAGGCCACGCCTGCCAACTCCGCCGCACCTGCGGCGGTTGCATCGAGTGGAGGCGGCGCCAGTTCCTTCAACCCCGCCCTCTCGCTGATCCTCTCCGGCGGCTACACCCGCACCACGCGCGACCCCGCGGACTACCGCATCACCGGCTTCCCCTTGCCGCCCGGCGCGGAGATCGGCCCCGGCACGCGCAACTTCAGCCTCGGCGAAACCGAGCTGGGCTTCTCCGCCAGCGTCGATCCGTGGTTCCGCGGTGCCGCCAACATCTCGGTCGCCGCGGACAACTCGGTGTCGATCGAGGAAGCCTTCGTCGAGACCACTGCGCTGGGCAAGGGCTTCACGCTCAAGGGCGGCCGCTTCTTCTCGGGCATCGGCTACCTCAACCCGCAGCATGCCCACACCTGGGATTTCGTCGATGCGCCGCTGGCCTACCAGGCCATGCTCGGCACGCAGTACGGCGACGACGGCGTGCAACTAAAGTGGATCGCACCCATCGACCAGTACCTCGAACTGGGCGCGGAACTGGGCCGGGGCCGCACCTTCCCCGGCAGCGACAGGGACGCCAACGGCGCCGGCATGTACGCCCTGTACGCCCACACCGGCGGCGACATCGGCGTGAGCAACTCCTGGCGTGCGGGCATCTCGATGCTCAATGCGAAGGCGAGCGACCAGGCCTTGACGAGCTTCGACGGCGCGGGCATGCCCTTCGCCAGCCAGTTCACCGGCAACTCGCGCGTGTATGTGCTGGACGGCGTCTGGAAGTGGGCGCCGAACGGCAACGCGACGCGCACCAACTTCAAGCTGCAAGGCGAATACCTGCGCAGCCAGCGCGATGGCAGCATGGTCCTGGGCGCAGACGGCGCCCTGCCCAGCCCCTACAACGTGACGCAGTCCGGCTGGTACCTGCAAGGGGTCTACCAGTTCATGCCGAACTGGCGCATCGGCCTGCGCACGGAACGCCTGGACCCCGGGACGCCATCCTTCGGCCTCGATACCGGGCTGGTGGGAACCGCCTACCGGGCGAAGAAGAACTCGATCATGCTGGACTGGAACCCGAGCGAGTTCTCGCGCATCCGCCTGCAGTTCGCGCAGGACCGCGCGCGTGAGGGCAAGCCTGACAACCAGATCTCGCTGCAATACCAGATGAGCCTCGGCGCGCATGGCGCCCACAGCTACTGACCTGACCCGGAGAACGACATGAAACTGAATCGCTCAATCCTCCTGGCGACGCTTGCGGCGCCGCTGCTCCTGCTCGCTTCGCCGGCCGGCGCAGCCCTGCGCGTGTTTGCCTGCGAACCCGAATGGGGCGCGCTGGCGCAGGAACTCGGCGGCAGCAACGTCGACGTGACGGTCGCCACCAACGCCTTGCAGGACCCGCACCAGATCCAGGCCAAGCCCAGCCTGATTTCGCGCGCGCGCAACGCCGACCTGGTCGTGTGCACCGGCGCCGAACTCGAAATCGGCTGGCTGCCCATCCTGCTGCAACAGGCCGGCAATCCGAAGATCCAGCCGGGGCAGCCCGGCAACTTCGCGGCGGCCGACTTCGTGCGCAAGCTCGAGGTGCCGTCCACCGTCGACCGCTCGCAGGGCGACGTGCATGCGGCCGGCAACCCGCACATCCAGACCGACCCGCGCAACATCGCAGCTGTCGCAACGGCATTGGGTGCGCGGCTTCAGCAGGTGGACGCGGCGCATGCGGCCGACTATGCCAAGGCCACCGCCGACTTCTCGCAGCGCTGGCAGACGGCGATGGCGGGCTGGTCGACCAAGGCGGCGCCGCTCAAGGGCGCGCCGGTGGTGTCACAGCACAACGCCTTCGTCTATCTCTACGACTGGCTCGGCCTGAAGCAGGTCGCGGTGCTGGAGCCAAAGCCGGGCGTGGAGCCGACCGCCTCTCACTTGCAGGAAGTGCAGGCCGCGCTCAAGGGCACACCGGCGCGCATGGTCATCTACGGCGCCTACCAGGACTCGCGCCCATCCGACTGGCTCAGCAAGAACGCCGGCATACCTGCCGTCAAGCTGCCCTTCACCGTGGGCGGCACCGATGGCGCCAAGGACCTGTTCGGACTCTTCGACGACACAGTGGCGCGCCTGCTCGCCGCTGGAGCCAAGCCTTGAACTGGAACGCGCTCGACTGGAGCATCCTCGGGCCCGCGCTGGTCGCGGGGCTGCTGGTGCTGGCGACGCATGTTCCGCTGGGCATGCAGGTGCTGGACCGGGGCATCGTCTTCATCGACCTGGCCATCGCGCAGATCGCGGGGCTGGGCGTGATCGCGGGGGATGCGCTCGGGCTGCCCGAGGGCGGTGTGGCGGTGCAGGCCGCCGCGGTGACCGCCGCCCTGCTCGGCGCGTGGCTGCTGACCTGGACGGAGCGGCGCGCGCCGAAGCAGCAGGAGGCGCTGATCGGCGTCATGTTCATCCTCGCCGCCTGCGCCGGCATCGTGCTGCTGGCGAGCAATCCGCATGGCGGGGAGCATCTGAAGGACCTGCTGGTGGGGCAGATCCTGTGGGTCAACACGACGCAACTGATGTGGTTGGGGGGGGTGTCGGCGGTGTTGCTGCTCGCGTTGCGCCTGGGCTGGGTTGCGCGCTTGGGGCGCTTCGGCTTCTACGGCGTATTCGCGCTGGCGGTGACGGCCTCGGTGCAACTGGTGGGTGTGTACCTGGTGTTCTCCAGCCTGATCATTCCGGCGCTGGGCACACTGGGCCATTCGGGGCCGAAACGCCTCTGGCTGGCCTATGGGATCGGCGCCGTCGGGTACGGCCTGGGCCTGGCGTTGTCCGCCGTGCTCGACCTGCCCTCCGGCGCCGTCATCGTCTGGACCCTGGCCGCTTGCGGACTGGTGGGCTCGCTGGCGATCAGGCCGGCTGCAACGCCGGCTTGATGATCGCCGGGCGGCTGCGCTTCGCAGTCGACGCAGGCCACTCGATCGGCAGGCCGACATAGTTCTCCGCCAGCGCCGCGGCCGCGGCGCGCGAGCGGGTCACATAGTCGAGCTCGGACACCTGCAGCTTGTGCTGGAAGCTGTCGGCGCCGGGGAAGCTGTGCATCATCGAGGTCATCCACCAGGAGAAGCGCGTCGCCTTCCAGATGCGCTTGAGCGCGATGTCCGAGTACTGGTCGAGCAGGTCGCTGCTGCGCCGCTGGTAGAACTCGGTGAGCGCACGGGCCAGGATCTGCGCATCCGATGCGGCCAGGTTCAGGCCCTTGGCGCCGGTCGGCGGCACCACGTGCGCGGAGTCGCCGGCCAGGAACAGCTTGCCGTGGCGCATCGGCTCGACCACCATGCTGCGCATGCCGATCACCGTCTTGCTGAAGATCTTGCCTTCCTTCGGTTCCCAGCCGTCGCGCGTCCTGAGGCGGGCGCGGAATTCGGCCCAGATGCGGTCGTCGGACCAGTCGGCCACCTTCTCGGTCGGCGAGCACTGGAAGTACATGCGCTGCACATCGGGCGAACGCGTGCTGACCAGCACGAAGCCGCGCTCGTGCATCGAATAGATCAGCTCGTCCGACGAGGGCGGCGCCTCGCAGAGGATGCCGAACCAGCCGAAGGGATAGAGCCGTTGCGACACCTCCAGCCTGTCGGCGGGAATGGACGGCCGGCTGATGCCCTGCGTGCCGTCGCAGCCGGCGATGAAGTCGCAGCTGATCTCGTGTTCGGTGCCATCGGCGTCGCGGTAGCGCATCTTCGGTTGCGCGCCTTCCAGATCGTGCACGCTCACGTCCTTCGCATGGAAGCGGATGTCGCCGCCGGTGGCCAGGCGCACCTGGATCAGGTCCTTGATGACGTCGTGCTGCGCATAGATCTTCACGGCCTTGCCACCGGTGAGTTCCGCGAGGTCGATGCGCTCGTCGCGGCCATCGAAGCGCAGCACGATACCTTCGTGGCGCAGGCCCTCCTTCATCATGCGTTCGCCAGCGCCGATCTCGTTCATCAGGTCCACCGTGCCCTGTTCGAGCACGCCGGCCTTGATGATGGCCTCGACGTCATCGCGGCCCTGGCGTTCGAGCACGATGGACTCGATGCCGTGCAGGTGCAGGATGTGCGAGAGCAGCAGGCCTGCGGGACCGGCACCGACGATGCCGACTTGGGTTCTGGTCTTGATCATGGGAATGTCTCCTTGGTTTGACGGATAGGGTTCAGTGGGCGCCGACGACATCGCCGGCCGCGCGTTCATGCACTTCGCGATAGCGCAGGCACTTGAAGCCGAGGGCCAGACCGGCCAGCAAAGTGGGCACGGCAAGCGCCATGAAGATGCGGCTGATGTCCCAGCCCGCGCCGAGCAGCCAGCCGCCACCCATCGCGCCCAGGATGCCGCCGAAGCGGCCGATGCCCAGCATCCAGCTCACGCCGCTGGCACGGCTCTGCGTGGGATAGAAGACGGCCGCCAGCGTGTTCATCGAGGACAGCGCACCGCTGACAAAGAAGCCCGCGAAGAACACGCACACCTCGAGTTCGAGGAATGAATCGAGGCCTCGGCCGACATGCACCAGCAGCAGCGAACCGAAGACGAATCCCGCCGCAACGATGAGCGTCGGCCGCACCTTGTCCATGAGCCAGCCCATGAGCAGCGTGCCGGTGGAGGCGCCGACCAGCAGCATCGCCGAGACCACCGCCGCCATCGCGATCGGCTGGCCGGTCTGCACGATCAGCGAAGGCAGCCAACTCGTGAGCAGGTAGTAGACGAGCAGGCCCATGAAATAGGCGAGCCACAGCAGCGCGGAGCCCAGCCCGAGGCCGCCCTTGAACAAGCCGGCAATGGACGAATGCTGCACGCCCTGGAGTTCTGGCAGCGTGAAGCGGATGTCATGGCCGGTCTGCAACTGGCCGATGCGCGAAAGGATGCGGGCGACGCGTTCCGCAGGCGCGCCCTTCACGACCAGAAAGCGCGCCGACTCCGGCAGCACCGCCCACACCAGCAGGGCGCACAGCGTCGGCAGCACACCGCCGAGCACCAGCATGCCGTGCCAGCCGATCAGCAGCAGCAGCCAGCCGGCCGCGAAGCCCGCGCTCGCAGCGCCCAGCGAGAAGCCGACGAACATCACCGCAATCAGCCGGGCCCGATGGCGCTCCGGGCTGTACTCGGCCAGGATCGTCGTGGCATTGGGCAGCGCCGCGCCGAGGCCCAGCCCGGTGATGAAGCGCCATGCCGTCATCTCCAGGATCGAGTGCGACCACGCGCAGCCGAAGGTGCCGATGGCGCACAGCGCGAGCGCCAGCAGGATCACGGTCTTGCGGCCCTTGCGGTCGGACAACGGCCCCACCGTCAGCGCGCCGATCGCCACGCCGAAGAGGCCGGCACCGATCACCTGGCCGAAGGCGGCCTTGGGCAGGCCCCAGTCATGCGAGAGGCTGGGGATCAGGTACGAAATGATCGCCACGTCCAACCCGTCCACCGCCGCGATGAGCGTGGTGATGACGAGGATCATCCATTGGTAGGGCGAGATGCGGCGGCTGTTGATGAAGTCCGCGACGTCGATGTTGAGTTTCATGCTTGTCTCCGTTGTGTGTATGCATTGATTCAGGTCTTGATGCGATGAACGCTCGGCAGCGCCACGCTGCGGATCAGCCGCGTTTCCTGCGCGACGATCAGGTGTTCCGATGCGGCCAGGTAGGCCGCGAAGCCGGGGTGCGCATCGCGGGCCTTGCAGCGCGCTTCGTAGTCCGCGAGGCTGTCGTAGCCCCACAAGTGCACGAACTGGTTCTGCGGCCCGACCATGCTGGTGTGGAAGCCGATCGGATGGCCGAGCGTCTCCAGCAGGATCGGCATCGCGAGCCGGTCGAACACCTCGATGAATTCGCCCATCTTGCGCAGCGCGATCGTGTAGACGCGGTGGTCGACCAGGGGTTTGGCGAGGGCGTTCATCACAGGGCCTCGCTGAGTTCTTCGACGCGGCTTGCGGCGCGCTTTGGTGCCATGCGAGCGGGCTCCGCACGCGCCTCCGCCTTGTCCGCGAGGTGCTTGCCCGTCACGAAGCCGAAGGTCATGTTCGGCCCATGCGTGATGCCCGCGCCGGGGTAGTTGCCGCCCATGATGCTCTGGCGGTCGTTGCCGACGGCATAGAGGCCTTCGATGGCCGAGCCGTCGCGCTTGAGCACTTCGCCGACCACGCTGGTGCGGATGCCGTCGAAGGTGCCGAGGTCGCCCATCACGACCTTGACCGCGTAGAACGGTCCGGTCGCGACCGGTGCGACGCAAGGGTTGGGCTTGTGCTCCGCGTCGGCGAGGTAGCGGTTGAACGAGGTCGTGCCGCGGCCGAACTGCGTGTCCCTGCCTTCGACCGCGCCAGCGTTGTACTCGCGCACCGTGCGCTCCAGGCCGGCCGCGTCGATGCCTGCGTTGGCCGCGAGTTCGGCCAGCGTGCGGCCCTTGAGGAGATAGCCGTTGCGCACCAGCGGGCCGGTGGGCATCGGTGCGGGCTTCGCATAGCCCAGGCCGTACTTCGCGAGCGCTGTCTTGTCGCAGACCAGCCACATCGCCGTGTCCTTGCGACCCTTGCAGGCGCGGATCATCGCGGCACCGACGTCGTGGTACGAGTTGGACTCGTTGGTGAAGCGCTGTCCGTCCTGCAGCACGCCGATCACGCCGGGCTTGTAGCGATCCAGCAGGTGCGGGAACACGCCGACCTCGCCATTCGCGTAAGGCACGCGCGAGATCGGCATCCAGGCCGAGCTGTCCTCGAATCGGATGTCGACGACGGCCCCCAGCGCTTCGGCCATGTTCACACCGTCGCCCGTGTTGCCGACCGGCGTAGGCGACACATGCTCGCCGCCACGCGCCACATGTGGATAGGCCTTGGCGATGCGCTGGATGTCGTGCGGAAAACCACCGCAGGCCAGCACCACGCCCTTGCGCGCCGTGATGCGCCGCTCGCCGCCTTCGCTGCTGACGCGCGCACCGACCACCTTGCCGCGCTCCATCAGGATCTCCTTGGCGGGCGTGCTCGTGAGGATCGGAATGCCCAGGTCCAGCGCCGACGTCGCCAGCCGCGCGGCAAGCGCATTGCCGCTCGTCACATTGATGCCGCGCTTGTAGAGCGCCAGCTCCTTGATATGCGTGGCCAGCCGCTTCGCCACATACACGAAGGAGGTCAGCGATTTCGTCGCACGGAAGAAGTGCTTCAGGTCCGCGTTCGACGAGTTGAACATCATCCCGATGAAGGTGATGGTCTTCAGCGGCGGCTTCAGTCGCGCCATGTCCTTGCCGAGGCCGCGGATGTCATAGGGCGCAGCGAGGATCGAACGACCCACGTCGGCGCCGCCATGCGCATCCGGGTGATAGTCCGGGTACATCGTCGGCACGAACTTCACCTCGGTCTCGCGCTCGAAGAACTCGACCATGCGCGGGCCGTTGTCGAGGAAGCACTCGACGGCCTCGGCCTCGAAGTGCCGGCCGGTCTGCTGGACCATGTAGTCGCGCACCGCCTCGCGCGTGTCGGCTGGGTTTTGCTTCCGGCCGTGGTGGTTCATCGGAATCCACAGCACGCCGCCCGACAGCGCCGTCGTGCCGCCGAACACCGCTTCCTTCTCGATCACCACCACGTCGAGCCCGCGCTTGCGTGCCGTGATCGCGGTGGCCAGGCCGGCCGCGCCGGAGCCGATCACCAACACGTCGCATTCGAAATCATTGGACATCGCGTGCTCCTTCAGGCCGTGGCCGTGTGGTTGAAACCGGGGCGCGGCACCATGTCCATCAACATGCAGCCGAGGCCACCGTCGACGACCAGTTCGGCGCCGTTGAGATAGGCCGAGCGCGGGCTCGCCAGGAAGATCGCCGGGTTGGCGATGTCCACCGGTTCGCCGACGCGCCGGCTCGCGGTGACGGCGGCGCGCTTCGCTTCGAAGCCGGGTTCCTCGTAGAACTTCGCGGACAGCGCGGTGCGGATCATTCCGGGGCAGACCGCATTGCTGCGCACGCCCTGCGGACCCCACTCGGCCGCCATCTGTTTCGACAGCAGCAGCACCGCCGCCTTGCTCGGGCTGTAGGCGCCGCTGCGCGTCTGCGGGTGCAGCGCCGACACGGAAGCCACGTTGACGATGCTGCCCTCGCCCGATTCGACCATCGCGCGGCCGAACTCACGGGCGCACAGCAGGTAGCCGGTGAGGTTGATCGCGAGCACCGCGTTCCAGTCGGCGACCGACACGGTGTCGAGGCTGCCGGCGCGCAGCAGGCCGGCGTTGTTGACCAGCGCTGCGCACGGGCCGAGTTCGCGCCGCACCGTCGCTGCCGCGGCAACCACCGCGCTTTCATCGCCAACGTCGCAGCCCACGGCCAGCGCTGTGGCACCGTCGTCGCGCAGCGAAGCCGCCACGCGCTCGGCCGCTTCGACATCGCGGTCGAGCAGCGCGACCTTCGCGCCGACTTCCGCCAGGCCGCGCGCAATGGCCGCGCCGATGCCGCTGCCCGCGCCGGTGACGACGCAGACCTTCCCTTCGAGGGCCAGCCAGTGGCCGGACGATTCGAATCGGATGGGTGGAATGGGGTGGCGATCCGGGTGGATGCCGTTCGTTGAAATCATGTCTTGTCTCCTGTGATCGGGTGAGCGAATGGTCCTCTCGCGGCGGCTTTCCCTCAATCGACAAAGGCGGCCAAGAACAGGACAATTCGTGCATGACTTCCGGCATGACCAGCGTCCCCAACTTCGCGCTGTACGGCACGCAGGCGCAGCCGACCTGGCGCGATCTCGTCCATTTCGAGCGCATTCCCGAGCGCTCCGGCCTGCACAACTGGGAGATCGAGCCGCACTTCCACGACGCGCTGATCCAGGTGCTGTACCCGATCAGCGGCGGTGGCGAGACCTTCATCGACGGGCGCAAGTGGACGCTGCAGACGCCCTGCCTCATCGTTGCGCCGGCACACTCGGTGCACGGCTTTCACTGGACCATCGGCGACGTCGACGGGCCGGTGGTCACGGCGGCGCAGCGCCCGCTCGAATCGCTCGCCGCCACCGCATCGCCAGAGCTGTTGCAGCACATCCGCAAGCCGACCGTGCTGCACGTCGACCCGACCAGTCGCCATGCCGAATCGCTGATGCCGCTCTTCGATGCCATCGAGCGCGAAGCCGCCACGCACACGCAAGGCCAGGTCGCGGCGGGCATGGCGTTGATGGTGGCGCTCTTCGTGCAGATCGCGCGCATCAGCGAGACTTCAGCGCGCGCGGAAGAGGACGATGTGCCGCGAACGCGCAAGGCCTTGCAGGTGGAACGCTTCCGTGCGCTGCTCGACGAGCATTGCCGCGAGCGCGTGCCGGTGGAGCGCTACGCCAGTGAACTCGGCGTGACCGCCGGCCAGCTCACGCGCCTGTGCCGCGAGGTGATGGGCATGTCGACGCTGGACGCGATCAACGCGCGCGTGGTGCACGAGGCGCAGCGCGAGCTCGTCTATTCATCGCTCAGCATCAAGCAGGTCGCGGCCGAACTGGGCTTCGAGGACGAGGCTTACTTCGGCCGGTTCTTCAAGAAGCAGACCGGGTTGCGGCCGACGGAATTCAGGGCCAACGCGCGGCGCGAGCTGGCGGGCGCGTGAGGGTCAGGCCCTCAGCGGCACAATGCATCGATGCACACCGACAGCCTCGGCAACCCCCTCAGCCTGAGCGACGCCGCCAGCGTGCGCGCGGTCGACGATTTCGTCATGGGCTTCATCTCCTGCGAGGCGCGCGCGGTGAACGTGCTGTCGGTGGCGCAGGACACGAGCCCGATCGTGCAGGCGTACTGCGCGGCGCTGCACATGTTCGCGGAGTCACGCGACGCGGTGGCCAACGCGCGGCCCTTCGTCGCGCGTGCACAGTCCGGCGTCGCACGGGCCACGCCGCGTGAAAAGCGCTTCATCGCGGCGGTGGCAGCATGGGTGGCCGGCGACATCGCGCAGGCGATCCGGCTGCACGAGGAACAGGCACACGAGTTTCCGCGCGACCTCGCCTCGCTCAAGCTGGGCCAATACCACTGCTTCAACGTCGGCGACTGCCCGGGCATGCTGCGCATCGCGTTGGCCACGTTGCAGGCATCCGCCGACGTGTCCTACGTGCACGGCATGGCCGCCTTCGGCTACGAGCAATGTCACCTGATGCGAGAGGCCGAGGCCAGCGCACGCCGCGCCATCGCCATGCGTCGCAAGGAACCCTGGGCCCATCACGCGCTGGGCCATGTGATGCTCACCGAAGGCCGCCTCTCGGAAGGCCTTGGCTTCATGCGCGAGGTCAGCGACACCTGGACCGGCCTGAACTCATTCATGGTCACGCACAACTGGTGGCACGTCGCACTCTTTCTCATCGACCTGGGCCACGATACCGAGGCGCTCGCCGTCTACGACACGCAGGTCTGGGGCGTGGTCAAGGCCTATTCTCAGGATCAGATCGGCGCGGCATCGCTGCTGGCGCGCTTCGAACTTGCCGGCATCGACGTCGGCGATCGCTGGCAGGATCTGGCCGACCATCTGGCGCAGCGCACAGACGATCACGTCCTGCCTTTCCTCGACCTGCAATACCTCTATGGCCTCGCCCGCGCCGGTCGGCCCGAGGCAGACACGCTGCTGCACAACATCGACGCCCATGCCCCACATGCGCCGGGCTCGACCCGCGCCGCATGGGAGCGCGTGTGCGTGCCGGCCGCGCACGGGCTGCGCGCCCATGCACGCGGCGACCACGCGGGCGCCATCGAAGGGCTGGGCCTGGCCCTGCCAAGGTTGATCGAGATCGGGGGCAGCCACGCACAGCGCGACGTGTTCGAGCAGGTCTACCTCGATGCGCTGGTGCGCAGCGGCATCGAAGCCGCACTCACCGGCGCGCAAGGGGTGCTGCAACGGCAGCTGAATGGGCAGCCGGAATCGCTGCGTCTGCGACGACAGACGGAAGCGGTCTACCGAGCCCTGGGCCTGTCGGGCGTCGGCGTACACTGACGGCGCTTGAAGCGTTCCGCCGAGGCCCCAGCCTCGGCAACGATTGCAGGCTGGCTGTCCACTATCAGGAGACCGCCATGACCCCCAGCGAAACTTCGCGCACCAAGCCGGGCAACAACGAAGAACCGGAGCTTACGCAGGAAGAATCGATCCCCTCCGACGGCAAGGACGTCGAAGGGGAAGCGATGATGAAGCAGGTGCGCAACAAGAAGCTCCATCAGCCGGAAGACCCGGCGGCCGACGAAGCGGGCTGACCCTCGGCCAGCACCCGCCTCCCGCAACCTCAATGGGCCTCGGCAGCAATCTTCTTCTTCGAGCCCACCGCCGCAACCAACAGCGAGCCGCAGATGAAGTAGACGACCATCACGACATACATGCTGGCGTTGGGACTGCCCGTCGCCTTGACGATGGCCGCATTGATCGAAGGGAAGACAGCCGGTCCCAAGGCGCCCAGGCTGCTGATGAACGCGATGCCGCCGGCCGCTGCGGACTTCGGCAGGTACTCGGTCACCGCCGTCCAGAAGAGCGGCGTCGCGCTGGTCATGCCGGCCGTCGCGATCGAGAGCGCCGCGAGCGAAGCCCAGATGCTGCCCGTGGTGAGGGTCGTGATGCCCAGGCCCATGGCGATCACGATGCAGCACGTCATGTAGTGCATGCGGCGTTCACCGGTCCGGTCCGAGTGGCGACCGACCAGCACCATGGCGATCACGCCGAAGAAGTTCGGGATGGCCGCCAGCAGGCCGACCAGGAACAGATCCTTGACACCCCAGCTCTGGATCAGCGTGGGCAGCCAGAAGACGATCGTGTAGGCACTTCCCAGCAGCATGAAGTACGAGGCTGCAAAGACATAGACGCGCGGGTCACGCAGCACCGCGCCCAGCGAATGACCGGCATTGGCGCTCTTGTCCGTATCGGACTCCAGGTTGTAGCGCAGCAGGTTCTTCTCGGCGTCGGTCAGCCACTTGGCTTGCTCCGGCTTGTCGTCGAGCCACAGGTACAGGGTGATGCCCAGCAAGGCGGCAGGCAAGCCCTGGGTCAGGAACATCCATTGCCAGCCGTGCCAGCCATTGATGCCGTCCATGTACTTGAGCGTCGCGCCGGAGATCGGCCCCGCCACCACGCTGATGAGCGCCGTCGCGGACATGAAGATCGCGATCACCTGCCCACGCCGCACCGATGGGTACCAGAAAGTGAAGTACAGGATCACGCCCGGGAAGAAACCCGCTTCGCAGGCACCGAGGATGAAGCGGATGATGTAGAACTCGATCGGCGTGGTGACGTACATCATGCCCGCCGCCGCCAGGCCCCAGAGCACCATGATGCGAAGCATCGTCTTGCGCGCCCCGATCTTCACCAGGATCAGGTTGCTGGGCACCTCGAAGATCAGGTAGCCGACAAAGAACATGCCCGCGCCCAGCGCGTAGACCTCGTTGCTCCAGGGCAGCGTCTGCTTCATGCCCAATTGCGCGTAACCGACGTTGACCCGGTCGAGGTACGCGATCATGTAGGACACCAGCAGGACCGGCAGCAATCGCCATCCGACCTTCTTGTACACGGCCTCCACTCGTCCAAGCTCGGCCGCCGTGGGCGGGCTCGCCGGTGCCACTGTCGCACTTGAGTTCACTCGATCTCTCCTTGAGTTTGTGCCGCCCCTCGGCGGTCGTTTCATGAGGACGCCGAAGGGCGCCCGGGATTGGTGTGCGGGCGGGCCGCGGGATGGCGGCCGCCGCCCGTGCGCAGGCGCAGGGCAAGCCGGGTCGCTCGTTGCCGAGCGACCGAGGCGACTCCATCAACGGAGTCCGGAAGGCGTGGGGAAGGGAATCGCGCCTATGCCAGCGGGGCACGTCGCCGTTGCGGCGACCAAGCGGATTCCAATGATGGACAACAGGGGAACAGGCTGTGGGCCTGGGGTTTGTTCATGGCCCCGGCGGAGGCCGAACGCTGATCGCGATGCTCGGAATGGATGCGAACTGCGCGGCCTTGTCGCAAGACCCGCGGTCCCCGTGACGCATCGCTCACGAATTGCACGTACATGTCTGTCTCCCAGTCTTGTTGTTGTTTTGACCGAGCCGTCGCGCAATGCGCGCGACGGTTAGCAGGGATCGCAAGGCCCCGGGCTTTCCCCAGGGCCGATGCATCAGCTGAAGATCACCTGGCCGTCGGTGTATTCCTTCATGCCGTCTTCCGTGAACTCGGCGCCGAGACCCGACAGCTTGACGCCGCCGAACGGGGCATTCGGCTGGATCGCGCCATGCTTGTTGATCCACACCGAGCCGGTTTCCATGCGCAGTGCGATGCGCTTGGCATGCTCGACGTCGCTCGACCACACTGAGCCGCCCAGGCCGTTCTGGCTGTCATTGGCGGCACGCACGGCTTCGTTGACGTCGGAGTAGCGGATGACCGGCAGCGCGGGGCCGAACTGCTCGGTGTCGACCAGCGAATCACCGTTCTTGAGGCCCGCGATGATCGTTGCAGGGAAGAACAGCCCGTCGCCCGGCTCGCCGCCAATCAGCACTTCGCCCTTCTTCTTCGCATCGGCCACCAGGCGCGAGACGATGTCGAACTGCGGACGGTTCTGCACCGGGCCCAGCATGCTGGTCTCGTCCATGCCGTCGCCCATCTTCACGTTCTTGGCATAGGCCACCAGGTGCTCGCAGACGTCGTCATGGATGCTGTCGTGCACGTAGAGGCGCTTCATCGCGGCGCAGGTCTGGCCGTTGTTGATGAAGCCGCCCCAGAACAGGCCTTCGGCGATCGCCTTCGGGTCGGCGTCGGGCAGCACGATGCCGGCATCGTTGCCGCCCAGTTCCAGCGTGAGGCGCTTGAGCGTTTCGGCGGCCGAGGCCATGACGCGCTTGCCGGTGTTGGTGGAACCGGTGAAGACGATCTTGCGGATCAGCGGATGGGCCGACATCTGCGCACCGAGGTTGGACGTCTTGTCGTCGCAGCTCACGCAGTTGAGCACGCCGGCCGGCAGCACTTCATTGAGCAACTCGGCCATGCGCAGCGTGGCCAGCGGCGTGAAGGGCGACGGCTTCATGACCACCGTGTTGCCGGTGCGCAGCGCGGGCAGCACGTGCCACACGGCGATCAGCACCGGGTAGTTCCAGGGCGTGATGGAACCGACCACGCCCAGGGGCTTGCGATGCAGTTCGACGCGCCCCTGCTCGTTGTCCTGAAGCACCTTCACCGGCAACGACAGGCCGGCGGTGTAGCCGGCCCACATGCCGGCACCGCCGATTTCGAAGCGCGAACCCATGCCATTGAGCGGCTTGCCTTGCTCCTGCGTGAGCAGCGTGGCGAGTTCTTCGGCATGCGCGTTGAGCTTGTTGGTGACGGCGACACAGGCTTCGGCCAACTCGGCGTCGGACTTCGCCGACCAGGCGGGGAAAGCGGCGTGCGCAGCAGCGACGGCGGCTTCCAGGTCGGCGGCGGAGCCGTTGGGCGCCGTACCGATCACCTGGCCAGTCGAAGGATTGCGGACATCGAAAGTGCCGGAGCCGGTGACAGCGCGGCCGTTGATGGTCATGTGGGCTTGATGCATGAATGTCTCTCTCTTTTCAATATTTGTGAATGAATTGCCTGACACTGGGAGAACCTCCCGTTCAACCCAGCAGCGGACTACGACGCGAGGTGTAGCCGCTCGCTTGATCATACGCATGCCCCACTTGCAGTACGGCAAGGTCGGCCTGCGCACGGCCCATGATTTGCAGGCCCATGGGCAATCCGTTGGGTCCGAAGCCCGCAGGCACGTTGAGCACCGGAAGACCGGCGAGCGTGCCGCCCACCACCACTTCCATCCAGCGGTGATAGGTGTCCATGGGCTTGCCGTTGATGCTCTTGGGCCAGTCGAGCTTGGCGTCGAAAGGGAACACCTGCGCCGACGGCAGCACGAGGTAGTCGTAGGTCTTGAACAGGTTGTTCAGCGCCTGGTACCAGGCGGACCGATCCACGCCCGCCTTGAACACGTCGGCGCCCGAAAGCTTCAGGCCGTTCTCGACTTCCCAGATGGCCTCGGGCTTCATCATGGCGCGCAGCTTGGGGTCGGCATAGAGGCCGCCGGCCACGCCCGCGATGACGAAGCCGCGCATCGCGAGCCAGGTGTTCCAGAGCTTCTCCATCGGGAACTCGGGCTGCACGGCCTCGACCTTGCAGCCGATGCTCTCGAAGTTCTTCAGTGCCTTCGTACAGGTGTCCATCACGCCGGCTTCCATCGGCAGGTAGCCGTTGAAGTCGCCGAACCAGCCGATGCGCGCGCCCTTGAAGTCCTTCTGCAAGGGCCTGGTGAACATCGCCGGATCCTGGTCGATGGACAGCGGCGTGCGCGAATCGAAGCCCGCCTGCACCGACAGGAACATGGCCAGGTCGGCCACGTTGCGCGCCATCGGACCTTCGTAGCCCAGCTGCTGCAGGAAGACCTCGTTGGTCGGCCCGAATGGCACGCGGCCAAACGAAGGCCGGAAGCCGTAGACGTTGTTCCACGCGGCCGGGTTGCGCAACGAGCCCATCATGTCGCTGCCATCGGCCACGGGCAGCATGTTCAGCGCCAGCGCGACCGCCGCACCACCGCTGCTGCCACCGGCGCTCTTGGTCGGGTCGTAGGCGTTCAGCGTGGTGCCGAACACCGTGTTGTAGGTGTGCGAGCCGAGGCCGAACTCCGGCGTGTTGGTCTTGCCGATCAGCACCGCTCCGGCCTTGCGGGCGCGTTCCACGATGATGGAGTCGGCCTTGGGCACGTTGTTCTTCAGGATCGGCGAACCCTGCGTCGTGAGGATGCCGGCCGTGTTGGTCAGGTCCTTCGGCGCCTGCGGGAAGCCGTGCATCCAGCCGACCTTCTGGCCGCCCTTGGTGGCGCTGGCCAGTTGCGCATCACGCTCGGTGGCCTGCGCCAGCAAGCCGTCGCGGGCCTGGAGCGAGACGATCGCGTTGACCTTGGGATTGAGGCGATCGATCTGCGACAGGTAGGCCGTCATGACCTCCACGCAAGACACGCTGCGCGACTGGATGGCCTGCGAAAGCTGGATCGCCGTCCATCCGGTGATCTCGCCGGCGCCCTTGGCCGCGGCATGCGCGGACTGCGCCATCATGGTCAAGGGTGCGGCAAGTGCCGCCGCGCCCAGCTTGAGAAAGTCGCGGCGCTGGGTGCCGCCGGTGGTTGAGCTGCCGTGGCACTTTGCGTGCTCTGTATCGTCTCGCATCCTGGGTCCTCGTAGGTTTACTTGGCCTTGGCCGCAGGCGCGTTAAGCCCCAGCGTCGGCGTCTCATCGAAGAAGTTCCACGGCTTGAGCAGCACGTTGACCCACTCCGTCGGCATGATCGGCCACTCCTCGGCACGCGCCACATGGGTGGTGCCGGTGGTGAGCCAGACCACGTTGTCTGTGTTCTCGATGGGCTGGTCGTCGGCGATGAACTGACCGAGGCCGGTGTCCTTGTTGGAACGGTTGGGGTACTTGCCTTCAGGGAACAACTCATCGGGGTTGTAGCGGGTCACCCAGAGCTGGCGGTCCATGAAGCTCAGGCGGTGGTTGATCCACTCGTCCTTGGCAAAGTTGGCGCCCTTGGCGATCGGGTGCGTACCGCCGGCATAGGGGATCAACTGGTAGGACACGGGGTTGCCGACCTTGTTGTTGCGCGCGGGGTTGCTCAGCAGGCGGATGGTCGCCGGGTCGAACTTCTGCGCGGCCTTCTGCTCGGTCGCGACGTTGCGCGTGACCGTTTCCATCGCGCTGGTGCGGGGTCCGCCGCGCACGTTCGGCACGACCACCGGGTCGACTTCGGTGAACGAGTTCTTCTCGCCATCCACGTCCAGGTCGAGCCGGAAGTTGTAGATGTGCTGGTGCGTGGTGCCCACGATGTTGTGGTCGATCAGGGTGCCGTAGCGCGTGTCTTCCTTTGCGGTTGGGTCTTGCATGGTGCGTGCATTCACGCCCTTCACCGCCTCGATGCCGGTGGCGCCAGCATTGATGCCGATGGTTCCGTTCTCGGCGAAGACCCAGTCGAAGATGTAGTCGTAGTTGCCGACCGTGCTGATCCACCGCACCACCAGCTCGCGCCGCTCGGTGCTGATGTTGTACTTGCCCATCTCGTTGTGCTTGTACTCGGGGCCGGCATAGCGCTCGAACACCGCCATCGCATTCGGCACCTTGTAGGGCTTGCCGGTGAAGTCGGCCAGCGTGGCGTCGAGCAGCACGGCGTTCATCGGCGCATCCTTGCCCGGCACGATGGACGAGGTCAGCGTGCCCATGCCGTATTCGCCCGAGTCGAGGTAGGCCTTGAAGTACCAGCCGGTATCAGGATCGCCGTAGGGCACGATCATGCCGCCCAGCGAGCCCTCGTACATGATCTTGCGCTTGGTGCCCTTGTCGTTGTAGGTGACGGTCTGCAGCGTCAGGCCCACGCGCGAGTCGAGCCGCATGTGGAAGTCCCAGTTGCGCCAGTGCAGCATGTTGCCGGTGATCGTGTAGTTCTTGCCTTCGGGCTCGGTGATCTCCAGCGGCTTGGGCGGCGCCGTCAGCTTGCGGTCGCGGCCGTCGTAGGGCGTGGGCTTCATCGGCACGGGCACCACGCCCGAGTCCTCGATCTTGATGACCTTCTTCAGCTCCAGGTCGACCACGGCCACCAGGTTCTCGATGGGGTGTGCCCAAGTGTTGCCATCGCCCACGTCGGCGTAGCTGACCACCTTCAGGAGCCGGTCTTCCTGCTTCAGGCCATCCTTGCCGTCGAAGTAGCCCACGGTCAGCGGCGTGGCATAGACCTTCTTGACATCGTTGATGCCACGCTTGGCCAGCGCCTGCGCGTATTCGGGGCTGGACTCGATGATCTTCTGCACCGACTCGAAGTCGTCCAGCAACACCATGCCATGGGCGCCTTCGATGGGCTTCCAGTTCGTCAGGCTGCGCGCGGCGAGATCCACCGTGCCTTCGATGACCTTCTTGCCGTCGAGGATGACGAAGTTCGCCTGGCGTGGCGCCTGCACAGCCTGGCCGCCGAGCGCATAGGCCCAGATCTGGTCCTTGGGCGGCGTCTTCACGGTGATCTCTGTGAAGCGGTAACCCGGCTGGTATTTGCCCGAGGCCTTCAGCACGTCGACGGTGGCGTTGATCTCGGCCTCCGTCAGTGGATTGAGCGGGCTGGCCTTGCGCTCGATGACGAAGGTCTTGTCCAGGTTCGACTGGAACACCTGGTTGATGAAGTCGCGCGACACGTACGGCGCGCCCTTGCGCATCACCACCGGCACATCGAGTTGCAGGGGCTGGCCGTTGATCAACGCTTCCCTGGAGCCGGGCTTGACGCGCACCAGCGTGCCATTGCGATTGATCGTATAGACGTTGGAAAAGCGGTCGAAGCGCACGCTGGCGCCGAAGTCTTCCATCGTCTTGGTCATCGGCACCATGTGGGCCGCGCCGCCATGAGCCATCGCGGGCGCGGACCACAGCGTGGCGGCGCCGATGGCGCAGGCGCCGAAGGCCACGGCGAGCGCCCGGCCGATCGGCCGCAGGCCGGTCGTGCGCAGTGCAGGAGAAGCGGATACGTCTTGCATGGGGTGGATTCCTGGTCGTCGTCGGTCGAAGTGACAGCGCGACGAAGGTTAGGGCCGTGGGGGACCACGGCGTTATCCACTTTTGGCAAGCCGGCCGGGAGGGATTACCCGGACTTGACTTTCAGTGCCGGCGCATCGCCTCCAGCGGCATGTGCAACGCGAACCGCGTGCGGGTGGCCGACGGCAGTTCGCCGAACAGTTCGCGGTATTCGGCTGCGAAGCGTGACGGATGCCAGAAGCCCCAGCGGGCCGCCACGTCGCCCACCGTGTCGCCGTGCCGCGACTGGAGTTCACTGCGCACCCGGTTGAGCCGCATCACGCGCAGGTAGGTCACCGGGCTCAGTTGCACCACGTTCTCGAACGCGTATTGCAGCGCGCGGCGCGACGCGCCGGTGGCCACGCACAGGTCCGGCACCGAGATCGGCTCGTCCGCATGGCTGCGCATGTACTCGCGCGCGGTCGCCACGATCTGCCGGCGCGCGGCGGCGCCGGGAAGCAGGCCCGACTCGAGGCGCTCCGGCGCGATGCTATCGAGCACCGCGTCGGTGAGCGACTCCGCCAGGCGATTGCGCACGGCCGCATCGGCCAGGGTCTTGGGCCGGTCGCGCACCAGCGACATGGCGCTGTCGACCAGCACAGCCAAGGCATGCCGATGGGCCGTCGAGCGGCCGACCATCGACGTGCCGGGCAGGGTCAGCTCCAGGTCCCGCCCGTGCAGGATGGCCGCGCGCTTGACGAGTTCCGCCGTGTCGACGCAGACCCCCACGAGCGCCATGCCGGCGCCCGCGACGAGTTCGAACTCGCGATCCGAGCTGATCGCAAATATGCCGCCTTCGTCGATTTGATGGCCGCAATACCAGCCCGGCGCTCGGTTGGCCTCGGCCAGTGCCACGGAGATGGTGTTCGCGCGCGGGCGTCCACCCTGCATCACGGACTGGTTGGATTGCTCGCGAAAGATCTGCACCGGCCCGATATGGAACTCTTCCAGGCAGCCTTCATAGCGCCCTGCGGAAAGCTGTTCGTAGTTCTGGTCCCAGGCGCTCAGGCTGGCGGCATGCTCGCCGGCGTCGCGCGTCAGGGTCCGGGCATAGCGGATCGCGGCGGCCTGGGCCGTCGCATCGGCATGCAATTGCTGCGCGGGCATTGTTATCGTCTCCAGTTCACTCCAGGGCGAATGCTAGGCCACCCAAAGTACTCACACAACCCGCTCGTGTGCATCACTTTCGACGGGAGGGCATTCCGCACGGATGGAATCCGGATAGACCCTGACTTCCCTGCACCGCACGAATTTCCTTGACTGAAATCAAGGTTCTTGAAGTTGGCGGCGCCAAGGCCCGCAAACAAAAACATTCATCCTTACGATCGCTCCCGGTCCACCGCAAAGTCTGGTTGATCGCTAACTAAACCAATATCAAGGAGTTCAAGATGACTGTGATGTTCAGCCGTATCGGCACCCCCCACGCAGGCCACCAACAGGCAGCCATGGTCTACGCCAAGCAGCGCTGCGAAGCCGTCAACAAGGTTTTCGCCCTGCACGCCCATGTGTACGCCCGCTTCGGCGGCCCCGCTGGCCAGGTCGTGATGCTCGAAACCTTCGAGAACATGGCCGCCCTGGAAAAGCTGAAGCTGGCGTCGATGGACCCCGCCAACCACGCCAAGCTGCCGGTCGCTCCGGAAGGCGTGTTCCAGTCGGTGGAAGAGCACATCTGGATCGAGCTGTAATCTGATCCGCCTTACCAAGAAGAACGAACCCTCCTGAAGAGGGTCTTCCAATCGGCAGTTCGAGTGATTCGACTGCCGATTATTTTTTGTCCGTCGCATGCTGGCTCAGCCTGCGCACATCCAGGATGGTCACGCTGTTGCCATCCAGTTCGATCAGCCCCAGCTTGCAGAACTCCCTGAAGTAACGCGACAGGGTCTCCGGAGTCAGGTTCAGTTGCGCGGCCATCAGGTGCTTGTGCAGCGAGAGCTGGACGCGGCTCACTTCAGACGCATTGGGCGGCACCAGCCGCAACAGATAACTGGCCAGCCTCGCACCCGGCGGGTGCATGAAGAACTCCTCGATGTCGACCGCCGCCTGGTGCAAGCGGCCCGCCAAGCTGCACAGAAGGCGCAAGGTCAACTGCGGGTCGGCCTGCAGCAACGCCAGCACGGTGGCCTTGGGCACGAAGACCAGCGCTGTGTCTTCGAGCGCAATGGCCGTGGTGTTGTGCGCCAGGTCCTTCAATAGCGTGGCGTCGCCGAAGCCACCACCGGCTTCGATCACCCGCAGCGGCTTCTCGATGCCCTGGCTCGAGAACAGCGACTGCCGCACGCGCCCATAGGCAATGACATAGCTGCCGCTGCTGGGCTCGCCCTTGCGGAAGATGACTTCCCGCTTCTGCACGCGGATCACGCGCGCCTCGTGAGCAAGCCTGGTGAGCAGGTCTTCGTCCAGCCCCTGGAAGAAAGGCAGGTTCCGGATCAGGCGCGCGATTTGCGCAATCTGCATTGTTGGAATCGAAGTGAGGGGTGCGCGAACCGCCTAGGCATCAGGTCCTCTTGCGTGCAACAGGAAGCGTTGCACAGCCCATGCCGCAGCGGGGGATGTGGCAGGAGGTCTGCGCGATCAGGCCCTGGAGGCGGCGCGAGCACGCACGCCACAACACGGGATGCGGCGCCTGTCGTGGCCTCCGCTTCGAACGGCATGCGGACAGCCGTGCGGCCCGGTCCACGGCGATTGATTCCAGGTTCATTCTTGTGCCTCCTCGTTTTGTTCGCCGCCCTCTGTCGGAGACGGTCGCTCTGCGGTCCCATGGTATGCGCGCCGACGGCCTCAAGACCGCCGACGCCTCTAACAGCATGGACCGGCCGCGCAATTTACCAACCTTTGGGCGCACGATTCCTGCAAGTTGCGGTGCGCCCGTGTGCCGCCTTCGCAGGACACGGGCGCGAGGGTGCGCACTGTTGCAGCAATCAGGCGGCGCGCGGGCGCTTGTCGATCACGCGAACAGCCTTGCCGGTCGAGGTGCGTTCGATCGAATCGGGCGCCTGCACCGACACGCGGGTGCTGATGCCGACCATGGTCTTGATGCGCTGCTGCAGCCAGCGGGCGGTGTCGGCCACCTCGCTGGACGGCATGTCGGCCGCACCTGGCTGCAACTCGGCCAGCACCTCGACCTCGTCGAGCAAGCCCTGGCGCGTGACGATCATCTGGTAGAGCGAGGACAGCTTGCCATGCTTGAGCACCAGTTCCTCGATCTGCGTCGGGAACACGTTCACGCCGCGGATGATGAGCATGTCGTCCGAGCGGCCGACGATCTTGCCGATGCGGCGGAAGGCGCGCGAGGTCGGCGGCATCAGGCGCGTGAGGTCGCGCGTGCGGTAGCGGATCACCGGGAAGGCTTCCTTGGTCAACGAGGTGAAGACCAGTTCGCCCTCCTCGCCGTCGGCCACCACTTCGCCGGTCTCGGGGTTGATCACTTCCGGGTAGAAATGGTCTTCCCAGATGACCGGGCCGTCCTTCGACTCGACGCATTCGCTGGCCACGCCCGGCCCCATCACTTCGGAGAGGCCGTAGATGTCCACCGCGTCGATGCCGGCCTGCGCCTCGATGTCGCGACGCATGCTTTCGGTCCACGGCTCGCCACCGAAGATGCCGATCTTCAGCGAGCTCTCGCGCGGGTCGATGCCCTGGCGTGCGAACTCCTCGAGGATCACCTGCATGTAAGACGGCGTGACCATGATGATGCGCGGCTTGAAGTCCTGGATCAGCTGCACCTGCTTCTCGGTCTGGCCGCCGCCCATCGGGATGACTGTGCAACCCAGCTTCTCGGCACCGTAGTGCGCGCCCAACCCGCCGGTGAACAGGCCGTAGCCATAGGAGATGTGCATCGCATCGCCGGCACGCCCGCCTGCCGCGCGGATGGACCGCGCCACCAGGGTCGCCCAGTTGTCGATGTCGTTCTTGGTGTAGCCCACCACCGTCGGCTTGCCGGTTGTGCCCGACGATGCATGGATGCGCGAGACCTGGCTCTGCGGCACCGCGAACAGCCCGAAGGGGTAGTTGTCGCGCAGGTCCTTCTTGGTCGTGAACGGGAATTTGCCCAGGTCGGCCAGCGTCTTCAGGTCATCGGGGTGCACGCCCTTGGCATCGAAGGCCTTGCGGTAGTGCGGCACGTTCTCGTAGACGTTCTGCAACGTGGCCTTGAGGCGCTTGAGTTGCAGCGCGGCGATCTCGTCGCGGCTGGCGCGCTCGATGGGGTCGAGCAGTTCGGTGGGGGTGGTGTGGACGGTCATTTTCTTGTCTCCTTGTTGAATGGATGTGTGGCAGCGTTGTTGTTCACCAGGCTTATCGCGTGACCCTCAACGCATGAAACCAGGGCAGGCAATGCCTGTTCGTGGGCACCCGCGGAACCGGCTTTGCCGGCCGCTGGGTGCACCCCCTCGAGGGGCTGAGGGCCGCGGCTCCAAGCCTGCCTGCGCAGGCTTGGACGGCCCGCAAGAGCAGCCGCCTCTGGCGGCCGCCCCGGCGTGGGCTCCGGGGGTGGGCTCAGTTATGCGCGTGTTCCTGGTCGAAGTCGATGACCAGCTTGTCGGTGACCGGATAGCTCTGGCAGCACAGGACGAAACCGCGCGCCACCTCGTAGTCTTCCAGCGCGAAGTTGATGTCCATGTCGACCTCACCGTGCAGCACCTTGGCGCGGCAGGTGGAGCACACGCCGCCCTTGCAGGAGTACGGCATTTCCAGGCCGGCCTTGATGCCGGCGTCGACCAGGTTGTCGGTGTTCTTGCGCATGAAGAAGCTGCGCCGCGTACCGTCGACGACGACTTCCACTTCGCACTGGTCGCTGCCTTCGGCCGGCGCGCGTGTCACGCGCAGCTTGCCGTCCTTGGGCGCGGTGCCGAACAGCTCGACCTTGATGCGTGACTTGTCGACGCCATGGTCCTGCAAGGCTTGCGAGGTGGCCAGCATCATGTCTTCCGGGCCGCAGATGAAGGCCGCGTCGATGCCGGCCGGGTCGATCCAGTGCGTGAGCAACTGGCTGCACTTCTCATGGTCGATGCGGCCGTTGAACAGCGGGATGTCCTGCGACTCGCGGCTCATGATCCAGACCAGGTTGAAGCGACCGAGGTACGTGTCCTTGAGGTCCTCGAGTTCTTCCTTGAACATCACGCCGCTCGACGAACGGTTGCCGTAGACGAGCGTGACGCTGGTGTTGGGCTCGGCCAGCAAGGTGGTCTTGATGATGGACAGCACCGGCGTGATGCCGCTGCCGGAGGCAAAGGCCACGACATGGCGCTGCGCATCGGGTTGCAGTGCCATGTGGAACTGCCCCTGCGGCGGCATCACTTCGATGGCCGTGCCCGGGCGCAGGTTCTCCGCAGCCCAGTTCGAGAATGCGCCGCCCGAGACGCGCTTGATCGCCACGCGCAGCCGCCGGTCCTGCACGGCCGAGCAGATCGAATACGAACGGCGCAACTCTTCGCCGTCGAGCAGCGTGCGCAGCGTGAGGTACTGGCCCTGCACGTACGAGAAGGTGTCGTCCAGGTGCTCCGGCACGGCGAAGGTCACCGCCACCGCGTCGCGCGTGGCCTGCTCGACATGGCTGACCTGGAGGGAATGGAATTGAGGTGCGGCCATTTTTAGTGCGCCTTGAAATAGTCGAAGGGTTCCAGGCAGTCGTTGCACTGGTAGAGCGCCTTGCAGGCGGTCGAGCCGAACTGCGACAGCAGGCGCGTCTTGCGCGAGTTGCATTGCGGGCAGGGCACGACGACGCGCTGGGCCAGCAAGGCACTGATGTCGATGGCCTGCGTGCCATCCGCGGCAGCGGCGCGATGCACCGGCGGCGCGATGCCATAGGCACGCAATGCGTCGCGGCCCTTGGTGCTCATCCAGTCGGTTGTCCATGCGGGTGCGAGTTGCGTGCGGACCGTCACCTCACCGATGCCGCGCGCCTGCACGGCATCGCGGATCGATTGCGCGATCACTTCGGTGGCCGGGCAGCCCGAGTAGGTCGGCGTCACGGTGACGACCAGCGATTCGTCCTGCCATTCGACATCGCGGATCAGGCCAAGGTCGACCACAGAGACCACGGGCACTTCCGGGTCCATCACTTCGCCGAGCCAGGCCAGCACGGTGTCGCGCGAGACCTGTGCAGATGCAACGGCGTTCACCACTGCGCTCCCGGATAGGTGCGCTGCACGAACTGCAAGTCGGTCAGCAGATGGCCCAGGTGCTCCGTGTGCACGCCGCGCTTGCCGCCGCGCTGATGGCCGATGTAGCCCGGCATCTTCAGCGTGGCGCGGTCCAGCACGGCCTCGACCCTGGCGCGCCACGGCGCCGCGAGCGAAGGTGCGGCAGGCGCCACGCCCGATGAGGCACAGGCTTCATCCACCGCATCCGACTCGAACCATTCGTTGGCATAGGGCCAGAGCAGTTCCACCGCGGCCTGCATGCGGGCATGGCTCTCCGGCGTGCCGCGGCCCAGCGCGATCATCAGACCGGCGCTGCGTTCGAAGTGATAACGCACCTCCTTGACCGACTTCTGCGCGATCTCCGCGATGCGCGCATCGCTCGACGTGCTCAACCCGGCCAGCACATGCATGTGCCAGGCATCGAACAGGAACTGCCGCGCCACCGTGTTGCCGTAGTGGCCGTTGGGTTGCTCGACGATCAGCAGGTTGCGGAACTCGCTGCCGTCGCGGAAGTAGGCGAGCGCATCTTCGTCGCGGCCCTTGCCTTCTTCCTCGCCCGCCAGCGTCAACCACATGCGCGCCTGCCCCAGCAGGTCCAGCGCCACGTTGGTCAGCGCGAGGTCTTCCTCCAGCGCCGGTCCATGGCCGCACCAGGCCGCCAGTTGCTGCGACAGCACCAGGCAGTTGTCGCCCATGCGCAGCAGGTATTCGAGTTTGGTGGTGTTCATGTGCCAGCCGTCAGATGTGCTCGACGCCTTCGGGCATCGGGAAGAAAGTCGGATGGCGATACACCTTGCTCTGCGCTGCATCGAACAGCGCTTCCTTGTCGCCAGGGCTGCTGGCCAGCACGTCGGCCGCACGCACCACCCAGATGCTCACGCCTTCATTGCGCCGCGTGTAGACGTCGCGGGCATGCTGCACGGCGCTGGCGCCATCCACTGCATGCAGGCTGCCCACATGCTTGTGTGCGAGGCCGTGCTGGCTGCGAATGAAGATTTCCCACAGGGGCCATTCGCGTCGGGTTTTCTGTTCGTTGTTCATGTCTCACGCCACCTTCAGTTCTTCGGTTTGTTCCTGCTGGTCCGCATAGGCCTGCATCGCCTCGCGGAACCATGCGCCTTCGTTCCATGCCTTGTTGCGCGCCGCCAGGCGCTCCTGGTTGCACGGGCCCTTGCCGCGCACCACGTTGAAGAAGTCTTCCCAGTCGATCTGGCCGTAGTCGTAGTGGCCGCGTTCCTCGTTCCACTTCAGGTCCGGGTCGGGGATGGTCAGGCCGAGGAACTCGGCCTGCGGCACGGTCTGGTCGATGAACTTCTGGCGCAGCGCATCGTTGGTCTGCGACTTGATCTTCCAGGCCATCGATTGCGCGCTGTTCACCGACTGGTCGTCCGCCGGGCCGTGCATCGCGATGGAAGGCCACCACCAGCGATTCAGCGCGTCCTGCGCCATCGCCTTCTGCGCCGCGGTGCCGCGAGACAGCGTGTGCATGATCTCGAAGCCCTGGCGCTGGTGGAAGGACTCCTCCTTGCACACACGCACCATCGCACGGGCATAGGGGCCGTAGGAGCAACGGCAGATCGGCACCTGGTTGACGATGGCCGAGCCATCCACCAGCCAGCCGATCGCGCCGATGTCGGCCCAGGTCAGCGTGGGGTAGTTGAAGATGCTCGAGTACTTGGCCTTGCCCGACAGCAGATCGAGGTAGGTCTGGTCGCGCGTCACGCCCAGCGTCTCGACCGCGCTGTAGAGGTAGAGGCCGTGGCCGGCCTCGTCCTGCACCTTGGCCATGAGGATGGCCTTGCGTTGCAGCGTCGGTGCGCGGGTGATCCAGTTGGCTTCGGGGAGCATGCCGACGTATTCGGAATGCGCGTGTTGCGAGATCTGCCGGATCAGCGTCTTGCGGTAGCCCTCGGGCATCCAGTCCTTGGGTTCGACCTTGATGCTCGCGTTGATGCGCTCTTGAAACGCGCGCTCTTGCGGTGACATTTCATCCAATGTCTTGACCGCTTGTGCACCCGTCTCGACGAGTTGTGCGTACATGCCTTTGCCTCCATTCATCGTGTTGCCGAGAGTGGCTCCCTCGAACTGAATTGAATGGTAGTGATACAAACGGACTCATACAATCGAATGCTGTGTATCACTTCAGGAGCCGGCCATGCCCAGCGCAAAGCTCGAAGCGCAGATTTCCCCTCGTGTTGCCAAGCTGCGGCGTGGACTGGTCATGCGTTCCAACTCCGTGCTGATCACCATCTACGGCGATGCGATTGCGCCGCGCAAGCAGTCGGTCTGGCTGGGCAACCTGATCGGCCTGGCGGAGCCTTTCGGCATTTCGTCGCGGCTGGTGCGGACCAGTGCGTTCCGGCTGACTGCGGACGACTGGTTCACCGCCTCGCGCATCGGGCGGCGCAGCTACTACGGCCTGTCGGACATCGGCTTGCAGCGCGTGCGCCATGCGGACCGGCGCATCTACGAATTCAACCTGCCGACGTGGGACGGCCGCTGGACGCTGGTGCTGCTGGAGAGCGGCATGCGCGCCAGCATGCGCCAGCACCTGAAGCGCGAACTGCTGTGGGAGAGCTTCGGCCAACTCTCGCCAGGCATCTTCGCGCACCCGCATGTGGACCATCAATCGCTGCAGGAGATCCTGCGCGCGGCCAAGGCGGAAGACCGCGTGGCCGTGCTGAGCGCACAGAGCCTCGACGACTACGGCCGCAAGCCGCTCCAGGCCCTGATGCACGACACCTTCAAGCTCGCCAAGGTCGAACAGGCATGGCAGCAGTTCATCACCCGCTTCGCGCCGGCCGTTTCACTGTTGGAAACATTGACGCAGGCCGAGGCCTTCTTCCTGCGCACCCTGCTGATCCACGAATACCGCCGCGTGCTGCTGCGCGACCCGAACCTGCCGGCCGCACTGCTGCCCGCCGACTGGCCCGGCCTGCGCGCACGCGAACTTTGCGAGTTGCTCTACCGCGGACTGCTGGCCGGCAGCGAGCAGTTCCTCTGCGACCAGCTGGAAACCACAGATGGCCCGCTCATCAAGACACCGAAGGAAATCAGCCGGCGTTTGTCGAGGACTTGACTTGCGGTGCGGGCGCGAGGTGGCGCCGCTGGTCGTAGGTCGGCTGCGGGGGCAGGTCCTTCAGGTGTGCGGCATCGGCCCACTCGAGGATCTCGATGTGTGTCGGTTGCGCGGCATCGGCGAGGCGAACGCGATTGACCCCGGCGTTCGGAATCTCGCTCTGGCGCGGCCCGCTCAGGCTCATGCCCTTGGCGGTGCGCCACACCATGTCGAGCACGCCACCGTGCGTCACGACCAGCACGTTCTGCCCGGTGTACGTCGTCGCGATGCGGCCCAGCGCCTCGATGATCCGCGCATGGAACGCGACCGCCGATTCGCCCTCGGGCATCGCGTTCTCCTCGCGGAATTCGAGCCATTGCTCCCAGGCCCGCGGATGCAGCGCGCGGATCTCATCCGAGCGCAGCCCCTCCGCCACGCCGAAGCTCTGCTCACGCAAGCCCACCGTGGTCACGATCGGCAGCTTGAGCTGCTGCGCCGCCGGCGTCGCGGTCTGCTGCGCACGCATCAGGTCGCTGCTGATCACATGGTGGGTCGGCTCGCCGGCCAGACGCAGCCCGAGCCTTCGGGCCTGCTCGTGGCCCATGTCGTTGAGGGGCACGTCGACATGGCCCTGGAAGCGCAGTTCGCGATTCCAGTCGGTTTCGCCGTGACGGATGAGGATCAGGTGGGTAGCAATTGGCATAGGACGTGCTCGCATTGTCCCATCCACCCCGCGTCATTCTTGTGTCGATGCCAGAATCGTTGACAGTCCCGCGTTGCGATTGCCCCACCACTGCTGCCATGCCTCAACTCGTCCTGATCCCCGGCCTCGCCTGCGACGACCGTCTCTGGCAGGACCAGTGGGCCGCGCTCCCCAGCCACATGGCGCCGGCCGTGAGCGATGCCCACATGCGCTTCGCGACGATCGAGGACATGGCGCGCGATGTGCTGGCGGCGCACGAAGGTCCACTGGTCCTTTGTGGTGCATCCATGGGCGGCATGATCGCCATGGAGGCCGCACGGCAGGCGCCTGAACGCATCCAGGGCCTGGCCCTGCTCGGCACCAACCCGCGCCCGGAGACGCCCGACATGCGCGAACTGCGCGAGGCCGCCATCGAACTGTTCCAGCGCGGCGACGTGCGCGGCGTGATCGAACCCAATGTGATGTTCGCCTTCCACCCGACGCAGGCCGCCGACACGGCCATGGTGGCCCGCTACCTGCGCATGATGCTGGACGCCGGTGCGCAGCAACTGATCAACCAGAACCGGGCCTTGATGCAGCGCCCCGACGCTCGCGGGCAACTGCCCGCCCTGCGCTGTCCCGTACTGGTGATGTGCGGCGACACCGACCGCCTGACGCCACCGGAGTGCTCGCAGGAGATCGCGGACCTGGCGCCGGGTGCCGAGCTGGTGTGGGTGCCGGACTGCGGCCACATGCTGACCATGGAAAAGCCCGCAGTGGTCAATGCCTCGCTGGGTGCCTGGCTCGACCGACTCGGCTGAAGAGATGTGAATCTTTCTACTGCAGCCACCGATTTCGGGGCTGGGCTGCTCGCCGCACGGGGGGGCTGCGCTGCTCAACCCGACCTTGGCGCCCTCGCTACGAAATCTTCACAACTTCTGACACGGCGCCCAGACGCAAAAAAGGCTCCCGAGGGAGCCTTTTTGTTCAAAGCAGCGAGTGCTTAGTAGCCGCCGCGGCTGTTGCCGCCGCCGTAGCCACCGCCACCACCGCCGTAACCACCGCCGCCGCCACCACCGTAGCCGCCGCCACCGCTGCGGCCGCCGCCACCGCCGTAACCGCCGCCGCCACCACCGCTACGGCCGCCGCCGCCGCCGAAACCGCCCGAAGGACGGGGTTCCATCGGACGGGCTTCGTTCACCGTCAGGCTGCGGCCTTCGAGTGCGTGGCCGTTCATGCCTTCGATGGCTGCGAGCGCTTCCGCGTCGGTGCCCATTTCGACAAAGCCGAAACCCTTGGAACGACCGGTGTCGCGCTCCATCATGACCTTGGCGCTGGCAACAGAGCCGTACTGGCCGAAGGCCTGTTCCAGGTCGTTGTCACGGATCGAGTAGGCAAGGTTGCCCACGTACAGTTTTTTGCCCATTTTTTGGACTCCTCAAATTACAAGAAACAAAAGCGACGGAGTCCCAGAATCACAACAAACAAAAACCCGCTGTGGCGCGAAACCGACCTATCACCGTTTGCCAACCCGCAGCAATTTGCGGGAAAGCTGCGGCATTATCGGCCAAAGCGCGCCCTCGTGCGGGAAAAACAAAAATAGTTCACTTTGTTTCAACATAAGGCCTGAATTGCAATCCCTTCGGCCCCCAGCTTTTCTCGGATGCTTTTTGCGAATTGCACGGCGTGGGCCCCGTCGCCATGCAGGCAAACGGTCTGGGCATTCACGGCCACCAGGCTGCCATCGATGGCCCGCACCCTGTGGTCTCGTACCAACGAAATGGCCTGAGCAATCGCCTGGGCATCGTCCTCGATCAGGGCGCCGGGCAACTTGCGGCTGACCAGGCTGCCGTCGGCGTTGTAGCCGCGGTCCGCGAAAACCTCTTCCACCGGTTGCAGGCCGGCGCGGCGGGCCGCGTCGATCATGCCGCTGCCGGCCAGGCCGAAGAACCGCAGCGACGGATCGAAGCGCCGGACCGCCTCGCACAGCGCGTCCGCCAACGCCGGGTCCTTCACCGCCTGGTTGTAGAGCGCGCCATGCGGCTTGACGTGGGAAAGCGCCCCGCCCTCCGCCTTGGCGATCGCGGCCAGCGCGCCGATCTGATAGAGCGTGCCGGCGATGATTTCGTCGGGCGGCAGGTTCATTTCGCTGCGGCCGAAGTTCTCGCGGTCCGGAAAGCTCGGATGCGCGCCGATGGCCACGCCGTTTTTTAGCGCCCAGCGCACGCACTGCCGCATGATCGTCGCGTCGCCCGCGTGCCAGCCGCAAGCGATGTTGGCCGAGCTCACCAGCGCCATCAGCGCCTCGTCGTTGTCGCAGCCTTCGCCGAGGTCGGCGTTCAGATCGATGGACATTCGTTCGCCCCGAGGTCGTTGCATGTCGGTTGCCGCCCTCCCTTCCCGCGCTGCCGCTGGCCGGAGGGACTGCCGCTCGCGAGCCAGTCTAAGTCTGCGCCGGCCATTCGGCTGCCAGCAGGCCTTGTGCGACCTGGCGCAGGTAGAGTTGCTGAGCCTCCCACGCCGCCCGCGCGCCCGCCGCATCGACCTCGACCAGCCGCAGGCGCCCGTTGAGTGGCGCCTGCGCCAGCTTCCACAGGTCGGCGCGGATGACCACGCCGATGCGCGGATAGCCGCCGGTGGTCTGCGCATCGCCCATCAGGATGATCGGCTGGCCGGAGGGCGGCACCTGGATCGTGCCGGGGATGACGGCCGAGGACAGCATGTCGGCCTGGCGCCGACGCTTCAGTTCCGTGCCGGCGAGCCGGCTGCCCATGCGGTTGCTCTGGGTCGTGATGCGCCATTCGCCGCTCCACAATGCGGCCCGGGCCGCCACCAGGAACTGTTCGTACTCCGGGCCCTGCATCACGCGCAGCGAGATGGGTTCGGTGCGGCCCTCGCCTTCCGCCCATCCAGGCGGGCGCAGGCCGAAGGGGCGACGCATTCGCCGCGCCTCGTCGAGCGCGGAAGCACCCACGGCAAGTTCGTCGTTCTTTTGCAGCGCCCGCCCTTCGAAACCGCCGAAGCCGGCCTTCAGGTCGGTGCTGCGCGATCCGAGCACCGGCGGCACGTCGATGCCGCCCGCCACCGCCAGCCAGGTGCGCAGGCCCGGCTTGCCGCCCGATGCATTCGCGCCGCCCAGCCGGAGCACCTGCCCGGCCTCGACGGCCACGCTCCAGCAAGGCCACAGCGGCCGGCCGTCGAGGCGGGCGGAGAAATCATCGCCTGCCAATGCGATGCGCGTGGCGGCATCGAAGCGCAGTTCACAGTTGCCCAGCGTGATCTCGAGTCCGGCCGCGCCGTCCGGATTGCCGACCAGCCGATTCGCCAGGGTCAGCGCCAGCGTGTCCAGCGCGCCGCCGGGGCAAATGCCGAGCTGGCGGTGGCCGTGCCGGCCCAGGTCCTGCACCGAGGCCAGGATGCCCGGGCGCAGTATGGTGATCACGTCTTCACACTTTCCGCGACGAAGCGCACACGGTCTCCATGGCGCAGCAGCGTCGGCTGCTTGGCATGGGGATCGAACATTTCCAGCGGCGTGCGCCCAATGAGGTTCCAGCCGCCCGGCGAGGACCGCGGGTAGATGCCGGTCTGCTCGCCGCCGATGCCGACCGACCGGGCCGGCACCGCCGTGCGCGGTTCGGCGCGGCGAGGTGTCGCGAGTTCTGGCGGCAGGCCGCCCATGAACGCAAAGCCCGGGAGAAATCCGATCAGGTAGACGACGTACTCGCCGGCGCAGTGGCGCCGCACCACCTCTTCCGGCGTCAAGCCGGTGTGAGCCGCGACAACTTCCAGGTCAGGCCCTTCGTCGCCACCGTAGACGACAGGGATCTGCACCTCACGACCAGCGACCGCGCCGGCCTTGAGCTTGGGCCAGGCGGCCAGCACGCGCTCACCAAGCGCGTCCGCTTCGACCACTGCCGGGTCGAACATCAAGGTCAGGTTGTTCATGCCCGGCAGCGCCTCACCGACGCCGGGCCATTGCACCGCTTCCGCCGCCAGCGCCCAGATCCTTTGCTGCACCGCCAGTTGCGCGGGTGCCGGCAGTTCGCACAGCAAGGCGGCGTCGCCAAGCGCGTGGAGCCGGGGCGGTGCGAGTTCGCTCATGCCACGGGTGTCGGGCGCATCATTCGCGCGCCATGCTGCGAACCTTGGCCAACAGCTTCTTTCGCACAGCTGGCGACACGAACTTGTCGATCTCGCCGCCCAGCGTCGCGATCTCGCGCACAAAGGTGCTGGAGATGAACTGGTACTTGTCGCTGGGCGTCAGGAACACGGTCTCGACGTTCGGCATGAGCGTGCGGTTCATGCCGGCCAGCTGGAATTCATAGTCGAAGTCGGTGACCGCGCGCAGGCCGCGCACCATGGCCTTGCCGTTGCGCGCGACCACGAAGTCGCGCAGCAGGCCCGAAAAGCTCTCGACCGTCACCAGTTCCTTGAAGGGTTCGACCACCTCGCGCACCATGCCCATGCGCTCCTCGAGCGAGAACAGCGCCTTCTTGTGGTGGCCCGCCGCCACCGCGACGATGACGTGCGAAAACAGTTGCGTGGCACGCCGCACCACGTCTTCATGGCCGAGGGTCATGGGATCGAAAGTCCCAGGGTAGACAGCAATCACGCTGGACATTTCTTTGTTCTCCTCCGCCGTCGGACTGTTCGATTTGGGGTCGGGCGGATTATGCAGCCGCATCGGCCGATCGGCGCAGCAGATGCGCGTGCACGGCGCCGGCCTTCAGGTAGCGGAAGCCGACCAAACCGAGCGGGGCGAGTTCTTCATCGGTCCAGCGCCGCGGTGCCTCCAGGTACACCGCGCCATCGGCATGCAGTGCGCGGGCAGCGGCACGCAATGCTGGCTCGTACAGCGCGGCCTGCTCGAAGGGGGGGTCGAGGAACACGGCATGCAGGCTGCCCGCGGGCGCGCGTTCGACGGCGGTCACGCCATTGCCGCGCTCGATGCGCAAGGCCGGTGCATCGAGCTTGCCCTTGATGTTCAACAGTTGTGCGACCAGGTCGGCGTCCTGCTCGCAGAGGATCACGCTGGCGGCGCCGCGCGAGGCCGCTTCGAGCCCCAGGGCGCCGGTGCCTGCGAAGGCATCGATGCAATGCCAGCCCGGCAACTCGCCGCCGCCCGCGCCGGCCAGGCTGGCGAGCCAGTTGAACAGCGTCTCGCGCACGCGATCAGGGGTGGGGCGCAGGCCGGGCTTGTCGGCCACGGCAAGGCGGGTGCGCTTCCATTGGCCGCCGATGATGCGGATCTGGCGCGGCAATGGAGACTTGTGGCGCGGGGTCTTCTTCGCTGCAGGCTTGCCTGCCGGCTTGGCGCTGGCCTTGGGTGCGGGTTCTTTCCTCATCGGGCCGAGCTTAACCGCGGCCATGCGCGCCGGCGCGCGGTCATTCCTTGCCGCCGAGGATGACCGTCACCATTCGGTCCGGTTGCAGCTTGCGCTGGATGGCGGCCTTGACGTCGGCGACGGTGATGGCATTCATGCGCGCGGTCCAGGTGTCGAGGTAGTCCAGCGGCAGGCCATACCAGGCGATGTTGGCGACGTTGCCGAGCAGCTTGCGATTGCTGTCCAGAAGCAGCGGGAAGCCGCCGATCAGGTTGTCCTTGGCGGCCTTGAGTTCGGCCTCGGTCGGCCCGTCGGCCACGAACTTCGCCAGTACTTCGCGCGAGACCTTCACCGCCTCGGCGGCCTGGTCGGGCCGAGTCTGGAAGCCGATGCGGAACGCGCCCGCATGCAGGCCCGGCGCGAAGCCGCTGTAGATGCTGTAGGCCAGGCCGCGCTTCTCGCGCACCTGCTCTGTGAGGCGCGACACGAAGCCGCCGCCACCCAGGATGTAATTGCCGAGGTTCAGCGCGAAGTGGTCCGGATCGCTGCGCGGATAGCCCGGCTCGCCGATGTAGACATGCGCCTGCGCGGAGGCGAACGGAATGCGCTCCTCCTTCGCCGCCGTGAGCGGCAGGACCTCCGGCACCACCGGCAGCGCGGCGCAGCCGGCCGGTTGCGCGGGCAGGCGCGACAGCAGCGTCATCGCGATCGATTCCGCCTGCGGCCGGGTCACGGCGCCGACGATGCTCAGCTTGGCGCGGCACGGCACGATCAGTTGCTCGTAGCGCGTGCGCATGGCGGCCGTGTCGATGCGCGCCAGCGACTCCTCCGTCACCTCCGCGCCGAAGGGATGGCTGCCGTAGACCGCCTGCGAGAAGGCGCGCGAGGCGATCGTGTCGGGCTTGGTGTTGGCTTCCTTGATGGCGGCGCCGATGCGCTCGCGCTCGCGCTTCCAGATGTCGTCCGGGAACGACGGCTCGCCGATCTCGCGCGCGGCCAGGGCCACGGCCTTGTCGAGCAGCGGCGGATCGGACAGCGTGCGCAGGCTGAAACTGGTGCGCTCGGGGCCGGCGCCCGCGTCGAAGCTGGCGCCCAGGTCCGCCCATGCCTCGCCGAGCGCGTTCTGGTCCATGGCCTGCGGGTACGGGCCGGAGCCCGGCGCCGCGCGTACCCCCTTCTCGACCATGCCGGCCGAAACGCTGGCCAGCCCCGACTGCGCCGCCGGGTCGCGCCGGCTGCCGGCGTCGAAATCGAGCTGCAGGTCGACGATGGGCAGCGAGTCGACACTCGCGAGCCAGACCTGCGCGCCATTGGGCAGGGTCCAGTGCTGGATCGGCACGGCCGCCTGTGCATGCGTGGCGAAGAGTGCCGCGACGCCGGCCAACAAGGCGCCCGCAGTGAATCTTTGAAGAGCGAACATGGTGCGTGGCATCTTTCAGCGCAGCTCGCCTGCGGGCGCGGGGCGCGGGCGGCGAGTCTTGTCGAGGGGCAGCGGCCGAAGGGTGGCCACCGTGAGCTGGTCGTCGCCGAAGTACCTGGCGGCCACCGCCTGCACCTGCTCTGCCGTGACTGCCTGCAGCTTGGCGATCATCTTGCTGCTCGCATCCAGCGGCAGGCCCTGGATCCAGTTGCTGCCCAGTTCGCGCGCCTGCGCCATCACCGAATCCAGCTTGTAGGTTTCGCTGGCCACCCACTGCGTCTTGACGCGCGCAAGTTCGGCCGCGCCGACGCCGTCCTTGGCGACGCGGGCCACTTCCGCGCGCAAGGCGGCCTCGACCTGCTCAGGTGTCTTGCCGGGTGCCGGCACGCCATCGAGCCCGAACAGCTGCGGACCCCGGCCGATGAAGCCGGCGTACGAGCCGGCGGCGTCGGCCACGCGGTCCGGGCCTTGCGTCAACGCGCGGTCCAGGCGCGCGCCGGCATAACCATCGAGCAGGGCCGACAGCACGACCAGCGCCCAGGCATCGCTCTCGCCATCCAGGCTTTCAAGCTTGGGCGTGCGGAAGGCCAGCGAGACGTAGGACTGCTCGGCCGGCGCCTTGAATTCGATGCGCCGGATACCTCGCTGCTCCGGTTCGATGCGGGGCTTGCGCGCCGGCACCGCGCGGGCCGGGATGCTGCCGTAATACTTCTCGGCCAGCTTGCGCACCTGCTCCACATCCACATCGCCGGCCACCACCAGGGCCGCGTTGGCCGGCACATACCAGCGCTGGTGGAAGTCGCGCACGTCCTGCGGCGTCATCGCATCGAGGTCGCTCATCCAGCCGACCACCGGCCGGTGATAGGGCGACGCGATGAACACGGCGGCGTTCTGCTGCTCGCCCAGCAAGGATCGCGGCTGGTCTTCGGTGCGCATGCGGCGCTCTTCCTTGACCACCTCGATCTCGCGCTTGAACTCGTCGTCCGGCCACTGGTTGCGGGCGAAGCGGTCGGACTCCAGCTTCATCACGTCCTCCAGCTTGCCCATGGGGATCTGCTGGTAGTAGCCGGTGTAGTCGCGCGTGGTGAACGCGTTCTCGCGCCCGCCGAGGGCAGCGACGCGGCGCGAGAACTCGCCGGGCTTGAGGTCCTTCGTGCCCTTGAACATCATGTGTTCCAGCGCATGGGCCACGCCCGAGGTGCCGTCGACCTCGTCCATGGCGCCGACCCGCACCCAGACCATCTGCACGGCGGTGGGCGCGCGGCGGTCGGGCTTGACGATCAGCGTCATGCCGTTGGCCAGCGTGAACTGCTGCGCCTGCGTGGACTGCGCGGCCTTGGTGGAAGGGGGGGGATTTTGCGCAGCGGAGGGTGCGGCCCAGAGCGCAACGAGCGCCGAGGCCAGCACCGCACCGAACGCAGCGCGGCGTGGCGAGGAGCGTTTCATAGAATGGGTCGATTGTAAAAACGCTGCGATGTTCAGTTTCTTCAAGAAAAAAAAATCCGAGGATGAGTCGCCCCCGGCGCCCGCTCCTTCTTCACCCCCTGCGCCGGTAGCGGCGCCGGTGGAGCAGGAGGTGCCGGCGTTCCTGCGCGACTTGCCTTCTCCGGCCGATGGGGCTTTGCCATCTCGGCTGGATCGCCCGCGGGAGGCGGGCCCAGTATCGTCGCCCGCGACGACTCAGCCCGATGCGGCCATCGCGCCAGCACCGGCCGCGCCCGTGCCGGCCGCCGCGCCTTTCCTGCCCCCGCGCTGGACCAAGCCGCCGCCGGCCGCACCGCTCGCATTCAAGCCGCCTCCTCCGGTGCCGCCTTCGGTCGCCGTGCCACCGGCCTCGCCCACCGAAGTCCCTGCCTTCCTGCGCGACCTGCCGCCTGCACCGACGCCAACCGCAGCGCCCGCCGAACAACGCAAGCCCTCACCCTATCGCGCCGCACCGCCGCCCGAGGCGCCGACCGAACCCGAGCGCGCAGGCTGGCTGGCCAAGCTCAAGACAGGCCTCAAGAAGACCGGCACCGGCATCCAGGCCGTCTTCGTCAACGCGCAGATCGACGAAGACCTCTACGAGGAACTGGAGACCGCGCTGCTGGTGGCCGACACCGGCGTGAAGGCGACCGAGCAGATGCTCGAAGAACTGCGCCGCCGCGTCAAAAGCACCATCGCCACCGATGCCGCCCAGGTGCGCGTGTTGCTGGCCGACGTGCTGACCGACCTGCTCAAGCCACTGGAAAAGCAACTCGTCATCGGCGAACACACGCCCACCGTGATCATGGTCGCAGGCGTCAACGGCGCCGGCAAGACCACCTCCATCGGCAAGCTCACCAAACACCTCGCGGACGAAGGCTGCGCCGTGCTGCTGGCCGCGGCCGACACCTTCCGCGCCGCGGCCCGCGAGCAGTTGCTGGTCTGGGCCGATCGCAACACGGTCGAGATCGTGAGCAACGAGGGCGGCGACCCGTCATCGGTCAGCTTCGACGCGGTGAAGGCCGGCAAGGCGCGCGGCAAGGACGTGGTCCTGGTCGACACCGCCGGCCGCCTGCCGACCCAGATCCACCTGATGGACGAACTGAAGAAGATCAAGCGCGTGGTCACCAAGGCCGACGCATCCGCGCCGCACGAGGTGCTGCTGGTCATCGACGGCAACACCGGCCAGAACGCGGTGGCGCAGGTCAAGGCCTTCGACGACGCACTGGGACTGACCGGCCTGATCGTCACCAAGCTCGACGGCACGGCCCGCGGCGGCGTGCTGGCCGCGATCGCGCGCGAGCGACCGATCCCGGTGTACTTCGTCGGCGTCGGCGAGAAGCTGGAAGACCTGGAGACCTTCAGCGCGCGCGAGTTTGCGCAGGCGCTGCTCGGCTGAGCTCCGCCGCGCGACGCAGCCGGCTCGGGTACCAGCCGGTGAACCACGCCGCACCCACCAGTGCGGCGACGGTGATGGCGATGCCCACCGCCAGCGGCACTTGCGGCAGGCGCGCCATGATCAGGTCCGCCCCTGTCATCACGGCAAAGGCCATCGCCCATACCGCCGTGAGGACCTGGTTGACCGCCAGGAACTTCGGTGAATCGTGGAATTCCTTCGGCGCCTGCTCCCGAGCATATTGGAGCGTGAAGGGCTGGCGGATCAGCATCGTGAACAGCACGATCAGCAGCAGGCCGCCGTCCACCGCCAGCCGCACTTCCGGAATGCTCCAGGCGCCGCCGGTCAGCCATACGTACAGGCCGAGTCCGCCAAACAGCAGCACTGTCCCGATTTCCAGCAGCTTCATCGCGCGATGGCGGATGAAATGGTCCCGCAGCAGCAGGACCAAGGCCACGGCGGCGGCCGAGAACAGCGACACCGTGAGCGGCGCGGAACGCGACATCAGCGCGTAAAGAACGAACGGCGCGAAGCTCAGAAGAATGCCCATGGCGGTCTCCAGTGAAAGTTGCGGAGTGCTCAGCGCACAAATTGCCCGGCCACCCAGTTGCCGTGGAAGCCGGAAGGAACCCGGTGCGGCAACTGCACCGTCGCGACCGGCCCGTCACTGATCGCACCAGCGGCGAAGACGGCCAGTTCGCTGCGGTTCTGCGCGGCGCGCCACGCGACCGCCAGCAGCCACCCATCCCCTTCTGCCGCATCGTCGGCGCGCGGCACGAACACCGGCTCTGAGACGCGATCACCGGCGGGCAGCCAATGGAGGTTGCGCTTGCCGCTGGCCAGGTCGTAATGCACCAGACCTTCATAGCCCGCACCTCGCACAGCCTCGCGCTGGCAGGCGGCCCAGCCGTGGCGGTACGCGAGGCCCGAGTAGCGCTCGTCGAAGCGCGGGAATTCCGCGGCCAGGTCGTCCATCGGCGTCTGGGTGAATCGATTGCTGTTCCCGGCCAGGTCGAAAGTCCAGCGGCACATGCGCGCCACGCTGCGTGACGGGTCGGTCGGGCGGCCGTCGGGGTGGGGAAACAGCGGCGGCTCGTCATAGCGCATCACGTCGGCCACGATGCGCTCACCCTCCTCCCAGGCATTCATCACGTGGAAGACATAGCCGCTGTCGCCCTCGAACCACCGCATCTGCTCGACGGGCGCACCGCGCTTCAGCACACCGACCCGGGCGCCCAGTTCCGGCTCCCAGGCATAGGGCGGCCGGCCTTGCTGCATGCGCGCCATGCTGCCCGTGAGCGGAAGGATCGGGAACAGCAAGTGGCGTTCGGTGACGGCGAAGTCATGGACCATGCTGGCGTAGGGGGCGTCGAAGCGCTCGAAGCGGGTCACGTGGCCCGCCGTGTCGATGCTGCCGTGGCTCATGCCGGCGGACAACGGGCCGGTGGCGTTGTAGCCGAAGAACAGGAGTTCGCCGGTGGCCGGGTCCACCTTGGGATGCGCAGTGAACGGGCCGGTCAGGCCGCCGCCGAGGTTCGTCTGGCCTCGAGACATCAACGTGACGGGGTCGATCTCCACCGGCAGGTGCGCCTCTTCCAGTGCCAGCAGGCGGCCGGCGTACCAGACCACGTTCGTGTTGGCGGCGCCTTCGTCGGCGATGGTTTCGTTGCGGCTGCCATCCAGGTTCCGGCCATAGGCATCGAAGAGCCGATGGCCGGCCGCACGCTCGGCCTGCCAATGCGCGGTGCGCACCCAGCGATTCCGGTAGCTCGCCCGTCCGTCCTCCAGCGTGAAGGCGTGGAGCATGCCGTCGCCGCCGAACAGGTGGGCACTGGCATCGGGGAATTGCGGATTCGGGCCGTTGCGATAGAGCGTGCCGTCCAAGCCCCGTGGCAGTTCTCCCTGGACGGGCAGGAACGCGGCATCGCATTCGATGGCGAGGGCGCTGCCGTAGAGGGACGGCGCGGTGGCGGTTGGAGGCGTGTTCATGGGACTTCCTTGCGCGTTTCGTGCAGAGCACACTCGCTTCGATGTGGATGTTTACGGTGTCAATATCTGGATTGAAGCAGTCCTCGGCCAACAGGTCAAGTAAAATTTACACTGTCAATATCAATCAGCATTCAATGCCCTCGCCCACTGCCACGCCCTACCATCACGGCGACCTCCGCGCCGCCATGCTCGAAGCGGCGCAACGAATCCTCGAGACCGAGGGCATCGAGGGCCTGACGCTGCGGGCCGCCGCCCGCGCCGCCGGCGTCTCGCATGCGGCGCCCAAGAACCATTTCGGCGACCTCAGCGGATTGCTGAGCGAATTGGCCGCCGTCGGCTTCCGCCAATTCACAAGCGACCTGAAGGCCGCCATGGAAGCCGTGGCATCCGGTTCCGCGGAAGAGCGGCTCGATGCGATGGGCGGCGCCTATGTCGGCTTCGCGAAGGCCCATCCCGGAATGTTCGTGCTGATGTTCCGGAGCGAGCGCCTCGACCTCCATCGCCCCGCCCTGCGCCAGGCCATCGACGAGGCACAGGCCGCGCTGGCCGGCTCGATGGCCGCCCGGCTCGGCATCGCCGACGCCTCAGCCGGCCGCGCTCCCATCACGCCGGAGCAGACTGCCGCGATGGTGCGCGCCTGGTCGCTGGTGCACGGCTTTTCCATGCTGCTGATCGACCATCGCCTCGACCGGGTGCTGGCGCACATGCCACCAGGCAGTGATTGGCGGACCCTTCTTGCGCAGACTTTTTCCGTGGGTTCCCACCCTCGCTGAGCGCGGGCCACGGTGGCATCATCGCCGCCGTGGCGCACTGCGCGACCATTGGAGACAATCATGAACACGGCCCACGCGCCCTTGGCGGGCACTGAGCGCAAGCTCGACCGACTGCTCGCCCACTATGGCGAGAGCCATCGCAACCCGACCAACGAGCTGATTCACTTCATCGCGATCCCGGCCATCCTGCTGAGCATCGTCGGGCTGCTCTATGCGCTGCACCCCTGGGTCGCCTATGCGTTCATCGGGGCCAGCCTGGTCTACTACGCGATGCTGCGTTCGACGGTCCTGTGGGTCACGATGGCCCTGGGCACGGTGGCCGTTGTGGCGGTGCTGCGTGCGCTCGGAGAGCAACTCGTGCCGGTTTGCGTCGCGCTGTTCGTGGTCGCCTGGATCTTCCAGTTCATCGGCCACAAGATCGAAGGCCGGAAGCCATCGTTCTTCGAGGACATCCAGTACCTCTGGGTCGGTCCGCTGTTCGTGGTGACGCGGATCTACGAACGGCTGGGCGTGCGCTGGTAGTCTTTTTCGCAGCCCCGGCCGGTCATTCGGCGAGGGTCAATTCCCTCTCAGGGGCGTAGGCGCCCGGGCGATTGAGGTAGCGCAGTTCGATATCCCCGATGCGCATCACGTCGCCATGGCGCAGGACGCGGTGCTGGACCTTGTGGCCGTTGACGAAAGTGCCGTTGCTGCTGGCGAGGTCAATCACCCAGGTGGTGGCGCCTTCGGTGCGCAACTCGGCATGATGGCGGCTCACGCGCGGACGATCGATCTGGAGGTCGTTGGTGGCGTCGCGCCCGATCAGGACGCGTTCATCGGTCAGTTCGATTTGCTTGGGCGAACTGGTTTTCGTCATCAGCAGCAGGCGGGCCATGGCAGGTTCTCGTTCGGCTCGGGCGGTCAGGAAAATGTGCCGCTAGCGTTCAATTAACTATAAGTAACATTTTAGCATTTAGTCCTTTTTGATACATGTACGCAACGTAAATGTGTGTTTATGTAATCTGGTAAGAACGCACGGCCATCAATAAAACTATCGGTTCGATAGGGATCAGGGGGAACCCTGTGCTTAGCACTCCCTCTAACCGAGTGCTAATATGTCCCGAATGAAAGGAGCTTCCTCAATGACAGCACTGTCTGGAGTCTCTGCCAAGTCACTCGCGGTCGCGAACCCGTGGTCCGTCGTTCCGCCGCTTGGCAATCTCGACGCCTATATCTCGGTCGCCAACCGGCTGCCGCTGCTCACGCTCGATGAAGAGCAGGGCTACGCACGCAAGCTGCGCGACAACAATGACCTGGAGGCCGCGGGCGCGTTGGTGCTGTCGCACCTGCGCCTGGTCGTCTCCATCTCCCGCCAATACCTCGGCTATGGCCTGCCCCACGGCGACCTGATCCAGGAGGGCAACGTGGGCCTGATGAAGGCCGTGAAGCGCTTCGACCCCGACCAGGGCGTGCGACTGGTGAGCTACGCCATGCACTGGATCAAGGCCGAGATCCACGAATACATCCTGAAGAACTGGCGCATGGTCAAGGTCGCGACGACCAAGGCCCAGCGCAAGCTGTTCTTCAACCTGCGGTCCATGAAGCAGGGTTTCAAGGCAGATTCGGCTGCGATCGACGCCGACACGCACCGCGAAACGCTGAGCGCCGACGAGGTGGGCCAAGTCGCGGCCAGGCTGAACGTCAAGCGCGAGGAAGTGCTGGAGATGGAAACCCGCCTCTCGGGCGGCGACATCCTGCTCGACCCGAGCCCGTCCGACGACGGCGACGACGCCTTCGGCCCGATCGCCTACCTGGCCGACGCCACGCAGGAGCCGACCGCGCAACTCGAGATGCGCGCACGTGACCGCCTATCGAGCGACGGCATCACGTCCGCCCTCGAAGCCCTGGACGACCGCAGCCGCCGCATCGTGGAAGAGCGCTGGCTCAAGGTCAACGACGACGGCTCGGGCGGCATGACGCTGCACGAACTGGCCGCCGACTACGGCGTGAGCGCCGAGCGCATTCGCCAGATCGAAGTGGCGGCGATGAAGAAGATGAAGAAGTCGCTGGCGAGCTTTGCCTGAAAAGCCACGTCTTCTTGACCAAGCCCGGCCGCGTGCCGGGCTTTTTCTTGGGCGGTGCGCGGCTCGTACGGCTTTGCAATCAATCGCAGAGCAAGGCGGAGCGCCGCAGACAGTGCTGTAGCACGGCAAGGCGATCCAACGCAGCTATGCGGTTGACTGCGAAGTCGTATCAGGACTTCAGCAAGGCCTGGATGTCCGCGACCATCGGCGCCACACCCGCGCCGTAGCGGGCATACAGGCGCAAGCGACCCTGCGTGTCGTAGACATAACTGGCCGCCGAGTGATCCATGGAGTAGCTCGTCGGCGTCTTGCCTTCTACCTTCTTGTAGTAGACCTTGAAGTCCTTCGTGACCGCCGCGAGTTGCTCGGGCGTCGGGATCAGCGCGACGAAGCCGGGATCGAAGGCGCCCATGTAGGCCTTCATCACGGCCGGCGTGTCGCGCGCCGGGTCGACCGTGATGAACACCACCTGCAGCTTGTCGCCATCCTTGCCGAGCTGCTGCTTGACCTGCGACATCTCGGTCATGGTCGTAGGACACACATCGGGGCACTGCGCGTAGCCGAAGAACAGGACGACCACCTTGCCCTTGAAGTCGGCCAGGGTCCGCTCCTTGCCGTCGGCGTCGGTCAGCTTGAAGTCCTTGGCATAGTCGGCACCCGTGAGGTCGACCGCATTGAAGCTGGGCTTGTTCTCGCTACAGGCCGCGAGACCCAGGCCCGAGGCGCCTGCCATCGCCGTCCAGCCGGCGCCTGCGGCAATCCACTTGATGGCATTTCGCTTGTTCATGTGCTCGGGCTCAAATCAAATAGTGATCGACCAGCAGTGCCGCAAACAGCACGCTCAGGTGAATCAGGGAAAAGCGGAAGGTCTTGCGCGCCAGCTGGTCCGAATAGTTGCGCCAAAGCGCGAACGCATAGCCGGTGAAGCCGATGCTCACGCCCACCGCCACCGCCAAGTACAACCAGCCGCTCATCCCGTAGATGAAGGGCATCAGGCAGGCGGCGAACAGGATAAAGGTGTAGAGCAGCACTTGCAGTCGAGTGAACTCGTTGCCGTGCGTGACCGGCAGCATCGGAAGGCCGGCCTTGCGATAGTCCTCGACGCGGTAGAGCGCCAGCGCCCAGAAATGCGGCGGGGTCCACAGGAAGATGATGAGGAACAGGATCAGTGCCTCCGGCCCGACGTCACCGCGAATCGCAGCCCAGCCAAGCACCGGCGGCATCGCACCAGAAGCGCCGCCGATGACGATGTTCTGCGGCGTCAGCGGCTTCAGGATCACGGTGTAGATCACCGCATAACCCACGAAGGTGGCGAAAGTCAGCCACATGGTCAGCGGGTTCACTGTGAACCACAGCAGCGCCGAGCCCGCGGCGCACAGCAAGGCCGAGAAGACGAGGGCCTGGCGGTCGCTCAACTGGCCGCGCGCGGTCGGTCGCCAGGCGGTGCGCTTCATCTTGGCGTCGATGCCCTTTTCGACGAGGCAGTTGAACGCCGCGGCCGCACCGGCCACGAGCCAGATGCCGGCACAGGCGAGCAGGGCGCGCTGCACCTCGGCCCATCCCGGCACGCCGGGCACCGCCAAGACCATGCCGATGAAAGCGCAGAAGACGATGAGTTGCACCACGCGCGGCTTGGTCAGCGCGTAGAACTGGCGCAGCACGCTGGCGGTGCTGGCGGTTTGATGGACGGGGACGGGGGTGCTCATGGGGTCAGTTCTGCATTGCGCGCCGCGGTGGGCGCTTGCCGGTGGCGCCCCGCACCGATGTTGCCGGGATCGTGCACCGGACCCGCGACGCCCTGCGACACCGCCGCGGGTGCACGCCGGCTTTCACACAAGGTCCAGACCAGCACCACGGCCAGCGCCGCCGCACCGCCGGTATGAAGCAGGGCTGCCAGAAGCGGCCAACCGAGCAACACATTGCCGAGACCGGTGGCCAGTTGCAGCAGCGCCAGGCCGGCCAGCCAGTTCGACTGCGCACGCAGCGCGGGCACGGCACGCAAGCGCCACGCAAGCGCGCCGATCGCGACGAAGACGACATATGCCATCAACCGGTGCACATAGTGAATCGCGGTCAGCGCCGAAAAATCAACCGGGTTGCCCTCGCCGGTCACGCCCAGCGCGCGCCAGATCTCGAAGCCTTGCGCGAAGTTCATCGGCGGCCACAAACTGTCCTGGCACGTCGGGAACTGCGTGCAGGCGAGCACTGCGTAATTGGTGCTGACCCAGCCGCCCAGCGCGATCTGGAGACCGAGCAACAGGCTGGTCGCGACCAGCAGGCTGCGCAAGGCGCCGGGCAAGGCGGTCGGCAACCGGTCGCTGGCCGCCTGCTGGTAGCGCACGGCCTGCATGCAAAGCAGCGACAGCAGCACGATCGCTCCGAGCAGATGCAACGTGACGATCGCCGGATAGAGCTTCATGGTCACCGTGAGCGCGCCGAAGGCCCCTTGCAGGCAGACCCACACCAGCGTCACGAAGGGCCACGCTGGCCGCAAGGTCGCATGTTGCGGACCGGCGAGGGGCTGCCTGCGTTGCTGGCGCCATGCGATGAACGTGAGCACGGCCAGCACGACGATCAACACGCCGACGCCGGTGGCCAGGTAGCGGTGCACCATCTCGATCCAGGCCTTGCCGTGCGTCACGGGGCCGGTCGGCTGGATGGATTGCGCCATCGCGATTTCATGCCGTGCGCCCATCGGGCTGGCATTGCCGTAGCAGCCGGGCCAGTCGGGGCAGCCGAGGCCGGAATCCGTGAGCCGGGTGAAAGCGCCGAACAGCGTCAGGTCGAAGGTCAGGAACAGCGTGAGGATGGTGAGCGCATGGAGCCGCCGCGCCACGCCATGGCCCGCGCTGCGACGCCAGACCCACAGCAGCGGGCCGAGCGCGATCAGCACGCCGGCACCCATGAGCCAGGCGATCGGCGTCAGGTCGTAGGGCGCGGTCGTCGGCATCATCGGCCCGGCTCGTCCCAGGAAGCGGAAGCGCGCAGCAGGCGCTCGAGGTCGCGCTTGGCACGTGAAGCACCTGCGGCATCCATGCGAGCCGGGAAACGCATCATCCAATTGCCCATCGGGTCGACCACGTAGAGGTGTTCGGCCAGATCGTGGCCCGATGCGGGTTGCAGCCATTGCGACAACTGCGCGGGCGGCACGCGCAGCACCGTGGCGCCGCGCAAGCCGTTGTCCAGGCGCGCGGGTGGTGCACCGGCATCGCTGATCAACCAGACGCGGTCGACGCGGTCCTTCTCGCGCCCGAGGCTTTCGCGCAACTGGCGCTGCAGATAGAGCTGCTGTTCGCACAAGGCATCGCAGGCGGCATCGGCCACGGCCACGATCAGCCACTGCCCCTTGAGCGTTGACAAGGGCACCGACACGCCGTTGCGCGTGAGCGCCTTGACCTCCGGCACCGTGCGTTGCGGTTCGATCAGTTCGCCGTAGACGCTGCGCCCCTCCGGACGGATCACGTAGTAGGTGAAGTAGGACGCGATGACAGGCGCCGCGCACATCAGCATCACCGCGATCATCTTCCAGCGGCCCGAGACAGTACGCCGGCCAGCCTCGGCGCCCAGCGCCTGCGGCGACGGCATCGAGTGCACGGTCAGGCCGAGCGGCTCGTCAGCCGCGGCGGGCACGGCGGAACGGGGCAACAATTTGGAACCAGACATAGAGGATGGTGACGAGGGCCGCGAGGCCGAACCACTGGAAGGCGTAGCCGTAATGTTTTTCGATGCCGAACGCCGGCGCCGGCCAATTGCGCTGAAGTCCTTCGGAAGCCGCACCGGTCTGTTGCAGCGAGACATCGGTGCGCAGGGGCAGCTTGCTTTCTGCCTTGAACGCTTCGAGATCGAGATTTTGCCGGATGGGCGATGAACCCGGCGATTCCACGGTCGTTGCGGCCGGCTCGGGCGTCTTGCCCAACTCCAGCAGGTGCGAGGGCGGGGGTTCGATGCGGGCGTCGAGTTCGACCAGGCCGGGGGGCGTCTGCACGGGCTGCAATTTCGTGCGGTCCTCGAAATTGCGCTGGATCCAGCCGCGCTGCACCATCACCGTCTGCTGGCTGCCTTCGATGGCGAAGGGCGTGACGACGTAGAAGCCGGGCACGCCGCCCATCTGGCGGTTGTCCAGGTAGACCGTTTGCGGCGCCAGCCACAAGCCGCGCAGGTGCACCGGGCGATGCATGACCTCGGCCGGCTTGGCCATGGCCAGGAAGTCCTGCTGGCCGAGGGGCGGCTGTGTCTTCTGCGCCTCGATCGCGGCCTGGAGCGCTTCCTTTTGCGCGGCGCGCGAGAGTTGCCATTCCCCCAGCGACAGGGTCGCTGCAAATGTGAGCACGGTGACGACCGTGACCAGCCAGAAGCGACCGCGCCGCAGCGGAGGCACGGCTTGGAGGGAGCTTGTGTTCAAGGGACTGGACGGCGCAGTCGGCCGATAATGAGAGTCATGAAATATGTCGTCGCCCTCGCCTTTGCCGGCATCCTGGCGAGCCTCGGATTCGCGCTGTACTTCATGCTGAAGGACGGTCGCGACGGGCGCGCCAAGTCCGGTGGAATGGCGCGCGCGCTCACCGTTCGGATCGCCTTGTCGGTGATTTTGTTCCTCTGCATCCTGCTGGCCTGGAAGCTGGGCTACATCCAGCCAGGGGGCCTTCCGGTCACCCGATAGGTCCGGACGGTCCGAGTGGCCGCCCAGCCATGAAAAAAGCGCCTTGCGGCGCTTCTTGATGGTGCCGTCCAGTGCCATCAAAGCCAGTACACCAGCATGTAGAGGCCCAGCCAGACCACGTCCACGAAGTGCCAGTACCAGGCCGCGCCTTCGAAGCCGAAGTGACGGTCGGGCGTGAAGTTGCCGTTCATCAAACGAATGGTGATGAACAACAGCATCAGCATGCCGATGAACACGTGGAAGCCGTGGAAGCCGGTCAGCATGAAGAAGGTCGAGCCATAGGCGCCCGAATTCAGCTTGAGGTTCAAGTCGGTGTACAGGTGATGGTATTCATAGCCCTGCACGCCCAGGAACAGCAGGCCCAGGATCACGGTCACGATCATGAAGCGGATGCACTGGGCGCGATGGTTGGCGCGCAGCGCATGGTGGGCGATCGTGAGCGTCACGCCGGAGCTCAGCAGGAGCGCCGTGTTGATGGTCGGCAGCCAGAACGGGCCGACGGTTTGGAAGGGCTCCACGATATCGGCGGGCGAGCCGGTGAAGCCTGCCGCCACGCTGGGCCAGACCGCCTTGAAGCCGGGCCAGAGCAGGGCGTTGTCCAAGCTGCCGAGCGCGGGCAGCGAGTGCGTGCGGGTCCACCATAGCGCCGTGAAGAAGGCACCGAAGAACATCACCTCCGAGAAGATGAACCAGCTCATGCTCCAGCGGAAGGACAAGTCGACCTTGTGGCCGTACTGCCCGCCTTCGCTCTCGTGGATGGAGGTGCGGAACCAGACGAACAGCGTGCCGAGCCAGATGATCATGCCCGCCAGCAGCGACCAGGCGCCCCAGCCGTGGCCGTTGATCCACTGGGCCGCGCCAAGGATCACGAAAAGCAGCCCCGTCGCGGCCATGACCGGATAGGCCGAGGGGCCGGGCACGAAGTAATAGGGCGTGGCGCCGTGGGTGGGTGAACTCATATCAGGTCCTGGCTTTCTTCTCTCGATTCAAATCTTCTTCTGCGGGTCAGGGCGCGACCACGAACTTGACCAGCACGATCAGGCCGATCACGAACAAGGCCACGGCCACGAGCCCGACCGCGATGATGTGCAGCGGCGTGAGCCTGGCGATGTCTTCCTGGTACGCGCTGTTCTTGCGCACGCCGAAGAAGCCCCAGGCCACCGCCTTCACGGTGCGCAGCAGGGAGCCCTTGCGTTGGACAGGTTCCACGGCGACGCTCACGATTTCGGCTCGACTTGCAATTGCGGCGCGGCAGCCGTCGGCGCCGCCGGGGTCTTGCCGCCCACCTCGAAGAAGGTGTACGACAAGGTGATGGTCTTCACGTCCTTCGAGATCTTCGGGTCGATCACGAAGGCCACCGGCCACTGCTTCTTCTCGCCCGCATCGAGCGTGTACTGGTTGAAGCAGAAGCACTCCAACTTGTTGAAGTACGGCGCGGCCTGCTGCGGCGCGTAGCTCGGAATGGCCTGCGCCGCCATGCGGCGATTCTGGACGTTCTGGAATTCGTACATCACCGTGTTCAGTTCGCCGGGGTGCACTTCCATCGAGCCCTTGCCGGGCTTGAAGTCCCAGAGGGCGCCGCGCACGTTGGCGTCGAATTCCACAGTGATGGTTCGGGTCCTGTCGACCTGCGTGTTGGCGGGCAGCTTGACGTCCTTGCCGCCCTTCGCGCCACCGGGCACTTCCAGTTCCGACAGCGCCAGGATGTTGATCCCGGTCATCTCACAGATCGCGCGGTACAGCGGCACCAGCGCATAGCCGAACGCGAACATGCCCGCCGCCACGATGGCGAGCTTGCCCACCATCTGGACATTGGCGCGACGAATGCGTTGGGCGATGCTCATGGAATGGGGCGCGTGCTCAACGGCCCATGTAGACCATGCGGACGATGAACCCGATGAAGAACAGCAGCGCGATGGAGGCCAGCGTGAGCCCCATGCGGCGGTTGGCCTTCTTCTGTTCCGGTGTCATCACGTGGGCCTGCTTCAACCGATCACCTTGGTGGCGGTCGGGTCGAGGCGCGGCGGCGTTTCGAAGGTATGGAAAGGCGCCGGCGAAGGCACTTCCCACTCCAGGCCTTCAGCGGCTTCCCACGGCTTCTGCGAAGCCTTCTCGCCCTTGCCGAGCATGGTCGGCAGCACGATGAAGAAGAAGAAGTACACCTGCGCCAGACCGAAGAACAGCGCACCGATCGAGGCCACCGCATTGAAGTCGGCGAACTGCATCGGGTAGTCGGCATAGCGACGCGGCATGCCGGCCAGGCCAAGGAAGTGCATCGGGAAGAACGTGACGTTGAACGAGATCAGCGACCACCAGAAGTGGACCTTGCCACGCGTCTCGTTGTACATCACGCCGGTCCACTTCGGCGACCAGTAGTAGTAGCCGGCGAACATCGCATAGAGCGAGCCGGCGACCAGCACGTAGTGGAAGTGGGCCACGACGTAGTAGGTGTCCTGCAACTGCGTGTCGATCGGGGCGACGGCCAGGATCAGGCCGGTGAAGCCGCCCATGGTGAACACGAAGATGAAGCCCACGGCGAACAGCATCGGCGTCTCGAAGGTCATCGAGCCCTGCCACATGGTCGCGATCCAGTTGAACACCTTCACCGCCGTCGGCACCGCGATCAGCATGGTTGCGTACATGAAGAACAGCTGGCCGGTGAGCGGCATGCCGGTCGTGAACATGTGGTGCGCCCACACGATGAAGGACAGGATGGCGATCGACGAGGTGGCGTACACCATCGAGGCGTAGCCGAACAGCTTCTTGCGGGCGAAGGCCGGGACGATCTGGCTCACGATGCCGAAGGCCGGCAAGATCATGATGTAGACCTCGGGGTGGCCGAAGAACCAGAAGATGTGCTGGTACATCACCGGGTCGCCGCCGCCGGCGGGGTTGAAGAAGCTGGTGCCGAAGTGGCGGTCCGTCAGCGTCATGGTGATGGCGCCGGCGAGCACGGGCATCACGGCGATCAGGAGGTAGGCGGTGATGAGCCAGGTCCAGCAGAACATCGGCATCTTCATCAGCGTCATGCCCGGGGCGCGCATGTTGAGGATGGTCACGATGATGTTGATCGAGCCCATGATGGACGAGGCGCCCATGATGTGCATCGCGAAGATGCCGGCGTCCATCGACGGGCCCATCTGCAGCGTCAGCGGGGCGTAGAGCGTCCAGCCGGCCGCGGGCGCGCCGCCGGGCATGAAGAATGAACCCACCAGCATGATGGCCGCCGGGATCAGCAGCCAGAAGCTGAAGTTGTTCATGCGCGCGAAGGCCATGTCGGAAGCGCCCACCTGCAGCGGGATCATCCAGTTCGCGAAGCCCACGAAGGCCGGCATGATCGCGCCGAACACCATGATCAGGCCGTGCATGGTGGTGAACTGGTTGAACAGTTCAGGGTTGACCAGTTGCAGGCCGGGCTGGAACAGCTCGGCGCGGATCAGCAATGCGAGCAAGCCGCCCACCATGAGCATGGTGAACGAGAACAGCAGATACAGCGTGCCGATGTCCTTGTGGTTGGTCGCGAAGACCCAGCGACGCCAGCCCGTGGGGGCGTGGTGGTCGTGGTGGTCGTCGTGCGCGTGGCCGGCGTGCCCGTGGTTGTCGAGGACTGCACTCATGTCGATCTTCCTTGCAATTTCTTCTTGGGCTTGGGCTTACTTGCCGCGCTCCGCCAGCACTTCAGCCGGCTGGACCAATTGACCGGTCTTATTCGACCAGCTGTTCTTCGTGAAGGTGGCGACCGCCGCGAGATCGGTGTCGCTCAAGGCCTTCCACGACGGCATCGCACCGTTGCCGGCGCCGTTGAGCACGATGTGCAGTTGCTTCTTGTGATCCGCATCCAGGACGATGGCCGAGCCGTCGAGCGGCTTGATCGGGCCGGCACCCTTGCCGTTGGCCTGGTGGCAGGCCGCGCAGTTGGCCGCATAGACCTTTTCGCCCCGCGCCAGGAGGTCGGGCAGCACCCAGACCTTGTTCGGATCGTCGAGCTTGGCTGCGGCTTCCTTCTTCTTGTCCTCGACCCAGGCCGTGTAGTCCTCGGCCGGGAGGACCTTGACGTGGATCGGCATGTAGGCGTGTTCCTTGCCGCACAGTTCCTGGCATTGGCCGTAGTAATCGCCGATCTTCTCCGGACGGAACCAGGTGTCGCGCACGAAGCCGGGAATCGCGTCCTGCTTGATCCCGAACTGCGGCACCGCGAAGGCGTGGATCACGTCGTTGGCGGTGGTGATGATGCGAATCTTCTTGTCGACCGGGACGACCAGCGGATTGTCGACCTTGAACAGATAGTCCTTGGGCACGTCGCCATGGGCGCCGGCATCGGACATGGCGCGCTGGCTGCTGTCGAGCGTGGAGATGAAGCCGAGGCCCTCGCCTTCGCCCTTGATGTAGTCGTAGCCCCACTTCCACTGGTAGCCGGTGACCTTGATGGTGAGGTCGGCGTTGGTGGTGTCCTTCTGCGCGACCAGGATCTTGGTGGCGGGCAGCGCCATCAGGATCACGATGATGAAGGGAACGATGGTCCAGATGACTTCGACGACGACCGACTCATGGAAGTTGGCGGCCTTGTGGCCCACCGACTTGCGGTGCTTCCAGATCGAATAGAACATGACCGAGAACACGGCAACGAAGATGACCGTGCACAGGACCATCATCGCGTTGTGCAGGAAATGCTGTTCCTGCGCGATCTTGGTGATGCCGGTGGGAAGGTTCAATTGGCGCACCGAAGGGCCGCCCGGCAGGTTCTCGACTGCGTTCGCAGCACCACTGATCACCGCGCCGGCCGCCAGCAGCAGGGTTGCCGGCCAGGTCTTGTTGCGCCAAATGCTCTTCATCGTGTGTACTTCTTCAATTACCAGTTAACCCATTGGCCCGGTGCCCGCCCTGCGCGCGCCCCTCAGGCCGCGCGCAGTGCCATGCGAATCTCACGCGCCAGCGCGGCACGCAACTCGGGTCGCACGTAGCGCCCCACCCTGACCGAACGACCCTGCCCCGAGACCTCGATCAGCGAACGGTCGCTGGCCTCCGGCTCGACCCGCACCTGGTGCGGCAAAAATTCCGTGCGCTCGTAGTGGCCGCCATTTTCAAGCTCCACCACCAGGCGACCCTCCTGGAGCGCGATCTTCTCGCCATCGGTCGCATGCCGCGCATACAGCACGAAGGCGGCACCGACGGCCACCAGTTCGAGCCACGCAAAAGGCAACACGAGCCGCGCGCCATGCCACCAGAACACCGTTCCGATGCCCAGCGACACGATGCACAGCGACGCATAGAGCCAGCCCAGCTGGCTCGGCGTGACCGAGCAATTGCGCTTCAGGAACCAGTGGATGCTCTGGCCTGAGACGGTGGCAAAACGAAACACGGAATTCGACACGGGCGAGTTCGGCAAATCGGTGCGTCGACAGCCGCCAAACGGGTGTTTGACGAACCGCGGTCGCGGGACCATACCCACGAGTTCACGCAACGGCGGATTGTAGCGGGTGGATTCGGGCCAACTTCATGCGCCGGGGCGTCCTCGCTGCAGCATGGAGCGCATCTCGCGCAGGGAAACGGCGCTTTCTGGCGCGAGCGCGACACGCGGCGCCGGTTTGAAGGCATGGCCGTAGATGATTTCGAAGCCCAGCGAGATGCGGCCATCGTCCGCGCCACCGCTGTTGGCGGTGGCGGCGAGCGCGGCGCCGAGTTCCGCGCGCCACCGGCGGCCACGCAGCGCGCCGAAGCGGGCCGGATGCAGGTTGCGGCCGAGGGAGCGCAGTTCGGCCAGTGCGGCCTCGGGGGTCGCCCAGGTCAGCGTGACGCGCTCCATGTCCATCACCGGCTCGGCGAAACCGGCGTGCACCAGCATGTCGCCCCAGTCGTGCATGTCGGTGAATTCATGGCCGGCCGGTGGCCAGCCCAGGCTTGCGTAGAGCGCCCGCAGTTCGCGCACCGTGTCGGGGCCGAGGCAGGAAAACATCAGGAAGCCGTCGGTCGCGACCGTGCGATGCCAGCGTTTGATGAGCGCCTCTGGGTCGGAAGCCATGTGGAGTGCCATGTTGGCCCACAGCAGATCGACGCCGTCCTCCGGCGGGGATTCGAAGCGCGGCTGCGCGGCCTGCCAGCGCCTGGCGCTCCACCAGGGCGCGGCCAGCAGGCCGGCGGTGCGCTCGGCCAGTGCGGCATCGGGCTCGATCACGTAGGGGGTGGCGGTGGCATAGCGACGCCCGACCAGGGCATGGGCCTCCAGGCCGCCGCGCAGGGGCGACCAGTCTGCCCAGGTCCTGGGCTTTGCGGTGATCCACTGGAGACGGTCTTCCATGCGACGGCCGATTTCCTCGTGCAGCCAGGGGGAGCCCTGCGCGGGCGCAAGGCGGGACCAGCGGCTGGCCGCCGCTGGATCAATGGTGGGCGGGCGCTGTGCGGGATCGGTAGCCATGGGCGGCCAGTATATTGAGCCATGCTTTCCTCCCGGGCCTTGCGCCCGTTCTCCGCCCTGCTCGACGCCTTGCCCAGCCAATGCGCGGTCTGCCGCAGTTGGCCGGCAAGGCCGATCTGCGACGCTTGCGTGGCCCGGCTGGCGCCGCCGGTCGCGCGCTGCCCCACCTGCGCCATCCCGGTGCCGGAGGGGATCACGCAGTGCGCCGAATGTGTGGCGAATCCCCCGCCCCTGGACGCCTGCATGGCGGCCTGTGCCTATGAATGGCCATGGCCTGAATACATCGCGCAGTTCAAGTTCCACGGCCACGCGGGTTGGGCCGCGCCGCTTGCCACGCTGATGCGCAGTGCACCCTGGGTCGAGCCGGTGCTGGAACAATGCGATCTGGTGCTGCCGATGCCCTTGGCGCTGGAGCGGTTGCGCGAGCGCGGATTCAACCAGGCGCTGGAGCTGGCGCGCCGGCTCGCGCCGGCCAAGGTCGACCCCACGCTGCTGCTGCGCACGCGTGCGACTGCCGCCCAGAGCGGGCTGCTGCGTGCCGAGCGCCTGCTCAACCTGCGTGGCGCCTTCGCGATCGAGCCGCTGCGCCCGGACGCGGTCCGAGGGCGGCGCATCGTGCTGGTCGACGACGTGATGACCAGTGGCGCCTCACTGTTCGCGGCAGCGCAGGTGTTGCGTGCCGGCGGAGCTGAGCATGTCAGCGCCGTGGTGCTGGCGCGCACGGGCGCTCCACAATAGCCGCCCTTCACACCATCGCTGCGCAATGTTCCATATTGTCTTGGTCGAACCCGAGATCCCGCCCAATACCGGCAACGTCATCCGGCTCGCCGCCAATACCGGCTGCACGCTGCATCTGGTCGAGCCGCTGGGTTTTTCGATGGACGACAAGCTGCTGAAGCGCGCCGGGCTCGACTATCACGAGTACGCCGAAGTGCGGCGGCATGCGAACTGGCAGGCGCTGCTCGACGATGCGCGGCCGCCGGCCGAGCGCATGTTCGCGCTGACGACACGCGGAACGCGGCTGGTGCACGGGACCGCCTTCCAGGCCGGCGACTGGCTGGTGTTCGGTGCCGAAACCCGCGGCCTAGCGCCGGAGTTGCGCGAAAGCTTCGCGCCGACGCAGCGGCTGCGACTGCCGATGCGCGAGGGGCAGCGCAGCCTCAACCTCTCGAACGCGGTGGCGGTGACGGTGTTCGAGGCTTGGCGGCAGAACGGGTTCGGGTGAGAAATCGCGCCCGAACGACACGAAGGTCGACGGCGCGCTATGCTATCCATGTTAGCTACTTTTAGAGGTCGCGAAATGATCACCATCTCTTCAGTAAGTGCGCAGAACAAGTTCGGACAGCTTCTCGATGAAGCGCAGCGCGAGCCCATCCTGATCACGCGCCACGGACGACCCGCGGCTTACATCATTTCGCCGCAAGACATGAAAGTGCTCCAGGAGACCCAGTCGCACCGGAGAAATTCGCAGCCCGACTGGGGTGAAGCATGCGCTGCGGGATGGAACGAATTCGACAGCAGCCATGGCTCATTCGCCGACGAGCATTCGACACTTTGAGATGGCGCAATTCGATGTCCACCGGAACAAGGGGCAGCAGAAGGACAGCATTCCCTTTGTCGTTGTTGTGCAGTCCGCGCGTTTCGATGCGTACCGACGTCGCGTCGTAGTTCCCTTGGTAAGACGTGACAGCGCCCCCTCTCAATCGGCCTCGATGCTTCGAATCAATCCGGTTTTCAAGATCGATGGTTTGGACGTTGTCCTCAATCCATTCCAGACAGTTTCCGTCGCCATCGATCAACTCGGGCCGGTTGTCGCGTCACTCGCAGAGCAAGGTCAATCCATCACCGATGCGATGGACGAACTGATGACCCGCGCTTGGGGATGACGCCCGCGCTCAGCGGAACCGACGGACCACCGATTCGGCCACGCAGGCCGGCTTGCTCGCGCCTTCGAGGTCGATGGTCACTTCCCAGACCATCTGCACGCTGCCCTTGTCGTCGATCGACTCGCTCGAGATGAGCTTCATGCGGCCACGCACGCGGCCGCCGACCGGCACCGGTGTCATGAAGCGCACGCGGTTCAGGCCGTAGTTGACGCCCATGCGCGACTCCACGACCTCGACCCCTTCCGCGAAGATCTTGGGGATCAGCGACAGCGTCAGGAAACCGTGGGCGATAGGGCCGCCGAACGGGCCGGCCTTGGCGCGCTCGACGTCGACGTGGATCCATTGGTGGTCGCCGGTCGCCTCGGCAAACTGGTTGACCTGCTCCTGGGTGATGGTGATCCAGTCGGTGGTGGCGACTTCCTGGCCGACGCAGGCGGCCAGATCTTGAAGGGTTTGGAAGGTTTTCATGTCCCGAACTCTAGCCGCCCGCCCCACCCGGCGACTGCAACAGCGGTGACGGTTTAGGGAATCTACTGATCCAGCCAGTGGATGAGCGGCTGCCACTGCTCCAGGTCGCGCTGGACGCGGCCCGGCGCGATATCGAACAGAGTCAGGCCGCGCGCCGCGAGTTGCACGTAGTTCTGCGTGTCGCGCAACTCGGTCACCATCGGTACGCCGAGCCGGGCCACGAACTCGCGCAGCCGGTCGCCCGACAGGGTGTGGGCGCCCACGCGCATGCCGACCAGCCCGATGCGCGACTTGTCGGCGCGGCGCTGGGACTCCAGCCGGAGCAGGAAATCGCGGGTGGCGTAGATGTCGAAGATGCTCGGTTGCAGCGGCACCAGGATCTGGTCGGCCAGCGCCACCACCTCCTTGAAGCGCCAGCCATGCAGGCCGGCCGGGGTGTCGAGCACCGCATGCGTGGTGCCGCGCGGGGGGCGGGCCACGGTGCCCTCGCCGGCCGCTTCCCAGGTGGAAATGGGCGCCGCCTTGGCCGGTCGCAGGTTGAGCCACAGGCCGGACGACTGCTGGCGATCGACGTCGCCCAGCATCACCGCATGGCCGCGGCTGGCGAAATAGCCCGCGATGTTGGTCGCGAGCGTCGACTTGCCGACACCGCCCTTGGGGTTGGCAATCAGGACCACCGGCATGGAGTCTCCTCGGGTGCGCAAAGAAGTCCTCATCCTATCCGTGCCCCACGCAGCGCGCACGATTGCGCTATGTTCGCGGCATGCCGGCCACCGCAAACCCCTCACCCGCAAGTCCGTCCCGCGTCTACGTGATCGCGGCCCATCCCCAGTGGCGCGACTCGCGCGTGAACCGCAAGTTGCTGCATGCGGCGCAAAGCCTGCCGGATGTGGACGTGAACGATCTCTACGGCAGTTACCCGGACTACGCCATCGACGTCGAGGCGGAACAGGAACGCCTCGCGCGCGCCGACCTGCTGGTGCTGCTGCATCCGATCCAGTGGTATTCCATGCCGCCGCTGCAGAAGCTGTGGTTCGACGAGGTGCTGGGCTGGGGCTGGGCCTACGGGCCGGGCGGCGGCGCGCTGCGGGGCAAGGACTGCTGGCTGGTCGCGACCACGGGCGGCCCGGAGTCGAGCTACCACCCGCAGGGCTACAACCGCTATTTCTTCGACGCCTTCCTGCCGCCCTACGAGCAGACCGCGGCGCTCTGCGGCATGCGCTTCCTGCCGCCGCTGGTCTTCCACGGGGCGCGCAGCGCGACGCAGGAGGAACTGATGGCGCACGTCGATGTGTTCAAGGACCGGCTCGCGAGCTACCCGGCCTGGCCCGAGATGGACGAACTCGACGCCTGCCCGACCTGCGTGGTGCCCGAAACCGATCGGCCGGCCGAGCACGAGGACCCCGGCAAGCTGGGCGTACAGGCCCTGAAGGACGCGCTGGCCCGTGTCGTTCCCAGCCCGGCCGGAGCGGTCTGATGGAGCACCATGCACCGGTCTGGCTGGTCAATTCGCTGATCTACCTGGGCGCCGCGGTCATCGTGGTGCCGGTCTCGAAGTGGCTCGGTCTTGGTTCGATCATCGGCTACCTGGTGGCCGGGATCGCGATCGGTCCGACCGTGTTCGGGCTCGTCACGAATGTGCAGGACATCCTGCATTTCGCCGAATTCGGCGTGGTGCTGATGCTGTTCCTGGTCGGACTCGAACTGGAGCCCAAGCGCCTGTGGAACCTGCGCCGGCCGATCTTCGGCTGGGGCACCGCGCAGGTGATGTGTTGCGCGGCGGCGCTGTTCGCGCTGGGCTGGGCCATGGGCGCCACCTGGCGCGTGGCGCTGGTGGGCGCGCTGGGGCTGGCGCTGTCGTCCACGGCGATCGCGCTGCAGGTGTTCGGCGAACGCAACCTGCTGAAGACATCGAGCGGGCAGGCCGGCTTCTCGATCCTGCTGTTCCAGGACGTGGCCGCGATTCCGATCCTCGCGCTGCTGCCCTTGCTCGCGGGGGATGTGGCCGGCGAGGCGGCGGGCGGCGGCGTGGACCGCCTGCTTCAGGCGCTCAAGATCATCGGCGTGATCGGTGGCATCGTGCTGGGCGGGCGGCTCGCGTTGCGGCCGGTGCTGCGATGGATCGCTCGCAGCAACACGCCGGAGATCTTCACCGCGGCGTCGCTGCTGCTGGTGGTGGCGATCGCGGCGTTGATGCAGTTCATCGGCCTGTCGATGGCACTGGGGGCCTTCCTGGCCGGGGTGCTGCTGGCGGAGAGCGAATACCGGCGCGAACTGGAGACCGACATCGAGCCCTTCAAGGGCCTGCTGCTCGGGCTGTTCTTCATCGCCGTGGGCATGAGCATCGACTTCGGCGTGCTGATGCGCCAGCCCGGGACGATCGCCCTGCTGGTGGTGGTCTTCATGGTGATCAAGCTGGTGGTGATCTATGCGCTGGCCAAGGCGATGGACATTCCCTACCAGCAGCGGCCGGTGTTCTCGCTGCTGCTGGCGCAAGGGGGCGAGTTCGCCTTCGTGGTGTTCCAGGCAGCCGGGCCGAACGTGCTGCCGCCGGAAACCGCGTCGCTGCTGGTCGCTGCGGTGGCGCTGTCGATGCTGGTGTCGCCGCTGCTGCTGGTGGCGATCGACAAGTTCATCCTGCCGCGCTACGACCTGATGGGCGGCAAGGCGATGGAGGAGATCTCCGAGCAGCAGGAGGGCAAGGTGCTGATCTGCGGCTTCGGTCGCTACGGCCAGATCATCGGGCGCCTGATGCTGGCCAACAGCATGCCGCCGACGGTGCTGGACCATGACGCCGACACGGTGGAGGGGCTGCGCGAATTCGGCTTCCGGGTGTTCTACGGCGACGCGACGCGGCTGGACCTGTTGCGCATTGCCGGCGGTGGCAGCGCCAAGGCGATCGTGGTGGCGGTGGACGACATCGAGCAGTCGCTGGAGATCGTGGACCTCGTGCGCGAGCACTTTCCGCAGGCCGAGATCATTGCGCGCGCGCGCAACGTGGCGCACTACTACCAGTTGCGCGACCGCAATGTGGAGCACATCGAACGCGAGGTGTTCGAGTCCTCGCTGCGCAGCGGGCGCTCGGTGCTGGAGGTGATGGGCTGGCCGGCGCACGAGGCACGCCACGCGGCCATGCGTTTCCGGCAGCGCAACCTCGGCATCACCGACGCGGGCTATCCGCACTACAAGGACCGCGCCAAGCTCATCGCTGTCGCCAAGGAAGGGCGGCAGCAGTTCGAGGAGCAGATGGCGCGGGAGCGGGCGCAGCGCAGGGAGCGTTCGGGACAAGGTTGGGAGCAGGGCCAGGAACCCTGAAACCGGCGGCCCCGGATCGCTGCCGCGCCGCTTCTTCAGCGACGCGTGAAGTAAGCGCCGAAGTACGAGTAGCCCGGCTGCACCGGCGCGCCGCCGAAGTCGCTGACGCCGCTCAACTGCAGGCCCTCGCCCTTCGGCGGCAACGCCAGCCGCATGCCGCCGATCAGGGGTGCGGCCAGGTTGTCGAACAGGGGCGTCTCGACCACGTTGCCCGCGGTTCGCGTGGCGGCGTCGATGGTGGCGGAGGTGTTGACGCGGATGTCGTCGCCCCAGCGCATCACGGTGCCGCCGGCGGCGTTGACCAGCAGGTTCGGTCCGATGATGTTGGGCTGGACGAAGGTGCGTCCGTCGACATAGACCGCCGGCACCACCGTGCGTGTGGACATCGCGATGTTGTTGATCACGATGTTGCCGCGCGTGCGATTGCGGGCCCTGGAGGCGCCGACGATGATCTCGGCCACCGCCCCGTGCTTGCCGTTCGGGTCGATCGAGTTGCCGCGCGTGGTGTTGCCGAAGACGAGGTTGTTCTGCGCCTCGTAGACGTTGATGCCATGTCCGTCGTTGCCCAGCACGATGTTGAAGGCCACCACGTTGTCATCGCAGAAGCTGTCCACCTGGATGCCGTTCCCGTCGTGCAGGCTGGTGTCGACGTTGTGGTGGCTGATGTTGTAGACGATCACGTTGTGATGGCCGCTGTCCTCGTCCTCCGACCCGCTGAAGAGGTGGATGCCGGAAGTGCCCGGCACCGCCAGCCCACTGAGGCTCACGTCGTTTCTCTCGACGCGCCAGTACGCGCCGCGGATCTCCATGCCGTGGTGCCCGCTGCGGCGCACGGTGTTGTGGCTGATGACGTTCTGCGCGTCGGGCGCGCCATTGGTTTCGATCCCGATGCCATGTGTCAGGGCCTGGTCGATCACGTTGCTGACGATGTAGATGCCGGTGCCGGCGCCCTGGGTCACGTTGATGCCCATCGGCCCGCCGGTCACCAGGTTGTTGCTGACCGTGATGTGGTGGCTGCCCTGCCGGATCACGAAGCCGCTGTACTCCTGGGGCCGGACCTGCATTCCGCTGATGCGCAGGTGGCTCGAGTTCTGGACATCGATGGTGGTGAGGATCAGGGGCCGCTGGTTGCGGTCCGCCGACAGGATGCGGATCGGCGATTGCGCCGTGCCATTGGCCGTGATGGCGAGCGGGCCGGAGTAGGTGCCGGGCGCGATGCGCACGAGGCTGCCGGGCGGAAGCTTGCTCCAGGGCACGTCCTGGAGCCGCGCGACCTGGAGTGCGCCGGCCGGAACGGCGACGCCCGATCCCACCACGACCAATTGGCCGCCGGCCCAGGGCCAGGGGTCTTCCTCGGGGGCGGGGGAAAAACCGGGGATGAGGTCCGGCGATGGCAGCAAGGCCTCCGCCGCAACCACCTCGGCGACCTTGGCGAGCGCCAATGCTTCCGATGGCGACTTGCCGCCTCGAAAGGAGGCGCCCTGCACGGCGGGGTCGGCACCGGCCGCCGCCGCGGCATTGGTGGCCGCGAGGCTCGGTGATGAGACCGAAGCGTTGCCGTCCCCGCCTCCTCCGCCTCCGCAAGCCATGACGCAAAGCGCGCCCGCAATGACCGATACCACGCAGCGCGCCGTGCGCGCCATCTTCTTGATGTTCATTCCCCGTGTCCTCCCGTGTGAGCCCACGAGTATGGGTCGATGTGAACTTTTGGATCAATGGGTCCGAATGTCCACCCCCGGCCGATCGGTCACGGACTGAAGAAGTAGGCGCCGAAGTACGCCAGCGACGGCTGTGCCGGGGCTCCGCCGAAATCGAGCACGCCGCTCAAGGCAGCGCCATTGCCCATCGGCGCCTGCGCCAGCCGCAAACCGCCCGTCAGCGGATGGTTCAGGTCGACGAAGACAGGCCGCTGGACCGCATTGCCACGGGTGGCTGTCGCCGCATCGATGCCGGCGCCGTCGTCGGCGCGGATATCGTCGCCCCAGCGCACCACCGTGCCGCCGGCCGCGTTGAACAACAGGTTGGGCCCGACGACGTTGTCGTGGATGAAGGCGCGGCCGTCCACGTAGATCGCCGCGCCGTCCGAGCGCGTCGCGACGGCGATGTTGTTCATCACCAGGTTGCCGCTCGTGCGGTTGTTCTCGGGCGTGGCGCCGACCATGATCTCGGCCAGCGCGCCGTGGGTGTGCATCGGGTCCAGCGCGTTGCCGATGGCGGTGTTCGCATAGACGCGGTTGTCCTTCGACTCGTACACGTTGATGCCCGCGCCGTCATTGGCCCATACCAGGTTGAAGGCCACGGTGTTGTCGTCGCACCAGCGGTCGGTCTGGATGCCGTTGCCGTCGTGCGCGCCGGTGTCGGCGTTGGCATAGCTCGCGTTGTAGATGACGATGTTGTGGTCGCCCCGGTCTTCCTCGGCGGTCTTGCTGAAGATGTGGATGCCGGAAGTGCCCGGCATCGTCAGGCCGCTGTAGCTGACGTCGTTGTGCTCGATCTGCCACCAGGAGCCGCGCACTTCCATGCCGTGGTGGCCGCTGCGGCGGATGGTGTTGCGGGTGATGAGGTTCATCGCTCCGTCGGCGCCATTGCCTTCCACGCCGATGGCGCTGAACACGGTGTCCTCGATGAGGTTGTTGCGGATGACGAGGTTCGTGCCCGGGTCTTCGGTGATGTTGATGCCGATGGGTGCGTTGCGGATGACGTTGTCGGTCACCGAGATGTGGTGGCTGCCCTGCCGGATCACGAAGCCACCGTGGGCCACGGTCCGCACGTCGAAGCCGCTGATGCGCAGGTGGCTGGCGCCCCGGACGTCGAGGCTGGTGGTGACGACAGGCATCTGCGACCGGTACGCGGCCTGGATGCGGATGGGCGCCTCGGCCGTGCCGTTGGCGGTGATGGCGATGGTGCCGACATAGGTGCCGGGCGCGACGCGCACGACGCTGCCGGGCGGCAGGGTGTTCCAGCGGACGTCCTTGATCTGGTCGACATGGATGGCGCCGGGCGGCACCTCGATGCCCGAGCCCACGATCACCAGGACGCCCGCGCCCGATGGCGTGGCATCCAGTTCGCCGACGGGCGGGACGTAGCCGGGCGGCGCCTCGGAGGGCTTGGCGGCGTAGGCTGCGCCCGGCGTGGGGCCGCCTGCGCCTGCGATGCCGGGCACCTTGCCGAGTTCCGCCAGTTCCACGGTACCGAGGGCGGGCGCAGTGTCCAGCGACTCCGAGCGGGCCGGCTTCGACTCTTGCGCGCCGGTCGACGCTGTGCCGGTGCTCGACGCCAGGGCTCCGAGACCAGCCAATCCGGCCGAACCGCCGCCTCCGCCACCCCCACCGCAACCCGTGAGAAACAGTGCGCCCGAAAGTATTGCTGCAACGAAACCGGACGCGTTCCTGTCAACCTTAGTACACATAAAACGATACTCCAATCTTGCAATGAGGGCGTGAGTATCGTTAAACGAGCCTGAATTTCATCAGTCAGGCGTTCGAAAGTGGAGTTGTCCTACAAGGCGCCATTGGCGGGATTTGGGGCAAGGACGCGGTAGGGTCGTGCTGCGGCCTTCCTCCCTCTCCCTCTGGGAGAGGGCCGGGGTGAGGGCAGCCACCTCCCCAACGGGACCAGGCGACCGCCCTACCCCAAGCCCGGTACGCGGTACGGGCTGGACGCCTCCTCTGCGCCGCCGAGCAGCGCAGCGTTTCGCGGATCAGGGCTGGCGATTGTCTGAGCGAAGCGAGTTCGAGCCAGACCCCGCGAAACGCGAGCAGCGCAGGGCAGCCGCGAAGCGGCCGGTGCAGTGGGGTCGGCCGGCCCGTATCGCGTACCGGGCGCTCTCAGCAGAGAAAAGCGGCCTCAGGATGCCTTGTCCAACCCCAACAGCCGCACCGCATTCCCCTTGAGGATCCCCGGCATCACCTCCGGCTTGAAGCCCGCATCCTCGAAGTCCTTCAGCCACCGGTCCGGCGTGATCAGTGGATAGTCGCTCGCGAACAGGACACGGTCCTTCAGCAGCGTGTTGGCGTACTGCACGAGTTGCTTGGGGAAGTACTTCGGGCTCCAGCCCGAGAGGTCGATCCACACATTGGGCTTGTGCGTGGCCACGCTCAGGGCTTCGTCCTGCCAGGGGAAACTGGGGTGGGCCATGACGATCTGCATGTCGGGGAAGTCGATGGCCACGTCGTCGAGGTGCATCGGGTTGCTGTACTCGAGGCGCAGGCCGCCGCCGCAGCGCATACCGGAGCCGATGCCGCTGTGGCCGGTGTGGAACACGGCCGGCAGGCCGTACTCGGCGATGACCTCGTAGATCGGCCAGGCCATCTTGTCGTAGGGGTGGAAGCCCTGCACCGTCGGGTGGAACTTGAAGCCCTTGACGCCGTACTCCTCGACCAGCCGTCGCGCCTCGCGCGCGCCCATCTTGCCCTTGTGCGGATCGATGCTGGCGAAGGCGATCATCATGTCGCTGTTCTTCTGCGCATGCTCCGCGATCTCCTCGTTGGGGATGCGGCGGCGGCCCATGAACGACTCGGCATCGACCATGAACATCACCAGGCCGATCTTGCGCTCTCTGTAGTAGTCGATGCTCTCCTGGATGGTCGGGCGGCGGTTGGACCTGAAGTACTTGTCGGCGGCGCGGTCGTATTCCTCGCCGTAGTTGTCGAAAGGGTTCCAGCAACTCACTTCGGCGTGGGTGTGGGTGTCGATCGCGATCAGGTTCTGGTAGTCCACAGGCTTTGTCTCCAGGTTCGGGTAAGTACCGAGTTCAAGCGCCCCATGCGGTCTTGAATTGGTTATGAACCATAACCATAATCGAAGCCACACCGGAACGCAATCATGAACCACCCCGATCTTCACATCGAGCTTCGCGAGCACATCGCCATCATCCGCCTGACGCGCGCCGCCAAGCGCAATGCCTTGTCGGACGGCCTGATCCTCGCGCTGCGCGACGCCTTCGACAACCTGCCCGACACGGTTCGCGCCGCCGTCATCGATGGCGAGGGCCCGCACTTCTGCGCGGGGCTGGACCTAAGCGAATTGCAGGAACGCGATGCGGGACAGGGCATGCGGCATTCGCGCATGTGGCATGCGGCGCTGGAACGGGTGCAGTACGGGCCGGTGCCGGTGATCGCGGCGCTGCATGGCGCGGTGGTCGGCGGCGGGCTGGAACTGGCGAGCGCCTGTCACATCCGTGTGGCAGATGCCTCCACCTTCTACGCGCTGCCGGAAGGCTCGCGCGGCATCTTCGTGGGCGGTGGCGGCTCGGTGCGCATCCCCAAGCTGATCGGCGCGGCGCGCATGACCGACATGATGCTGACCGGCCGCGTCTACAACGCCGAGGACGGCGAGCGCGCCGGCTTCGCGCAGTACCTGGTGCCGGAGGGCACGGCCTTCGACAAGGCGCTGGAACTGGCGCAACGCGTGGCGCAGAACGCGCCGCTCACCAACTACGCGCTGATGCATGCGCTGCCGCGCATCGCCGAGCAGCCGGCGGATCACGGGTTCTTCACCGAATCGCTGATCGCGGGGATTGCGCAGGCCTCGCCCGAAGCGAAGACACGGCTCGCCGACTTCCTTGAAGGTCGCGCCGCAAAAGTAAGCAAGGACTGAGTCACTCCAACCGGTAAACGCGATGACACCATGACCGAGACGAAACCCACTCCCGTTGTCCCGCGCTACCGGCCGCTCGCCTTCGGCATCACGCGCGGCGTGCTGACCGAGGGCGCCCCCGGCGTGCGCTACCTCAAGGCCGAGGCACCGCTCGCGCCCTATGTCGACCGCATGACGGACCGGCTCAAGCACTGGGCCACGGTCGCGCCAGACCGCACCTTCATCGCCCGCCGCGAGCGCCTGCCGAACGGCAGCACGGGCGAGTGGATTCGCCTGAGCTATGCCGAAGCGCTGCACAAGGCGCGCAGCATCGCGCAGGCCGTGCTCGACCGTGGCCTCAGCGCCGAGCGGCCGGTTGCGATCCTCAGCGAGAACAGCATCGAGCATGCGCTGATCGCGCTCGGGTGTCTCTATGCCGGTGTGCCCTACTGCCCCGTCTCGCCGCCTTACTCCATCGTCAGCCAGGACTTCGACAAGCTGCGCCATGTGCTGGACACGCTGACACCCGGCCTGGTGTTCGCTGCCGATGCGAAGCGCTTCGGTCGCGCCATCGATGCGGTCGTGCCCGCCGATGTCGAGGTGGTGCTCGGCGAAGGGACGCTCGACCGGCCCACCACCTCCTTCGACGCGCTGGCCGCGACACCCGAGACACCGGCCGTCGATGCCGCGCTGGCCGCGACCGGCCCCGACACCATCACCAAGTTCCTCTTCACCTCGGGTTCGACCAAGCTGCCGAAGGCGGTCATCAACACGCAGCGCATGTGGTGCGCCAACCAGCAACAGATGCGCCAGTCGATGCCGGTGCTGGGCGAGGAGCCGCCGGTGCTGGTCGACTGGCTGCCGTGGAACCACACCTTCGGCGGCAATCACAACGTCGGCCTCGTGCTGGACAACGGCGGCACGCTCTACATCGACGACGGCAAGCCGACGGCCGCCGGCATGGCGGAGACGCTGCGCAACCTGCGCGAGATCGCGCCGACGGTGTACTTCAACGTGCCGACCGGTTTTGAGGCCATTGCCAACGCGATGGAAGTCGACCCCGTGCTGCGCAAGAACCTGCTCTCGCGTGTGAAGATGTTCTTCTATGCCGGCGCCGCCCTGTCGCAACCGGTCTGGGACAGCCTGCACCGCTCGCAGGAGGCCGAGGTCGGCGAGCGCATCGTGATGGGCACCGGACTGGGCATGACCGAGTCGGGCCCTTTCGCGCTCTACGTCACCGGGCCGAACGTAACCTCGGGCGACCTCGGCCTGCCTGCCGCCGGCATCGAGATCAAGCTGGTCGACATCGACGGCAAGACCGAGGTGCGCTATCGCGGACCGAACATCACGCCGGGCTACTGGCGCGCGCCGGAAGCGACGGCCGAGGCCTTCGATGAAGAGGGCTACTTCCTCACCGGCGATGCGGTGAAGTGGATCGACGACGACGACATCCACAAGGGCCTGCGCTTCGATGGCCGAATCGCCGAAGACTTCAAGCTCGCAACCGGCACCTTCGTCAGCGTGGGGCCGATGCGCGCGAAGATCACGGCGGCCGGAACGCCGTACATCCAGGACGTGGTGCTGACCGGCATCAACCTGAAGGAAGTCGGCGCGCTGATCTTTCCGACGCAGGCGGTGCGCAAGCTCGCCGGGCTGACTGCCGATGCGCCGCTACGTGAAGTGCTCGACAGTGCGCCGGTGCGCGCGCACTTCCAGCAGGTGCTCGACACCCTGGCCGCCAGCAGCACCGGCAGCGCCAACCGCATCGCACGCGCCTACCTGATCGATGAGCCGCCCTCCATCGACAAGGGCGAAGTCACCGACAAGGGATCGATCAACCAGCGCTCCGTGCTCAAGCATCGTGCCGCGCTCGTCGACGCGCTGCATGCGGACACGCTGCCCCACACCCTCAAGCCCCGATAGACATTCCCAAGGAGACACGACACATGAAGATCGAAGGACAAGCCGCACTCGTCACGGGCGGCGCATCGGGGCTCGGTGAAGCGACCGCGCGTGAACTCGCGCGCCTCGGCGCCAAGGTCGCGGTGCTCGACCGCAATGCCGAACTGGCGGAGAAGGTCGCGAAAGACATCGGCGGCATCGCCTGCGCCTGCGACATCACCAACACCGAGAGCGCCGTCGCCGCCATCGAACGCGCCGCCGCCGCGCATGGCCCGGCGCGCATCCTCATGAACGTCGCCGGCATCGGCAGTGCCAAGCGCATCGTCGGCAAGGACGGCAATCCCGCGCCGCTGGAAGACTTCGTGCGCGTGGTCAACGTCAACCTGATCGGCGGCTACAACATGGCGCGCCTGTTCGCGGCGGCTTGCGCCAAGCTGCCAGCGCTCGAAGACGGCGACAAGGGCGTGATGCTCTTCACCGCATCGGTCGCGGCCTTCGACGGGCAGGTCGGCCAGCAGGCCTACAGCGCATCGAAGGGCGGACTGGTCGGCATGACGTTGCCGATGGCACGCGACCTGGCGCAGCACGGCATCCGTGTCTGCACGATCGCACCCGGGCTGTTCGCGACGCCCCTGCTCATGGAATTGCCGGAACCGGTGCAGCAGTCGCTGGCCGCGTCGATTCCGTTCCCGCCCCGACTGGGCAAGCCCTCGGAGTTCGCCGAGCTGGCCTGCCATGTCGTGACCAACGGCCACCTCAACGGCGAGGTGATCCGTCTCGATGGCGCCTTGCGCATGGCGCCGCGCTGACCTTCCACAACCACCGGAGACATGACATGAGCACTACCCGTCGCACCATCCTCTCTGCTGCCGGCGCCCTCACCGCGCTCGCGGCGCTCCGCCCGTTGAGCGCCCTCGCGCAGGCTCTGGACCAGGTCAAGATCTACTACGGCTTTCCAGCCGGGAGCGCCGGTGACAGCGTGGCGCGTCGTGTGGCGGAGAAGCTGGGCGGCACGCCCTACAGCAAGAACGCCGGCTTCGTCGAGAACAAGCCCGGCGCCGGTGGCCGCATCGCCGTCGAGTCGCTCAAGGCCTCACCGCCGGATGGCTCCGTGCTGACGCTGGCCCCTGTGTCCGCGCTCTCGGTCTACCCGTACATCTATCCGAAGCTCAGCTACAAGCAGGAGGACGTGGCGCCGGTGTCGATCGGCGCCATCATGTTCCACGGCCTGGCCGTCGGACCCGCCGTGCCGGAAGAAGTGAAGACGCTGAAGGACTTCCTGGCCTGGGCCAAGGCCAACCCGGCACAGGCCAGCTACGGCTCGCCGGGCGCCGGCTCCATGCCGCATCTGCTGGGCGCCCTGCTCGGCCTGCGCGCCGGGGTGGAACTGAAGCACGTTCCCTATCGCGGCACCGTGCCCAGCATCACCGACCTGGTCGGCGGCCAGATCGCCGCCGCGATGAACCCCAGCGGCGACTACCTGCAATACATGAAGGCCGGCCGCGTGCGCGTGCTCGCCACCTCGGGCAAGAAGCGCTCGCCGTACCTGCCCGACGTGCCCACCTTCACCGAACTCGGCTATCCGGATTGCACGGTCGAGGAATGGTTCGGCTTCTATGCGCCGGCGAAGACCCCGGCGGCCACCATCGCCAGTGCGAGCGCCGCCATCAACGCCGCGCTCGCCGACAAGTCGGTCATCGATGCGCTGGCCCTGGTCGGGCTGGTGGCGCATGGCAGCACGCCGCAGGAAATGGCGGCCGACCAGAAGGCGGAGTACGAACGCTGGGGTCCGCTGGTCAAGCAGATCGGCTTCACGGCGGAGTCATGATGGGCAGGCCCGGTCTTCGCACGCGGCGTGTTGCTTCGCCCTCCGCCTTGCAAGGGGCGGCGCGCCGGCCGAGCCGGTTGCGTGGAGCCCCCGCGCTTGCACTGGCAGTCGCAACGCTGACAGGCTGCGCGGGCATCGCGCCGGGCATGCCGCCGCCGCAGCTCGGCGCCGCGCGGCCGGGCGAACTCACGGCCTGCGGCGACCTGGCGAACCTCAGCGGCCCCGTCGGCACCGTCATCACCCAGGCGACAGCCGTGCCGGGTGGGCCGGTCGCGATCGGCAGCGGCAGCCAACCCGCACCGGCGCACTGCCTTGTCCGCGGCAAGCTCAACGAGCGCGTCAGCGCGGTCGACAACAACACCTACGCGATCGGCTTCGAGCTGCGCATGCCGGTCGAATGGAACGGGCGCTTCTTCTACCAAGCCAACGGCGGGCTCGATGGCGCGGTGGTGCCCGCGCTGGGCGGCATCGGCGGCGGCGCACCGACCACCAACGCCTTGCAGATGGGCTTTGCCGTCATCAGCTCCGACGCGGGGCATCCCGGCTCGATGGGCCCGCGCTTCGGCATCGACCCGCAGGCACGGCTCGACTACGGCTACAACGCCGTCGCGCAACTCACGCCCATGGCCAAGGGGCTGATCGCGCGTGCCTACGGGCGTGGGCCGGATCGCTCCTACTTCGGCGGCTGCTCCAACGGTGGGCGGCACGCGATGGTCGCGGCCGTGCGTTCCGCCGGCGAGTACGACGGCATCCTCGTCGGCAACCCGGGCTTCAACCTGCCGAAGGCAGCCGTGGCCCAGCTCTACGGGGCGCAGCAATATGCCAAGGCCGCCACCGTGAAGTCGGACGCCGGCGAACCCGACCTGCAAAGTGCCTTCACGCCCGCCGAACTCAAGCTCGTGAACGACAAGGTGCTCGCGCAATGCGACGCACTCGACGGCTTGGCCGATGGCATCGTGGGCGACCTCAAGGCGTGCCAGGCGAACTTCAAGCTCGACGCCGCGGTGCCGACTTGTGCGCCCGGCGTGCGCGACGGCAGTTGCCTGAGCGCACCGCAGAAGACGGCGCTGTCGAACGTCTTCGCAGGCGCGCGCACCGGCACCGGCAAGCCGATCTACGCCAGCTTCCCTTGGGACGGCGGCATCAGCGGCAGCAACTGGCGCGAGTGGAAGTTCGCCAGTCCGGGCACGCGCGACTCCGGGGCGGTGCAGTTCATCTTCGCGACCCCGCCGATGGTCGACCGCCCCGGCGGCATGGCCTTCACGCTGGGCTTCGACGTGGACCGCGACCTGCAGCGCATCGAGGCCACCGATCCGGTCTACCGCACGTCGTCGATGGCCTTCATGACACCGCCCGACGCGGCCAACCTGTCGGCGCTGCGCAACCGCGGCGGCAAGATGATGGTCTACCACGGCACCAGCGACCCGGTGTTCTCGTCCGACGACACGGCCGCCTGGTACGAGCGCGTGCAGGCCGCGAACGGTGGCAACGCGATGGCCTTCGCGCGCTACTTCCCCGTGCCCGGCATGAACCACTGTTCGGGCGGCCCGGCCACCGACCAGTTCGAGATGCTGTCGGCACTGGTCGCCTGGGTCGAGCAAGGCCAGGCGCCGGCTTCGATCACGGCCAACGCGCGCGGCCCCGGGGCCAACGTGGTCAACGCGGAGGTACCAGCCAATTGGTCGCCCAAGCGCACCCGGCCCCTGTGCCCCTACCCGCAAGTCGCGCGCTACAAGGGCGGCGACACCGAAAGCGCAAGCAGCTTTGCCTGCAGCGCCCCCTGAAAGCTCTTCGCATGGACTACCAGCCTCGCCCCGAAGACCAGCGCTTCATCCTCGATGCGGTGCTCGGCGCCTCCTGCCGGCTCAACGGCCTCGCGCCCTTTGGCGAGTTCGACGCACCGCTGCAGTCGCAATTGCTCGAGGAGGCCGGCCGCTTCATCGGCGAAGTGATCGCGCCGCTGAACCGCGTGGGCGACGAAGCCGGCTGCCGCTTCGATCAAGGCAGCGTCACGACGCCGCCGGGTTTCCGCGAAGCCTATCGTGCGTTCTGGCAAGCAGGCTGGCCCGCCTTGTCCGCCGCACCCGAAGACGGCGGCCAGGGCCTGCCCGCGCTGCTGTCGGCCATCGTGTCGGAATGGCTCAGCGCAGCGAACCAGGGCTTCAACATGGCGCCCGGCCTGCTGCACGGCGCCTATGAATGCCTGAAGCATCACGGCAACGATGAACTGAAGCAGCACTACCTGCCGAAGCTCGCCAGCGGCGAATGGCTGGCCACCATGTGCCTGACCGAAGCCCATGCCGGCAGCGACCTCGGCCAGGTGCGCACGCGCGCCACGCCGCAGGCTGATGGCAGCCATCGCGTGAGCGGAAGCAAGATCTTCATCTCCGGCGGCGAGCACGACCTGAGCGACAACATCGTGCACCTGGTGCTCTGCCGCCTGCCCGATGCACCGGCCGGCCCCAAGGGCCTGTCGCTGGTGCTCGCGCCGAAGCTGCTGCCGGATGGCACGCGCAACGCGATCCACTGCGAGCGCATCGAGGAAAAGATGGGCCTGCACGGCAGCCCCACTTGCCAGATGCGCTTAGACGAGGCCACGTGCTGGCTCATCGGCGAGCCCAGCCGCGGGCTGCAGGCCATGTTCGTGATGATGAACTCGGCACGCCTGCTGGTCGCGTTGCAGGGCATCGGCCTGCTCGATGCAGCGTGGCAGAAGGCCGACGCCTATGCGCGCGAGCGGCGCCAGATGCGCGCACCGCAAGTGCCGGCCAGCCGCGGACCGAACGATGCCGCCGACCTGATCGTCGAGCATCCCGCGATGCGCCGCATCCTCGACACGCAACGCGCCTGGATCGATGGCGCGCGTGTGCTCACCTATCGCACGGCCTTGCTGCTCGACGTGGCGAAGCACGATGCGGACAAGGGGGTGCGCGAGCGTGCGCAGCGCTGGTGCGCGCTCATCACGCCGGTGCTGAAGGCGGCTTGCACGCAGCAGGGCTTCCAGGGTGCGAGCGAATGCCTGCAGGTGTTCGGCGGCCACGGCTACGTGCGCGAATCGGGCGTCGAGCAGATCGTGCGCGATGCGCGCGTGTCGATGATCTACGAGGGCACCAACGAGATCCAGGCGATCGACCTGCTGGTGCGCAAGGTGCTGCCCGATGGCGGAACCGGCATGGGCAAGCTGCTGGTCGAACTGCGCGACGAACTGGAAGCCTCGCGCGACACCGACGCGGACGCGCAGCGCCGGCTGGCCCAACTGCGCTACCTCACGACCACGGTGGCGATGGCCTCGCATGCCGACCCCGCGCTGCCCTACGAAGTGGCCGATGACTACCTGCGCGTGGTGATGCTGACGCTGATGGCCTGGGCCTGGGCGCGCATCGACGTGGCCGCGTCGGACGAGGCCGATCTCGCACGCTGGTCGGTGCCGGCCGCGGCCTTCCGTCGCCATGTGCTGCCGGAGTTCGACATGCGGCTGGGCATGGTCAAGCGGGCCTGCGAGGCGGTGAGCTTGCAGCCAGCGGCCTGATACGACGACGGCGGCGTTAAGTTACGCTCGCGGCATCATGCCGACCGCCCGCACACCTTCTTCTTCCGAATCCGCCGCACTGGACACGCGCGTCCTCGAATCCCTGGTGGGCTACAACACGCGCCGGGCCTGGAGCGTGATCAGTTCCGTGTTCGCCGAGCGCATGGCGGTGTACGGGCTCAAGCAGGTCGACTTCTCGGTGCTGTCATTGCTCGCGCACAACCCCGGCGCCACCTCGCGCCAGCTCTGCGCCACGCTCGACATCCTGCCACCCAACCTGGTGAGCCTGGTCGCCGCGATGGACAGCCGCGGCCTCATCGAGCGCCGCCCGCATCCGACCGACGGCCGCGCCGTCGGCCTGCACCTCACAGCCGCAGGCAGGAAGCTGGTGCGCGAGGCCGAGCAGACGGTGACGCAACTGGAACTGGATGCGAGCGCCAAGCTGACGGTGCGCGAACGGGAGACGTTGATCAAGTTGCTGCAGAAGGTCTATCTCTGAGCTGCCGCGGGCACGCTCAGGCGTCCCGCACGTCCGCCACCGGCTTGCTGCCAAAGTCGGCCCGGTCCAGATAACCCAGTACTTTCGCGGCCGCGGTCTCCGGCGAATCCAGCAGGCCTTGCGCCTTCAATTGCACGAAGCGCTCGCGATCGGGGAAATCATCGGCCCCGGTGCTGCGCAACGTGACTTGCATGTCGGTGTCGATCACGCCCGGCGCCAGCGACACGATCCGTGCGCCGTTCGGCCGCATCGCTTCTTCCAGCGCCACGGCACGCGAGAAGTGGTCCATGCCGGCCTTGGCCGCGCAGTACGGCGCCTGGCTGGCCATCGCGTTGCGGCCCAGGCCCGAGGAGATGTTGAGCACTTCGCGCCGGGCCGGCCAGTCGCGTGTCCCAGCGAGGAAGGCGCTCGTCAGCATCACTGGCGCACCGAGGCCAACGCGCAAAGCCTGCGCGATTTCAGCAATGACGCTGTCGCCCAGTGGCCGGGGATGGCCGACCGTGCCGGCGTTGTTGATGAGCGTGGCGCGCGCAAAACGCGATGGCTCGATCGCCTGCAGCCAGGCAGCCAGCCGTTCGGCCGCGACGACCGAATTGGCCAGGTCCTGCTGCCACTGTTCCAGCACGACGCCCGCAGCCCGGGCCGCTTCGGCCAGCGCGGCATCCCCGTGACGCGAGATGCAAACCAGCGTCGCTCCGGGTTGCAGCAGTTGTTGCGCCATCGCGCGCCCCAGGCCGCGCGAGGCGCCGGTGAGGATGGTGAGTCGGTTGGAAGATGAAGTGGTCATGTCGTGGCCTTGTCTGATTGTTGGAAGTTCAGGCGATGAATCCATCCCACACCAGCTTGATCCCGGTCAACAGCATGCCCAGGTAAAGCAGGCGATAGAACCAGGTCGAACTGATGCGGCGTGCGATGCGCACCCCCATCCACACGCCGAAGGGCGCCAGCGGCAGCAGCACCACCGAGGTGGCCATGTTGCGCCAGTCGAGCAACCCGAGCCAGGCATAGGGCACCCACTTGCTCAGGTTCACGACGAAGAAAAAGTACGCCATCGTCGCCGCGAACTCCACCGGCTTGAGCCGCAGCGGAATCACATAGGCATTGACCGGCGGCCCGCCCGCGTGCGCGATGAAACTGGTGAAGCCCGAGATCGTCGTCAGCACGCCGCCCGCAACGCGTGATGGCGGCGCCGCGTCGGCCTTGGGCGGGAACAACAGCCGCTGCGCCAGGAACAGCAGCGTGAACAGGCCCACGATGCCCGCCACGGCATGCGCCGACAGCGTGCGAAACAGCAAGGCCCCGATCACCGTGCCGACCAGCCCGAAGGGAATGAGGAAGCCGAGCAGCCGCCGATCGAAGTCGCGACGGAACGCGGCAAGGCCCAGCAGGTCCATCAGCAGCAGCACCGGCATCAGGATCGCGGCGGCCTCGGGCACGGTGACGGCCAGCGCCATCATCGGCACGGCCAGCGAGCCGAAACCGGCGCCAAAGCCGCTCTTGCTGATGCCGAGCAGCAGCACGGCCGGCACGGCGGCGGCGTAGAAATGGGGGTCGGAGATGGGAGCGAACTGCAAGCGGCGGATTTTCACACGCGCATGCCCGCGCTGCCGGACCGCAGTGCGCCTTCACTCATGCCATCGCGACCCTCGCCGCTTTCACCGCCAGTTGCGAACCCTCGACTTCCAGCGCAAAGCGAACCGGCAGGAAGCGTTCGATCACCGCGCAGTTGGTGCGTGTGTGCTCGGTCAACTCGCTGCAGGTGAAAGCCGCGCTCCGCCCCGACTGCCACACCGCCAGCCCCATCAACAGCGCAAGCTGGTCGGCCAGATGCGCGCCCACCGCGGCGTTGCCGGCCTGGAACGCACGCACTTCCACGACAAGGCGACGTGCCACTTCCTCCGCGCTCAGGCCGCGTTCACCCAACGAGCAGAACACCTCGGTCACCTGCTCGTATTCCAGCGTCGCCATCAGCGCATTGCCGGGGCCTTCGTTCTGGCGCTGCTCGCCGATGCGCAGCTGATCACCCGACCAGCCCATGGCCGCCCCCACCGCATCCAGCTCGCGCCGTGCGATGTTGCGCGCGAGCCCGGGCGCCAGGCATTCGGCGAAGGCCGCCTTCGGCGCACCACGCGCCAGCAGGTCGAAGGGCTGCAGGCCGCCCGCGGCCGGATGGATCGCAGCCTCGACCTCGCCACCGCCCGCAGGATAGAAGCCGCAGCGACGCAGCGTGAGCTGCAGGTCCGCGCCCATGCGACGCACCAGCGGCGCATAGGCACGCTGCAGGAAGTGGAATGGCGGCGCCATCGGGTTGTGCGTGCCACCGCTCAAGCGCACACGGCTGGGCGCATCCGCGAGCATCAGCGCTGGCAGCACGGTCTGCAGTACCAGCAGGCAACTGCCGGCACTGGCAATGGCAAAGCGGTAGTCGCCCGCGCGCACCGCACCGGGCGAGAAGCACAAGGTCTGCGCGCCCAGTTCCGCGCCCTCCACCTGCGCGCCGCTGACGTCAGCGGCCGCGAGCACGCAGGCCAGGTGCTGGCGCATCAGGCCGGGCTTGGGTCGCCTGGCACGGATGCGCTCGATGCGCAGCGGGCGGCCAGTGACCATGGAGAGCGCAAGCCCGGTGCGCAGGATCTGGCCGCCGCCTTCGCCTTGGGAACCGTCGAGTTCGATCATTTCTTCTGTTCTGCTTTGCCTTGTTTCTTGTTCAGCACGCCGTCCGCGTCCAACTCGAACACATCGAAGTCGTTGGCAAGCCAGAGGCCGCCGCTGTACTGCGAACGAGCCTCCGTCTCCAGTTCCATCAGCCCCTCGGCGTTGTGATAGCGCGCGCTGAAGTGCGTCAGCACCAGGTTCGGCACTGCCACGGCCTGCGCGAACGCGGCCACCTGCTTTGCCGAGCTGTGCATCGGTCCGGGACCGGCCTTGTCCAGCACGGCTTGCGTGTAGGTCGCTTCATGCACCAGCACTTGCGCGCCATGGCATGCTTCGGCCAGCAGCGAAACGTCGGCGTTGTCACCGCCGATGACGGCGCGCACCTGCTGCGCCTGTTGCGTCGCAAAGTCGGCGCTGCGCAGCATGCGGCCCTCGAAGCTCACGTCCTGGCCCTCCTGCAACGCCTTCCACAATGGTCCGGCCGGCAGACCGGCCGCGCGCAATGCATCTGCATCGAGCTTGATGCGACGCGTCTCCACATCGACACTGAGCGCATGACTGGGCACGCGATGGCTCAACGCATGGGCGCCAATGCGCACGCCGGCCGCGTCCCACAACGGCGTCGCGCCCGAGGCGATGTCGACATGCGTCACCTCGAAGGGCAGATGCAGGTCGGTGCAAGCGCGTGTCGCGTCCAGCCAGTCCCACACCGGCAGCGGCGCGATCAGCTTCAGCGGCTTCTTGCGCCCCGCCATGCCGGCGCTCGCGAGCAAGCCCGGCAGCCCGTAGCAATGGTCCCCGTGCACATGCGTGATGCAGATGGCGGCCAACTCGTGCAGCGACAGCCGCGTGTGCTGCAACTGATGCTGCGTGCCTTCGCCGACGTCGACCAGGAACCAGTCGTGCCCAGCCACCGTTTGCACGGCCAGGCTGGTCACATTGCGCTGCCGCGTGGGCACGCCGGAAGAAGTTCCGAGGAAGGTCAGCGTCAGCATTGCGTCCTCAGCCTTTCACGCACACCACCTGCTTGAGCGTGTAGACCACCTCCACCAGGTCCTTCTGCGCATCCATCACCGCATCGATGTCCTTGTAGGCCATCGGGATCTCGTCGATCACGTCGGCATCCTTGCGGCATTCGACGCCTTCGGTCGCGGCGATCTGGTCGGCGATGGTGAACATCTTCTTCGCCCTGGTGCGGCTCATGGCGCGTCCCGCGCCGTGGCTGCAGCTCATGAAGCTTTCCGGGTTGCCCTTGCCGCGCACGATGTAGCTCTTCGCGCCCATGCTGCCGGGGATGATCCCCAGCTCACCGGCCTTGGCACTCACCGCCCCCTTGCGGGTCACGAGCACGTCCTCGCCGAAGTGCGTCTCGCGGCTCACGTAGTTGTGGTGGCAGTTCACCGCTTCCACATGCGCCTCGAAAGGCTTGGCGATGACCTTGCGCACGGCACCGACCACGCGCTGCATCATCACCTCGCGATTGGCGCGGGCGAACTTCTGCGCCCAGCCCACCGCACGCACGTAGTCGCCGAAGTACTGCGAGCCTTCCTCGAAGTACGACAGGTCCTGGTCGGGCAGGTTGCGCTGATGCACTTCAGCATCCTTCTTCGCCAGTTCGATGAAATGCGTGCCGATGGCATTGCCCACCCCACGCGAGCCCGAGTGCAGCATGAACCACACGGCACCGGCTTCGTCCAGGCACACCTCGATGAAGTGGTTGCCGGTCCCGAGCGTTCCCAGGTGCTTGCGGTTGTTGGTGTTCTTCAGGCGCGGGTAGTCCTCGCAGATCGCATCGAACTCGTCGACGAGCCTGGCCCATGCCGCGTCCGTTTCGTTCGGCGGCGTTTCCCACGAGCCCTTGTCGCGGCCCATGCGCTTGGGGTTGGAGCCGTGCGGCACTGCCTTCTCGATGGCCGAGCGCAGCGGGCCCAGGTTGTCGGGCAGGTCGCGGGCGTTGAGCGTGGTCTTGCACGCCATCATTCCGCAGCCGATGTCCACGCCGACGGCGGCGGGGATGATGGCCTTGAAGGTCGGGATCACCGAGCCGACGGTGGCGCCGATGCCGTAGTGCACGTCCGGCATGGCCGCGATGTGCTTGAACACGATGGGCAGGCGCGCCGCGTTCTCGAGTTGCTTCTGCGCCTCGGCTTCCACGGGCACGCCGCGGGTCCACATCTTCACGGGGACGCCGTGCTCGACTTCATGCAGCTTGTAGTTGTTGATCGATTCCATGCTTGTTCCCTCTTCGGGTCGTTCGGGGAAAGCACCACCTCGTGTGCCCTCCCCCGACTCACGCCACACGGCGCTTGCCTTGGTATTGCGAAGAATGTGCCAGCGGCCCCAAGCCGCTCTCCGGTTGATGCAACCCCTTGATTGGAAAGGCGTTTTTTTCAAACCCTGTGTTCGCCTCGCGGTCGCAATTCAGCTTTACTAGAATTTGCGCTAGTTATTTAGCTACAGATGAAACCCATTGTCGTCATCGGCTTCCTCGGCACCCAGCTCGACTCCGGCCAGGGCGCTGGCCGGTGGTCCAAGTGGCGACCGACGGTAGCCCTGACCCAGCATGAAGACAAGGTCGTCGCCCGCCTCGAACTGATCTGCACCCGTGCGCACACCGCGCTGGCGGAAGGGGTCCGGGCCGACATCTCGACCGTGTCACCCGAAACCACGGTCAACGTCGTCGTGCTCGACATCGCCGATCCCTGGGACTTCGGCGAGGTCTACACGCGCCTCTACGACTGGGCGCGCAACTACGCCTTCGACACCGAGCGCGAGCAGTACTGGGCGCACATCACCACCGGTACGCACGTCGCACAGATCTGCATGTTCCTGCTGGCCGAGTCCCGCGTCATTCCCGGTGTGCTGGCGCAGACCTCGCCGGCCAAGCGCCAGCGCCAGGGCGATCCGGGCAGCGTGGCGTTGATCGACCTCGACCTGTCGCGCTATGACGCCATCGCCAAGCGCTTCGACGCCGAGCAGCGCGACGCGGTGACCTTCTTGAAGAGCGGCATCGCCACGCGCAATGCCCGCTTCAACGCACTCATTGACGAGATCGAGCATGTGGCAGTTCGCTCGCGCGCGCCCATCCTGCTGGTCGGCCCGACCGGTGCGGGCAAATCCTTCCTGGCGCGTCGCATGTACGAGTTGAAGAAGGCGCGGCATCAGGTGGGCACCGGCGTCTTCGTGGAAGTCAACTGCGCCACCTTGCGTGGCGACGGCGCGGCCTCGGCACTGTTCGGCCACAGGAAGGGGGCCTTCACCGGCGCAGCCACCGAGCGCGCAGGGCTGCTGCGTACCGCGCACGAAGGCGTGCTGTTCCTCGACGAGATCGGAGAACTCGGGCTCGACGAGCAGGCCATGCTGCTCAAGGCCATCGAGGAGAAGCGCTTCTTTCCGATGGGTGCCGATCGCGAAGTGGCAAGCGACTTTCAACTCATCGCCGGCACCAACCGCGACCTGCGCGAGGAGGTGGCGGCCGGGCGTTTCCGGGACGACCTGTTCGCCCGCATCAACCTGTGGACCTATGCGCTGCCCGGCCTGGCGCAACGCACCGAGGACATCGAGCCCAACATCGAGCATTTGCTGATGCTCCATGCGGGCGAGGCGAATCGCGTGGTGCGATTCAACGCCGAGGCGCGCGCCGCCTACCTTCGCTTCGCACAGAGCGCGGACGCGCCGTGGAGCGGCAACTTCCGTGACCTGAGCGCCAGCGTGACGCGGATGGCGACGCTCGCGGATGGCGGGCGCATCACGGTCGGGCTCGTGGAGGCGGAGATTGCGCGATTGCGTTGGCTCTGGCAACGCGCCAGCGCGCCTTCGCACGGCGCGCAGGACGTCGACTTGAACGCGCTGCTCGGGACCGAGCGCGCCGAGGCGATGGACCTGTTCGATCGCCTGCAGTTGGAGGCCGTGCTGCGCATCTGCCAACAGGCGCGCACGCTGTCGGACGCCGGTCGTCAGCTCTTTCATGCCTCGCGGACGCAACGCAGCGTGGTCAACGATGCCGACCGCCTGCGCAAGTACCTCGCCAAGCACGGATTGAGCTGGGACACCCTCTCCACCGCGCTTCGCTGACAGTCGACCCATCGGAGCCCGGCGCAAGCTCGATGCTGGCGCCACAGGCCTCCGAGCGCGGAATCGAACACCCGCCCACAGCCATTGCCCGGGTAATCCCCAATCTTTAAGTATCTAACTAGTTAGTAACATCACGCCAACAGGCAACGTCTTGCCTCCAAGGGTGTGTGATGAAGAAGTCTTGTCAACGAGCGCGTCGCGTATGCAGTCGAACCTGAGAATCGCGGTGTTCGGCACCGGTCTCGCGTGGGCTCCGCATCGCGACAGCCTCCTCGACCTGCGTGATCGCTTGGACGTCGCATGGATCGTCGGCCGCAACATCGAACGCACCGGCGAGCAGGCGGCGATCTTCGAGGGCGCCCGCCCCACTACTTCCATCGACGACGTGCTCGCCGACGCCAGTGTTGGCGCCGCCCTGGTGCTGACGCCGCCGCACACCCACCTGGATATCGTCCAGCGCCTGGCGGCGCGCGGCATCCATGTGCTGCTGGAGAAGCCCCTGGACATCGACACGGCCCGCGCCCGCGCTGTGGTCGACGTATGCCGCGCACACGGCGTGACGCTCGGCGTCGTCTTTCAACATCGCATGCGCCCGGCGTTCCGGCACCTCAAGCAACTGTTGCTCGATGGCGCATTGGGCACGCTGACTCATGCGCTGGTGGATGTCCGCTGGTGGCGGCCGCAGAGCTACTACGACGCACCCGGCCGCGGCACGTTGGCACGGGACGGCGGCGGCGTGCTGCTGACGCAGGCCATCCACACGCTCGACCTGTTCCTCGACCTGGCCGGGCCGGTCGATGAAGTCGCGGCCCTGAGCACGACCAGCGCGGCGCACCGCATGGAGTGCGAGGACCTGGTCTGCGGCTCGCTGCGCATGCGCAACGGCATGCTGGCAAGCCTGGTCGCCACCACCGCCGCCTTCCCCGGCTTTGCCGAGCGCATCGAACTGGGCGGCACGCTCGCCAGCGCCACGCTCGGTGGCGGCGAACTGCGCGTGCAATGGCTGGATGGCCGCGAGGAGCGCTGCGGCGAACCCTCGGCGACCGGCGCCGGCGCACAGCCCATGGCCTTCGGGCACGGCCCGCATCGCGCCCTCATCGCCGATTTCGTGGATGCGATCCGCGAGCGGCGGGCGCCCGCCGCAGACGGCGAGGCCGGCCTCGCGGTGCATCGCCTGATCGAGGCCCTGATCGATTCGTCCGCGGCACGCGCGTTCGTGCCGCTCCACCACAGCAAGGCCCTCGCATGACATCGAGCAACCCGCCGATCTCGGGCGACACACGACTGTTCGCGATCATCGGGGACCCGATCGCGCAGGCCAAGTCGCCTGCACTCTTCAACCGGCTTTTCGCGGAGCTCGGGGCCAATGCCGTGCTGGTGCCGCTGCAGGTTCCGGCGGCGCAGCTTCCCGTCGCCATCGCGGGGCTGAAGGCCCTTGCCAACCTCGACGGCATCGTCGTCACAGTCCCGCACAAGGTCGCCATCCTGGAACACCTCGACCTGCTGGGCGTCCATGTACAGGCGGTCGGTGCGGCCAATTGCATGCGCCGACTGGCGGACGGGCGTTGGCAGGGCGAGATGTACGACGGCGCCGGTTTCGTGGCCGGCCTGCAGGCGCAAGACATCCAATGCGTGGACCAGCGCGTGTTTCTCACGGGCTGTGGTGGCGCCGGCAAGGCCGTCGCGCACGCCTTGGCTGGCGCCGGCATCGCCGCGATCCGGCTGGTCGATTCAGACCCCTCACGCCAGCACGAACTCGCCCGGCAGTTGCGCGCGATCCACCCGCGCCTGCAAGTCAGCGAAGGCGGGCATGCCGACACCGAACACGACCTTGCCATCAACGCCACGCCCTGCGGCATGGCCGCAGGCGACCCGCTCCCCTTCGCGATCGACGGGTTGCGCCCCGACGCCATCGTCGCCGACCTGATCATGAAACCGGAGCGCACGCCGCTGCTGCTCGCCGCCGAGTCGCGCGGACATCGCATCCATCTCGGCCGGCACCTGCTCGAGAACCAGGCCGCCCTGGTCACGCGCTTCTTCGGCCTTCAAGAAACCCCCGTCACCGCATCCACACCCCATCCAGGAGAGAACCCATGAGCACCCGCATCCTCGACACCCTGCCCCGCTTCACCCGCCGCGCCCTCTGCGCCACGGGCCTGCTGGCCATCGCCATCACCAGCCATGCGGCCGACTACCCCACGCGCCCCATCGAACTCATCGTGCCCTGGGCCGTCGGCGGCGGCACCGATGCCGTGGCCCGCGCCTTTGCCGACGTGGCCGGCCGCAACCTGCCGCAGCCCGTGATCGTGGTCAACCGCCCCGGCGCCTCCGGCTCCATCGGCCACACCGAAGGCGCCAACGCCAAGCCCGACGGCTACAAGCTCACGATGGTGACGCCGGAGGTTTCGCTCGCCTACCTGCAAGGCATCGGCAAGACGCAATGGCAGGACTTCAACTACATCGCCCGCATCAATGCCGACCCGATCGCGCTGGTCGTCAAGGCCGATGCGCCCTGGACCACGCTCGAACAGTTCCTCGCCCATGTGAAGAGCCATCCCGGCAAGACCACCGTCTCCAACTCCGGCGTCGGCGCCACCTACCACCTGGCCGCCATCGCGCTCGAGAAGAAGGCCAACATCGAATTCAACAACGTGCCCTACATCGGCGCCGGCCCGGCGGTCGTCGGCCTGCTGGGCGGCCAGGTCGACGCCACCTTCGCCACCACCGGCGAGGTCGGGATCCACGTGCAGGGCGGCAAGCTCAAGATGCTGGCCGTGATGTCGGACAAGCGCCTGAAGGACTTCGACCAGGTGCCGACCTTCAAGGAACGCAACATCGACTTGCAACTGGGCACATGGCGCGCCCTGGCCGCGCCCAAGAGCACGCCGGCCGACGTGATGGCCACCCTGCGCAAGGTGGTCGACAAGGCCACGCAGGACCCGGCCTATCGCGAGTTCTTCAAGCGCCAGTACCTGGGCCTGGTCAACGAGGACGGCGACAAGTTCCGCGTCGCGCTGGAGCGCGAGAACGCGTTCTACTCGGACATCGTCGGCAAGCTGGCGCTCGGAAAGTAATTACCCGGCACCACTGACCTGCGCCACCATCCGGCTCAAGCGCTCCACGTCGCGCAGCACCATGGCCTTGCCGTCCTTCTCGACCAGGCCGTCGCGGGTCAATTGGGCCAGCTCGCGGCTGACCTGCTCGCGCTGGGTGCTGATGCGGCTGGCCAGCGCCTCGTGCAGCGGCGCAGGGTCCAGCCTCGCGACGTTGTCGACGACACCTTCCGCGCGCGCCATCCGCAGCAGTTCCGCATGCAGCCGGTTCTGCACGCCGAGCGTGCTCAGTTCGATCACGCGTTGCGACAACTGCCGCACCAGGCCCACCAGGTGGCGCATCTCGCGCTCGGCCACAAGGGGTTCTTCACGCAGCAGCGCCATGAACGCAGCGCCGTCCAGGCTGGCCACGGTGCTGGCCTCCAGCGTGACGACATCGGCCGAGCGCGGTTCGCCGTCGATGGCGGCCATGTCGCCGAACCAGTCGCCTTTCACCGAATCCCTGAAGCTCACCTGCCGGCCGCCCGCCGAGTAGCTCGTCACGCGCAATCGGCCGGAGAGCAGCAAGTACACATCGCCCGACGGCGGGTCGCCGCGCAACAGCAGGGGTTGGTGCGCCGTCAGGTGCTGCCAGCGGCATTGCTGCGCCAGTCGTTCCAGCCGCGCGTCGGGCAGGCCCGCGAACAGAGGCAGGGAGCGCAAGGCCAGGCTGGAGCGAAACGGCGGATCCATGGGCGTCGGCGGGCATTCCATTCTGCGCGCCGGGCCACGCGTTGCGCAAATGTGTGCGCCAGCGCACATCCCTCGCAAGCGCCCGGATCCACACTGCCGCCTCACGGATGCGATCTCCGCGGTCCGAACGTTGCAGTCGAAGGAGGCCTCCTCATGAACGCCACGCAAATCGCAATCTCGGCCACCCTCGTGGCGGGCGGCACGGTGTCACCGGCGCAGACCGTGCCCGCGGAGCAATGGACGGGACCGGCCGTTTCCACCGTCGGTGGCGCGGTGGTGCGGGCCGATGTCGTCGCCGCGCTGAACATCTTCCTGGCACAGCGGCAAGCAACACCCGAGGCCTGGGCCGGCAGCGCGGATTCGGCGAGCGTCCACACGGGAGGTGCACAGCGCGCGGAGGTCAAGGCCGACACCATCATGGCGACCCGCGCCGGCCTCACCGGCTACATGACGCGCAATGAGTACAACCCCGAGAGTGCGGAGTCGAAGCGCCGCAACGCACGCTACATCCGGCTGCGCTTCGGCCCCGAATACACGGACGAGGTTTCACGGCTGCAGGGTTTGGCTCACCGGGTTGCCGCCGTGTCAACGGCCAGCGAGCCCGACACCGACGGGAAGTAGCGCACGACGTACGCGCGCGCATGCGGGTCCCCGGTGCGCATTCAAGGGTGCAAGCGCGCGCCCGATCGGGAATTTTTTTCGCATTCAAACGACGGATTGTCGAGTGAAGGTTTCCTGTACGAGCGGGGAACTCGTCAATTCAAGGGGCGTGTGCTAACTTCCGCGCGGGCGCCACCGGGGACCTCCGCGGCGCCTCATCTACAAAATCAGGGAGACACGAAAAATGGCAAACAGCCAGTACACGGCACGCAAGAGCGTGGCCGATATCGTCGCGAGCGGGGAAGGCGGTCACACGCTGCCCAAGTCGCTCGGCGCATTCAGCATCACAGCCATCGGCGTCGGGGCCATCATCGGCGCCGGCATCTTCGTACTGACCGGCACCGCGGCCGCGCAGTACGCGGGGCCCGGCATCATGTTGTCCTTCATCCTGGCCGGGTTCGCCTGTGCCTTCGTCGGACTTTGCTACGCCGAACTGGCGGCGCTGATTCCGGTCAGCGGAAGTTCCTACACCTACACCTACGCCACACTCGGCGAGTTGGCCGCCTGGATCATCGGCTGGGACCTCGTGCTCGAATACGCGATGGGTGCGGCGACCGTGGCCGTCGGCTGGTCGGGTTATCTCGGCAGCCTGCTGGGGCAGTTCGGCATCCACCTGCCGCCGGCGCTCATGCATTCGCCGGGCACGGTCACGCTGAAGGACGGCTCGACCATCACGGCGCTGTTCAACCTGCCGGCCGCGCTCATCATCATGGCGCTGACCGTGCTGCTCATCCGTGGCACCAAGGAGTCGGCCAGCCTGAACAACGTGATGGTGGCCGTGAAGCTGATCGTCGTGGTGGCCTTCATCGGCTTCGGCATCGCCTACGTCAACCAGGACAACTGGACGCCGTTCATCCCCGCCAACACCGGTGAATTCGGCCACTTCGGCTGGAGCGGCGTGCTGCGCGGTTCCTCGGTGGTGTTCTTCGCGTTCATCGGCTTCGACGCCGTGTCGACCGCGGCGCAGGAGGCCAAGAACCCGCAACGCGACATGCCCATCGGCATCCTGGGTTCGCTGATCATCTGTACCGCGCTGTACGTGGCCGTGGCCGCCGTGCTGACCGGCCTGGTGCCCTACACCAAGCTGAACGTGCCGGACCCGATCGCCCTGGGCGTGGACGTCATCGGCAAGCCCTGGCTGTCGCTGCTCATCAAGTTCGGCGCGCTCGCCGGCCTGACCACCGTGATCCTGGTGCTGCTGTATGGCCAGAGCCGGATCTTCTACACGATCGCCAACGACGGCCTGCTGCCGAAGTTCTTCTCCACGCTGCACCCCGTGCACGGCACGCCGCACATGAGCCAGATCTTCATCGGCATCATCTGCGCCATCGTCGCTGGCCTGGTGCCGATCCACATCCTGGGCGAGATGGTGAGCATCGGTACGCTGTTCGCGTTCATCCTGGTGTGCGGCGCGGTGATCTACCTGCGCAAGAGCGAAAAGGACACTTATCGTCCTTTCCGCGTTCCAGGCGTGCCGATCATTCCGGTGCTGGGCATCATCTTCTGCCTGGTCCTGATGAGCGCGCTGCCGGGCGACACCTGGCTGCGTCTGGTCGTGTGGCTCGCCATCGGCCTGGCCATCTACTTCGGCTATGGCCAGCACCATTCGGTGCAACGCCAGAAGCAACTGGCGAAGGCCGGAAAGCGCTGATTGCGCCTTCGCCCCAGCCAAGCAAAAGCGCCTTCGGGCGCTTTTCTTTTGGGGGATCGACGGACGCCGCGCCCGCTTATAGACTGCCCTCGGGAGGCCACCATGTCGAAGGAAGACGATGCCTCCAGCGAGTTCCGATCAGTCCCTCCTGCTCGTCGACAACGAGTTCCCGGTGCGCTGGCTGCGCCGCTTGCGGCTGGTGCCGCCGAACAGCCTGGGCATCCTTCGCCGGGCGATCGTGCTCGCACTGCTGAGCTGGCTGCCGATCGTGATCTGGTCGACCACCATGTCCCGGATGGGCGGTGAGCCGGTTGCAGGCGAGTCCTTGCTGCGGCACTACGGCGTCCATGTCCGCTGCCTGCTTGCGATTCCGCTGCTGATCGTGGCCGAGGTGCCGCTGCAGAACATCCTGCAGCAACTGATCCACCAGTTCCGGGCGAGCGAGATCGTGACGACCGGGCCGAACTCTGCCTTCGACCGCCTGATCGACGAGGTGCGCAAGGTGCGCGACCTGACCGTGCCGTGGATCATCGTGCTGGGCGGCGCGCTCGCCTGGGCCGTGGCGTCTCAGCCCTCGGTGCATGACGACACGATGATCTGGGCGGTCGATACGTCCGGCAAACTCGGCTTCGGCGGGTGGTGGTTCGCCTACGTGGCGAACTCGATCTACACGGCGCTGGTGCTGGCCTGGCTGTGGCGGATCCTGCTGGTGACGTGGTGCTTCTGGCGCATTGGCAGGCTGGACCTGTCGATTGTGCCGACCCACCCCGATCGCGCGGGCGGCCTCGGATTCCTCGACAAGTTGCCCCGCGCCTTCGGGCTGGTGGGCTTCGTGCTGTCCGCCACGATCTCCTCACGCTGGGCGCACGAGATCGTCGTGCACGGCACGCTGATCGGGACGTTCCAGTTGCCGGCGCTCCTGTTCGCCGGGCTCTGGACGCTGTACCTGCTGATGCCGCTGCTGGTGCTCACGCCGGCCATGTTCGTGGCGCGGGAACGGGCGCTGCCGGACTACGGGGCACTGGTGGGCAAGCAGGGGCGGTTGGTGCACCGCCGCTGGATCAAGCACGAGGAAGTGGAAGACGAGACGATCATCGAGGCGCCCGGCATCGGCGTCATGGCCGACGCCGCCGCCATGTACGACGCGGCCTCGAAGATGCGATTCGCACCGGTCTCGGTGAAGGTGCTGCTGCAAATCCTCGTGCCGATCGCGGTGCCTTTCATCGTCGTGGCCAGCTTCCAGATTCCGCTGGGGCAGATGCTGCTGAAGCTCGGAAAGGCGATAGCCTAGGCCCACCCCGAGGCACGGAAGCCTCGGGGTGGGCCCCCGGGCTCACACCCGCTCGAGGATCACCGCGATGCCCTGGCCCACGCCGATGCACATCGTGCACAGCGCATAGCGGCCGCCCTGCTTGTGCAGCTGGTTGACCGCCGTGGTCGCCAGGCGCGCACCGCTGGCGCCGAGCGGATGGCCCAGCGCGATGGCGCCGCCGTTGATGTTGACGCGGGCGTCGTCGTCCTTCAGGCCCAGCATGCGCAGCACCGCAAGGCCTTGCGCCGCAAAGGCTTCATTCAGTTCGATGACGTCGATCTGGTCGAGCGTGAGGCCGGTCAGCGCCAGCACCTTCTGCGAAGCCGGCGCCGGACCGATGCCCATGACGCGCGGCGCGACGCCAGCGGTGGCCATGCCGACCACGCGGGCGCGCGGCGTCAGGCCATACTTTGCGGCACTGGTTTCGTCGGCCAGCAGGATCGCGCAGGCGCCGTCGTTCACGCCGCTGGCATTGCCGGCGGTCACCGTGCCGTCGGGGCGTACCACGCCCTTGAGCTTGGCCAGCGCTTCCATCGTGGTGTCGCGCGGATGCTCGTCCTTGCTCACGATGATCGGGTCGCCCTTCTTCTGGGCCACGCTCACCGGCGTGATCTCGGCGTCGAAGAAGCCGGACTTCTGCGAAGCCACGGCGCGCTGCTGCGAAGCCAGCGCCATGCGGTCCTGCGCCTCGCGCTCGATCTTGTAGTCGGTCGCGACGTTCTCGGCCGTCTCGGGCATCGAGTCGACACCGTAGGCTTCCTTCATCTTCTTGTTGACGAAGCGCCAGCCGATGGTGGTGTCGTACACCGCATTCGCGCGACCGAAAGCCGACTCGGCCTTGGGCATCACGAAGGGCGCGCGGCTCATGCTCTCCACGCCGCCGGCGATCATCAGGCCGGCCTCGCCGGACTTGATGGCGCGGGCTGCCGTGCCCAGCGTGTCGAGGCTGGAGCCGCACAGGCGGTTGATGGTGGTGCCACCCACTTCCAGCGGCAGGCCGGCCAGCAGCGCCGACATGCGCGCCACGTTGCGGTTGTCCTCGCCGGCCTGGTTGGCACAGCCGTAGATCACGTCGCTGACGGCCTGCCAGTCGACGTTCGGGTTGCGTGCCATGAGCGCCTTGATCGGCACGGCGCCCAGGTCGTCGGCACGCACGCTGGAGAGCGCGCCGCCATAGCGGCCGAAGGGGGTGCGGATGGCGTCACAGATGAAGGCTTGGGTCGTCATTTTTTATGTCTCTCTAGGGGTGAAATGAAATGCGGGTACCGGAGGCAGAGAACGCGAAGGATTCGCGGAACCTTCGCGCCCTTCGCGGCCGGATGTCCGTATGGGATGTTCGGCTGTTTCGTGTCCCGTGCCTATTGTGCGATCGGCAGGCCCACGAGCTTTTCCAGCTCTGCGTGTTCCAGTCCGTCGACCTTGTCGATGAGCTTCAGGCCGCTGGGCGTGCACTCGAGCGTCGCCAGGTCGGAATAGACACGCTTGACGCAGCCGATGCCGGTCAGCGGATAGGTGCATTGCTGGACCAGCTTGCTCGCGCCCTGCTTGGTCAGCAGGTCCATCATGACCCAGGTCTGCTTGGCGCCGATGGCCAGGTCCATGGCACCGCCGACGGCGGGGATCGCGTCCTTCTCGCCGGTGTGCCAGTTGGCCAGGTCGCCGGTGGCCGAGACCTGGAAGGCGCCGAGCACGCAGATGTCCAGATGGCCGCCGCGCATCATCGCGAAGCTGTCGGCGTGGTGGAAGAAGGAGCCGCCCGGCAGCAGCGTGACGGGCTGCTTGCCGGCGTTGATGAGGTCGTAGTCTTCCTCGCCGGCCTTGGGCGCCGGGCCCATGCCGAGGATGCCGTTCTCGCTCTGCAGGATGACCTCCCGGCCTTCCGGAAGATGGTTGGCCACCAGCGTGGGCTGGCCGATGCCGAGGTTGACGACGGCGCCGTCGAAGATGTCCTGCGCGACGCGGGCGGCGAGTTGGTCCTTGGTGCGACGTGTGTAAGCCATGATCATGCTGCCTTCTTGAAACCGCCGGCTTGCGTCGCCACGCGTTCGATTTGAACCACTTGATGGACAAAGATGCCAGGTGTCACGATGGTCTCCGGGTCGAGCGTGCCGAGTTCGGCGATCTCGTGCACCGTGGCAATGGTCTTCTTCGCGGCCATGGCCATCACCGGGCCGAAGTTGCGCGCGGCCTTGCGGTAGACCAGGTTGCCCCAGCGGTCGCCGCGCTCGGCCTTGATCAACGCCACGTCGCCATGGATCGGGTACTCCAGCACGTAGTGCACGCCGCCGATGACGCGCGTCTCGCGGTCGCCGGAGAGCTGCGTGCCGTAGCCGGTCGGGCAGAAGAAGCCGCCGATGCCGGCGCCGGCCGCGCGGATGCGCTCGGCCAGGTTGCCTTGTGGCACCAGTTCCAGCTCCAGCTTGCCGGCGCGGTAGAGGCCGTCGAACACCTGGCTGTCGGCCTGGCGCGGGAAGCTGCAGATGATCTTGCGCACGCGGCCCGCCTTCAGCAGCGCGGCCAGGCCCACCTCGGCGTTGCCGGCGTTGTTGTTGACGACGGTCAGGTCCTTGGCGCCCTGCTCGATGAGGCCATCGATCAGTTCGTTGGGGATGCCGGCGGTGCCGAAGCCGCCGATGAGGACGGTGGAACCGTCCTTGATGTCGGCCATCGCGTCGGCAACCGAGCGCGCGATCTTGTTGATCATGTGAGCTTGTCTCCTGTTGGGGGATTTGGGGAAATCACTGAACGGATCGTTGCGATTGGTTGCTCTTGATTGTGCGCCACCTTGTTCGCATACAGAACATTTGTTCTTATAATGAATTCTAGGAGGATTGATCCCGCATGGCAACCACCCTGATACAAACCCATACATCTGACGACGACGCGCCGCCCAAGCCGGGCGACACCTACGTGCAGTCCTTCGCGCGGGGGCTGGAGGTGATCCGCTCCTTCAGCGCCAGTGCGCCGCGGCAGACGCTCAGCGAGGTCGCGGCGGCCAGCGGCCTCACGCGGGCCGGCGCGCGCCGCATCCTGCTGACACTGCAAACATTGGGCTATGTGGAATCGGACGGCAAGCACTTCGCGCTGACGCCGCGCATCCTCGACCTGGGCTTTGCCTACCTGTCGTCGATGCCGATCTGGAACCGCGCCGAGCCGGTGATGGAAGCGCTGGTGCAGGAGGTGCAGGAATCGTGCTCCGCCGCCGTGCTGGATGCGACGGACATCGTCTACGTGATGCGCGTGCCCACGCACAAGATCATGAGCATCAGCCTGGGCGTGGGCTCGCGGCTGCCGGCCTACTGCACGTCGATGGGCCGCCTGTTGCTGGCCGAGTTGGACGACGATGAAGTGCGCGCGCGGCTCAATGCAGCGCCACCGCAGGCCCTCACCCGACACACGGTGACCGACATCGATGCGCTGCTTGCCAAGGTCGCGCAGGCACGCCGACAGCGCTGGTGCCTGGTGAACCAGGAACTGGAAGAAGGACTGGTCTCGATCGCCGCGCCCATCGTCAACCGCTCGGGCCGCGCAGTGGCCGCGCTCAACATCAGCGGGCAGGCGAACCGCACCAGCGCCAAGGTGATGCAGGAGACGATGCTGCCGCCGCTGCTGGAGGCGGCGCAGAAGATTTCACGGATGCTTTGAGGGAATGAAAAACGCCCCCGTGGCAAAGCCAGGGGGGCGTATTCATGATGCGCCATCCTCAACGGATGGCGCGATGCCGTCGTCAGGCGGCGGGCACGTTGCGCAGTTCGCGGCGCAGGATCTTGCCCACGGTCGACTTGGGCAGCGCGTCGATCAGGCGAACGACCTTCGGCACCTTGTAGCCCGTCAGCGAAGTGCGGCAATGCGCGATGACAGCCTCTGGCGTCACCGTGGCGCCGGGCGTTGCCACCACGAAGAGCTGGATCGCTTCGCCGGTCTTCTCGTCGGGCACGCCGATGCATGCGCACTCGGCAACGCCGGGGCAGCTGGTGGCCACCGCCTCGATTTCGTTGGGATACACGTTGAAGCCCGAGACGATGATCATGTCCTTGATCCGGTCCACGATCTTCAGGTAGCCGCGCTCGTCGAAGACGCCCACGTCGCCGGTGCGGAAGTAGCCGTCTTCCGTGAACGAAGCCTTGTTGGCTTCCGGCTTTTCCCAGTAGCCGCTCATCACCTGCGGGCCCTTGGCGCAGATCTCGCCCGATTCGCCGAGCGCCGCTTCCTGGCCGTCTGCGTTGATCAGCTTGATATCCGTCGACGGGAAGGGCAGGCCGGTGGTGGCCGAGAACTCCTTGATGAAGGGCGGGTTCAGCGAAAGCACCGGGCTGGTTTCCGACAGCCCGTAGCCTTCCAGGATCAGCTTGCCGGTGACTTCCTGCCAGCGCGTGGACACGGCCGGGAACACCGCGGCGCCACCGCCCACCGAGAGGCGCAGATGCGACCAGTCGACTTCCTTGAGCTTGGGGTTCGCAGCCAGGCCCGCATACAGCGTGTTGACGCCTGCGAACACCGACATCTTCGAGTCCTTGAACGTCTGGATCAGCCCGTCGATGTCGCGCGGGTTGGCGACCAGCCAGTTCTCCGCACCCAACGAGAAGTAGGTGATCAGGTTCACCATCAGCGCGAAGATGTGATACAGCGGCAGGGCCGTGACCACGACGTCCTCGCCCGGGCGAAGCGTCGATTGCATGAAGGCCTTGTACTGCTCGGTATTGGCCACCAGGTTGCGGTGCGACAGGCTCGCGCCCTTCGACAGGCCGGTGGTGCCGCCGGTGTACTGCAGGAACAGCAGGTCGTCGCCGGTGATCGTCGGTGCGGTGTAGTCGGTCGGCTTGCCTTCGGCCAGGATGTCGCCCATCGAGAGGGTGCTGGTCAGGCGTGCATCGATTGCCGGGGCCGGCAGTGCCGAATTCGGCAGGCCGTCGCCAGGGGCGGCGGTGATGATCGTGGTGACCGGGGTCTCCTTGATGATCTCGGCGAGCGTGGGCGTCGAGCCATTGAAGATGATGACGGTCTTGACGCCTGCATCCTTGAGCTGGTGTTCCAGTTCGCGCGGCGTGTAGAGCGGGTTCACGTTGACCTGCACGGCGCCCAGGCGGGCGATGCCGAAGAAGGCGATCGGGAAGGACGCCAGGTTGGGCATCATGACCGCGATGCGGTCGCCCTTCTTGACGCCGATTTCGCGTTGCAGGTAGCTGGCGAAGCGTGCCGACAGGCGGTCGACATCGGCAAAGCTCAGCTTCTGGCCGAAGGAGCTGAACGCCGTCTTGGCGGCGTACTTCTTCATGGCCTGTTCGAACATCTCGGTAACGGAACCGTAGGCGTCGGGATTGATGGTTGCGGGAACGTCGCCGTATGCGGCTACCCAGTGGCGTTGTGTCATGTTCGTCTCCTCTGTTTCGATTTGATGGATGTCTCCGGCACTGCGCCAGAGCGCAAATTGTCGCCGCGCGCGGGAACGCCTCCGCCGAGCGACATTCGAGAACTGTCACTTTTTGGCAAGCCACGCAATTTGGCCGAAAGGCCGGCGAGCTTACGACGCGCGTTCGCGCAGGCGCATGCGAAGGCCCACCGGCATCATGGTGAAAGCCAACAGTTCACGCGCCGGACCGCCATCGGGGGTGTCGATGCTGGCGATGTCGAAACGGCCCAGCAGGACGGCCATGGCCATCTTGATCTCCAGCAGCGCAAGGTAGCGGCCGGGGCAGATGCGCGGGCCGGCGCCGAAAGGCATCGAGGTGCGCCTGGCGCTGCCGGCCATCGCGCCGGGCCCGGCGTCGGACAGCCACCGCTCGGGCGCGAAGGTCGCGGCGTTCTGCACGTGGGCCTCGTTGACGCCGTCGCGCCGCATCAGGTTGACCACCACCGTGCCCCGCGGCACCCGGATGTCGCCGACGACCACATCCTTCTTCGCCTGCACGCTGAGGATGGGCGCCACCGGGCGCAGGCGCATCGTCTCGTGCGCGCAGGCCTCGACGAAATCGAGCTGGCCCACCTGTTCGAAGCTCGGGCGCGTCGCTTCGCCGAGCACACGGCGCACTTCCTCGGTGGCGCGTGCCAGCGCTTCGGGATGGCGCCAGAGCAGGTCGATCATCCAGGCGATGGTGTTGGCGGTGGTGTCCTCGCCGGCCAGCAGCATGGTCATGACGTTGCCCGAGACCTGGAGGTCGCTGATGCCGCTGCCGGGCTCGTCGGCGGCGGCGATCATGGCTTCGAGCAGGTTGCGCGGATGGGTGCGCAATGTGGGGTCTGCTTCCATGCGCCGGCGCGCCTGCGCGACGAAGCCGTCCACGGCTTCGTTGACTGCCTGCATTCCGCGCGCAAGCTGGCGGTCCGCAGCCGTCGGGAACAAGCGCCAGGTCGGCAAAGGCGACACCATGCGCTTGAGGAGTGCCGGGAAGATCTTGTCGAGGTGCTGCTGGATCACGTCGCCATCGGACTCCAGCGTGTTGACCTCCGCGCCGAAGGCCAGGCCGGCGATGGTGTCGACGGTGTAGCGCATCAGGTCGGCCTGCAGGTCGATGGCACTGCCGGCGCGCGCGGCGGCTTGCCAGCGCCGGACCAGCCGATCCGCCACGCCTTGCAGCGACGGGAAGTAGCCCCTGACATGCGCCGGGTCGAAGCCCGCCATGACCATGCGGCGCTGCCGTCGCCATTCGTCGTCGTTGGCGCCGAAGACACCGGGCTTCAGGCCCATTTCCGAGCCGATCTGCTCCAGCCGCGTGGTGCGCTTGAAGCCATCGGGCCGATCGCGCAGCATGGCCGCGACGGCCTGGTGATCAGCGACGATCAGCAGATGGCTGCGGCCGACCTTGACCTTGAAGAAAGGGCCAAACTCCTTGCACCACTGCTCCAGTTGCTGGTGCATGCGGGGCGGGTCGAGCTGGAGCAGGTTGCCCAGCAGCGGGAGGCCGCGCGGGCCGGGCAGGTCGGTGACCTGGCGAAGCGCCGGTTGGGCGGGGGCGACGGGCTTGTCGAGGGTGGGCGAATCCGTGGTCATGGGGCTATTGGGCCTTTTTCGACCTGGGTCGCGAAGGCATGGTTTCCCTTGTTGTGGCCGATTCGCCGGTCCCCTGGGATGCGCCATTCCAAGGCGTCACAGGGCAGAACCGCTGGGAGGCGGTGCCCTCGGATCGAGAAGTCGAATCGCCGACGGCTGAATTTCAGGCCAGCCGACGAATCTCTGAGGTGTATCCACCGATCCACTCCCAGCATTCAATGCCCCAGAGGCCAGCCAAGCACTTTGCGAACGCGAACGCATCCGCCTCCTCGCTCGACTGATGCACAAAGATCAGCCATTGCAGGTCGCCAAGGCGCTTGGCCTTCTTGAAATCGGCTAGTTTGTAGACTGCCACTTCGTGAGGTTTCGGGTTGTCCGGACCCTCGAAATAGCAGACCAAAGCGAGTTCATCCAACGGGACTTCTGCGGTCTTGTCCGGCCGCCTGCTGTCAAGGTAGCTCTCTCTTGACCGCCACGATCGGGTCTCGAAATCCAGCCAACTCGCCCATCGCGAAGTCAACCCCGAAGTGGTGAAGTCCTTGACGAACCCCCACACGCATACGGCGAGCAGGCTGACGAAAAAGGCAATCGGTCCGCCACGCCCGGCATAGGTGAAGGATTTGACCCATGCAGCCAAAACGGCAGACGGCAGAAGGGCCACAAACCCATAGCCAGTGGCGCGCACGAAAGCGCTGGTCAATTGATCTCGTCGCGTGTTTTCACCGTACCGCAGCAGCAATCGCGCCGGTAGCGGATTGCCGGCCGCCCACGCTTCCATCTCATCACGCAAGGAGAGCACGCGGCCCTGGGCATCAACTTCGGGAAGCGGCGGGATCCAAGGGTCGGCATCTTTCATGAGAGCTTCCCACACGCTCCGGCGCATGCCCCCGCGCTGTCCAAAAGCCCCGATCTCGATCGTCCCTTGCTTGCCATGAGTCCCCGCCCTTGCATCCCTGATTTGCATGGGCGCGATAGTAGCGAGCCGACATGACGCCGCGCCCCCGCAAGAGGCAGCAAACTCAAGCCAAACGGAAATATGTCAGGCCGCCGCGCTCACCATCGCCTGCCCCGCCAGCGCCGCAGCCAGGTTCTCCTCCACCCGACTCGCCATTGCCGCACGCGTCTCGTTCGTATTGCTCGCCAGGTGCGGCAACAGCACGACGTTGTCGAGTTCGAAGAAGGCCGGCGGCACATTGGGTTCGTCCTCGAACACATCGAGTCCGGCGCCGGCAATGCGCTTGTCCTGCAAGGCCTCCAGCAGTGCCTTCTCGTCGACCACGCTGCCGCGCGAGATGTTGACCAGGTAGCCATCGGGGCCGAGTGCATCGAGGATCTCTCGCGAGACCAGGCCGCGCGTCTCGGGGCCGCCGGCGCTGGCGATCACGAGGAAATCGGCCCATTCGGCAAGGCTCCTGAGCGTCGGTTCGTACCCATGCTCGGTGTCCGTGAGCGGCCGACGGTTGTGGTACCGCACCTCCATGTCGAAGCCCGATGCGCGGCGCGCGATCACGCGTCCGATGCGGCCCATGCCGAGGATGCCGAGCTTCTTGCCCGACACCTTGGTCGCGAGCGGAAACGGCCCCTTGAGCCATTCACCGCGCCGCACGAAGCGGTCGGACGCGCTGATGCGCCGCGCCACGTCCATCACCAGCACGAAGGCAGTGTCGGCCACGCAATCGTTCAGCACGTCAGGCGTGTAGCCGACCGGGATGCCGCGCACGCGGGCCGCGTCGAGGTCCAGCGTTTCCAGGCCAACGCCGAAGCTGGAGATGACCTTGAGATTCGGCAAGTCGGCGATCATGGCCGCGTCGGCGCCGAAGCGGGCCGAAGTGACCAGTGCAGTGAACTCGCCGCCGTGCGCAGCGAGGAAGGCCTCGGGGTCGGCCTCCTGCCACAAGCTGTGAAGGTCGTAGCGTTCGGCCAGGCGTTGTTCGAGGACGGGCAACAGCCGGCCGTGTTGGAGCACGCGGGTCTTGGACATGGATGGTTTCTCTGCTTCGGTTTTCATTCGGGCAGGATGCCGGCGTCCTTGGCGACCTTGGCCCACTTGACCATCTCGGTGCCGATGAAGTCGCCGAACTGCTGCGGCGTGCCGCCACCGGGTTCGATGCCGTTGTCCTGCAAGGTCTTGCGCACGTCGGGCAAGGCGAGGATGCGGTTGACCTCGGCGTTGAGTTTGGTGACCGTGGCTTTCGGCGTGCCGGCCGGCGCGAGCAGGCCGCCCCACGTACTGGTCTCGTAGCCGGCGACGCCGGCCTCCTGCATCGTCGGCACATCAGGCAGCACCGACGAGCGCTTGGCGGTCGTCACGGCCAATGCGCGCAGGCGCCCAGCCTTGATCTGCACGTTGGCCGCGGCCACGGTGTCGAACATCAACGAGGTGCGCCCGCTGATGAGGTCGGGGTGCGCCAGCGTGCTGCCCTTGTACGGAATGTGCGCCATGTCCAGGCCCGTCATCGACTTGAACAGTTCGCCCGAGAAATGCGGCGCGCCGCCGGTGCCGCTGGACGCGAAGGACAGCTTGCCGGGGTTGGCCTTGCCGTAGGCAATGAGCTCCTTCACCGACTTCACCGGCAGTTCCGGCGACACGATCAGCACCAGCGGCACGACGTGCGTGAGCACCACCGGCTCGAAGCTCTTGACCGTATCGAAGGGCAGCTTCTTGACCATGCTCGGGTTGATCGCATGGCTGCTGGCGACCAGGGCCAGCATGTGGCCGTCTGGCGGGCTCTTGGCGACGAGGTCGGTACCGATGATGCCGGTAGCGCCTGCGCGGTTGTCGATGACCACGGGCTGGCTCCAGGCCTCGGTAAGCTTCTGTCCGATGAGACGGGCGGCCAGGTCGATGGCGCCGCCCGGCGAGGCGGGCACGACGATGGTGATGCCCTTCGAAGGAAACGCGCCTTGCGCCATCGCGGGCATGGCGTGGGCAAGGGCAAGGCCTGCCGCCGAAGCGACGAATGTTCTGCGTTGCATGGTGGTGCTCCTCGATGCGTGGGTCAGATGCCCTTGGCCTTGCGCCAGGTTTCGAAGGCGGCCTTGGTGTCCGCGTTGGGGGGATAGGTGCCGGCCAGCTTGGCCCCGCCCTCGATGCGCTCAAGCACGAAGGCCTCCATCTTTTCCTGCTCGGTCGCGTCGCGGGCCACCTCTTCGGCCAGGTGCTGCGGGACCACCACCACGCCTTCGTCGTCGCCCACGATCACGTCGCCCGGATACACCGCGACGCCGCCGCAGCCGATCGGCACGTTGAGGTCGATCGCATGGTGATGGATCAGGTTCAAGGGCGCGCTGCCGCCGGCGCAATACACGGGGAAATCCATCTGCGAGATCGGGCCGCTGTCACGCACCGGGCCATCGGAGACGAGGCCCGCCGCGCCGCGGACCTTGAGCCGCGTCGTGAGGATCTGGCCACCGGATGCGACGCGCTTCTCGCCGCGGCAATCGATGACCAGCACATGGCCTTCGGGCACGCTCTCGATGCCCTTGCGTTGCGGGTGATTGGGGTCGTCGAAGGCGCTGATCTGGTCGAGGTCTTCACGCGCGGGGATGTTGCGCATCGTGAAGGCCGGGCCGACCAGGTTGCCGCCGCTGGGCCGGGTGAGCCGGCCGACGCCTTGCAGGTAGACATTGCGAAAGCCGCGCTTGAAGAGTTGCGTGCAGAGCGTCGCGACGCTGACGTGGCGCAGCAGTTCTCGCGCTTCGGTGGAGAGGGTTTGGGTGTCGGTCATCAGGGTGTTCGTTGGTTGGATCAGTCGGGTTTCGCGCCGGATTTCGTCACCAGTTCGCCCCAGCGCGGAATTTCCTTCTGCATCAGCCCCGCGAGCTGCGCAGGCGAGCCGGCCACTACGTCCATGCCGAGCTGGTTGGTGAGCTTGTCCTTCACATCGGGCATCTGGAGGATCTTGGTGATCTCGCTGGACAGGCGTTGCGCGATGGGCGCTGGCAATCCCTTGGGCGCGTAGACGGCCTGCCACGAGGCCATCTCGAAGCCTTTCACGCCGGCCTCCTGCATCGTGGGCAGATCAGGTTGCAGCGCCATGCGCTTGGCGGTGGTCACGGCCAGCAGCTTGAGCTTGCCGGCCTTGACCAGCGGCAGCGCAGCGGTGACCTGGTCGAACATGAAAGTAACCTGCCCCGACGACACGTCGAGCATCGCCGGCGGCGTGCCCTTGTACGGGATGTGCGTGAGCTTCACGCCGATCAGGTCACCGAACAGCTCACCGGCCAGATGGGTCGACGTGCCCGCCCCCGACGAGGCGAAGGTGCGCTTGGCCGGGTCCTTCTTCAACAGCGCGATCAGATCCGCCACCGAGTTCACGCCGAGATTCGGGTCGACGATCAGCACGTTCGGCAGGAAGGCGACGAGCGAGATCGGATCGAAGTCCTTCACCGGGTCGTACGGCAGGTTCTTGTAGAGGCTGGCGTTGATGGCATGCGTGCTGATGGTGCCGCCGAAGAGCGTGTAGCCATCGGGCTTGGCCTTGGCAACGAAGGCCGCGCCCACCGCACCGGCCGCGCCAGGCTTGTTGTCGACGATCACCGGCTGGCCCAGCGCTTCGCCGAGCTTCTGCGCGATGACACGGCCGATCACGTCGGTGGACCCGCCCGGCGTGAAAGGCACGACGTAGGTGATGGCGCGCGTGGGCCAGTTCGCTTCAGCGGATTGCGCCGCGGCCAGCAGCGGTGTGCCCAGCACCATCGCGGCGCCGGCTTGCAGCAGGGTGCGGCGTTGCGGATTGAAGTCGTTCATGTTGTTGTCTCACTCCACGCGCACGCCGCGCGCCTTGATCACTTGTCCATAGCGCGCCTTGTCGGCCTCGATGGTCTTCTGCAATTCCGCCGGCGTGGTGCCGCGCGGCGTGGCGCCTTGTGCGATGAGCGCCTGGCGCATGTCTTCGGAGGCGACCACTTCCTTGATGTCGGCAGCGATCTTGTCGATCAGCGCCGGCGGCGTGCCGGCGGGCGCGAGCAGCGCGACCCATGAGCCTGACTCGGCATTGGGCACGCCCAGTTCGGCGAGCGTGGGCACGTCGGGCATCGCGGGCGAGCGCTGCGCGCTGGTCACGGCCAGGGCGCGCAGCTTGCCGGTCTTCACGTAGCCGGAGGTTTCGAGGATGGAGGCGAACAGCATGTCGACATGCCCGGCCATCAGGTCGGCCATGGCCGGTCCACCGCCCTTGTACGGCACGTGCACGAGCTTGATGCCCGCGGCCTGCTGGAAGGTTTCGGCCGTGAGGTGCGGCGAGCCGCCGCTGCCCGAACTCGCGAAGGTGTACTTGTCCGGCGTGGCCTTGGCCAGTGCGATCAATTCCTTCGGCGTCTTCGCGGGCACGGAGGGATTGATGACGAAGGCAAAGGGCAGGTCCGCGAACAGCGACACCGGCGCGAAGGCCTTGTCGGGGTCGTACTGCATCTTGTAGAGCGACGGGTTGATCGATTGCGTGCCCACGTTGCCGATGAGGAAGGTATAGCCATCGGGCTTGGCCTTGGCCACCGCGTCCATGCCGACGATGCCGCCTGCGCCGGTGCGGTTGTCGACCACCACCGACTGGCCCCACTTCTTGCCGAGCCGCACGGACAGCAGCCGTGCCGCGATGTCGGTGCCACCGCCGGGCGCGAAAGGCACGACGAAAGTGACGGGCCGCGAAGGCCAGCCTTCAGGTATCTGCGCGCTGGCGGCGAGGGGCGCGAAAGGCAATGCTGCGAGTGCGATCCGTGCCGCAAGCCGGCCGAACGCGGTGCCTGTTCTCGGGCGCGCCATGTGTTTTGTCTCCATGCTGTTCAAGTCCTTCTGGATGGTTGGATTCAGTGGATTTCCGGCTCGCCCTTGCCGTCGACCTGTGCGTAGTCCGGCGCGAGGAAGTCGAAGTCGCAGCCGGTGTCGGCCTGCTGCACGTGCTTGAGGAACATCACGCCGTAGCCGCGACCGAACTTGGGGATGGGCTTCTGCCATTCGGCGCGGCGCTTCGCAAGCTCTTCGTCGCTGACGTTCATGTCGATGCGGCGCGCGTCGACGTCGAGCGTGACCAGGTCGCCGTCGCGCACCAGTGCCAGCGGGCCGCCAACGTGCGACTCGGGCGTGACGTGCAGCACGCAGGCGCCGTAGCTGGTGCCGCTCATGCGCGCGTCGCTGATGCGGACCATGTCGCGCACGCCCTCCTTCAGCAGCTTCTGCGGGATCGGCAACTGGCCCCATTCGGGCATGCCGGGCGCGCCTTGCGGGCCGGCGCTTTGCAGCACGATCACGCTGTCCTTGGTCACTTGCAAATCGGGCGAGTCGATGCGTGCGGACAGGTCGTCGTAGTTCTTGAAGACGACCGCGGGGCCGGTGTGGCGGCGCAGGTGCTGTTCCATCGCGGCCGGCTTGATGACGGCGCCGTCGGGTGCGAGGTTGCCGCGCAGCACGGCGAGGCCGCCGCTTTCCAGCAATGCTTCCTTGCGCGGCCGGATCACGTCGGCGTTGTAGACCTCGGCGCCCGCGATGTTCTCGCCGAGGGTCTTGCCGTTGCAGGTCATCTGGCTGCCGTCGATGAGGCTGCCCATCTCCTTCAGGAAGGCACGCAGGCCGCCCGCGTAGTAGAAGTCCTCCATGAGGTACTTGCCGCCGGGCCGCAGGTTGGCGATGACCGGCGTGCTGCGCGCGAGTTCGTCGAAGCGGGCCAGGTCGAGCGGCACGCTGGCGCGGCGCGCCATCGCGATCAGGTGGACGATGGCATTCGTCGAGCCACCCAGGCCGAGCACGGCTGTCACGGCGTTGTCGAAGGATGCCGGTGTGAGGAAGTCCAGCGGCTTCAGGTCTTCCCACACCATCTCGACGATGCGCTTGCCCGTGTGCGTGGCCATCATCGCGTGGCGCGAGTCGGGCGCGGGGATGGACGACGCGCCCGGCAGCGTCAGGCCGAGCACTTCGGCGGCGCTGGTCATGGTGCTGGCCGTGCCCATGGTCATGCAGGTGCCGGGCGAACGTGCGATGCCGTCTTCCACATCCTGCCAGTCGTCTTCCGTGATGTTGCCGGCGCGCAGCTCGGCCCAGTACTTCCAGGTGTCGGAGCCGGAGCCGAGGAAGGTGCCCTTGTAGTCGCCGCGCAGCATCGGACCGGCGGGCACGAAGATGGTCGGCAGGTTCATGGCCAGCGCGCCCATGACGAGGCCGGGCGTGGTCTTGTCGCAGCCGCCCATGAGCACGCAGCCGTCGGCCGGGTAGGAGCGCAGCAGTTCTTCCGCCTCCATCGCGAGCATGTTGCGGTAGAGCATGGTGGTCGGCTTCTGGAAGGCCTCGCCCAGGCTCAGCGTGGGAATCTCGACCGGGAAGCCGCCCGCCTGCCAGACACCGCGCTTGACCTCTTCCACGCGCTGCTTGAAGTGCGTGTGGCAGGAGTTCATGTCGCTCCAGGTGTTGAGGATCGCGATGACCGGCTTGCCCAGGTAATCGTCGCGGCTCAGGCCCATCTGCGCCGTGCGCGAGCGGTGGCCAAAGCTGCGCAGGTCTTTCACGCCGTACCAGCGGTGCGAGCGGAGGTCTTCGGGCTTCTTGCGTGGGGTGGTGGTCATGGGCTTGTCTCGAATTGCGCATTGAATGTTAGCGCTGTCATTCAATCATAAGCAGGTCCGTTGGTTGACGTCAACCGGGAAATTCAGGGTCGAAGCTGCGTCGCAGCCTGGAAGTGCGTCAAGCGCTCTCCCGCTCGATCAGCGAGAAGCCGAGATCCACGACCTTCTCCGCCACCTCGAGGCCCTCGGCGCGATCGACGATGAATCGTGCCGCCTGCCGCCCGATGCCGGTGCCGTCGATGCGCACCGTCGTGATCGCCGGATGGGCGTGCTGCGCAAAGCCCAGGTCGCCGAAGCCGATCACGCCCATGTCGCCCGGCACCCGCATGCCGCGCGCCTGCGCCTCGGTGATCACGCCATGCGCCAGCACGTCGGAACTGCACGCCACCGCGTCGATGTCCGCGCCCGCCGCCAGCAGCGCGGACAAGGCCTCGCGCCCGCTGCCCAGCGTGGTCGGCGCCGGCACCTCGCGCACGGGTACCGCATCGCCGCCCAGCCCCTTCCAGGCTTGCTCGAAGCCCTGGCGCCGCAAGTTCGCGCGCTGGTCGTCACCCGTGACGATCACCGGCTTCCGGTAGCCCTTGCGATGCAGGCATTGCGCCGTCGCCGCGCCGGCCCTCTCGTGCGAGAAGCCGACCAGCATGTCGATCGGCGTGGGCGTCAGATCCCAGGTCTCCACCACCGGAATGCCCGAAGCCAGCAGCCGCCGCCGCCCATCGGCGGAGCGCATGATCCCGGTCAGCACGATGCCGTCCGGCCGCCGCCCGACGATGGCGTCGATCAGCGCATCGTCGCGCGCGTTGTTGTAGCCGCCCTGGCCGAGCATGAGTTGGTAGCCCTTGTCTGCCAGCGCCTCGGTCAGCGCCTGGATGGTCTCGAGGAACACCGGCCCGGCAATCGTCGGCACCAGCGCAGCCACGAGTCGGCTGCGATTCGAGGCCAGGCCGCCAGCCAGCAGGTTCGGCACGTAACCGGTGCGTTCGACCGCGAGGCGCACCTTCTCGCGCGTCTCCGGCGTCACGAGTTCCGGCGTGTTCAGCGCGCGCGAGACGGTGATGGCCGACACGCCCGCCAGCTTGGATACGTCGCTCAGCGTGATGCCGCCGCTGCCGCGTCGCGAGGCTCGTCCGGACTGGTTCCGCTGGGTCAAGAAGGGAGCTCCGATGGTTGCGCTAACGTCCTGCTCGGACGACAGTGCGGATTATGGGTGAAACCCGCCGCGATGCGTCCCGGTGATACGCTGCGCGCATGTTCAATCCATCTCCCGAAGACGTACGCCGCTTCTTCTGCGGCGTCTACGCCAAGAGCCGCCAGGGCCAGCCGCTGGAGGCGCTCGAAACCATCGCCGCTGGCTGGATCGACCAGCATCCCGAATACCACGCCGACCTGGCCGATGCCGACGCGGCAGTCACGCGCGTCTACGACGGCAAGGACGGCCGCGAGAACCCCTTCCTGCACCTGTCGATGCACCTGTCGATCAGCGAGCAGTGCTCCATCGATCAGCCGCGCGGCATCCGCCAGGCGGTCGAACTGCTGGCCGCGCGGCGCGACTCATTGCTCGAAGCGCACCATGAAGCGATGGAATGCCTGGGCCGCATGATGTGGGAGGCGCAGCGCGCGGGCCGGCCGCCGGATGGCGAGGCCTACATCGCCTGCGTGCAGCGGCGCGCCACACAGGACTGAGGACCCCGTTCGTGTGCCTATGATGGGCCATGAACGACACCACAAGAACCACAACCAGAGACGCCGTGCAGTCACCTCACACCCCCCTGCCCGAGTACTACCGCGACGAAGCCGATCACCAGCGCTACCTGCGCCGCATCTTCGACGAGACGGCCAGCGACTATGACCGCATCGAGCGCGTGCTGGCCCTGGGCACCGGCCCGCGCTATCGCCGCATGGCGCTGCAACGCGCGGGCCTGCGTGCGGGCGACAAGGTCGTGGATGTCGGCATCGGCACGGGCCTGGTGGCGCGCGAGGCGCTGTCGATCATCGGCTCGACCGGCAGCCTCGTCGGCGTCGACCCGAGTCCCGGCATGCTGGGCCAGGTCAGCCTGCCCGGTGTGCAGCTCAAGGTCGGCCGGGCCGAGCAACTGCCCTGCGAAGACAACTCGGCCGACTTCCTCAGCATGGGCTATGCGCTGCGCCATGTGTCCGACGTCGGCCAGACCTTTGCCGAGTTCCATCGGGTGCTGCGCCCGGGCGGGCGCCTCGTCATCCTGGAAATCAGCCGCGCCGAGAGCAGCTTCGGCAATGCCTTGCTCAAGGCCTACATGCGCACGCTGGTGCCGGTCATCGCCCGCGTCGTCGCGCGCGAGCGCGGCACCTCCGAGCTGTGGCGCTACTACTGGGACACCATCGAAGCCTGCATCGCACCGGCGCAGGTCGTGGCGGCGCTGCAGGCAGCCGGCTTCGCGGACGTGAAGCGGCACAAGGAAGTCGGGATCTTTTCCGAGTACACCGCCGTCAAGCCCGCGTAGGCCCAATAAGCGCCGTCGCTCTGTTCGGGAGCTCCCGCGGAACCGGCTTTGCCGGGCCGCTGGGTGCGCCCCCTTGAGGGGCTGAGGGCCGCGACTCAAAAGCCTGCCTGCGCAGGCTTGGACGGCCCGCAAGAGCGGCCGCCCGGGCGCCGAAGACGTTGCGGCGGTGCGCCTACTTCTGTATGGTCTCGCCCCGCAACATCCCCATGTCCCGGATGTTGAAGCGATGCCGCTTCCACCCCTCATAGGTACGGCGCCAGTTGAGCATCGAGACGAAGTAGTACACCACCTTGAACATCCACAGCGAGCGGCGGTAGTACCAGCCCTGGTGGATGTCCGCCGCCAGCAGCGACATCAGCCCCTGCTTCACGTTGAAGATGTTCTGCGGGTGCATGAACATGTCGCGGATCGTCGGGTTCGTGACGCGGTAGATGAACCATGAATAGTCGCGCGGCCCCACGCGCATGCGCGTCTCCAGGGCCTCGCGTGCCGCCGGCAGTTCGGCCGGCCGGTCCAGCGCGGTCTGCACCAGCTTCGCGCCATCGAAGGCGCTCTGCATCGCCAGGAACACGCCGGACGAGAACATCGGGTCGATGAAGGTGTACGCATCGCCCAGCATCAGGTAGCGCTCGCCGGTGGCATGCGTGCTGGAGTAGGCGAAGTTGCCGGTGGCATGGACCTTGTCGTCGACCAGCGTCGCATCCTTCAGGCGGTCGTGGAGTTCCGGGCACATCGCGATGGTGTCGAAGAAGTACTCCTTCAACGGCTTGTCGCGCGCCTTCAGGTAGTAGGCCCAGCACACGGCGCCGACGCTGGTCGTGCCGTCCGCCAGCGGGATGAACCAGAACCAACCGTGCTCGAACCAGCAGATGCTGATGTTGCCTTCGCGCTTGCCCTCCAGCCGCCGCGCGTTGCGGAAGTGCCCGAACAAGGCGGTGCTGTTGTGCTTCGGGTTCTTCTGCTTGCACTTGAACTTGTTGGCCAGCACCGTGTCGCGGCCGCTGGCATCGACGACGAAGCGAGCGCGCCAGGTGCGGCGCGCACCGTCATCGAGGTCCGCCTGCACGGTGGCGCCGGTGCTGTCGAAATCAATCTCGCGCACCCGCGCGCCTTCCATGGCCACCGCACCGACCTTTGCGGCATTGCGGAACAGCAACTCGTCCAGCTCGGAGCGGCGCACCTGCCAGGCCGAGTCCTTGGTCGGGTCCCAGCCCTCGGAGAAATCGACGTAGCTGCAGTAGTCGAGGTCCGGCGGTACGAACTCGATGCCGAACTTCGGCATGCCGATCTTCTCGACCTGGTCGCGCACGCCCAGCTTGTCGAACAGTTCCACGTTGCCGGGCAGCAGCGATTCACCGATGTGGAAGCGGGGGTGGTGTTCCTTCTCGAGCAGGACCACGCTGCGCCCTTCGCGCGCGAGAAGTGCGGCAATCGTCGAACCGGCAGGGCCTCCGCCGACAACGAGCACATCGCATTCCTGAACTGCATCCATGGGCTGACTTCTCCTGGGATTGAGCAAATTTGTATTGATTGTGCCGCCGAGGGACCGGCCATTCCAACCGGGTGCTTCCCGCGCAGGTCCTGACCCGCAACCCCAATGGCGCTGGAAAGCAAGTGACGAACGCACATGGCGCGCGGCGCCCGCAGGCTGTAAGCTGAAAAATTCACCCCTGACCGCAAGCACCCCAATCTGGAGGTATCGCCATGGTGGAGACAAGGACCTACGACACGACGACCGGCGCCGGCAGCGCCCGCCTCGATGTCGACGTGGTGGTGGTGGGTGCCGGATTCTCCGGCCTCTACATGCTGCACAAGTTGCGGCAAATGGGCTTCTCCGCGCGCGTGCTCGAGGCGGCCGGCGACGTCGGCGGCACCTGGTACTGGAACCGCTACCCCGGCGCACGCTGCGACATCCCGACCACCGACTACACCTACAGCTTCGACCCCGAACTGGAAAAGGCCTGGACCTGGTCGGAGAAGTACGCCACCCAGCCTGAGATCCTGCGCTATGCCCAGTTCGTGGCCGAGCGCTACGACCTGCGGCGCGACATCGACTTCAACACCCGCGTGGTCGCCGCCCGCTGGGACGAGGCCGCCGCCCGCTGGCGCCTGCGCGTCGACACCGGCCAGGACATCAGCTGCCAGTTCTATGTGATGGCGAGCGGCTGCCTGTCCTCGCCCAAGACGCCCGACATCCCGGGCGCAGGACGGTTCAAGGGACCGGCCTACTTCACCGGCCGCTGGCCACACGAAGGCGTGGACTTCACAGGCCAGCGGGTCGCCGTGATCGGCACAGGCTCCTCGGGCATCCAGTCGATCCCGCACATCGCCAAGCAGGCGAGCCAGTTGACCGTGTTCCAGCGCACGCCCAACTTCTCGATCCCGGCCGGCAACGGCCCCGTTCGGCCCGAGCGGCTCGCACCGCTGCAGGCCGACCGCGAGGCCTATCGCCATGAAGCCAAGTGGTCGCGCGCCGGCGTGCCCAACGAGCCCACCCAGATCTACGGCCGCTACAGCCCGCCCGAGGTGCACCGCGAACGCTTCGAGGCCGCCTGGCAATCGGGCGAGTTGATCCCGATCCTGAGCGTGTTCGCCGACCAGATCCTGTTCCGCGATGCCAATGCCATCGTGGCCGGCCTGGTGCACGAGAAGATCCGCGCCGTCGTCGAGGACCCGAAGATCGCCGACCTGCTGTGCCCCAGCGACCATCCCTTCGGCACCAAGCGCCCGTGCCTCGACACCGGCTATTACGCCACCTTCAACCTGCCCCATGTACGGTTGGTCGACCTGCGCCGCAACCCCATCCAGTCCATCACCGAGACCGGCATCGACCTCGCCGACGAATCGATGAAATTCGACGCGATCGTCTATGCCACCGGCTTCGACGCCATGACCGGTGCCATCGTCTCGGTGGACATCGAGGGCCGCGACGGCCTCACGCTCAAGCGCAAATGGGCGAACGGCCCGCGGACCTACCTCGGCCTGATGACCGCGGGCTTTCCCAACCTGTTCACCATCACCGGGCCGGGCAGCCCGTCGGTGCTGTCGAACATGATGGTCTCGATCGAGCAGCACGTCGACTGGATCGGCGACTGCCTGGCCCGCCTGCGCGCGGACGGCATGACCACCATCGAGCCCACCGAGGCCGCCGAGGCCGGCTGGGTCCAGCACGTCGAAGACTGCGCCAACATCACGCTCTACCCGACCGCCGATTCCTGGTACATGGGTGCCAACGTGCCGGGCAAGCCGCGCGGCTTCCTGCCCTATGTGGGCGGCGTCGATGCGTACCGCGGAGCCTGCGACGAGGCGGTGGCGCGCGATTACCTGGGCTTCAAGCGCAGTGGCCCGCAGGTCACGCGCTGCACGGACGGCGTGGTCCGACGCCTGCAACCCGACGTGGCGATGGTGCTGCAGATGATGGCGGACCTGAAGCTGCCCACTTTCGACTCCATGCCTGCCGAGCACGCGCGCGCCTTGCTGGAGCAGTTGTCGGCGGCGCGCCCGCCCGGCCCTTCGATCGGCGAGATCGCCGATGGCACCTTGCCAGGAGCGGCCGGCCCGCTGCAGTACCGCCTGTACCGTCCGAACACGCCGGGCCCGCATCCGGTGGTCGTCTACTTCCATGGCGGCGGCTGGGTGCTCGGCACCCACGATTCCGACGACCCCTTGTGCCGCGACCTGTGCCAGCGCTCCGACACGCTGATCGTCTCGGTGAACTACCGCCATGCGCCAGAGGCGCGCTTCCCCGCCGCGGCCGACGATGGCTTGGCCGCCGTGCGCTGGGTTGCCGAGCACGCCGCCGAGTTGGGCGGCATCCCCGGCCCGTTGGCGATCGCAGGATGGAGCGCCGGCGCCAACGTCGCGGCGGTGACCTGCCAGCAGGTGCGCGACCACGGTGGCCCGGAGATCCTGGGCCAACTGCTGCTGACGCCGGTGACCGACTGCGACATGACCACGCCGTCCTACGTCGAGAACGCGGAAGGCTACGTGCTGACCGCTTCCGTGATGAAGTGGTTCTGGGACTATTACGCCGACCCAGCCGATCGCCCGAACCCCAAGGCATCGCCGCTGCGTGCCACCGACCTGTCGAACCTGCCGCCCGCGCTGGTCGTCGCCTGCGAGTTCGATCCGCTGCGCGACGAGGGCATTGCCTATGCCAAGGCGCTGGCCGCCGCCGGCACGCCAGCCCGCTGGATCACTGCGCGCGGCCATACCCACACTTCGCTGACGATGGTCGACGTGGTGGTCTCGGGCGAGCAGGTGCGCGGGGAGATGGCGCAGGCGCTGCGAGGCTTCTTCAAGGTCGCGGTGCCGGCCTGAGGCCTGCGCTGCGCGCCACGGTGTTCGCGCGGCCGGCCTGCCGCGCCGGGCGCCAGCGCCGTGTAGGCGCGGTTCTACCGAGCGTAAGCACTTCGTCCGATCGCCAGTCGCCCATGCGGCGGAATCATTGGGCATTTGCGAATGGAGCATCTGCAATGCCGACACTCGACAAGACCCTCATCGACCTGGAGACGAAGTTCTGGCAGTCGATGGTTGACAAGGACACCGACGCCGCGCTGGCGCTGCTCGACGACCACGCACTCATGGTCAGTCCGCACGGCACCATCCAGTTCGACCATGCCGGCTATCGGAAGATGGCGGAGCAAGGCACGATGGTGGTGACCGCCTTCGAACTCACCGATGTCGAAGTCTTCCATCCGAACGACACGACCGCCATCCTGAGCTACCGGGTGAAGCAGGCCGTCTCCAGCCGCGACAAGCCGGCAAAGAGCACCACGACGGACATGATCGACACGTCGACCTGGGTCAAGGCCAAGGACGGCTGGCGCTGCGTGGCGCACACGGAAGCGCCCCCCGCGACCAAGCATTGATCGGCGACGGCGCGCTCGGCGGTTGATCGCCAACGACTCACTGCCGCTCGAGATCGCCTTGCCGAGGTGAGGGCCCGCGGACGTGCACGTCGCGCAGAATCAGCTTGCTGATTGCTTGCGTGCAGCACCCGCCTTCACGGGGCGGGCTGGCCGAGCGGTCTTCGGCTGGCCTTGCCGCGCGGCCTCGCGCAGCAGGCCCACCATGGCGGAACAGGCCGCCGAACTCGATGCCTCGCTGCGCATCAGCAGCCCGACCGGCTCCTCCGTTCCCGGCGTGTCGATGCGAAGCTTCATCAGCGTGCCGGCCTGGAAGTCATCCCGCGCCGCGCCCAGCGGCGTGACCCATACGGCATCGGAAGCCGCGACCAATGCGCGGGCCACCATCAGGTCCAAGGTCTGCAGCGCATCGGGCGGCACGGCGAGGCCGCGTGAACTGAAGAAACTCTCCGTGTTGTGGCGCGGAATCGTGCCCTGGCCGTAGATCACGAGCGGAAAACCCAGCACCGCCTGCACCGAACCCACCCGCCGCGCCAGCGGGTGGCCCTTGCGCACCGCGAACACCAGCGGCTCCGTGTAAAGCAACTCGAAGCTCAACCCCGTCATGAGATGCGGATCGCTGATGCGCCCCGCAACGAGGTCGAGTTCACCCGCACGCAGTTCGTCGAGCAGCACCGCATTGGTCGCGCTCTTGACCATCACCTGCAATGCGGGCCAGTGCGCGCGTAGCTTTGCCAGCGCCTGCGGCAGCAGTGCCGGGGCGACGCTTGGCAGCGCACCAATGCGCAGGCGTTCCAACCGCGCGCCCGCCGCTGGCGCGATGGCCTGGGCGCCGGCATCCACGGCCTCCAGCACCCGGAGCGCATGCGCCAGAAGTTGCTCGCCGATGGGCGTCAGGCCTTGCACGCCACGCCGACCCGCGCTGCTGCGCTCGACCAGTCGTGCGCCAGCCAGTTCTTCCAGTTCGGTCAGCGTCTTGGAAATGGCCGGCTGGCTCACGGCCAGGCGTTCCGCCGCCCGCGCCAGGTGCCGCTCCTGCGCGATCGCGACGAAGCAGCGCAGGTGCCGCAACTGCACGTTGCGCGAAAACGCCAGGGCGGGCAGTGCCTTCTGTTTCATAACCAATGCTTATTGAAAAACCTCGATTGTTCAATTTACATCAACCATACCGCCCTCTAAAGTCAGGGCTCCTCACGAGACCCTTCCCCCGGAGACACACCCCATGCTGGACCGCACCAAGACGCCCGCCAAGACCATCGCACCGCGCGACTTCGAAAGCCATCCCTCCTACATCTACCCCGGCTACAAGTCGACCGTGAAGCGCGGCCCGACGCAGCCGCTGATCCCGCTCAAGGCCTCCATCGGCGAATTGCAGCAACCGGTCTACGGCCACAGCAGCATCGGCGAATTCGACAACGACCTCACCCGCAACGCCCGCCGCAACGGCGAGCCGCTCGGTGAACGCATGATCCTCACCGGCCAGGTGATGGACGAGCGCAAGCGCCCCATCCGCAACACGCTGGTCGAGATCTGGCAGGCCAATGCCGCCGGCCGCTACGTGCACAAGGTCGACCAGCACGACGCGCCGCTGGACCCCAACTTCCTCGGCGCCGGCCGCTGCATGACCGATGACGAAGGCCGCTACCGCTTCCTCACCATCAAGCCCGGCGCCTATCCCTGGGGCAACCATCCCAACGCCTGGCGCCCGCAGCACATCCACCTGTCGCTGTTCGGCGAGCACTTCGCGAGCCGCCTGGTCACGCAGATGTACTTCCCCGGTGATCCGCTGATGCAGTACGACCCGATGGTCACCGGCACACCGGCCAAGTACCGCAACCGCCTCGTGGCCGACTTCAGCCTCGACATCACCGAACCCGACTACGCCCTCGGCTACATCTTCGACATCGTGCTGCGCGGCGCCGACGAGACGCCCTTCGAGAACCGTTGAACTGAATACAAGGAGACCCACGCCATGATGAGCGCACTCGAAACCAACTTCGGCCAGACCCCTTCGCAGACCGTCGGCCCCTACTTCGCCTACGGCCTCACCGCCACCCAGTACGGCTACGACTTCGACCAGCCCTTCGATGCCACGGTGGCACTCGACAACGCGAGCGGGGAGCGCATCCGCCTGGAAGGCCGCGTGATCGACGGCGACGGCATCCCGATCTTCGACGCGCTGGTCGAGATCAGCCAACCCGATGGCGAAGGCCGCTATCCGCAGACCGTGGAGGAAGCGAACGAGATCGGCTTCCGGGCCTTCGGCCGTTGCGGCACCGGCACCGATGCGCACAAGCGCTTCGTGTTCCACACCGTGAAGCCGGGCCCTGAAGCGCCTGGCGAAGCGCCGCACATCAACGCCATCATCACGATGCGCGGCATGCTGCTGCACGCCTTCACGCGCATCTACTTCAGCGACGAGGCCGAGGCCAATGCGAAGGATGCCGTGCTGCAAAGCGTGCCCGAGGCGCGCCGCAACACGCTCGTCGCGCAGCGGCACGAGCAAGGCGGCGCCGTTGTGTATCGCTTCGACATCCACATGCAGGGCGCCAAAGAGACGGTTTTCTTCGACGTTTGAAGGCGCGAATCTTTCTACTGCGGCCACCGATCTCGGGCCTGCGGTGCTCACCGCACGAGAGTGCGGTTCCGCTCCTCGACCCGACCTCGGCGCCCTCGCTACGAAATCTTCACACCTTCAAGCCGGTCGCCCACATTCAGACAGCAAAAAGCCCGCATTCGTAAAGCAAACGCCTGGAGGACTTACTTCGCCTTGTGAATCATCGACTCAGGCACCGTCTTGAGCTCACCCGGCACCGCGCTGATGTAGCTGGCCAGTTGCTTCAGTTCGGCATTCGTGAAGTTCTTCGCCTGCCCGCCCATGATCGCGTTGGAGCGGCCGATCATCGGCGTGTGCGCCTTGTACGACTTGAGCGCCACCAGCAGGTAGTCGGCATGCTGGCCGGCCAGCTTGGGCACGGTGCCGTCGTTCGGCGTGTTGAAGTTGGCGCCGTGGCACTTGGTGCAGTTGTTGTCCTTGTCGCGCGAGATCAGGGCCGCGACCGTGTCATTGGGCGGCGGGGCGGTGGGCGGCGCCGCATCGCCCTGGGCCATGCCGAGCGTCGAGTAGTAGGCACCGAGGTCCGCCATGTCCTGGTCGGTCAGCGTGTCCGCGATGGCGCGCATGGTCGGATGCTTGCGGTCGCCGGCCTTGTAGGCATTGAGGGCCGCCACGATGTAGGTGGCGCTCTGGCCCGCGATCTTGGGCACCTTGTAGATCTCGGGGAAGCTGGCCTGATAGCCGATGATGCCGTGGCAACCCACACACATGGCCGTCTTCTTGCCCCCGTTTTCGGCATTGCCCGTCACCTTCTGGGCATTGGCCGAGACCGTCACGCAAGCGACAGCGAGGGCAAACATCGTGGTCAACAACTTGTTCATTTTGCGCGCACAATCTCGTGGAGAAATCAGATTTCAGATCAACATTTGATTATATGCAGGGCGCATTGCAGCCCCGGCGCCAGGCACCGAATGCAGCGCATCGCAGATCGAATGTGTTCCCTTTTCACCCACAGCTCCACCGATCCAATGAAATTCCAGGGCTCTGACAACTACGTCGCCACGCAAGACCTGATGCTTGCGGTCAATGCCTCCATCACGCTCAAGCGCCCGCTGCTGGTCAAGGGCGAACCCGGCACCGGCAAGACCATGCTGGCCGAGGAAGTGGCCGCCGCACTCGAGCTGCCGCTCTTGCAGTGGCACATCAAGTCGACCACCAAGGCCCAGCAGGGCCTCTACGAATACGACGCGGTGAGCCGCCTGCGCGATTCGCAACTGGGCGACGAGCGCGTGAAGGACATCCACAACTACATCGTCAAGGGCGTGCTGTGGCAGGCCTTCACGGCCGATGCGCCTGTCGCGCTTCTGATCGACGAAATCGACAAGGCCGACATCGAGTTCCCGAACGACCTGCTGCGCGAACTCGACCGCATGGAGTTCTATTGCTACGAGACGCATGAACTCATCCGCGCGAAGCATCGCCCGGTCGTCTTCATCACGTCCAACAACGAGAAGGAACTGCCCGACGCCTTCCTGCGCCGCTGCTTCTTCCACTACATCAAGTTCCCCGACGCCGCGACGATGAAGCAGATCATCGACGTGCACTTCCCCAACCTGAAGCAGGAACTGCTGACGGCCGCGATGAAGACCTTCTACGACGTGCGCAACCTGCCCGGCCTGAAGAAGAAGCCCTCGACCTCCGAATTGCTCGACTGGCTCAAGCTGCTGGTCGCGGAAGACATCCCGGTCGAGGCGCTGCAAAGCAAGGACGACAAGGTCGCCGTGCCGCCGCTGGTCGGCGCGCTGTTGAAGAACGAGCAGGACGTGACCCTGTTCGAAAAGCTCGTCTTCATGCAACGCCACAACCGCTGAGCCCGCAGTGCCAGGGCAACCGCACCCCACCAGCCAATTGATGATCCTCGGCGTGGCGCAGGCCGCGCTGTTCCTGGCGGGCGCCCTGCTCGGCCGCTGGCTCGGCCTGACGCTGGGCTTCGATGCGCTGGGCGAAGGCTACGGCAACAGCACGCTGGTCGGCATCCTGCTGATCGGCCTGGGCGGTGGCGGCGGCGCGCAACTTGCGCGCGCCTGGTACCGCCGCAAGTATGGCGATCCCCGCGTCTGAATTCTTGAAAAGCATGGCCTTCGTAGAACCCGTCACCCTGTCCAGCCGCGGCATCGCACTCGTGCCGCTCGCCCTGTCCCATGAGGAAGGCCTGAAGGCCGCCGCCGCCGATGGCGAGCTGTGGAAGCTGCGCATCACATCGGTGCCCGAGCCGCAGGACACGCGCGCCTACATCGAGACCGCGCTCAAGACCGCCGACCGCTTCGCCTTCGCCGTGACCGACGAAGCCACCGGCACCGTGCTCGGCAGCACCAGCTTCCACGACATCCTGCCCGCCGTGAAGCGCGTGGAGATCGGCTACACGTGGTACGCCAAACGCTGCCAGCGCACGCACGTCAACAGCACCTGCAAGCTGCTGATGATGTCGCATGCCTTCGATACCCTCGGCTGCAACGTGGTGGGCTGGCGCACCGACAATTTCAACCATGCATCGCAGGCCGCCATCGAGCGCCTGGGCGCGCGCAAGGATGGCGTGATCCGCGGCCATGCCATGCGGCGCGACGGCACGATCCGCGATACCGTGATGTACAGCCTGCGCTCGGGCGAGTGGCCCGAGGTGAAGGCGCAATTGCTTTACCTGCTGGACAAGCCCCGTTCGGCACACAAGGAGTGACGCAGCATGCTGATCGACTTCTTCTACACCTTGCGCTCGGCCAAGCTGCCGGTGTCCGTCAAGGAATACATGATGCTGCTGGAGGCCCTGCAGGCCGACGTGGTCGGGCCGAACTCCGACGGCGCCCACAGCCTCGATGACTTCTACTACCTGAGCCGCACCACGCTGGTGAAGGACGAGAAGCACTACGACAAGTTCGACCGCGCTTTCGCCGCCTACTTCAAGGGCGTCGAGATGCTGGCCGACTTCACCAAGGAAGTGCCGCTCGACTGGCTGCGCAAGACGCTGGAGCGCGAGTTCACCGCCGAGGAAAAGGCCAAGATCGAGAAGATGGGCTGGGATGAGCTCATGGAGACGCTCAAGAAGCGCTTCGAGGAGCAGAAGGAACGCCACGAAGGCGGCAACAAGTGGATCGGCACGGGCGGCACCTCGCCCTTCGGCCACGGCGGCTACAACCCGCAGGGCATCCGCATCGGCGGCGCCGGCAAGAACAAGAGCGCGGTCAAGGTGTGGGACCAGCGCGCCTACAAGGACTACGACGACTCGCAGGAACTGGGCACGCGCAACATCAAGATGGCCTTGCGCAAGCTGCGCAAGTTCGCCCGCGAGGGCCACGAGGACGAACTGGACCTCGACGAAACCATCAGCAAGACGGCCGCCAACGCCGGCTACCTCGACATCAAGATGCGGCCGGAGCGCCACAACAACGTCAAGGTGCTGCTGCTGATGGACGTGGGCGGCACCATGGACGAGCACGTGCAGCGCGTCGAGGAACTGTTCTCGGCGGTCAAGACCGAGTTCAAGCACCTGGAGTTCTATTACTTCCACAACTGCGTCTACGACTTCATGTGGAAGAACAACAAGCGCCGCTTTTCCGAGAAGTTCGCGACCTGGGACATCCTGCGCAAGTACAACAAGGACTACAAGCTCATCTTCGTCGGCGACGCGACGATGAGCCCTTACGAGATCCTGCAACCTGGCGGCAGCGTGGAGTACAACAACGAGGAAGCGGGCGCCGAATGGATCCAGCGCCTGACGCACGCCTTTCCGAAATTTGCCTGGATCAACCCCGAGCCGCAGGGCGTCTGGCAATACCGCCAGAGCATCGCGGTGATGCAGCAACTTGTATCGAATCGTATGTTCCCGCTTACGCTGAAAGGGCTGGACGAGGCCATGCGCCTACTTTCAAAGTAGGCGCATTCCTACACAAATCAGGCGTTTTTGACGAGCGGCATAGGCCAATTACCCGCTGGCTGGCACGTACACTTCCCGTTACATTAATACTTTCTGGTTCACACTTTCGCAAGAATTGAGCTGAGAAAGGGCCGCGCCTCCGGGCGTGTCTGGAATTCATGACGGGTCCCCCCGCTACTGCCGTGTACATCTCATCGCTTGAATCTGCCGCCGTTGGTCTGGTCCCCCACGCCCGCATGCCGGCATGGGAGCCCGACACGATCAGCATCCGCGGTGTGCAACTGCCCATTCCCGAACTGGTCGACCGCGCGTACTTCGAGCCCGCCCGCATCGAGGCCCTGCGCGCGCGATTGCAGGCCGGCCAGCCCTTTCCCCACCTGGTCGTCGAGAACCTCTTCAACCCGCGGTTGCTGGAACTGGTGACCGAGGAGTTCGACCAGAGCCAGTGGATCGACGTCAAGAGCAATTACGAATCGACGCGCCGCACGGCCCTGGGGGCGCACCTGGGCCCGGCGTCGCAGCTGTACTTCGACGTGGTCAATTCGGGCTGGTTCACCGAGTGGCTGTCGGCGGTGACCGGCGTGCCCTACCTGCTGTCGGACCCCAAGCTGTTCGGCGGTGGCCTGCATGAAAGCAAGCCGGGCGCGACCTTCGCGGTGCATCGCGACTTCAACCTGCACCGCCACCTCGGCCTGAAGAACGAGATGGTGTTCATCACCTACCTCAACAAGGGCTGGCAGCCGGAATGGGGCGCGTCCCTGGAACTGTGGAACGCCACCAAGGACAAGTGCGTGACCAAGGTGCTGCCGGAGTTCGGCCACACCCTGCTGATGCCGCACGGCCCAGCCAGCTACCACGGCCACCCGGACCCGATGAATCCGCCCGACGGACGCCCGCGCCGCTCGATCGCCGCGTACTTCTACACCAGCCCCAACGCCGGCAAGACGCGCGAGGACCAGGTCTCATCGATCTTCATCAAGATGGGCAAGGTCGACAAGCTCAAGCGCGTCGCGCAGATGGTCACGCCGCCCCTGCTCTGGTCGGTGGCGCGCAAGTTCGCCAAGGGATAGCCCCAACAATCGCCCCCCGCATGCCTCGCGCGGGCGAAGCATGCTGTCAGAATCGGGCGGATGCACAGGGTGGCCCCCTTCAAAACGCCGGCTTTCTGGCCGGCGTTGCTTTTTTCGATCACCCTTCTTTTTTTGCAAGGGTGTAGCCTGCTGTCGAAGCAAAAGGAAGAGGAGTCGGCCTCGACGCCCCGGCCGGTCGCGGGTGCGGACAAGGAGGATGCCGGCAAGGAAAAGAAGGAATCGCACGATGCGTTCAGCCTCGAGGTCGAGGCGCCCGACCGGGTGCGCGACTACCTGATCCGCCATCTCGAACTCCAGCGCTACCGCCAGATCGATGACCTCGGCGCCGCCGAACTGTCGCGCCTGATGGTCGCGGCCGAGGCGAATGCCCGCGAATTGCTGGGCACCTTGGGTTACTTCACGCCCACCATCACCCTCGAGCTCAAGGAAACGCCCGATGCGCCGGCGCCGCGCGAGGTGAAGGTGACCGTGGTGCCGGGCGAGCCGACGCTGGTGTCGCTGGTGGAGGTGAACTTCAGCGGCGCGGTGGCCGAAGACGCGGCCGGCGAGGCGCAGCGCAATGCGGTGCGCGCGGGATGGTCGCTGCGGCCCAGCGTGCCTTTCAGCCAGGAGGGCTGGGACAACGCCAAGACCGGCGGCCTGCGCACGCTGACGGCCAAGCGCTACCCCACCGCCAGCGTGAAGAGCAGCCGGGCCGACATCGACGCCGACACCGCCCGCGCCCAATTGCGCGTGGCCTATGAATCCGGGCCGGCCTTTCGCTTCGGGCAAATGCTGGTGCGCGGCAGCGATCGCTACAGCCCCGTCAACGCCTTGCGCATCGCGCGGCTGCCCACGGGCGAGGACTATGACCAGCAACAGTTGCTCGATGCGCAGCAGCGCCTGGCCAGCAGCGGCTACTACGATTCGGTCTTCCTGACGCTGGACACCGAAGGCACCGATCCGCAAGCCGTGCCGGTGATCGCACAGGTGCGCGACGCGCCGCTGCAAAAGGTGGTGCTGGGCGTGGGCTTCACAACCGACAACGGCGCGCGCGTGAGCCTCGACCACACCCACAACCAGATGCCGCTGCTGGGCTGGCGCGCGGTGTCCAGGCTGCAATTCGACCAGAAGACGCAACTCGTCAACACGCAGTGGACCGACGTGCCCGGCGAACGCGCCTGGCGCTGGTTCACCGGCGCGCAGCTCAAGCGCGACACCTCCGGCGACTATGAGGTCGACAGCGCCCGCCTGCGCGGCGGCATGAGCACCAGCACCGACCACATCGACCGCAGCTATTTCCTGCAGTACGACAACGCGCAGAACAAGGGTGTCGGCGCGCCGCCGTCGGCCTCGGCGCTGACGCTCAATTGGGGCTGGACCGGCCGCTACTTCAACAACAACGCGCAACCGACCAGCGGCTACGGCGTGGCGGTCGAACTGGGCGCAGGCTACACGTTGACCGGCGAACGCCTGCCCTTCCTGCGCAGCTACGGACGCTGGCTCGGCATCTTCCCGCTGGAGTTCACCGCAGACAGCGCGGCCCGGCGCAGCCGCATCGCGCTGCGCGCCGAGGCCGGCGCCGTCACGGCGAGCGAGCGGGCCCTGATCCCCACCACGCTGGAATTCCTGACCGGCGGCGACAACACCGTGCGCGGCTACAGCTACCAGCAGATCGGCGTGACCAATGCCATCGGCCAGACCGTGCAGGGCCGCTACCTGGGCGTGGGCAGCATCGAATGGCAGCGCCCCTTCGTCTACAAGGGGCAGCTCACCGACTGGGAGAGCGTGGTCTTCGTCGATGCCGGCTCGGTGGCGGACAAGGCCCGGTCGCTGCGGCCCAAGGTGGGCGTGGGCGCGGGTGCGCGCTGGAAGAGCCCGGTGGGGCCGGTGCAGATCGACCTGGCCTATGGCGTCGACGTCCACAAGCTCCGGATCCACCTGCGGCTGGGGTTCAACTTCTGATCGCGTGATGGAAGACGAGACGCCTCCCCCGCCGCCGCCGGCCCCGCCCGCGAAGCGCTCGCGCACGCGGCGCGCATTGCGCGGGCTTGCCTGGCTCACGGGCGGCACGGTGGCGCTGCTGCTGGCGCTGGCCATCGGCGCCTGGTGGTGGATCGGCTCCGACCAGTCGCTCGCCTTCACGCTGTCGAGGGCCGCGCGCTACCTGCCGCCGGGGCAGACGCTGGAATCGCGCGAGGTGAGCGGGTCGCTGCGCACGGGCGGGCACATCGGCTTCCTGCGATGGCAAAGCGAGTCGCTTGCCGTCGAGGTGCACGAAGCAACGATCGGCTGGAGCCTGCAGCCCTTGCTGAAGCGCCAGGTCAAGCTCGGAGAGGTGCATGCGGAACGCGTCACCGTCGAGCGCCTCGGCCCGCCGGACGACAAGCCGGTGGAGCCGCTCGAACAACTGGCCCTGCCGGTAGAGATCGACCTGCCCTTCCGCATCGACGCGCTGCACTGGGGTGGGCCGCCAGCGCTGGACATCGGCCAGCTCGCCGGCCACTACCAGTACAAGGCCGAGCATCACGAACTGCAGCTCGACGGGGTCGACATTGCGGACGGGCACTACAGCGGCAAGCTCCGGCTACAGGGTCCGGCGCCGATGGCGATCGAGGCGGAGCTCGAAGGCAAGGTGCGCGCGCCGCTGGACAAGGAACGCAACATCGACGTCCTCGCGAGTGCGAGCGTGAAAGGCACGCTGGCCGGACGCGATGCGCGCCTGGCGGTCGAGGCCCGCTTGAAGCCGGCCGAGGCGGATGCGGACATGCCGATGAATGCCCAGGTCACGGCCCATCTCGCGCCCTGGCAGCCGCAGCCCGTGCTCGATGCCCAGGCCGACCTGGAGAACGTCGACCTTGCACAACTGTGGCCGCAGGCGCCGGCGACGTTGCTCAGCGGCCAGGTGGAGGCCGGCCCCGATGCGTCCGCCGGGCCCACCGGCTGGCAGAGCAAGGTCGACATTCGCAATGCCCGGCCCGGCCCGTGGGACGAGGGCAAGCTGCCGGTGGAGCGGGTCGAGGCCAGTGCGCGCTTCGACGGCACGAACTGGGACATCCAGGAGGCCGCGGTCCATGCCGGCGGTGGCCGCATCCGCGCGGAAGGCCGCTGGAGCCCCGCGCCCGCGCCCTGGACCGTCAAGGCCACGGTGCAAGACGTGCAGCCGGGCCTGCTGCACAGCCAGTTGGCCGGCGCGCCGGTGGATGGCCGCGCCACCGTCGAGCAAAAGGGCGAGGCCCTGCTGTTCGACCTGGCCCTGAATGCCAAGGGTGGCGCCGGAGCGGCCGGCCTCGAAGGCCTGCGCCTCGACCATGCCGCTGCGCAAGGCCAATGGCAGGACCAGGTGCTGGACCTGCGCTCGCTGCATCTGGAGGCCTTGCGCGCGCAGCTTGACGGCAAGCTGCAGGTGCGCATCGCCGAGCAGGCGGCCAGCGGCAACCTCAACCTGGTCATGCCGGGTGGCCGCGCGCAGGTCGAGGGCCGCGTGGCGCCGGCGCAGGGCGCGGCCCAGCTCAAGGCCACGGTGGAAGACGCGACCGCGCTGCAGCGGTGGGTCGAGCAATTGCCGGGGCTTGCCAACGCGTTCGCTGGCCACGTGCTGGTCGGCGGTGCGCAACTCGACGCCCGCTGGCAAGGCGGCTGGCAGGCGATCCAGCGTCGGCTGCAGGACGTGCGGCAGCCGGCGGCACGCGGCGCGGAACCCACGCTGCAGGCCACCCTCTCGGCGCCGCGACTGGACATCAAGCTGCCGGCGGCAGGGGCGACCGCTACCACCACCAACGCCGCCGCGACAGGCACAGGCACAGGCACAGGCACAGGCACAGGCACAGGCACAGGCACAGGCACAGGCACTGCCACTGGCAAGCGCACAGCCGCAACCACAACTGCAAGCGCGCGCCAAGTGCCGGCCGCGCAGGCCATCGAGGCCGCGCAGACCCTGCGCTTGCGCAACCTGCGCGCCGAGGTCGACGGCAGCATCGCGCAGGCGAAATTGACGCTGCGCGGCGAAGGCGCCCTCGGCACGCGCCGGCTCACGCTCGACACCCAGGCCAGCGGCGGACTGCAGCGCGCGGACCAGTGGCAGGCCGCGCTCGACAGCCTCAAGCTGCAGGTGCAGGACAGCACCCGGCCGGGCCCCTGGACGCTGGAACTCGCCCGTGCCGTCAATGCCACGCTGCGCACCGGCAAGGGCGGCAAGCTGGACGTGGAGGCCTCGGCCGCCGGCGTGACCGTGCGCGGCCCGGTGCCGGGCACGGTGCGCATCGACTGGCAGCCGGTGCGCTGGAGCCAGATGGGCGAGCCGCCCAAGCGCGTCTACCGCCTGCAATCCAAGGGCACGCTCAAGGGGTTTCCGATGGCCTGGGCGCAGGCATTCGGGCCCGGCACGCTGGCCGATATGGGCGTCAGCGGCGACCTGGTGTTCGACGGCGACTGGGACATCGACGCGGGCGACACGCTGCGTGCCCATGTCCGCATCGCACGCGAGAGCGGCGACATCCGCGTGCAGGCCGGCGAGGCCGCGCTGGTGCGCCGCATCCACAGCACCGGCACCGGCACGCCCAGCGAGATCACCACCGACGCCGCATCCGCCGGCGCGGGCACGCCGGCCGGCCTGCGCAAGGCCGAGATGAACCTCGATGCGCAAGGCGAGGTGATCAAGGCCGACCTGGCCTGGGAAAGCGAGCGCGGCGGCCAGATCAGCGCCGAGGCCAGCACGCGTGTGCAGCAGCGCGATGGCGGCTGGCTCTGGGCCGAGGACGCGCCACTGGCCGGCAAGGTCAAGGCGCGCATGCCGCAGCTCGGCGTGTGGTCGATGCTGGCGCCGCCGGGCTGGCGCATCGCGGGCACGCTGGATGCCGATGCCACGCTGTCCGGCAACCGCGCCGCGCCGCGCTGGAACGGCACGCTCGCCGCCGACCAACTCGCCCTGCGCGCACAGGTCGAGGGCCTGGACCTGCGCGACGGGCAGTTGCGCGCCGTGCTGAATGGCGATCGGCTGGAACTGACCGAGTTCACCCTGCGCGGCGGCGCGGCCAGCAGCACGCGCATCACCGGCCAGAGCGGAAACCTCAGCACCGCGAAAAGCGAGGCCGCCAAGAGCGGCGGCACGCTGTCGGTCAAGGGCACGGCCAGTTGGGGCGGTGCCACGACCGCTGGCACAGGCAGCGGCATCCGCATGAACATGGAAGGCCAGTTGCGCGAGCTGCGCCTGCTGGTGCGCAGCGACCGGCAGGTGAGCTTGTCGGGCGATGTGCAGGCCCGCCTCGATGCGGGCCAGATCACCGTGCGCGGCGACCTGAAGACCGACCGCGCCGTGATCATCCTGCCCGACGAGACGGCGCCGAGCCTCGGCAGCGACGTGTTCGTGCGTTCGGCCGCGCGGGATCGGGAGATGGCGAAGGCTTCGGCCGCCTCATCGGGTACTTCCTCGGAAACGCAATCCGCCGGCGACGACACGCTACCGGTCGCCGCGCAAACCAAAAAGCCGCCCGACATCGAGATCGGCTTCGACTTGGGCAAGGACTTCGCGGTGCAGGGCCGCGGCATCACCACGCGCCTGGAAGGCAAGCTCGACATCAAGAGCGCCGGCATGGGCACGCCGCCGCGCATCACCGGCGAGGTGCGCACGGTGCAGGGCCGGTACCGCGCCTATGGCCAGCAGCTCGATGTGGAAAGCGGCGTGGCGCGCTTCAGCGGACCCTTCGACAACCCCGGGCTGGACATCCTGGCGATCCGGCCGAACATCTCTCAGCGCGCCGGCGTGCAGATCACGGGCACGGCACAGTCGCCGCGCGTGAAGCTGTACTCCGAGCCCGCGTTGACCGATGCCGAGACGCTGTCATGGGTCATGCTGGGACGCGCCTCCGCGTCGAATGGCGGCGAGGCGGTGGTGATGCAGCAGGCGGCATTGGCGTTGCTCGGCAAACTGGGCGGCAACTCCGGCGGTGGCAACTTCGCGAGCCGCTTCGGCCTCGACGAGATCGGCTTCAAGGGACCGAGCAGCGGCGGCGACCTGAACGAGTCGGCGATCACGCTGGGCAAGCGGCTGTCGAAGGACTTCTACGTGACCTATGAGCGCAGCCTGTCGGGGACGGTGGGCACGCTTTACATCTTCTACGACCTGACGCAGCGGTTGACGCTTCGCGGGCAGGCAGGAGAGCACAACGGGGGCGACCTGATCTACACGATCAAGTTCAACTGAGCCAAGGCTGCAGGAAGCAGACTTGGCCGGGCGCCCCGGCGCGCAACGCCACCGCTCAAGCAAAGGGAATAGCCCTCTCACTATTTCTCGATTGCCGCTGCGCGCGACGGCGGATTCAATGGCGGCACCTGATCAAAGTCACCTGGGGCAAGTTCAAGTCAGCGGTGACGACGAATCAACATCCACAAGGAGACAAACATGCCCATCGCCCGTCGTCAATTCCTCCAGCTGGCCGCCGCAGGCCTTCCTGTATTCCATGCGGCCAGTGCCCGTGCGGCACTTTCGCTGCCCACGAACATGCGCATCATCTGCCCCTACCCGGCGGGCGATGCCAGCGACCTGATCTGCCGCTCCGTGAGCGAGTCGCTTCGTGCCGACCACGGCCGCACGGTACTCGTCGACAACAAGCCGGGCGGCCTGGGCCTGATCGGGCTGACCGACCTGGCGCGCTCGCCGAAGGACGGCTCCACGATTGCCTTCATCGGCTCGCAGCACGTCACCTTGCAGACGCTGCAGAAGAAGTTCGACCTGTTGAAGAACATGTCGCCGATCACGCGCATCAACTACGGGCCGATGTGCATCTGCGTGCCCGCCAACTCTCCTTACAAGACGATCGAGCAACTGCTCAAGGCGATGGTCGACAAGCCGGGAACGATCACCTTCGGGTCCGGTGGCATCGGTACTCCGGCACACCTGGGCCTCGAAGTCCTCAAGGGCAAGGTGCCGGGGCTGAGCGCGGTGCACGTGCCGTTCAAGGCGGCGAGCGAGTCCTTGCAGGCCGTCATGGCCGGGCAGCTCGACTGTGCGATGGCCATCACCGCATCGGCTTTCCCGCTCGTCGCGGACAAGCGCATCCGTTGCCTGGCCGTCACCGGCAGCAAGCGCACGACGGCGCAGCCGGATATCCCGACGATGACCGAGAAGGCGGTGCCCGGATTCGTCTGGACCTGGTGGGGTGGCTTCGCCGCGCCTCCCGGTACGCCCGCGCCTGTGCTCGAAGAATTGCGCGTGGCCCTCGTGGCGGCCATCGAGAAGCCCGAGATGCGCAAGCTGCTGGACCTGTCCTCCAGTGAAGTGGCGCCCAGCAAGACCTCCGCGCAGTTCGTGCAGGAACTGCAGCAGGAGATCGATGCCCAGACGCTCCTGATCAAGCAGAACAACATCACGATGGATTCGTGATCGCCAGGGCCGGGCAGCGTCCGGCCCGCCCTGCGCGGGGGATCAAGTCGATGCCGCAAGCCGCATCAACCTGGGAGGCCGCCGCGCTGAAGTCATTCCTGAATTCGTTCAAAGCCTTCCATGAAACAACCGAACATCATCCTGATCCTTGTCGACGACATGGGTTTTTCCGACATGGGCTTCATGGGCTCGGAGATCCGCACGCCGAACATCGACAAGCTGGCCTCCAACGGCATCACGCTCACCTCGATGTACAACTGCGCGCGTTGCTGCCCGACCCGCGCCTCCCTGCTCACTGGCCTGTACCCGCACAAGGCCGGCATCGGCTGGATGGCGGTGGACTTCGGCCTGCCGGGCTACCAGGGCAAGCTGCGCAACGACAGCGTCACCATCGCGGAAGCGCTGAAGTCTGCCGGCTACCGCACGCTGATGTCGGGCAAGTGGCATGTGGGCGGTGACTTCGATCCGCGCCAGACCGATACGTGGACCTTTGGCGACGTCGAGCACCCGACGCCGCGCCAGCGCGGCTTCGATCGCTTCTACGGCATGCTCGACGGTGCCACGAGCTTCTTCGCGCCACACCACCTGATGGAGGACGACGAGCGCGTGATGGTGGAGATGGACGACTTCTACCTGACCGACGCCATCAGCGACAAGGCCTCGGACATGATCGAAGCCTCGGTCGGCGAGGACAAGCCCTTCTTCCTCTACCTGGCCTACAACGCGCCGCATTGGCCGTTGCAGGCGCCGGCCGAAGACGTGGCTCGCTACGAGAACGCCTACCGCGGCGGATGGGATGCGTTGCGCGGCTCGCGGCACGAATCGATGATCGCCACCGGCGCGCTGCAGAACCCCTGGTCGCTGAGTCCGCGCGACCGCGAGGCGCCGGCCTGGAACGACGCACCGCATCACGACTGGGAAGCGCAACGCATGGCCGTCTATGCGGCGATGGTCGATCGCATGGACCAGGGCGTGGGCAAGATCATGCGCACGCTGGAGCGGCTCAACGTCAAGGACGACACACTGGTGCTGTTCCTGTCCGACAACGGCGGCTGCGCCGAACCCCTGTGCGAAGACGGCTGGTGCAAGGCCTTCCCTTCGACGCTGCCGGATGGCCGCGCGATCGAGTCCGGCAACCGGGTCGACCTGCGGCCGGGCGGGGCGACCACTTTCATGAGCTACGACCTGCCGTGGTCCAACGTGTCGAACGCGCCCTTCCGACAGCACAAGCACTACGTCCACGAAGGCGGCATCTCCACACCGCTGGTGGCGCACTGGCCGGCGGGCATCAAGGCGCGCGGCTTCGTGCACCAGCCCTTCCATGTGGTCGACGTGCTGCCCACCTTGCTGGAGGCGGCCGGCGTGGCCTACCCCACGGAATACGCGGGCCAGGCGATCCAGAAGGTCGATGGCGAGAGCTTCGCGCCGCTGTTCACGCAGTCAACGCACCAGCGCAGCGCGCCCATCTTCTGGGAGCACGAGGGCAACGACGCGGTGCGCATGGGCGACTGGAAACTGGTGCGCCACTACGGCCAGGACTGGGAGCTCTACAACATGGTGGACGACCGCACCGAGCTCAACGACCTGTCGGGCAAGGCGCAGTCGAAGCGCGAGCAGATGGCGAAGATGCATGCGCACTGGGCCGGCGAAGTCGGCGCGCGGCCATGGGATGAACTGATTGCGCGGGCGCGCAGCCGGTACGCGGAGCAGAAGTGAAGGCTTGGCGCGGGTGCCTCAGGCAGGCGCTCGCGGCGATACGACACGCTGGCAGACATCGCGAAACTCGCGTGCCGGCGCGAATTCCAACAGGCTGCCACGGCACACCATGCCGGTGCTGTAGCGCGAGAACACGTCCTGCAGCGGCACCCTCACAACCCCCTTGGCCGCCAGCACTGGCGCCATGGCGTCGCTGACCACGGCCAGGTGGTCGCCATGGACCACCACCTCGCCCAGCGCGCTGGCGGTCGGCACGCTCAGCTCAAGGCCCGGCGCATGCTCACCGTTCAACCCCATGTCGTGATCGATGAGCTGCACCAGACGGTCGTTCAGTGAGAAGCCGATCCACGGGTATTCGCGCATGTCCTGCAGCGTCAGCGCGCGCTTGCGCAGCACCGGATGCGATTCCCTGGCGAAGAAGCCGAGCGACATGTCGAGCATCGGCAGTGCCTGCAGAAGCTCGTCGTCCATCGTCGTCGGCAGGACGCCGAGGTAGATGTCGAGGCTGCCCTCCCGGATCTGGTTCAACGCATCGGCGCAGGAGCCCACCGACACGTTGACGCGGATGCCCGGCTGCAGGCGCAGGAAGGCGGGCAGGATTTCGGGCAGGAAGGCTTCGTTCCAGACCGGCCCCACGCAGACCTTCAGGTGGCCCTTCAGGCGGTGCGTGACCGCATCGAGCTCCCACTGCGTGATGTCCAGTTCCCGGGCCAGCACCCGCGCGCGTTGCCGCAACACATGGGCCCATGCCGTCGGCATCAGGCCCTTGGTGGTTCGATCGAACAGTTGCAGGCCGGCGAGGTGCTCGAACTGCTGCAGGGACTTGGACAGGGCGGCCTGCGACAGCCCGACCTCGCTGGCGGCCGCGCGCAGGCTTCCCGCGTCATAGACGGCGTTGAAGTGCGCCAGGTGGCGGGACAGGATGAATCGCATCGGCGCGATTATTCAGCGATCACGGCCTTTCCATCGGCGATTTCACTCCTGCTGGATGCCGCTGGCCTGGATCAGGCGCCGCTTGATCTCCGCGTCGGCGCGCAGGATGGATTCGAACTTCTCCGAATCCAGGTAGTTCACCGTCTGGTTCATCTGCTTCATGCCGTCGCGGAAGTCGCGGCTGCTGGTCGCGGCAGCGCAAGCCGTCTCCATCTTGCTCACCACGGCCGCCGGGGTGCGCGCGGGCGCGAACAGGCCGTTCGTCGTGCTGGCGACGACATCGATGCCTTGCTCGCGCGCGGTGGGCACCTGCGGCAGGGTCGACAGGCGCTGGTCCGCGAACACGGCCAGCGGCTTGAAGCCCTGCTGCCGCACGACTTCGACGGTCAGCACCGCCGACTCGATGTCACCGCCCTTGAGCGCCAATGCCACCGGCGGGTCGCCGCGAAAGGCCACGCCAAGCACCTTGACCTTGCTGGCCTGCGAAGTCTCCAGCAGGGCGAAATGGGCTGCCGTGCCGAAGCCGCCATAGCCGGAGGTCAGTTCCTTCGAAGGCGCGGCGGCACGCGCTGCCTTCAGGAAGTCCTGCAGGCTCTTGTACGGACTGTCCGCGCGCACCGCCAGCACGAAGGGGAAGCTGAACACCTGGCAGACCGGCTTCAGGCTGCCGATGGCATAGTTGAGCTTGGGGTTCAGCGTCGGCTGCACGGTCAGCGGTCCGTTGGGGATGAAGCCGACCGTGTTGCCGTCGGCCTGACTGTTCACGACGGCGGTGGTGCCGATGGTGCCGGAGGCGCCGTCACGGTTCATCACCGGCACCGGTTGCTTGATCTGTTCACTGAAGGCCTGCGCGAACCTGCGGGCGACCACGTCGATGGTGCCGCCCGCGGGAAAGGGCACGATCATCTGCACGGCGTGGTCGGGCCACTCGGCCTGCGCTGCGGAGGAGAGGCCCGCCAGTGCGGCGGCGATGAGGAGGACGGGTTTCATGGTGCTTGTCTCTGGTTGTAGTTTGGATGCGCCGCGCGATCAATCCGCCGCGTCGGTCGACGTGTATTCGGCGTGGACGCCGCGGGTTCGCGAACCGGTGTCGTAGTCCCGGTATTCCGCCTTGTGCGTGTCGGCCGGATGCGGACGGCACTTGCCGCCCCAAGGGCTGAGGCGCAGCTTGCTCGAGCGCCAGGGACGGCGCTCCCAGGCCCAGCCGCGCCATGCATCCCGAACCTCGTTCATCCTGTCGAGCAGGCGGTCGTGCAGGCGGTCGCGGGTCTCGACGTGCTCTGCGCTGTCGATCAGGTTCTTCAACTCGCCCGGATCGTCCCGCAGGTTGTAGAGCTCGTCGCTGGTGAGAAGGTTGATGACCAGTTTCCAGTGGCCTTGCACCAGGCAGCGAATGGGCTGGAAGCCGCCGAAGCCATCGTGGTTGACCTCGAAGCGGTTGAACTCGAGCATGGCCTCGCCGGGTTCCGCGCCGGCGGTTCCCCGGAAGTGAGCCGACAAGTCGTTGCCGACCAGGCTTTCCGGCACCTCGGCGCCGACCAGTCGCAGCAGGGTCGGCATCACGTCCATGTGCTGAACCACCGTGGGGTCGACCTTGCCGGCCGCGCAGCCAGGGCCACGCACGATCAGCGGAACACGCGTGATCTCGTCATACATCGCCGGGCCCTTGCCTTGCAGTCCCCGCGCACCCATGAAGTCACCGTGGTCGCTGGTGTAGATGATCCAGGTGTTGGGGTATCTGCTTTCGATCTCTTCGACCAGGCGTCCGACTTGCGAGTCGACATACTCGTTGCAGCCCAGGTACTGGGCCCGGTGTGCCGCCCCCATCGGTGTCGACAGCGGTCCGCCCGACCAGAGCTTGTGATGCAAGGGCTTGTTGTCCAGCGTGTCGTTGAATCCGGGTCCGTAGTCGAAGTCACGGTCGATGTATTTCTCCACGTACTCCGGTGGGCAGGTGAAGGGCGCATGGGGTTCGTCGAATGAGGCGACCATCAGGAAGGGCTTGTCCTGATGAGTCGGGAGCCATTCGATGCAGCGGTCCACGACGCAGTGGGCCCAGCAGAACTCGGAGGTCACGTTGTGCTTGCGCAGCGCTTCCACGCCCCAGAGGCCTTGCCGCCACAACTTGGTGGCCTCGGGGCCGATGCTGTCCAGGTAGTCGCGTCCGTCGAACCAGAGCTCGGGGTCCCAGCCTTCCGGGCAGACGCCGGTGCCGAAGTAGTCGTGACCGTCGAGGTGCCACTTGCCTGCATAACCTGTGGCGTAACCGAGGTCGCGAAATCGATGGCCAAGATGCTGCACGCCTTCACCCAGCGGCAGGCAGTTGGTGTAGGGGCCCGCCAGCGTGGGCGGCAGACCAGTGAACAGGCCCGCACGCGCTGGCGTGCAGACCGGGCTGGTCGTGTAGCAGCGCTCGAAGCGCACGCCCGTTGCGGCGAGGCGGTCCAGGCAGGGCGTGTCGGCGCCGCGGGCGCCGTAGGCGGACACGAGCCGGATGTCCTGCGTGTCGGTCATGATCACGACGATGTTGGGTGGCGTTGTCATGGAGGTCTCCTTGTTGAGCGGTCTGGCTGTGGCGTCCGGCGCATCCAACGTTCCTGCCGTCGGACGATTGCCGCGGGCGTTTCCTGTGGTCACTATTAAGTATCTATCTAGATAGATAGTAGGCCGGAAACTGTCAGGATCACTTGGTGTTTGCACCTAGCAAATAACTGAGCGGTTAATTAATTCATGCGGCGCCGAGCGCAGGTGCGACCGGGACGGCCTCTGATGAACAACAAAGCCTGCGGTCACCCCCACTCACTGGCGGCCGACCGCAGGCTTTCTGCGTCGTTGAAGGGCGATGCACAGGCGCCCCCGCGATGCGCCGGCATGGGGCGCATCGAGCAACTATTTCCTGGCAGAGGCAGACGTCTCGGGCCGCCCACCCACTTCCCCGAAGGAGTTCTTCTTCGCGAGCGGCGAGTCGATCGGCCATTCCTTCACGCCGGTGACCGCTGCCCATTCCTGGTACGAGGCCACCAATTCCTTCAGCTTGTCGGCATGCTGCTGCGACACGTCGTGGACCTCGGTGCGATCCTTGACCATGTCGTACAGCTCCCAATCCCCCGGGTACTTGCGCACGGCCTTCCATCGGCCGATGCGGACGGCGCAGTTGCCTTCGTGCTCCAGGCACAGCGGCTTGTCGCGCTCGAAGTGTTCGCCCTTGAGGGCCGCGCCGAAGCTCTCCCCCTCGACGGATTGAATGCCCTGGTCGCCGCGCGACAGCGACGCCGTCGCGCCCGCCAGGTCCGCGAAGGTCGGCATCAGGTCCTGCACGTGCACCACACTGTCGTCGATGCGCGCGGACTTGACGACCGCCGGCCACGAGACGACCAGCGGCGTCGCGATGCCGCCTTCATGGACGTAGTGCTTGTAGAGGCGGAATGGCGTGTTCGATGCGTTGGCCCAGGGAAGGCCGTAGCTCATGAAGGTGGTTTCCGGTCCGGGCGTGATGTCCATGCTGTTGCCCACGCGTGTCGGGCGGCCATCGCGAGTCGGCACGCTGTAGCGGACGAAAAAGCCGTCTTCCTTCAGGTACTCCGCGCAGCCGCCGTTGTCGCTGAGGAACATGACGATGGTGTTGTCGCGCACGCCGAGCCGGTCCAGCGCGTCGAGCATGCTGCCAATGCCGCGGTCCATGCAGGTGATCTGTGCGGCATAGACGGCCATGCGCTGCGCTTCCCATTGGCGGGTCGCTTCGTCCAGCGATTCCCACGGCGGCGCGTATTCATCGCGCTCGGTGAGGGTCCATTCGCGCGGGACGATGCCGAGGTCCTGCATCTTCTGGTGCCGTTGCGCGCGGATCGCATCCCAGCCGCACAGGTAGCGATCCTTGTAGCGCTCGATGTCGGCGGGATGCGCATGCAGCGGCCAGTGGGGCGCGGTGTAGCAGACGTGCGTGAAGAAGGGCTTCCCATCCGCCACGGCCTCTTCCATCATGCCGATCGCCTTGGCACTGATGGCGTCGGTGTAGTAGTAGTTGTCGCCCTCGGGTTCGACGAAGCGGTCCTGCTCCATCAGGTTGAAGGGATTGAAGAAGCTGCCCGCGCCGGCCATGGTGCCGTAGAAGCGATCGAAGCCCCGCTGCAGGGGATGCGGATAGCCGGGCTTGCCGACCTTGGCCTCCTTCTCCGCCAAGGGCGTGCTCGGCCCGCCGACGGCCCAGTTCACATGCCATTTGCCGGACAGGCCGGTGTGGTAGCCGGCCTGCCTCAGCAACTCGCCGATGGTCTGCGTGTCCTCGCGCAGATAGCCCTGATAGGCGGGGCCTACACCAAAGTCCTCGACCATGTGGCCGACGCCCGCGCGATGCGGGCTCAGGCCGGTGAGGAGCGAGGCCCGCGTCGGACAGCAGCGCGAGGTGTTGTACATCTGCGTGAAGCGCAGGCCACTGGCGGCAAGCTGGTCCAGGTGCGGTGTCTCGATCTCCGAGCCATAGCAACCGATGTCCGAGAAGCCGAGGTCATCGGCCAGCACGAGCAGGATGTTGGGGCGCTGGTGGGGGGTACTCATGTGTTGGCTCTTGTGTGCTCAATCAAGTCGGATGTTGTTGCTGGCGATGAACTTCGCATTGCGCTCGTGTTCGGTGGCGATCCATTTCTTCGCGTCGGCCGCGGACATCCAGCGCGGGTTCAGGCCCAGTTCCTTCAGCCTGTCCTGCACCGCGGTGTCGCCCAGTGCCTGCTTCATGCGTTCGCTCGCCTTGTCCTTGTCAGCGGCCGGCGCCTTGGCCGACATCATCAGGAAGTAGGCGCCTTCGCCACGGAAGCCTTTGAGGCCCGCCTCGGCGATGGTCGGGACGCCGGGCGCGAGCGGCAGCCGCGTGTCGCTCGCGACGGCCAATGCGCGCAGCTTGCCCGACTTGACCAGGCTGGCGACGCCGGAGACGAGCACGAAGGCGGCGTCGACTCGACCGCCGATCAGGTCGGTGAGCGCGGGCGCGATCCCCTTGTACGGCACGTGCATCGGCTTGAAGCCCTCCGCCTCGGCAAACAGCCCCATCGTCAGGTGGCCGCTGGAGCCGATGCCGCCGGAGGCGAAGCTCACATTGCCGGCCTTGGCCGCATCGACCAGATCCTTCATGGTCTTCCAGGGTGCATCGGCGCGCACCACCAGCACCGTCGGCTGCAGCAGCAATCCGGCCACGGGCTCGACGTCGCGTTCGATGTCGAAGGCCTTGTCCTTCGGATACAGCAAGGGATTGACCGTGAGCAGCGTGCCATCCGCGACCATCCAGGCCTTGGGATCGGAGGCCACGCCGCGCGCGGCGATCATGCCGTTCGCCCCGGCCCGGTTGTCGATGACGAAGGTCTCGCCTTGCGCCTGGAACTTGCCGATCACGATGCGCGCAATGAGATCGGAAGGCCCGCCGGGCGGCGCCGGGACGACCACTTGCGTGACGGCGGGAGTCTGTGCGCCGCAAAGGACGGACGACATGGAGAGGGCGGCAATCGCCAACAGTTTCTTGAGCATGTTGAAAGCATCCTTTGGGCCGCCTTGCTGGGGCCTTGGGGAAATTCTAATAACTAACTAGATACTTACAACAGGGTTTGACCCTAGCCCGAAAGGAATGCGGGCTTGGCCGGACGCAGAGGACGCGTCCAGCCAAGCCCGATACCGCATTCACCCGGCCCAACGAAGCCGGATCATTCGTTCGCGATCAGCCCAGCGTGCCCGCCACGCCTTCAACCAGGTAGTCCATCTTCTCCAGCACCGGGTCGTAGTTGCCATAGCCCTTGTCGAGCACGACCTTGCCGGTGTTGCTCTTCACCGGCCCGGTGTAGATCGGCTTGCCGGCCTTCAGGTCCGCGATCGCCTGCGTCGCCGCATTGCGCGCCTTGTCGCTGGCGCCGGCGCCGAAGGGCGTGCTCAGCACCATGTCCTTGTCGTAGCCGCCAAAGAACTGGTTGGGCAGCTTCTTGCCCTCGGAGATGGCAACGGCGAAGGTCTTGTAGACCGTCTCCCACTTGTTCTCCGCGCCGGTGATGAAACCCTTGGGCGCGAGCTGCGCCTGCGATGCGTTGTGGCCCAGCGTCTTCACGCCCGCCTTCTCGGCCGTCTCGATGATGACCTTGGGGCTGTCCACATGGCAGGCGATAACGTCGTTGCCGGCGGAGATCAGCGCATTGCAGGCTTCGGCCTCGCGCACCGGCATCGACCAGTCGCCGGTGAACACCAGTTGCACCACCGCATTCGGGTTGACCTTGCGCACGCCCATGGTGAAGGTGTTGATGTTGCGCAGCACGATGGCGATCGGCTTGGCGGCGATGAAGCCGATCTTGTTGGACTTGGTCGACAGGCCGGCCGCGATGCCGTTCACGTAGTGGGCCTGGTCGAGATAGCAGAAGTAGCCGCCGAGGTTCATCGGGTGCTTGTCGGCCGACCACAGCGAGGTGGGATGGCGGAACTCGACCTTGGGATACTTCTTCGACATGTCGACCATGAAGGGGTCGAAGTAGCCGAAGGAGGTCGGGAAGATCAGCGACGCGCCGTCGCTCTGGATCATGCCCTCCATGGTCTTCCGCACGGCCACGGTCTCGGGCACGTTCTCTTCCTCGACGACCTTCACGCCGGGCACCGACTTCAGCGCCTTGGCCGCGACGGCATGGGCCTGGTTCCAGCCGTAGTCGTCGCGCGGGCCGACGTAGATGAGGCCGACCGTCACACCTTTGGATTGGGCTTGCGCGGCCGTTGCACCCAGGATGGCGGGCGCGATCGCCGTGCCGGCGAGCGTGCTGCCGACGGCGGAGCTCAGGGTGGTGCCCAGGAAGCGGCGGCGGTTCCAGTTGGTGGTGTTCGACATTTGCAGAGTCCTTTGGTGGTCGAGTTGGGAGAGCAGGGGGAAATCGTTGTGTGCGTGGCGCGATGCGTCAGGCCTTGCGGCGACGCATTGCTGTTGTCGTGGTGGTGGCGCTGTAGCGGCCAAGGATGCTGCCGAGGTCTTCGTCGACCAGCTTCTTCTCGGGCATCAGCGCACGCTCCTGCACCCCATCGAGGTGCGCGACCATGAGGCGCACAGCAGTTCTCTCGTCGCCGCGGCGGAAGGATTCGATCAGCGCGCGGTGTTCGTCGATGCCGCACTGCGACGAATGCGGGTTGCCGTAGATGGCCAGGATCAGCGAGCAGCGCGAGACCAGTTCGGAGAGATAACGCTCGATGACCGGATTGCCGCTCAGTTGCGCCAGCTTGATGTGGAACTCGCCAGCCAGCCGCGCACAGACGTTGGGCGGCAGGTCGCGCGCCGCCTCTTCCTCGCTGCGTACGTGACCTTCGAGCACCGCGCCCATCGCCGGCGTCCAGTGCTTGATGACGAGGCGCACCACCTCGCGCTCCAGGCAGGCGCGCGCCTCGAACACGCTCTGCGCCTCGGCCCGCGAGGGCTGCGCCACGGTCGCCGTGCGCTTGCGACCGGCCTCGACCAGGCCCTCGGCCGCGAGGCGTGCGAGCGCCTCGCGGATCAAGGTGCGGCTCACATTCAGATGCGTGCCCAACAGGTCTTCCGGCAGCTTCGTGCCGGGCGTGAGAGCCTGTTCGATCACCGCATGCTTGATCGCCAGGTAGGCGGCGTCGGCCTTGCTCGGTTCGGTCATGGTGTACAGCGCAGGTATTCCTGAAGTTGCAGCCATGTATGCGAAAAGCGGGCCAGCCCCAATGCGTGCCGAAACGGCCTTCGCGCACCGAGATGGCGCATTCAACCCACGCGCCAACCACTCACCTGCACCGACTTGTGCATGCCGTTGCTCGAACCAATTGGCCGAGATCTTGCATACCTGATCACATCCATCCGGTACACCAAACAGGAGTTGAAATGACCTCGCAGATGCTCAGGCTGAGCCTTAACCAGCAGCAATACGAACTGATCGACCGCTGCATCGCGCTTGGCGATGCGGCAGACATCCAGTCACTGGCACAGCGCGCGATCCGCGAATGGAAGGACGGCGTGCCCTCGGCCAAGGCCGCGCCCGCCGGCAAGCCCGACGTCTCCATGTTCTCGACGAAGCGCACGCTGGTGACCTCGCATGTGCTCCAGCCCGGCACCGGCAAGGCCTTCGAAGTGCGCAAGGGCCAGGTCATCCGCATCGAACAGGTCGAGGGTGGCCAGTGCGCCGACTTCAACTGCTTCAACCTGCACGACTACAAGGAGTTCATGCATGTCGGCCGCACGCGCACCGTGCATGGGCTCAACCCCGGCCCCGGCGACTTCCTGTGGTCGGCGCCGCCGCGCGAGCGCGCCATGATGTACGTGCTGGCCGACACGGTACGCGCCAACGACGTGATGTTCCCGCGCTGCAGCGCCAACCTCTACGAGTCGGCCTACGGCTTTCGCAAGCACACCAACTGCCACGACATCCAGTCCGAGGCGCAGCGCGAATACGGCCTCACGCCGGACGACGTGCATGACTCCTTCAACCTCTTCATGGTCACCGAGATCGTGGGCGACCGCGGCCGCATCGAACGCCAGACTTCCAAGGCCGGCGACTACGTCGAGTTCCTCGCGCTGATGGACGTGCTGGCCGTGCCGAACGTCTGCGGCGCCGACATCATGCGCACCAGCAACTTCTCGCTGAAGCCGCTGAAGGTCGAGATCCACGAGGCCTCGGAGGCCGACCTGGCCGCCGCGCCCGCCGTCGCCGAGTACGACACGCAACGCACACCGGCACAGTTTCGGCAGCCGACCATCAAGGCCGACCGGCCGTTGCAGCGCGACGAAAGCTATGTGCCGCAATTCACCAACACGCCAATCGTCGAGCGCGACATCGAGGTGCGCTTGAGCGATGCCGAAGTGGAGACGCTCCGCTCCTTCGGGCTGCACCAGTACTACGGCAGCAACCAGGGCGCGATGTTGCGGGATGTGGTGTTCAGTTGGTGGGAGAAGCGCTACCTGGGTTGATCGGCCCACAATCGGGCGGGCGAGATTTCACCCGCACAAAGGAAGCGCATGCCCACGGAACAAGTGACCCTCCGAACCCACGATGGCGATTGCCCCGCGCATGTCATGACGCCTGGCGGCGATGGGCCATGGCCAGCGGTGATCTTCTACGGTGACGCCGGCGGCATCCGGCCAGGGATGACGGAGATGGCCGAGCGACTTGCGGACGCCGGCCATGTCGTGTCGTTACCGGACCTCTTCTATCGCTTTGGACCGTACGGACCGCTGGTGCCGAAGGAGGTGTTCAAGGGAGACGTGATGGCGGTGCTCGGCCCGCTCATGGCCACCACGGGAACCGACAAGGCTGCCGAGGACACCGGCGCCTTCCTGGCGTATCTCGATACCCGCAAGGATGTCGCGGGCTCGAAGATCGGCGCCGTCGGCTTCTGCATGGGTGGGGGCATCGCGATTGCCGCGGCGGGAACCTGGCCGCAGCGCTTTGCAGCGGTCGCCAGCTTTCACGGTGGCCGGCTTGCGACGGACGCTCCGACCAGCCCTCACCTGCGCGTGCCCGACCTGGCTGCGGAGCTCTACATCGGGGTTGCCGACAACGATGCCAGCTACCCGCCGGAAATGGCCGCTCGTTTCGAGGAGGCATTGACCAAGGCTGGCGTGCGCTACCGCGCCGAGCTCTACCAAGGCGCACTGCACGGCTGGATGATGCCGGACTTCCCTGTCCATGACGCGGAAGCGGCCGAGCGCGGGTGGAGGGCGATGCTGGCGCTTTTCGAACGGACGCTGCGCGTGTGAGCAACTGCCTTTGAATCAGACCGCATTCGCCTTGCCCTGTACGCGAAGAAACTGGGGCCGTACCATCCGAAACGTCAGGACAGTACCGCGGATCGCGGCCACGATCAAACTGTTAAAGTCCCGGGCGCCCAAGTCCTCGTAGTTCAATGGATAGAACGGGGTCCTCCTAAGACTCAGATACAGGTTCGATTCCTGTCGAGGGCACCACGGTACCGGATCACGGCGTCTCACCAAGCATCAGAAACCCGCACGTTCTCCAGCGTAGCGGGTTTTTCTTTGCCTCAAGCCGTCTCACCGCGTAGCATCCCATCGCAGAGAAATACCGTTACTTTTGCCGGTATCTCAAAAAGTACCGGCAGCGAGATACCGTCAAGGATGGCAATGGCACTGACAGACACCTTTGTGCGGCAGGTGAAGCCGACCGAAAAGGCGATCGGCGACAAGTACGCAGACGGCGGAGGCATGTACCTGCTGGTGAAGGCTGCCGGGAAGTACTGGCGCATGGACTACTCCTTCGGCGGCAAGCGCAAGACGCTGGCGCTGGGCACGTACCCGGAGGTCTCGCTGGCCAAGGCCCGCGATCGACGCGCGGCAGCCCGTGAACTGCTGGCCGACGGCACCGACCCCAGCGCCGCCAAGCGCGAGGAAAAGCAGGCCCGCGCCAGCGCGGCAGCGAGCACTTTCGAAGTTGTTGCGCGTGAATGGCTGTCCAAGACGGCGGCCAAGCGCCAGCCCATCACCCAACAGAAGGTCAAGACCTGGCTGGAGAAGGACGTTTTCCCTTTCATCGGCAACCTCCCGATTTCCGCCATCGGCCCCCGCGATGTGCTGGAACGGGTAGTGCGCAAGCTGGAAGCGCGCGGGGCGATCGACACCGCACACCGGGTCAAGCAGCTTTGCGGGCAGGTGTTTCGGTTCGCGGTGGTGTCGGGGCTGGCCGAGCGGGACGTAACCTCCGATCTGCGCGAGGCGTTGGCAGTCAAGGCGGGCAAGCACTTTGCAGCGATTACCGAGCCCAAGCAGGCCGGCGACCTCATGCGCTCGATTCACGCCTATACCGGGCATCCTTGCACGGTGGCGGCGCTGAAGCTGTCCCCGTTGCTGTTCGTGCGGCCTGGCGAACTGCGCACGGCGGAGTGGGCAGAGATCGACCTGGAAGCTGCCGAATGGCGCGTCCCCGGCTCGAAGATGAAGATGAAGGTCGATCACATCGTCCCGCTGTCGGTGCAGGCGGTGGAGATTCTGCGCGGCTTGCAGCCGGTTTCCGGGCACGGGCGCTATGTCTTCCCCAGCATCCGAACTGGCGAACGCCCTATGAGCGAAAACACGATCAACGCCGCCTTGCGCGCCATGGGCTACAGCGCAGACGTGCATACAGCGCACGGCTTCCGCGCCACGGCTCGCACGATCATGGACGAGGTCTTGGGCGAGCGAGTGGACTTCATCGAGCACCAGCTCTCGCACATGGTGAAGGATGCGAACGGCCGGGCCTACAACCGCACCGCGCACCTCCCTGCTCGGCGGGAAATGATGCAACGGTGGGCAGACTACCTGGACAAACTTCGCATCGGCGCGGACGTGATCCCGATCAACCGGGCCGCATGATGTTGCTCGCACACCGAGCACCAATCGCCATGCTGGCCGCTGCGGTGATCCTGGCCGGCTGCGCTGCGCACTTCACGCCGGAGGCCGTCTCCGAGCCGTACGGCCTTTTCTCGGGCATCTGGCACGGCCTGATCTTTCCCTTCGCGCTGCTGGCAAATCTGCTGTCGTGGGCGCTCAGCCTGATAGGGGTCTCTTTCCTCCAGGCGATCGAGATTATCGGCCGCCCGAACACTGGGCTTTGGTACTACGTCGGTTTCGCGCTCGGCCTCTGCTTTTGGGGCGGCGCTGGATCGAGTTGACGCCCAAGATTGGCCGCCACCGGCTACTTGCGCGACAAGACGCCGATGGCAGCGACGCTTGACGTTGCGCCTGAGCTTTTGTGGATAACTTCGGCGGTGTTCCCTGCTCAATTGTTGAGCACCAAGCAGCGGGCACCTTCCCCATTGGAGAAACGCCGCGAACATTCAAAAGTTGTGCACATAGCCGAGCATGTACAACGAGCGTTATGTTAAACATATTGCTGCTGAAAACCATGATTGTTGCAGCATTGAGTTGATTTACTCTATGATGCGTCAACTGCAAAATCAGAGGCAATCAAGTGACTGCGGAAGAATTTACTGAAGCCCTCGCGGCGATCGGCTGGAAGCAATCCGACCTGTGCCGCAAGACTGGGCTCGAACGCAATACGCCAAGCCGCTGGGCAACTGGCGCGGTGCCGGTGCCCGGCTGGGTGCCCGCTTACCTCGGCGTGCTTCTCGAACTGAAGCGCATGCACGCGAAGTACTTGGATCCGAAAGAAGGCAAAGCGTCCGATTGAATTTGCCGCGCCTCAGGGCGACATCTGAGGCAACAAGTCGCCGGCCAAGGTGGTGGAACACCGAGACCGGCTAACCACAACGTGCATGACCTGAAAGGACCGCACATCATGGCTAACACTATTGTCGCTACTAAGGCGAAGAAGCCATCGCATTCCATGGCTGAAAAATCTACCTATCGAGCGTTCGAGGACCCCCTAATCATCCTTGTTCATGCTGGGGACACTTGCCACAGTGTCGGCTACTGGGACGAGGAACGGATCGGCGCCTACCAGTCGGATTACGGCCCCACTCACCTCGTGATCGGTCGACTGGCGGGGGATGATCAGATTCAACGCGCTGCGGCGCGTTATGGCCTCAACATGGCCGATCTGCGCGCTTTCCGAAATGGCATCACTTCCGCGCCCACCGACATCGTGGCGCGATTCCTTCCACAAGAAGGCGCAGTGTTTGAGGTGATCCGTTCTGCGGGCCGCTGTCGGCTGTGGAAGTCAACAACCGAGCCCCATCGTCTAGCGGACGGGGCCCTTTGCTCTGGGCGCGTGCACTATCACATCACGGTGGATGACGAGGCGGTCGTTGTCTTGATGCCTGACCTCGATCGTCACGCCCTTCCCAACTTCGAGCACATCGCCCGGCAGCAGGAGGCGAATCATGGCTAAGCCCACCGCCAGCGAAATCCAGCGCTCCCTGGCCAGCATCGAAGCACTGTGCAACTACGCTCGCGCCGCCGTGCGCCTCAAGATGGGCGACAGCGCCAAGCTGTATCGCGCAGAGGACGATCTGTCGGCAGCAATTCTCGCGTTGTGCAACCTCAGATCGGCCGTCGCCGGCCCGCGCAAGGACGGGCAAGCCGAGGCCATATCCGCAATGGGGCGAGTCGCCGCCGACAAGTACATGCGCACTGCATAGCATTCCAGTTTTGCCAGCCCTAGGCTGATCCCCGAAAACCCGTTCCCCTGGCGGGCTGGGCTGGCATCTTTCATCAGGGGCGCGAGGGGCGCATGGCAGATTTAACGCACTGGGACTTCCAGGAGACCTTTTCACCGATTGAAGTTTGCTGCCTCATCCTCGGCACTGACCCAGCCGCCACCCGTCGATACGACGAGCGTGAAGCGGTCATATTCAGTCGAATGGAAGCTGATTTCGAGCGTGCCCGTAGCGCGCTTTGGATCAGTGTGAGTGGCTTTCCCTTCGAAGGCGAAAGGTGGCCCGCGCGCGGCGGGCTGGTGTCGGTTGAAATGGAGCGCAAGTCCCGGCTAGGCGAAGACAAATGGAGCGCCGCAGAGGACTGGGCCAACAGGGCGGAGGGAAATTTCGAGCACGAATCGCTTTCACGCGCAGCGATTCACGAATGGCTTGAAGCGAACGGGTTACCGTCCGAATACACATTTGCACCGAAACAGAAATCCTCCGCGCCCCCCGCGATTGAAGGGAGGCCGCTCGCGAAGCGCGAACGCGAAACGCTGCTCACCATCATTGCGGCGCTGGCCAAAGAGGCGAAGATTCCTCTAGCTGCCCCAAGCAAGGCGGCGACGCTCATCCAAGATTTGACGGATCAGCTCGGAGCGCCCGTCTCGAAAAGGGCAATTGAAGACCACCTGAAGAACATACCTGCCGCCATCGCGGCTCGGTCGAGGTAGTGCGTGAGCAAGCTATTCAAACTGAAGCGTTGGCTCACGATTGCAGAGAGTGCGAAGCACCTCACAACGATCTTTGGCGAGGAAGTTACGGAGGCGGACATCCTGCGTTTTGCGCTGGATCACCGCCTCACTTTGTCAGTTGTTTTCTTGTCGGGTGCATTGGCATCGTTGTGCGTCCCCATCAAGGATGAGGATGTGCAATACAACGAAGTTCCATCGCTTGACGGCACCGAGATCCTCAAGCTTCCAATCGGCGGCCAAGTTGTCGTGACCCCAAGCGGGTCGTTGGCGCAGGTTCAGGATCAAGTGTTCAGGCTCGATGACGACTGCCCCTATTCGTTGTCCATGCTGGGCGGCGAAGCGGAGGACATTCAGCATAGATACTGGAATCTTGTCGGCGCTGAGCACGAAGAGACCTCGAATCTCTACGGCACGTTTGTCATGGATGCGGGACGGATGTTTCAGTTGAAGGCGGCACTCGCACCGAGCGCGACGGGCAAGGCGCGCGGGTTCTATCCGATCGGAGCTTTGCCGCCCGACGCAGCGCTCGTGGTGCAAACCGGCGACTTGCTCAACCTTGAGAAGTCCATCGCCGACGCTCCTTCTATCGAGGAAAAGCCGATCGGAACCAAGGAGCGGAACACTCTGCTGGCGATCATTGCGGTGCTTTGCAAGGATGCCGGTTACGACCTTGGAAAAGCGGCGAAGACTGCAGCGTCGATTCAAGCGTCGGCCGATCTGATGAAGATCTCGATAGGCGAAACCACCATCGAAGGGCATCTGAAGAAAGCTCGCGATGCGGCTGCAGCCCGCATGAAATAAGGCTTTCTCAGGCAATTGCCTATTTGGTTTGGCAGTTGCCCCCACTGCCTGACCAGAGGTTCCACAGTTCCACCCCATCGCGCTACGGCGCATTTTCAAGGGGTGTGCAGTGTCACAGCGGGTTATCCGGGTTGCAGAGTTGGCAACCACCAAGAGCAAGGCCGGGCTGCTGCCCGTCAGTCCCGCCACCGTATGGCGTTGGGTGCGCGAGGGCAAGTTTCCGAAGCCCTTCAAGCTCGGCGAATCGGTCACGGTGTGGGATGCAGCAGCCGTTGAAGATTTCATCGCCAAGCGCTCGGGCGGTACTCAGTGAGCGGCCAAAAGAAAACCCCGTCGGCGGCAACCGGCGGGGCCCAGAAGAATAAGCAGTCGAGCCGGAAGTCTATCGACAAAGCCACCGACGCGGAAGCGCAGCAGCGCCGCATCATCGTGGCCCTGCGCCTCGGCCCGAAGACGACGGACGATCTCCGCGCGCTCGGGTGCTACCAAGTCAGCGCCCGCATCTGGGGGCTGCGCGCCAAGGGCTTCAACATCGCCACCGATCTTTTCGACGGCTACGCTGCGGACGGCTATTCGCACTCCCGCATGGCTCGATACACCTTGATCGGCGAGCCTGAAGGCGGTGCAGCATGAACGCGGCGGACGAGAAGCGCTTCGCAACGCTTGCCGCGCAGTTTGCTCTCTGCGGCCATGCCTTGATCAAGGCCAAGCCCGACGATCAACAAGCGCCGTTCTACGCAGTTCGGTGGGGCTGGATCAAGCCGCTGGCGAGCCTCGACGCGGCGGAGCGCCTTCTGCGCAAGATCGGAGGTGGACATTGAACCCGGTCGATCAGTTCCTGACCGCGATCGAGGCGGCGGGCCTGACCGCTCCATCCGCAATCAACGGCGACGGCAAGCTGCACCGCTTCAGCCCGACCGGCAAGCGCGGTGACGATGCTGGCTGGTACGTGCTCCATCTCGACGGCGTGCCGGCCGGATCGTTCGGCGACTGGCGTTCCGGCGAGTCGCAGAACTGGTGCGCCAAGGCCGATCACAATCTGACCGAAGCGGAGCGCCAGGCGCAGCGCGATCGCGTGAAGGCCGCCCAGCGCATGCGCGATGCTGAGACGGTGCTTCGGCATGCCGAAGCTGCGGCGACCGCGCTCGCGCTCTGGGAGGCCGCAGCGCCAGCAGTTGCCCATCCCTACCTCGCGTCCAAGGGCGTGAAGCCATTCGGTATCCGCTCGGACGGGAAGCAACTCCTTATCCCGATGCGAGATGCGGCCGGCAAGCTCCACAGCCTGCAGACCATCGGTGCGGACGGTATGAAGCGCTTCCTGCCGGGCGGGCGCGTGCGCGGCTGCTACCTCGCCATCGGACGCCCCAGCGGGCGCCTGATCGTCTGCGAGGGCTATGCGACCGGCGCAACCTTGCACGAGGCAACGCACGATGCGGTGGCCGTGGCCTTCAACGCCGGCAATCTCCAGGCGGTCGCTGTGGCACTCCGCGCAAAGTATCCATGCCTGTCGATCGTGATCGCGGCGGACGACGATTGGAAGACGCCGGGCAATCCGGGCGTGACGGCGGCGAACCAAGCCGCGCAGGCGGTGGGCGGCAAGGTGGCTGTGCCGGTGTTTGCCGGCTTGCAACGCGCCGACAAGGACACCGACTACAACGATCTGCATCGGCTCGCTGGCGCTGTTCGGATCGGAGGTGATGCTTGAACGCCGGCCTCGCAGCGGTGCGGGCCGGCATTGAAACCGCCGAAGCCCCGGTCATCGACTGGCCGGAAGTCCAGCCTCTGATCTCGAAGATCGATCCGGCGCCGTATCCGATCGATGCCCTTCCCACAGCCGTCCGGCTGGCCGTCCAAGAGGTCGCGGGTTTCGTGAAAGCCCCGACGCCCATGATCGTCGTGTCGGCGCTTGCTGCCTTGTCCTTGGCGATCCAGGCTCATCATGACGCCGAGCGCGCGGAGCGGCTATCGGGACCGTGCTCGCTGTTCCTCCTCGCGATCGCCGATTCAGGCGAGCGGAAATCGACCTGTGACGGCTTTTTCACGCGGAGCATCCGCGACTATGAAGCCACGCAGCAGGAGGCCGCCAAGCCGCTCCTGACGGCCTACAAGTCCGATCACGAGATCTGGGAGGCGCAACGTTCGGGCTTGAAGGAAAAGATCAAGTCACAGGCCAAGGCCGGCAAGCCCAGCGACGCCGAAGAGCGCGAACTGCGCAATCTGGACAAGTCCGAGCCGAGGGCTCCTCGCGTTCCTCGCCTGATCTACGGCGATGCAACGCCGGAGGCTTTGACCTACTCGCTCGCCAAGCAGTGGCCGTCCGGCGGCGTTGTGAGCAGCGAGGCCGGCAGCGTCTTCGGCAGTCATGGCATGGGCAAGGATTCGGTCATGCGCAATCTGGCCGCGTTGAACCAACTCTGGGACGGTGCCGCGCTGCCGGTCGAACGTCGCAGTTCGGAGAGTTTCACGGTCCGAGGTGCCCGGCTGACGATGGCATTGCAGGTCCAGGAAGCCACCTTGCAGGCGTTTTTCGACAGCACCAAGGGGTTGGCCAGGGGAACGGGATTTCTCGCCCGCTTTCTGGTCGCTTGGCCCGAATCGACGCAGGGCACCCGCGCCTTCACGGAAGCCCCGGCGAACTGGCCAGCGCTCGCAACGTTCAATTCGCGGCTGACCGCGATTCTGAGCCGTCCGGCTCCGATCGACGAAGACGGCGCCTTGTCGCCTGCGATGCTGAAACTGTCGCCGGATGCGAAGGCTGCTTGGGTCGCCTTCCACGATCAGATCGAGGCAATGCTTTCGACCGGTGGCGAGTTGTACGACGTGCGCGACGTGGCCAGCAAGATCGCGGACAACGCGGCGCGACTGGCAGCGTTGTTCCATGTCTTCGAAGGCAGCGTCGGCCCGATCAGTATCGACGCCATGGACTCAGGGGCTTGCATCGCGGCGTGGCACTTGAACGAGGCGCGGCGGTTCTTGGGCGAACTGGCGATGCCGGCTGAGCTGGCGAACCCGACGCGGCTCGAAGCGTGGATGCTGGACTACTGTCGGCGCGAGAAAACGGACAAGGTTCCCACGCGCGAGGTCCAGCGATGCGGCCCCGGCGGCCTGCGTGACAAGGCGGTCTTCATGGAGGCGGTCAAGGAACTGGAGGAACTGGGCCGGGCTCGGGTCGTGCAGGAAGGCAAGAAAAAGCTCGTACAGATCAACCCGCTGGTGTTGTCGGGGGTGTCGCCATGAGCCTCGCCGACCTGATGCGCAAAGGCAGTTTGAGGGCACTTGCGACAGTGACAGTTGCGACAGTTGCGACAGAAGAGCAGGAAATGGCCTCAACTGTCGCAGAAGTCGCAACTGTCGCAGTCGCAAAGTCTCCGGACGCAAAAGCCGCGAACGATCCCGCGCCCGATCTTGACCGTTGGTGCTGGCCAAACAGCGACGCCATGAACACGGTGGAAATCGACACGTTCACGTTGCGCGTGGTGCTGTTCACCGAGCGCGGGCTGATGCCGGCAGGTGCGGAAGCGCTGGCCGAAAAGCTCATGAAGCGCGACCGCGAAGGCGACGATCGTCGTACTTGCATCGAATGCGTGAATCTCGGCGGCCGGGCTGGATCAAGTCGATGCAGTGCTTGGCGGTCTGCTGGCCTGGGCGTTCAAGCCATTCCTTCGGAGTGGGTGACGTTGCCACAGCGATGCGCAGCGTTTGTCGATCGCAGGAAGGGCGGTGCAGCATGACTAAGCATTCGCGACAACGTATGCGCCAAAGCGTCGAAAACGGGGCGGGGAAACGCGGACCAAGGCGGGCGAAAGCCGAGTTTTTGCCCCTCCTCTCGCGGGCGGGCGAAGTCGCATCAGACCGCATCGATTTCCTTCTGATGCTGGCCGAGGCCGGCTTGACCGAGGAATGGATGCAGTCGATCACCAATCAGACCGCTGACCTCATTCCGATGCCGGCAGGCTTCGAGCATGTGTCGGTGCGGAAGTCGCCCGTCGCCGGTGTGGGGCTCTTCACGAACCGCTCGATCGGTGCCGGCGAACTGATCGCTCCGGCACGGAGGGATCGCATGCGCGCCCCACCCGGGCGCTATACGAATCACGCCAGGCATCCCAACGCCAGGATGGTCTTGCTCAACCAGAGCGACAACACCAGCGATATGGATCTGGTTGCGACGCGCCAGATCGAGGCAGGAGACGAGGTCTTCATTGACTACCGACAGATCGGCGCGATTCAGGGCTTCGCGTTCGACAGGGAAAAGGGCCTGGCCTACCTGCGAGCAAGGCTACGGCGCGACGACGGCTACCGACACCTTGAATCAACCATTTTTTAAAGAGGAACCTGTATGAAGAACTTTCAAAAGATCGCCGAGGGCTGCAACGTCTTGCCGCTGATGTGCGCCGTTCAACAAAGGCCCGAGTTGTGGAACCAGAACACGCTCCGCACCACGCACCCGGGCACGCCCCATACCGAGGTATCGGACATCTGGCTGCGGTTCAATGACATGCAGAAGGCCGCCGCGACCGGAGATGCTGCGTACGTCATGGACGAGCACGAGTCGATCGACTATCCGGCCTTTGGCCAGTTGCCGCAGGCGCGGCCGCTCATTCTTGGCCTGATGGCCACGGTATCGGGCGAGCGTCTCGGCCGTTGCCTGATCACGAAGCTCGCACCCGGCGGGAAGATTGCCCCGCACGTCGATGGAGGTTCGCACGCTGCCTACTACGAGCGCTTCCACATCGTCCTTCATGGCAAGACCGGCTCTCTATTCCGTGCGGGGGACGAGGTGGTCGAGATGAAGACCGGCGACATCTGGTGGTTCGACAACAGCCAAGAGCATGAAGTCGCCAACGGAAGCGACGACGACCGGGTGCATCTGATCGTCGATGTGCGTTGTCCAAAGATCCCCATGGAGAGCCGGGCTTCAACGCCAGGCGTGATCAGTCCCGACGGCTATGGCTGGGTAGACGCAGGCGGCTCGAATGGCTGAGAAGAGGAAGGGGATGACAGCCCCGGCTGCGGCTGCCGATCCGAAAACTCTGCAGATCGTCACGAACCCTGAAGAGACGATGGCGCAGTCGCTCGGCCGGGCGTCGATCAAGCCGGCCGTGAACGCTGCAGTCGCCATGCAGCCCTATCAAGGCTTCCTCGGCGAGGATGTCAACTTGATGGCGACGATCGAGGCAATCCGCAGCAGCACGGATCGGATCAAGGGCGGCGACCTGTCGGACCTTGAAGCCATGCTGACCGGGCAAGCGGTGGCTCTGCAAACCATCTTCACCAGCTTGGCGCGACGCGCGCAGGCGCAGACATATCAGCGCAACCTCGAAGCGTTCTTAGGGCTGGCGCTCAAGGCGCAAGCACAGAGTCGGGCGACGATCTCGGCGCTGGTAGATCTGAAATACCCGCGCCAGGTGGCTTTCGTGAAGCAGGCCAACATCAGCAATGGGCCGCAGCAGGTGAACAACGGCGCGACCGCTGCCGTCTTCGACCAATCCGCGCAGGCGCGCGCACACGGGAGAGAAAGCCAACTCCCGGAAATCAAAGAATTGGAGGTGAGCGATGGCCAATGGTTGGACACCGGAACGAAGGGCACGACAGGCAGAACTGATCCGCACCTGGAAGCCGTGGGAAAAGGCGACCGGGCCAACAAGCCCCGAAGGAAAAGCCAAGGTCTCGCGTAACGCCTACACCGGCGGGCACTGGTTGATCCTGCGCAAGCTCGGTAGGCTGATGGACGAGATGCAGCGCCGGAAGCGCGACGGACTGCCGTAGTCCACGCGCGCCCCACGATGCGTGAATAGTTGACAGTGACACTCGCTAACCCTTAGCAGAACGTTACATGGCGGCCTGCAAACTCCCCCGCCATGCAAAAGAATCTGACTTTTCACCGATTGCCTGGGCCAATCCGTCTCGTGGCTCTGTCTGGCGTTTTGCTTTGCATGTTGGCGGGCTGTGCGTCCAACTCCGGCGTGATCCCAACCGGGAGCGGCGGCTTCTTGATCGCCAAACAAGCGGCAACAGGTTTTCCGGGCATGGGCAATCTGAAGGCGGAGGTGTATCAAGCCGCCGTAGCCCACTGTGGAAAGGACAAGAAAGAGATGGAAGTGACGACCTACACAGAATCACAACCGCCATTCATCTTCGGAAATTACCCGCGCGCAGAGGTCGCATTCAAATGCGTTTGATCTTGCTTGCGGGTGTCGTCGCCGTTTCGGCGTGCACGACCGCGACTCCTGTTCAGCCAGTTGGCAAGGACCGCTTCATGCTGGCGTCGACGGTACGCGGCGGCCTGACTACTGACGGGCAGATCAAGGCTGAATTGCTCGACCGCGCCCGCGCCTTCTGCGGGAAGAAGGAAATGGTGCTGGAGTCATCCAGCTCTGGCGGCTCGCAAGGGTGGACACCACAGACCGCTGAGGTACTTTTCAAGTGCGAATGATCATCCTCGCATCTGCCGTGATGCTGGCCGGTTGCGCGCAGACAAACTATCAGGTCTACGCGGTGAAGTACGCGAGCAGCCAGATCAAGAAGACCAAGGAGGTGCTTGGGCTGCCGGATGCCAAGGGCTTGGTCATAGTCGTCAACCTTGGCGAGCGGACGCTAAGAGATCCTGACATTGCCGTCGGTCGCTTGGGCAACGCCCTGAGGCGTCACACGAACACCCTGCATTCCTACTTCTATTTCGCGCCCTTCGCCGATCCAAAAATCGTCGGCCCCTCGGTCTGCTTGTTTGGCGGTATAGGCAACGCGGCCGGCGGAATCGAACACGCGCTACTTGAGAGCTTGGGCACTGGCTGGGTCAATTTCAACGACGACGGGCAACCGTTCAAGATCGTGCGGCGCTGAAGCCGTGGCAAGCAGACCACGCTCGCGAATTTGCCGGTACTTTTGTCGGTATGTTTGCGGTTTCACTTAGCCAAACTTAACATCCATGCGGGTTACAGCCCGATTTTCGATTCCTGTCGAGGCACCACGGCACCACATCACGGTGTCTTACCAAGCATCAAAAACCCGCACGCTCCCCAGCGTGGCGGGTTTTTTCTTTGCATCAGGCCGTCAGTCCATGAGGCGAAGACGCTCAGGCTGAGGCTGCGACGCTCGCCACCCAGGTCGTCCGGCTCAGTCTCCATCGCGCCAGCCGCGGCGCTCGCCATGACGCTCGTATTCGCGCCGTTCCCATTCACGGTGATGCCAGCGGCGGCCGCCATCCCATTCGCGTCGATATTCTTCCCGATACCTGGGTTCGTAGCCGACGGCAGGAGCGTAGGCGACAGGGGGCGCGGGGCGATAGTAGACAGGTGCGGGTTGATACACGGGCGCGGCCTGGTACACCGGCGCAGGACGGGAATACACCGGTGCTGGCGGGTAATAGACCGGCGCGGGCTCTGCGACTCCAACCTCCAGGCCAGGCAAGGAAACGCCGACGGACCAGGTCGTGTGTGCGCTTGCCGAAGCGGCCCACCCGAGCGCCGCGAAGGCGACAGCTCCGCCAATTGCCAACCTGACCAACACCGAGCGACTTGCTTGCATCACGAATCTCCTGTTCGAGGCACCTGCCCCGTGTCCATCAAACGCTGTTGCCAGGGCCCGGGTGGACGGCGGGTTTGCAAAGCTGACGTAAACGCGGACCGGACCGATCGGACCCGCAGTGAAGAGAGCATGAGCACCCGTGCGCCATCCCCGCGATTCATGTCCCGGCATCTCAGCGCAGAATCCACGGCGCCGGCCTCGCCAGGCATCCACCCTCCCCCACTTCAACGACCCCAGAACAACCATGACAGAACGCAAGGCAGCCATCGTCACAGGCTCCGCAACCGGCGTCGGCGCCGCAACGGCCCTCGCATTGGCGCGTCGCGGCTACGACGTGTTGATCAACTATTCCCGCAGCGAGCGAGAAGCCAAGGAATCCGAAGCGGCCTGCCGCGAGGCCGGGGCCGACACCCTGCTGGTGTGCGGCGACATCTCCGACGATGCCGCATGCCGCGCGATGGCCGAGGCGGCGATGGCACGCTGGAAGCGCATCGACGCGCTGGTCAACAACGCGGGCATCACCTCCTTTGCCGGCTCGACCAACTGGGATGCGCTGGACACGGCAACCTTCCATCGCATCCTGGACGTGAACGTGATCGGCGCGTTCCAGATGGTGCGTGCCTGCATGGCGCACCTGAAGAAGTCGTCCAACGGCTCGATCGTCAACGTGTCCTCGATCGCGGGGGCGCTGGGCATCGGTTCCTCGATCGCCTACATCGCCTCCAAGGGCGCGGTCAACGCCATGACGCTGAACATGGCCCGCTCGCTGGCGCCGGAGATCCGGGTGAATGCGGTGTGCCCCGGGATGATCACGACGCGGTGGTTCGTCGATGGCATCGGCGAGGAGAACTTCCAGAAGCTGAAGGCGCAGTACGAGCAGTCGACGCCGCTCGGCCGGGCCTGCTCGGCGGAGGACGTGGCCGAGGCAGTGCTGTGGCTGACCGAAGGCGCCCGCACGGTCACGGGCGAGCTGGTGCTGCTGGATTCGGGCACGCACCTGGGTCGTCCGCCGACGGTGGTGCAGGCCGCGAAGTAGTGCGGAAGGACCGGCAGAAGGCAAGGCCTTCGGGCCGCGCCAGACAGACGAGCGGTGCTTGCGTGGCTACCGGATTTCGTCGATTCTCGCGAATGAAATAACTATTTTTTACATTCATGGAAATGCAGTTGACGCTTACGTCAAACGGCTACATTACGGGCCTCCCACCGACCCCGATGTCCGATTTCCAGCGCGACGACATCCCGTGAATTGACGGCATCCATGACCCCTTCGATCCAGTGCCGGGCCCTTCCCGTGCCCGGTTCGCCCCATGGTGTCATGGTGCACCTCGTCTTCCTCCTGCTTGCCTGTTGCCTGTTGCCGAGCGCGGCGGCGGCCGCTGAGCCCACGGGTCGAAACGTGCTCGTGCTTTTTTCCGGCGACCGGCAGTCGGCGGCCAACGCCGAGATCGAGCGCGGCCTGCGCGAGAGCTTCGGCGACCCGATCGACCGCGAGGTCGACTTCTTCACCGAATTCCTCGACGAGAGCGCCTTCGCCGGCGAGGCCTACGAGCAGACCGTCACCACCTACCTGCGCGACAAGTACGTGCAGCGCAAGCCCGAAGTCATCGTCGCCGGCGGCTGGCCCGCGCTGGATTACCTGCTGCGGCAGCGCGCCGTCTTGTTCCCTGATGTGCCGCTGGTGCATGTCGCCGTCTCCCGCGGCGCCATCGCCACGGCGCAGCCGCTGCCGGCCCATGTCGTTGGCGTGCCGGTGGACGACGACTTCGGCGGCACCATCCGGCAGGCACTGCAGTGGCATCCCGCGGCACGGCGACTGGTGGTGGTGACCGGCGCTGGCACGGGCGATCGGCGGCAGGCGGCCGACACACGCGCGACCATCGCCAGGCTCGACCTGCACCTGCCGGTCGAATACCTCTCCGGCCTGCCGGGCGATGACCTGGCCAGGCGCCTGCGACAGCTCGGCGCCGACACCGTGGTCTTCACGCCCGGCTACGAGCAGGACGGCGATGGCCGCACCTTCCGCATCCGCGAATCGGCCACGCTCATCGCCGAAGCTTCGCGGGCGCCGGTCTACGCCCCCTACAGCGCACTCATCGGCACGGGCATCGTGGGCGGGCTGATGCCGTCCTGGTTGGAAATGGGGCGACAGGCGGCCCGCGCCGTCGACGGCCTGCTGGACGGCATGCTGCCCGAGGCGCTCGACCTGCCGGCCAGCGTGCCGGTGCACCTGCAAGTCGACTGGCGGCAGGCGCGCAAATGGGGCCTGCCCGCCGACACCCTGCCGGCCGATGCCATCGTCCATTTCAGGGCGCCGACCTTCTGGGAGCGGTACCGCGACCAGGCGCTGTTCCTGTCGGGCGTGGGGGTGCTGCTGGCCATGCTGATCACCGCCCTGCTGCTCGAATGGCGCCTGCGCCGGCGTACCGTCACGGCGCTGGCCGAAAGCGAGCGGCGCATGAACCTCGCGGCGCGCGCGGCGAGGCTGTCGATGTGGATCTGGGATGTGGGGCGCGAGAGGATCTGGCCGCTCGCCGACCTGCGCCAATACGTCGGCCAGTCGAAGGAAACGCCGGTCCGCTTCGACCGCGTGCTGGACACGGTGCATCCGGCCGACCGCGAAGGCGTCGACCAGGCCGTGCGGCGCGCGGTGGCGCAGGACGTGGAAGTCGACGTCGAATACCGCGTGCTGGAGCCCGGCGGCGGCGTGCGCTGGATCGCCGCGCGCGGCCGTGCCGAAGCCGGCTCCGACCATCGCATGACAGGCGTGGCGCTCGACATCACCGCCCGCAAGGAGGCCGAGCTGCAGGCCGAGAAGGACCGCGCGGCGCTGACGCACATGACCCGCGTGTCGATGATGGGCCAGATGTCGGCCTCGATCGCGCACCAGCTGAACCAGCCGCTGGCGGCCATCCTCGGCAACGCGGAAGCCGCGCGCAAGATCCTGCGGCACGCGCAGCCCGACCTGGCGGAGGTGCGCGCGATCTGCGAGGACATCATCAGCGAGGACCGGCGCGCGGCCGAGATCATCCGGCGCCTGGGCGCGCTGTTCAAGCACGGCGAGATGCACTTCGCGCCGCTCGGCCTGAACGAACTGGTGACCGAGACACTGGAACTGGTGCGCACCGAACTGACCCGCCGCCATGTCAGCACCGCGACAGAACTGGCGCCCTGGCTGCCGCTGGTCGAAGGCGGCCGGGTGCAACTGCAGCAGGTGCTGCTGAACCTCATCCTCAACGCCGCGGACGCCATGAACGAGGTCGACGTGTGCCGGCGCAGGCTGACGATCCGAACCGAATGCGACGACACCCACGTGCGAGTCCATGTGATCGACCGCGGCACGGGCATCGACGCCCGGGACATCCGCCACGTGTTCGATCCGTTCTGGAGCACCAAGACCGGCGGTACCGGCATGGGCCTGGCCATCTGCAAGTCGATCATCACGGCCCACCGTGGCACGCTCAGCGCCGGCAACAACATCGAAGGCGGCGCCACCTTCGTTGTCACATGGCCGTTGCGGCAGTCGGGTTGAATGCAGATCCATGGAAGCACTGCCTGAAATGGAAACCGTGTTCCTCGTCGACGACGACCCGGCCGTGTGCAAGTCGCTCGCGCGCGTGTTGCGCGGGGAGGGATGGCGGGTCGACAGCTTCGCCTCCGCGGAGGCCTTCCTCACGCGGCCCGACCCGCACTCGCGCGGCTGCATCGTGCTGGACGTGACGATGCCGGGGCTCGACGGTCTCGAACTTCAGCGCCGGCTCGTGGAGACCGGGCACCCGCTGCCCATCGTCTTCCTCAGCGGACACGGCGACATTCCCATGACCGTGCAGGCCATCAAGGCCGGCGCCGCCGACTTCCTCACCAAGCCGGTCAATGCGCAGGACTTGATCGATGCCGTGCGCAACGCCATGGCACAGGACACGACGACACGCCAGGCCCATGCCGACGCCGCCGCCTGCGAGGCCCGGCTGGCCACGCTGACCACCCGCGAGCGCGAGGTGCTCGCCGCCGTGGTCAAGGGTCGCCTCAACAAGCAGATCGCCGACGACCTCGGCATCGTCGAGCAGACCGTCAAGTTCCATCGGGCGCGGATCATGGAGCGCATGCAGACGCGGACGGTGGCGGAACTGATGCACGTGGCAGCCAAACTCGGCTGGTGAGGGGGTTCAGCCGGGCCGGCGGTAGTACGTCGTCGGCTGGTTCGTCCACTTCCGGAACGCCTTGCGGAAGTTCGACACGTCCGAGAAGCCGGTTCGCTCGGCGATCTCGCCGACCGACAGTTCGGTGCGCTCCAGGAACTCGATGGCCAGGCGCTTGCGCACGCCGTCGATGATGTTCTGGTAGCTGGTGCCGGCCTCGAACAGGCGGCGGTGCAAGGTCCGGGTCGACAGGTGCAGCCGCTCGGCCATCTGTTCCGCGCGGGGCAGGCCGCCCACCGCGTTGAGGCAGATTTCCTTGATGGTCAGCACCAGCGGGCTTTCGTCGACATAGGCCTCCAGCATGCGGCTGCAGAAGGTCGACGACACCTCGGCCGTGATCGGGTTGGCATTGGGCAGCGGCAGGTCGAGCAGGCGGGCGTCGAACTGCCACTGCATCGCCGGCGCATCGAAGCTGACCGGGCAGCGGAGGATGGCCTCGTAGTGCGCTGCGCTGGCTGGCGCCGGATAGGGCAACTGAAGGCGCAGCGCCTCGAAGGGCCGCTCCAGCACGCGGCTGATCAGCATCTGCATCGAGCTGAACCAGAACTCCGTGACCAGCGGCAGCAAGGGCCCCAGGTCGGTGTAGCCGTGGCCCTCGAAGATGGCGACCTTGCCCTCGACCCGGAAGCTCTTCTCGATGACCGGGCCGGCCAGGCGCACGTGCTTGATGCCGAAGTCGATGGCCTCGCCGAAGGTCGCGCTGCTGAGGAGCGCATAGCCATAGACACCGAAGTCGGACAGGCGCTGGCGCTGGCCCGCCAGCAGGCCCACCGCCGGGTCGTTCGAAAGCTGCTGCACGTTGCCGAAGAGCGCGATCTTCTGCCGGTGCGAGATGCGGGCCTCGGGGTCGGAGATGGCCTGGGAAGCAATGCCGGTCCCCGCGAAAAGCGCCTCGGCGCCGACGCCCTGCCCAGCCATGGCGTCGACCACTGCATTGAGGCCGAGCATGCTGTGCAGGGGACGGTCCAGGTCGCTGGTCTCGCGGATGGTGATTCGCCGCGCGGGAGCCAGATAGGCGAAGGATTTGCGCACGATCGGATCAGATTGTGTTGAGTCTTGGCGGATTTTCACCCGAATGTGGCCGAGATGAACCTAGGCGCGACCCCCGGTGCCACCCTAAATTCGCCAAGGCTCGTGCCATCGGTAGTTTCCGCAGCGATGGTTTCCCGCGTCAGCGCTTGTTTCCGACCGGCCCGGCCTTATTCTCCGCACCGCTTTTCCAAGGCACCCGAGCACCGATTCCCCAAAGAGAAATGAGAGACAACCATGAGCATTGAAGAGTTTGACTATGTCGTCGTTGGCGGCGGTTCGGGCGGATGCGTGGTCGCATCGCGATTGAGCGAGGACTCCGCGACCACGGTCTGCATGCTGGAAGCCGGCGGCCCGGATTCGAGCGTGATGATCCACGCGCCACTGGGCGTGGTGACGATGCTCCCGCGCGCCTTCAACAACTGGGCCTATGAAACCGTCCCGCAGAAGGGCCTGAACGGCCGCAAGGGCTACCAGCCGCGCGGCAAGACGCTGGGCGGCTCCAGCTCGATCAACGCCATGGTCTACATCCGGGGCAACCGCTGGGACTACGACCACTGGTCGTCGCTGGGCAACGCCGGCTGGTCCCACGAGGAAGTCCTGCCTTACTTCGTCCGCGCCGAGAACAACGAGACGCAACGCAACGATCCGCTGCACGGCACCAGCGGCCCGCTCAACGTGGCCGAACTGCGCAGCCCGAGCCCCATCAACCGGGCCTTCCTGGAGGCCTGCCAGCAGCAGGGCATCCCGCTCAACAAGGACCTCAACGGCGCCGAGCAGTTCGGCGCGGGGATGTACCAGGTGACGCAGAAGAACGGCGAACGCCACAGCGTGGCCAAGGGCTACATCACGCCCAACCTGTTCCGCCCCAACCTCTCGGTGCGCACGAACGCGCTGACCTCGTGCATCCTGTTCGAAGGCAAGCGCGCCGTCGGTGTCGCCTACACCCAGGACGGCGTGGAGAAGCAGGTGCGCGCACGGCGCGAGGTCATCCTTTCGTCCGGTGCCTTCGGCTCGCCGCAGATCCTGCTGATGTCGGGCGTGGGCCCGGCAGCGGACTTGCAGAAGCTCGGCATCCCGGTGGTGCAGGACCTGCCCGGTGTCGGCGAGAACCTGCAGGACCACATCGACCACGTGCAGAGCTACAAGACGAAGTCGCCGAACGAGACCTTCGGCCTCTCGCTGCGCGGCGGCATGCGCGTCATCTCGGCCATCTCCGAATGGCGGAAGCAGCGCACCGGCATCGTGACCTCCAACTTCGCCGAGTCCGGCGGCTTCGTCCGCTCCTCGCCCGAGGTGAAGGTGCCCGACCTGCAACTGGTGTTCGTGGTCGCGGTGGTGGACGACCACAGCCGCAAGATGCACATGGGCCACGGCTATTCATGCCACGTCGACCTGCTGCGCCCCCACAGCCGCGGCACCGTGAAACTGGCCAGCCGCGATGCCACCGTCGCACCGGTGATCGACCCCAAGTTCCTGGACGACGAGCGCGACCTCGACATCCTGGTCAAGGGCGTGCAGTTGCAGATGGGCATCCTGGAGGCGCGCCCCTTCGACAGCTACCGCGGCAAGATGCTCTACAAGGTGGACCGCAACGACGTGGCCGCGATCAAGGAAGACATCCGCAACCGCGCCGACACGCAATACCACCCGGTAGGAACCTGCAAGATGGGCCCGGCCAGCGATCGCATGGCGGTGGTGGACGAGCAATTGCGCGTGCGCGGCCTGCAGGGCCTGCGCGTGGTCGACGCCTCGATCATGCCGACGGTCGTCGGCGGCAACACCAATGCGCCGACCGTGATGATCGCGGAGAAGGCGGTGGACATGATCCGCGGCGTGCCGGCGCAGGCCAGCGCAGGCGCCAGCGTGCAGCCCGCCGCAGAGGAAGCCGTGGCCGCCTGACGCTTCGCGCCTCGGCGCCAGCCTCACGAAGCAGCCCCCGTTGCCTCGCAGCGGGGGCTGCTTCACATGGGCCGGACCTGCACCAAAGGCCAGTAGCCGCGGCCACCTCTTGAGGTACAACATCCGCTTTGCCATTGACGATGCGATGAGCGGGCGGCAACCTACGCCCATCGATTGCATGACGCATCAGCTACCAGGGACTTTTGAATTGAACGATCTCGTGAAAGCAGCCCCCCCGAAGGCGACGGCGCATGCGGCGCCCGGCGACAACATGGTGTGGATTCCGGGCGGTACCTTCCGCATGGGGTCGGACGATCACTACCCGGAAGAAGCACCCGCGCATCGCGTGGCCGTGGACGGCTTCTGGATCGACCGGCACACGGTCACCAACGCCGAGTTCAAGCGCTTCGTCGATGCCACCGGCCACGTCACGCTGGCCGAGCGGCCGGCCAATGCGGCAGACTATCCGGGCGCCGACCCTGCCTTGCTCGTGCCGTCCTCGGTGATGTTCCAGAAGGCCGCGCAACGCGTGGACCTCGGCAACCACCACAACTGGTGGACCTATGTGGCCGGCGCCAACTGGAAGCATCCGCGCGGGCCCAAGAGCGGACTGCAGGGGCTGTGGAAGCACCCGGTGGTGCACGTGGCCTTCGAGGACGCGCAGGCCTATGCGACATGGGCCGGCAAGGAACTGCCGACCGAGGCCGAATGGGAGTTCGCCGCGCGCGGCGGACTCGACGGCGCCGAGTACGCATGGGGCGACGAACTGACGCCCGGACGCCGCCACATGGCCAACACCTGGCAAGGCGAATTCCCGTGGCAGAACCACCTGGAAGACGGCTATGAATGGACGGCCCCGGTGGGTTCGTTCCCGCCCAACGGCTATGGCCTCCACGACATGACCGGCAACGTCTGGGAATGGACCACCGACTGGTACCAGGACCACGGCAAGATCGCGCACCCCTGCTGCACGCTGACCAACCCGCGCGGCGGCACGGCGGAGGACAGCCCCAACCCCAGCGCGTCGGCCGGCCTGCGCATTCCGCGCAAGGTCATGAAGGGAGGCTCGTACCTCTGCGCACCCAACTATTGCAAGCGCTACCGGCCCGCTGCGCGCATGCCGCAGGACATCGACACTTCGACCTGTCACCTCGGCTTCCGCTGCATCTCGCGCGCCCCGGGTCCCGCATAGAGGCTGACGCATGGACGGACAGCGCGACGCCACCCCGACCCGCCCGGCATCCGGCGGGTCCGCAGAAGACAAATCCACCGAGCTGTCGTCGCGCCGCACCGGCATGTCCTTCCAGCGCACGCGCATGAGCGCGGACCGCACGCTGATGTCGGTGATCCGCACCTCGCTGTCGCTGATCGGGTTCGGCTTCACGATCTTCCAGGTGTTCCAGAAGGCGCACCAGGCGGACCTGCTCAAGAGCAGCACGGCGCCCCGCAATTTCGGAGAGACGCTGGTGTGGCTTGGCCTGGCGATGCTGGTGCTGGGCATCCTCTATCACATCGGCTTCATGCGCGGCCTGCGCAAGGAGCGCGCGCTGCTGCATGCACAGGGGCTGGTCCATGCGGAGAGCCATTTCCCGGTCTCGATGACCTTCATCATCGCGATCCTGTTGCTGGCCCTCGGACTCGTGGCCGTCCTGGGCATGAGCTTCAACATCGGTCCGTTTCACTAGCAACATTGGCAAGACGAGGACGCGCAGATGGAACTGGAACACCTGGAAATCTCGCTGCGCGAGATTGCACACCTCATTTCGCTCGTGATCGAAACGTTCGCGGTGCTGTTCATCGCGATCGGCGCGGTCGCGGCCCTGGTGCAGATCGTGCGCGTGGGGATCTGGAAGCACGCCGACAACGCCGGCTACCAGCGGCGTGCGGTCTGGCTTGGCTTTGCACGATGGCTGATGGCGGCGCTCACCTTCCAGCTGGCGGCGGACATCGTCAACACATCCTTCTCACCCACCTGGGAACAGGTGGGACACCTGGCCGCGGTCGCGGTCATCCGAACCTTCCTGAACTATTTCCTCGAGCGCGAAGTGGAGGAAAAGAACGAAATGCAGGAAGGCTTCAAGAAGCGTTCCGATTGATACATCGGTAACCCCCGCTCGCGTCAATCGACTCATCCCGAACCTCTTCGGCGGGCCCGCGCGCACGGCCCTGCGCTCCCTTAAAAACACCTGACCGTATCAGTAGGAATTTGTCACTCAATTGTTTCATTGTCTATTTTCTTCGCAGGAAGTGGGCGTTAACCTCCGCGCACAACAATCCGACGAGGTGGCAATGTCAACAACTGGGAAGTTGGAGACCGGACGCACGGAGTCATCCGGTCTATCGCCCCAAGTACGTCGAACGCCGACTCGCAGCCTGACTGCCCTGTCGGCCAGCATCGTGGTGATATGCGGAGCCTTGAATGGTTGCGCGATCACACCCGCGGCGCTTGACGAACAGAAGAACAAGGACCGTGCCGCGGCGCTGATTGCTCGAATGGCGGCGGACCAGGAACCGGTCACGGCGCCGGTGGACCTGTACAACGCGATGGCGCGCGCCATCAAGTACAACCTCGACTATCGCGTCGAGGTGATGGACCAGGCCTTGCGTACCCGGGACCTGGACCTCAAGCGCTTCGACATGCTGCCCAAGCTCCTGGTCGACCTCGACTACTCCGGTCGCAACAACGAGTCGGGTGGCTTCAGCCGGTCCCTGCTGACCGGACGCATCAGCCTGGAGCCGTCGACCTCGAGCGACCGCGAGGTGCTCGCCACGGACCTCACGATGAGCTGGGATGTGCTCGACTTCGGACTGTCCTATGTGCGCGCGCAGCAGGCCGCCGACGAAGTGATGCTGTCGGAGGAACGCAAGCGCAAGGTGATCAACCGCATCGTCGAGGACGTGCGCTCGGCCTACTGGCGCGCGGTGAGCGCGCAGCGCCTGCTGACCAAGATCACCGACCTGGAAAAAGTAACGCAGGAGGCGCTGGAACAGGCCGAGCAGCAGCAGAGCACCGGCCTGACCGCGCCGCTCTCCGCATTGAGCTACCAGCGTGAACTGCTCAGCATCCGGCGCGAGGCGCAGACGCTGGCGCGTGAACTCAGCGTGGCCAAGCAACAGCTCGCGGCCCTGATGAACGTGCCGCCGGAGACGCAGTTCCAGGTCGTGCTGCCACCGCGCAATACACCGTGGCAGCCGGTGCGCATGCAGAACGCCGAGATGCTGCGCATGGCCATCGAGAACCGGCCGGAGCTGCGCGAGGTGGCCTACCAGATCCGCAGCAACGACCGCGAAGGCGTGGCCGCCATCCTGCGCACGCTGCCCAGCCTGCGCCTGTTCGTCGGCGCCGACTGGAGCAGCAACAGCTACCTCTACAACAACAACTGGATGGGCTATGGCGCGCGCGCCAGCTGGAACGTGCTGAACGTGTTCCGCCTGCCGGCCGACAAGGCGCGCGTGCAGGCCCAGAACGACCTGCTCGACGAACGCGCCAAGGCACTGACCATGGCCGTGGCCACGCAGGTGCAGGTGAGCCGCGCGCGCTACGAGTTCCGCCTGCGCGAACTCGACACGGCACAGCGCTACCTCGCGGTGCAGAGCAAGATCGAGAACCAGTTCGATGCCGGCTTCAAGGCCGAGAAGCTGAGCCGGCAGACGCTGATCCGCGAACAGATGAACACGGTCGTGTCGGAGGTGCGGCTGGACGTGGCGCTGGCCGACCTGCAGAACGCCTACGCCAACATCTATGCGTCCATCGGGATCGATCCGATCGACAACAGCATGAGCAGCAGCGACTCGGTCGAGGTGCTGTCGAACAAGCTGCGCACACTCTGGGCGCAGCGCGACGACGCGCTGGCCGCAACCACCACCAGGCGGCAATGAAGCGGCATTGCATGGCACGGGCCGTCGGCGCGTCAAGCCTGTTGCTCGCATGCACACTGACCGTCGCGCAGAGTGGCGGCAGCGGCGGCGCCGACGCCAGCATCGCGCGCGGCGTGCTGCGCGCACAGAACGAGGCCACGCTGTCGAGCACGGTGTCGGAGGTCATCGTCAGCATGCCGTACCGCGAAGGCGATCGCTTTCCCAAGGGCGCCGCGCTGGTCACCTTCGATTGCAACCGCCTGGCCGCCGACCTGCGCGCGGCCCGCGCGGGCGAAGCGGCGGAGGCGCGCAACGCCACGGTGCAGAAGGAGTTGCTGAGCATGGGCGCGACCGGCCGTGCCGATGCCGACATCGCGGTGCTCAAGGAGAAGGAGCGGGGCGCGCAGGCGCAGACGATCCAGGCGCGCATGGCGGGCTGCCGTGTCGTCGCGCCCTTCGCGGGCCGCGTGGTCGAGACGATGGCGCGCACGCACGAGGCGCCGCCAGCGAACGAGAAGCTGATGCGCATCGTCAGCGATGGGCCGCTGGAGCTGTACATGGTGGTGCCGTCGAAGTGGCTGAGCTGGCTCAAGGTGGGCTCCAGCTTCGACTTCAAGGTGGACGAGACCGGCGCGACGGTGAAGGCCGTGGTCGACCGCATCTCCGGCGCTGTCGACGCAGTGAGCCAGACCGTGAAGATCGTCTGCAAGGTGCCCAACGTGCCGGCCGGCGTACTGCCCGGCATGAGCGGACAAGCGCGGCTGGAACAGGTGGCAGGCGCAACGGCGGCGCCCGCGCCTGCCGCCGCGACACCAGCGTCGGCACCCACGCCCGCCACGCCACCCAAAGGGAGCAGCGGCACGAGTCGCTGAACACACCGTGAGCCAGCCAAGCGAAGTCCAGGGCACTGAGGCGATCGATGCTGGCAAGCCCGCAGGCAAGCCGCGGCTGGTCGTGCGTGAAGGCAAGCCCGCTGCCGGTGATGGCGGCGCACCCGCGCCAACGAAGGCCGCCAGCGCGCCCGGCGGCGGACTGGTGCATCTCATCAGCGTCGAGGGCAGCCTGCGCCAATGCACCCGACTGAAGGCGCTGTGGTCGCACCTGGCGAACGAGCCGGTGGTGCTGCTGCCCTTTGGCCAGGCGCTGGTGTTCGAGCCGCGCCATCCCTTGCGCGACATCGATGGCCGCGATGCCTCCGGCGGCTGGCGTGCCGCGGCGGTGTCGGCGCTGTCGTCGGTCAACCGCGATTCGCCGATGCTGCGCTGGTACGAGGACCTGGCGAGCCGGCTGTGGGCCGACAGCAGCGACCGCGCGGCCATCGAGATCTTCACGTTGCCCACGCATGCCGACCCGGGCGACCCGTGCACCGCCGAGGCCGCGCTGCGCCACATGATGTGGGTGCCGGTGGCCGACGTCGGGCAGGTGCATGCGGGCTGGCTGCTGGCGCGCGACACCGAATGGGAAGAGGCGCACCGCAAGCTGGCCGCGCGACTGGCCCAGGCCTACGGCCACGGCGCCAGCGCGATCATCGGGCGGAACAAGCCCACGCGCGACTGGGGCCGCACGATGCGCCGCAGCGCGCTGGTGCTGGCGATCATCGCGGCGATGCTGGCTTTCATCCCGGTGCCTTTGACGACGCTGGCGCCGGTCGAAGTCACGCCGCTGGACCCGTTCGTGGTGGCCGCGCCGGTTGCCGGCGTGGTCGAGCGCATCCTGGTCGAGCCCGGCGCGCAGGTGAAAGTCGGCGACCCGCTGGTGCAATTGGTCGACACCGCGCTGCGCAGCGATTCGGAGGTCGCGCAGCAGAAGCTCGAAGTGGCACGCGCCAAGATGCTGCGCTTGCAGCAGGCCTCGATGGAGGACGCCACCGCCAAGCGCGAACTGGCCATCGCGCAGTCCGAGGAAGCCGTGGCCCGCGCCGAGCGCGACTATGCCAAGGCCATGTTCGACAAGGCCGTGATCAAGGCGCAGCAACCGGGCGTGGCACTGTATGGCGATCCGCGCGACTGGGTCGGCCGGCCGGTGGTGGTGGGCGAGGCGATCATGCGCGTGGCCGATCCGTCGCAGGTCGAGTTCCAGCTCAAGGTTCCCGTGGCTGATGCGGTGAACCTGCGCGAGGGCGCGGAGACCCGCGTGTTCCTCGATGCCGCGCCGTTGCGCCCCGTCGACGCGAAAGTCGTGCGTGCCGCCTACAAGGCCGAGACCGACCCCTCCGGCGTCGCCAGCTTCATCGTGACCGCGCGTGCCACCGACGCATCGGCCCCAGCGGCGCGCCTCGGCCTGCGCGGCACCGCGCGCGTCTACGGCGAGCAGGTCACGCTCTTCTTCTACCTGCTGAGGCGCCCGATCACGGCGCTGCGCCAATGGACCGGGATGTGAGCCATGGACCATGTCCTGCACCCTGGCGACATGCAATCGGCGCCGTTGCCGCGCCCTCTCACGAAGGAGAGCCTGGCCGACCGGCAGCTGCCGCCGCTGCGCCCCGACCTGCGGCTGATCGAGGGCGGCGCGCAGGAGCCGTGGAAGATCCACGACCCGCTGGCGCAGCGCTTCTTCGAGATCGACCAGGACGCGGTTGACCTGCTGGCCTGCTGGGGCCCGGGCACGATGGACGAGCTGCGCGCCCGCGCATCTGCGAAGACCGGCCGGCCGATCGCGGAGCACAGCGCGGCCTCGCTGCTGGAGTTCCTGTTGCGCAACGAACTGGTGCAATCGATCGAGCATGCGACCTATGCGCGCGCGCAGCAGCACGAGGCGATGTTGCGCAAGCGCTCGCTGTGGTCGCGCATCGTGCACAACTACCTGTTCCTCAAGGTGCCGCTGGCCCGGCCGGATCGCTTCCTGCGCGCGACGCAGCATCTCACCGGTTTCTTCTTCAAGCCCTGGTTCTGGTGGCTGCTGTTGCTGGCGGCGCTCGGCGGGCTGTACCTCGTGTCGCGGCAGTGGGAGGCCTTCAAGAGCACGCTGCCCGAGATGTTCAGCGCCGCGGGCATCGTCACCTTCGGCATCAGCCTGGCCGTGGTGAAGACGCTTCACGAACTGGGGCATGGCTATGCGGCGGTGCGCATGGGCACGCGTATCACCACCATGGGCGTGGCCTTCATCGTGATGATGCCGGTGCTCTACACCGACACCACCGATGCCTGGCGCCTGCGCAGCCACCGCCAGCGCGTGCTGATCGACGCGGCCGGCATGGCGGTGGAGCTGATCGTCGCCGTGGTCGCGACATGGGTGTGGGTGCTGGTGCCCGATGGGCCGGTGCGGCATGCGGCCTTTGCGCTGGCTACCACGGGCTGGGTGCTGAGCATCGCGATCAACATCAACCCGCTGATGCGCTTCGACGGCTACTACCTGTTCAGCGACCTCGTGAACGTGCCGAACCTTCAGTACCGCGCCTTCGACATGGGCAAGTGGTTCCTGCGCGAACAGCTCTTCGGCTATGGCGACAAGCCACCACCCGCCGAAGGATCGCATTCGCGCGCCTTCTTCATCGGCTTCGCCTTCGCGACCTGGATCTACCGCTTCTTCCTGTTCCTGGGCATCGCGCTCTTGGTCTACCACTTCTTCTTCAAGGTGCTGGGCATCGTGATGTTCATCGTGGAGCTGGGCTGGTTCATCGCGCTGCCGATCTGGCGCGAGGTGCGCGTGTGGCTCAAGCGCCGGCGCGAGAGCGGCGCGCGACTGCGCATCACGGCGCTGGTGGTGCTGGTGCTGGTGGCGCTCTTCGTGGTGCCGCTGCCGTACCGCGTGCGCATTCCGGCGGTGCTCACGGCGGCGCAGCAGGTGCCCTCCTTCGCGCCGCGGCCGGCGCGCATCGACGAGATCCTGGTCGAGCCCGGGCAGGTCGTGAAGGAAGGCCAACCCATGATCCGCATGGGCGCGCCGGAACTGGACCAGCAACTCGTCAGCGCCCGTGACCGCGCGCAACTGCTCGAGGAACGCCTGGCCCGCCGCACCTCCGACACCAAGGACCTGGCCGACAGCCTGGTGCTGGTGCGCGAGCTGCGCATGGAGCGCGACCGCATCGACGGCTACCTGCGCGAACAGGCCCGCCTGGTGGTGCAGGCGCCGATCGACGGCGTGGTGCTGGACGTGACGCGTGAGCTGCACAAGGGCCGCTGGGTCGATGCGCGCACGCAGCTCGTGCTGGTGGGTGTGCCCGGTGTCGTCGAGGCGCGCGGCTATGTCGACGGCGACGACCTGGAGCGCATCCGCGAAGGCGTCAGCGGCCGCTTCGTCGATGAGGACCGGTTGAGGCCGCCGCTCGACGTGAAGCTCAAGCGCATTGGCGCCGCCGCCTCGGACACGCTGGACAACTGGGTGCTGGCCTCCGTGCATGGCGGGCCGGTGGCCTCGCGGCTGGACGGCAAGAAGGCGAAGTCCGAGCACGCGACCTTCGAGCTGTCGGCGACGGTGCTCGACCCGGTCGGGCCGATGCCGATGGAGATCCGCGGCGAGCTGCAACTGAAGGGCGCGTTGCAGAGCCTGGCGGTGCGCGTGTTCGAGCGCGTGGCGCATGTGCTGGTGCGCGAAGGCGCCGCCTGAAGGGCACCGCGCAAGCGGCAAGGACAGGAAGGAAAGGACACTGCCATGTTCAAGCGCAATACCCAGGCGAGGCATCACGCCGAAGTCGATTGGTCGCGCCCTTCCGCCGATCTGGCGGCACCGCTGCACCTCCAGGCGCTGGAGCCGCGCGTGCTGCTGGACGCCGCGGCAGCGGCCACTGCGATGCAGCATCAGGCCGACATGCAGGCGCTCGCGGTGCAAGCGGTCCACGACATGCAGGCCGAGGCCGCGCTGGTGCAAGCACTGGCCCATGCCATGGCGCCGCCGTCCGTCACGCCGCCCGCCGTCGCCCCCCATGGCCCCGCCGTCTACTTCATCGACGCCGCCCTGCCCGACACGCAGCAACTGGTCGCCGCATTGCCCGCGAATGCCGAGGTCCACTACATCGAGCCCGGCACCGACGGCGTGAAGGACATCGCACAGGCCCTGCAGGGGCGCACCGGCATCAGCGCCATCCACATCGTCGGCCATGGCAGCGAAGGCGTGGCCGACCTCGGCACCGCGACGCTGACCACCGCCACGATGCAGGGCGCCTACCGCGATGAACTCGCTGCCATCGGCCGCACGCTCACGCCCGACGGCGACATCCTGCTCTATGCCTGCGACTTCGGCGCGGGCGCCGACGGCCTGTTCGCCGCGCAGATGCTGGGCAGCCTCACGCAGGCCGACATCGCCGCCTCCACCGACCTCACCGGCACAGGGCGCTTGGGCGGCGACTGGCAACTGGAACTGCACATCGGCACCATCGATGCGCAGGCACTCGCCGCGCCGGAATGGAACCACCTGCTGGTGCCGGGCCCGAGCGCCATCACCGTCTGGTCGCCCACCGACACCACGGCCGATGGCACCAACACCGCCACCGTCACGCAGACCGCGACCGGCGGCATCGCACGCACCATCGACTTCACGCTCAATGCCTTCGACGGCCCCGGCGATGGCGCGGTCACGCAGACGGCCGACTGGTCGACCATCGCCGCCACCTCTGCCGTGGCGGCCGGCGCCGTCAATGCCGGCTCCATCAATGACGCAACCACGGTCGACGTGTCATCGCTGGGTGGGGCGGCCACCAACACCATCGGCTTCACGCATGCGTCGGGCAATGCAGTGACGCTCATCGACCCGGTCATCCTGATCTCGGGCGGCGATGCGGGCTCGGTCTTCACCTTCACCGACCCCGGCGTCACTGGCCTCGTCATCCTCCAGCAGAACGGCGTGACGGCCACCGTCACTGGCAACCAGTTGAGCTTTGCCACCGGCGGCAACCTGGCCAGCGATGGCGTGGCGGTGCGCGTGCAGGGCAGCTTCACGAGTGCGATCCATTTCACGGCGACGAGTCCGCAGCCCGATGGCGCTGCGCTGATGTCGTTGCTGGTCGGCGATGTGGACGTGGCCGGCTCCTTCAACCAGATGCCGGCCGCGCAGTCCATGCAGCAGGCAGGCACGCTGGTGCTATCCGGCGCCAATGCGATCCAGGTGGTGGACGTGGATGGCATCGATCCCACGGGCGTCGAGCCGATCATCACCGTCACGCTCACCGCCACCGGCGGCACGATGAACCTGACCGACACCACCGGCCTGAGCTTCACCTCGGGCGATGGCCTGCAGGACGCGACGCTGAGCTTCAGCGGCACGCGCAGTGCCGTCAACGCGGCCCTCAACGGCCTGACCTACACCGGCAATGTGGACTTCTTCGGCACCGGGGCCATCGATGTGCAATCGACCGATGCCAACTCGCCGGTCGTCAACAGCACCTCGCTGCCGATCACGCTGGCGGAGTCGACCAACCATGCGCCGGTGCTGAGCAACCTGCGGGTCGATGGCGTGGTGCCGCTGGCCGACAGCCTCGATCCACCGGTGGGTGCGGTGGGCCTGGCGGTGACGGACATCGCCAACGACATCAACATCACGGACCAGGACGCCGGCGCGGTCAAGGGCATTGCCATCAACACCCTCGACACCACACTCGGCACCTGGTGGTACAGCATCGACAACGGCGCGAACTGGTCCAGGTTCGGTGCGATCTCGTACTCCACCTCGCTGCTGCTCGCGGCCGACAACTCGCGCATCTACCTGCAATCGGATGGTGAGTTCGGTGGCCGGGTCGACAACGGCTTCACCTTCCGGGCCTGGGACCAGACCACCGGCGTCAACGGCACGCGCGTCGACACCAATGCCAATGGCGGAACGCATGCCTTCTCGATCGTCTTCGACACGGTGGCGGTGGACGTGCTGTCCTCCAACCTCGCGCCAGGCAACACGCTGCCCGCGAGTTTCACCACGCCGGAGGACACCGACGTCGCGCTCACCGGGCTGTCGGTGACGGACACCGATGCAGGCGCCACCGACACCTACAGCATCGCGCTCACCGTGGGCAGTGGCACGCTGAACGCGACGGCGGGCGGCGGCGTCACCGTCACCGGCGGCGGCACCACCTCGCTCACGCTCAGCGGCACGCTGGCCAACATCAACGCCTTCCTCGCCGCAAGCGCGCCGGTCTACACGCCGGTGCCCAACTTCAACGGCTCGGTGCCGCTCACCATGCTCACCAACGACGGCGCACCCGGCGCAGCGCAGACCGACAGCGACACCAGCGCCATCGTGGTCACGCCCGTCAACGATGCGCCGGTGCTGGACCCGACGCCGGTGCTTGCGATGCCCGGCATGGTGGAAGACAGCGGCGTGGTGCCGACCGGCGCCGCGGGCGTCGCGGTGTCTTCGCTGTTGACCACCAACGTGACCGACATCGACGTGACGCCCGCGCCGATCAAGGGCATGGCCATCACCGGCGCCGATGCGACCAACGGCACCTGGTACTACTCCACCAACGGCGGCAGCAGTTGGCAGGTGATGGGTGCGGTGTCGGACGCGAGTGCGCTGTTGCTGTCGTCGCCGAGCAACTCGCGCATCTGCTTCCGGCCGAACGCCAACTTCACCGGCACCGTCGACCCGGTGCTGACCTTCCGCGCGTGGGACGCGACCAGCGGCACGCTGGGCAGCAAGGCCAACACCACGCCGAACGGCGGCACCACGGCCTTCTCGATCGCCACGGACACGCTGTCGATCGCCGTGAGCGCGGTGAACGATCCGCCCGTCAACGGCTTCCCGGCCGCGGGCTGGACCGCACCGGAAGACACGCAGCAAACGCTCACGGGCCTTTCCGTCAGCGACGTGGATGCGGGCGCGGCCAACATCACGGTGCGACTCTCGGTACCCAACGGCTTCCTCACCGCCTTCGCCGGCAACGGCGTGACGGTCGGCGGCAACGGCACCACCTCCATCCTGCTGACCGGCACCGCGGCCGACATCACGGCCTGGCTGGCTGCCACGCCACCGGTCTATTCCCCGCCCGCCGAATTCAGCGGCACCGCCGTGCTCACGATGGTGAGCGACGACGCGGGCAACACCGGCACCGGTGGCGCGAAGACCGACACCGACACGATCAACATCGTGGTGACCGCAGTGGACGACCCGCCCGTCATCACGCTCACCACCAACCTGCTGACGAACGGCTCCTTCGAAAGCGGCAGCGCCGGTTGGACCAGCAACACCGGCGGCGTCGAGACCAATCCGTCCGCCTTCTACGGCGTGCCCGCGACACCCGACGGCACCCGCGTCATGGAAGTGGAAGGCAGCGCCAACACGCCCGAGACCGCCGAGACATGGGACGAGACCTCGGTGCCCACCATCGTCGGCGAGACCTACCGGCTCTCCTTCATCGCGGTGAACCGGGCCGGCCATGTCGGGGACAGCGGCTATGCCTCCATCGACGGCGTGAAGGTGCTGCCCTTCGTCACGACCTCCGTGTGGACCACCTACAGCATCAGCTTCACCGCGACCAGCACGTCCACGGTGGTGCGCATCACCTCCACCGGCAGCGCCAGCGGCAGCGGTGCCAACCCGCTGCCCGGCGATGGCGAAGGCCTGATCGTGGACGACGTGCAGGTGCACCAGATCTCCAGTGCCACGCAGACCACATGGACCGAGGACGGTCCCGCCGTGGCCGTCGCGCCGACGCCGCTCATCACCGACGCCGACAGCGCCAACATGGTGTCGGCGCGGTTGGTCATCACCAATGCCGAAGCGGGCGACGAACTGCTGGTGCAGGGTGCCCTGCCCGCGGGCATCACGGCCAGCTATGACGCGGCCACCTTCACGCTCACGCTCACCGGCAGCGCGACCAAGGCGGCCTACGACAGCGCGATCCAGAACGTCTACTTCCAGAGCACCTCGCAAGACCCGCCTGCGGGCCTGCGCGACATCGCGGTGACGGTCAATGACGGCACCTCGAACTCGAACACCGCCATTGCCAACGTGCTGGTCGAGAAAGCCAATGATCCGCCCGTCAACACGCTGCCCCCGACCTATGGCACGGGCAAGGACCAGAGCCTTGCGCTCACGGGGCTTTCCGTGGCCGACCCGGATGTGGAAACCGGCGAGATCAGCGTGACCTTGAGCGTGACAAGCGGCACGCTCACCGGCACCTCGGGCGCGGGCGTCACGGTAACGGGATCGGGCACCGCCTCGTTGTCGCTGACCGGCACGCTGGCCAGCATCAACGCATTCCTGGCCTCGGCTGCTGCGCCGCTCTTCGTGCCCGCGGCCGGTTCCACCGCCGACGTCACGCTGACCATGCTGACCAACGACGGCGGCAACACCGGCACCGGCGGCGCACTGACCGACACCGACATCGCCACCATCACCATCCTCGCCGACGGCGACGGCGACGGCTCGCCCGACAGCGCGGACATCGACGACGACAACGACGGCATCCTGGACGTCAACGAATCCTCGCCGGTATCGGTGAGCTTCAGCACCGCGACCTCCACGGCGACGCCCGTCGCAGCGCAACCGATCACCATGATCAACGACGGCATCACCACGCCCGCCAACTACTACCTGACGGACGACATCACCATCGCGCTGATGACCTTCAGCTTCGCGCAGCCCACCGACGGCGTGCGGGCGATCCAGATCTACAACAACGGCGGCAACAACATCACCGACGGCGAGTCGATGGGTGCGATCGGCACGATCAACGTGTACGACGCCAACAACCAACTGCTCTACAGCAGCACGGCCTACGCGGCGGACGATTCGATTCCCGAGGGTGCAGCGGGCCGCCCCTTCACGATCGCGTTGCCGGGGCTGAACGGCGTTTCTCGCGTGGAATTCGTCAATGTCAGATCCCGCACCAACGGAAGCAACCCCGGCATTTCCGTCGGGGAGATCGTCGCCGTCGGCGCGGTCGACATCGACACCGATGGCGACGGCGTGCCCGACCGCCTCGACCTGGACAGCGACAACGACGGCATCACGGACAACGTGGAAGCGCAGGCCTCGGCGGCCTACATCGCGCCTTCAGGTCAAGGCGCGGCGATGGTCGATGCGGACGGCGACGGCCTCGACGACAACTACGACGCCAACACCGCCGGTGCGGACCGCAGCGTGGGCCTCGTGCCGGTCAACACCGACGCCACCGCCGCGGTGCCCGATGCGATCCCTGACGTCCTCGACCCCGACAGCGACAACGACGGCACGCCCGACATCGCCGAGCGCGGCGACGGCCGCCCGACCTCGATCACCAGCAGTACCGACACCGACGGCGACGGCCTGCTCGACATCTTCGAAGGCCCGGTCGTCAACAACGGCTACGTGGTGACCGGCGCCAACCTCACCGGCACCACGATCAACCTGCTGGACAGCGACGCCGATGCCGGAGCAGGCGGCGCGAGCGCGGTGCCGATGACCGCCGACTTCGACTTCCGCGACGCCGCCAACACCCCCTTCATCGACCTCAACTCGCCCGCCATCGGCAGCGACACCGCACGCAACAACACGGTGAACTACAGCGACGGCCAGCCGCCCGTGAACATCGCCACCGCCACCGCGGGCATCAACGACGTGCAGGAGAACGACCTGGCCAGCCTGCACATCGCGGTGGCCGGCACCCTGGACGGCGCCAACGAGATCGTGAACATCGGCGGCAAGGACTTCGCGCTGAACGCCAACAGCACGCAGACCGCGAGCGCCGGCACCACGCCCTTCCTCATCGCCTACACGGTCGCGGACGGCTTCACCATCACGCGCAATGGCGGCGGCGTGATGACGCCGGCCGACCTCGCCTTGCTGGTGCGCGGCATCACCTACAGAGACACCCTGCCGCATGCCACCGAAGGCAGCCGGACGCTGACCTTCACGCTCACCGACAGCACGGCCCTCGCTTCGCCCGATGCCGTCGCGACCATCGTCGTCACGCCCGCCAACAACCCGCCGGTGGCTGTCGACGACACGCTGGTGACCAACGAAGACACGCCCCTGCCGATGACGCTGGCCGCCAACGACACCGACGTGGACGGCGACACCCTCAGCGTGTACTCGATCAACGGCACCGTGCTCACACCCGGCACCGCGCAGGACATCGTCGTGCCCAACGGCCACGTCACCGTGTCCACCACCGGCGTCACGACCGTGCTCGCGGGCACCTTCGCCATCGTCACGCCGCAGTTCCCGCTCGCCACGCTAACCATCGGCAGCACCACCTTCACCACTGCGGAACTGCAGGCGTTCACGCCCGCCGCGCCATCGGCCGCGATCGCGATGGCGCATGGCACGCTGCAGGTCATCGGCTTCGATGTGGCAACCGGCACGCTCGACTATCGCTTCACGCTGACGAGCGCCGCCGACCACACGGCCGGCAACGTCATCGACACCATCAACCTCTCGCTGACAGACTCGGTGGGCAACAACACCGCCGCCTTCCCGAAGACCCTGGCCATCGAGATCGTCGACGACGTGCCCACCGCCACCGGCGATGCCGCCGCCATCACCGAGAACGCCGCGCCCAACACCGTGACCGGCAATGTCGAGACCAACGATGTTCCGGGCGCCGACGGCGTCACCACCACCGGCATCGTCGCCGGCCTGACGCCCGCAGCGGGCAACGTGGCGGCACCCGTCGCAGGCAACTTCGGCAGCGTCACCATGCAGGCCGATGGCAGCTGGGTCTACACGCTGGACAACGCCAACCCCTTCGTCGACGCACTCGGCACAGGCCAGTCGCTCACAGACACCTTCACCTACCAGGTCACCGACGCCGACGGCGACGTGGCCACGGCGCAACTGGTGGTGACGATCAACGGCGCCAACGATGCACCAGTCAACACCGTGCCCGGTGCGCAGACCGTCGATGAAGACACGGTGCTCGCCTTCACCGGACCCGCACTCATCAGCGTCAACGACGTGGACCGCAACATCGCCACCACCCGCGTCAGCGTGGCCCACGGCACGCTCAACCTGACACCCGGTGGCGCCACGGTCGTCGGGGGTGCCCTCGGCACCGGCTCCATCACCTTGTCCGGCACGCAGGCCTTCATCAACGCCTCCCTGGCCACCCTGACCTACCAGGGCCTGCTGGACTTCAACGGCACCGACACGCTGACCATCGTCTCCACCGACAGCGACGGCACGCCGCTCTCGGACACCGACACCGTGCTGATCAACGTCACGCCGGTGAACGACGCGCCGGTCAACACCGTGCCCGGCGCGCAGGCCGTCAACGAAGACACGCCCCTGGCCTTCACCGGCGCGGCCACGATCAGCGTCAACGACGTGGATGGCAACCTCGCGACCACGCAACTCAGCGTGAACAGCGGCACGCTGACCGTCACGCCTGGCGGTGCCACCATCAGCGCCGGCGCCAGCGGCTCCGCCACGCTCACGCTGTCCGGCACACAAGCCCAGATCAACGCGGCCCTCGCCACGCTCAGCTACCAGGGCAATGCGAACTTCAACGGCACCGACACGCTCACCGTGCTCTCGACCGATGGCGGCGCGCCCGCCCTCACCGACAGCGACACAATCCAGATCACGGTCAACCCGATCAACGACGCCCCCGTCAACACGCTGCCCGCCACAGGCTGGACCACCAACGAAGACACCACGCTCCCACTCACAGGCATCGCCGTCACCGACGTAGATTCGGCCGCCGGCCCCATCACCGTGCAGTTGAGCGTCACCACCGGCACGCTCACCGCCGCGAATGGCACGGGCGTCACGGTCGCGGGTTCCGGCACGGCCAGCATCGTGCTCAGCGGCACCGTCGCCGACATCAACGCCTATCTCGCCTCGGCCGCCGCGCCGGTCTATGTGCCGGTGCCCGAAGCCAGCGGCCCGGTCACGCTCAGCATGATCACCAGCGACGCCGGCAACAGCGGCGCCGGCGGCCCGCTGACCGACAGCGACACCGCGCTCATCAACGTCGTCGCCATCAACGACGCACCCGTCAACACCCTGCCGCTGGCCGGATGGACCACCGACGAGGACGTGCCCGTCGTGCTCACTGGCATCTCCGCATTGGACATCGATGCGGGCCTGGGCATCGTCACCGTGCAGTTGTCGGTGAACTCCGGCACGCTGAGCGCGAACAACGCAGGCAACGTCGCCGTCACCGGCTCCGGCACCGCCACGATCCTCTTCACCGGCACGCTGCCCGACATCAACGCCTACCTCGCGTCCCTCGAGGCGCCGGTCTACACGCCCGCGCTGAACGCCACCGGCGGCTTCGTCCTGACGATGGTCACCGACGACCTGGGCAACACCGGCGCGGGCGGCGCGCAACGCGACCTGGACACGACCACCGTCGCCATCAACGTCGGCGCGCAGGACGACCCGCCGGTCAACACCCTGCCCGCCGCCGGCTGGACCACGAATGAAGACACGGCCATCGCCCTCACCGGCCTCTCCATCGCCGACGTGGACGCGGGCCTCGGCATCATCAGCGTGCAACTCAGCGTGGACGCCGGCACGCTCACGGCCAACGACTTCGGCAACATCACGGTGACCAACTCGGGCACCTCGTCGATCACGCTGACCGGGCGGCTCATCGGCATCAACCTCTACCTGGCCTCGGCCGCGGCGCCCGTCTACCATCCTGCCGCCGACGCCAACGGCACCGTCACGCTGACGATGCTCACCAACGACAACGGCAACACCGGCACCGGTGGCCCGCTCACCGACACCGACACCGCCCTCATCACGATCAATCCGGTCAACGACGCGCCGATCAACACGCTGCCCGCGGCCGGCTGGACCACCAACGAGGACACGGCGGTCGCGCTCACAGGCCTGGCCGTCGCCGACGTGGATGCCGCCGCCGGCACGATCACCGTGCAACTCGGCGTGGACAGCGGCACGCTGACAGCGGCCAACGGCGCGGGCGTCACGGTCGCCAACAGCGGCAGCGCGTCCCTCACGCTCAGCGGCACGCTGGCCGACATCAATGCGTACCTGGCCTCCGCCGCCGCACCGACATATACGCCGGTGCCGGACGCCAACGGCGCGGTCACGCTCACCCTGCTCACCAACGACGGCGGCAACACCGGCGTCGGAGGGCCACTGACCGACGCCGACACAGCCACGATCAACATCACGCCGGTCAACGATGCACCGGTGCACACGGTGCCGGGCCCGCAAGTGGTGAATGAAGACACGCCGCTCGCCTTCACCGGCGCCGCGCTCATCAGCGTCGACGACCTGGACGGCAACCTCGCGACCACGCAACTGACTGTCGCCAACGGCACGCTGACCGTCGACCTCGCCGGCGGCGCCACCGTCAGCGCTGGCGCCAATGGGAGCAACACCCTGACGCTGGCCGGCACGCAGGCGCAGATCAACGCCGCACTCGCCACGCTGCGCTACCAGGGCCATGCCAATTTCAACGGCAGCGACTCGCTCAGCATCGTGTCGACGGACACCGGCGCGCCGATCCTCGGCGACGGCGACACCATCGCGATCACCGTCACCCCGGTCAACGATGCACCGGTCGCCGCCAACGACGGCCCCTTCGCCACCGCGCCGAACACGCCGGTGACCGGCAACGTCATCACCGGCACGCCGGCCGATGCCGGCGCCGACTTCGACATCGACCTGGATGCGCTCGCCGTCACCCAGTTCACCGTGGATGCCAATGGCGACGGCACGCCAGAAGCCTTTGCGCCAGGCACCACGGCCAAGCTGACCAGTGGCACCGGCCAGCCCATCGGCACGCTGGTCATCAACGCCGATGGTGGCTTCGTCTTCACTCCGGCGCCCGGCTACGACGGCCCAGTGCCGCCGGCCAGCTACATCGTCAGCGATGGCAACGCGACCGGCACCGCCACGCTGAGCTTCAACGCAGTGCCGAACACACCGCCCGTCACGCAGGCCGACGTCGCGGTGACCGACGAAGACACGCCCCTCTCCGTGCCCGCCGCCACCGGCCTGCTGGCCAACGACAGCGATGCCGACGGCGATGCACTCGCCATCACCGACTACAGCGTCGCCGGCCTGGGTTCGTTCGCCCCAGGGGCGTCCGCGAACATCGCCGGCATCGGCGTGCTCACGATCAACGCGGACGGCAGCTACGCCTTCGTGCCCGCGCCCGACTACAACGGCCCGGTGCCGGCCGTCAGCTACACCATGAGCGACGGCAGCACCGCCCGCACTGGCACCCTGGCGCTGAGCGTCACGCCAGTCAACGATGTGCCGGCCGTCGGCAATGGCGGCGGCTCATCGCTGGGCGGCGCCATCATCGTGGACGCGGACTCCGGCCTGCTGGCCGGCGCCACCGACATCGATGGCGACGACCTGGTCATCACCAGCTTCACCGTCGATGGCGTCCCCGGCCCGATCCCGGCCGGCACCCCGGCCAACATCCCCGGCGTCGGCGTGCTCACCATCAACCCCGACGGCAGCTACAGCTTCGTGCCCGACAACGGCTTCTCCGGCCCCCTGCCCAAGACCAGCTTCACCGTGAGCGACGGCGAAGGCGGCACCGCCACCGGCGAACTGTCGCTCGACGTGATCGCGCAGCCGCAGCCGCAGCCGCCCGCGCCCCTGGGCGATGCCCCGGTCAACGCCAGCTTCGTGTTCGTCTACGCCCCGGGCGACGCCGCGCAGGGCAGCCCGACCCCGGCCCCGATGGGCAGCGTGAGCGGCGCGGTGCTGGGCGCCGTCGCCGACCTGGGCAACATCGGCGTCTCCACGCTGCTGGGCTCCGACAACGTGATCCTCAACGCAGTCAACGACCTGGCCTCGCTCAACGGCACCCACCTGACCGGCGACGAACTGGCGCTCGGCTCGCCCGCGGGTTACAACGCCATCTCGCATGCGGCCGGTGGCAACGGCGGCCTCGGCGAGCGCTTCGGCGGACTCGGTGCACGCGCGAGCGACACGGACCGTCTCGACTTCGCCGCGCTCGGCAGCGGCTCCTCGCTGCGCCTGATGGCCGCGCCGGGCCGCACCGACGTGGTCCTGGAGATGCAGACCCGCGGCCGGCAGATCTGGATCGGCGTGGACGACACCCTCGACACCGGCCGCTCGCCGATCCAGCGCGTCGACGTCACCCTCGCCGACGGCCGCCCGCTGCCGCCCTGGATCCGTGTGGACGCGAGCGGCCTGATCCTCATCGAGGCCCCGGCCGGCACCGAGATGATCGGCCTGCGCATCACCGTGCTCCGCCGCAGCGGCGAGTCGCACACGCACACCGTGGACGTCGACACCGGCGCCGACCAATTGCAGCAGCGCGCTACCGCCGCGCCGCAGCGGCCAGCCAACGGCACCCGCGCCGACGCGACGCACCACGACGACCCTCCGCGTGACTTCGCCACCCAACTCGCGCAAGCGAGCCGGCGACCGGCGGAAGTCGATGCGGCATTGCTGGAAGCGCTGGCTTGATCGCGCGCCTCCATGAAGAAGTCGCCGCCTGCCGAGAGCCCCGACGCATACATTGCCGCACTCGCCGGCTGGCAACAACGTTACGCGCAAGCCTTGCGATCGACCGTCGTCGATGCCGCGCCCCTGCAGGAAGCGATCAAGTGGGGCCACCTGGTGTACTTCTCGAACGGACCGGTGCTGCTCATTCGCGCAGAGGAGAAGCGCGTCTTGCTGGGCTTCTGGCGCGGCCGGCATCTGCGCGGTATCGAGCCGCGGTTGAAGCCCGGCGGAAAGTACGAGATGGCCACGCTGGAACTCGTGGAGCAAACGCCGCTGGCGCAAGCCACCGTGCTCAGTCTGGTCCAGGAAGCCGTCGCGCTCAACGAGGCCCACGGCGATCCCACGAACCTGCGTGATCCCGGGCCGGAATCCAAACCGCGAAAATGAGGGCTACACCACAGGAGAGTCCGTCTTGACCACCGTCGCCATCAACCCCGCCATCCACGTCAGCAACAGCAACGGCTTTGTCCTGTTCGGCGGCGTGAACGTCCTCGAGTCGAAGGACATGGCCCTGCGTTCGGCCGAGGAGTACGTCCGGGTGACGCGAAAGCTCGGCATCCCCTACGTCTTCAAGGCAAGCTTCGACAAGGCCAACCGCTCTTCTATCCATTCCTACCGGGGCCCTGGGCTGGAAGAGGGCCTGAAGATCTTCGAAGCCGTCAAGGCGGAGTTCGGCGTGCCGCTTCTCACCGACGTGCACGAGCCCTGGCAGGCCAAGCCGGTGGCCGAGGTGGTGGATGTGCTGCAACTCCCCGCGTTCCTCGCCCGCCAGACCGACCTGGTCGTCGCGCTCGCCAGGACCGGCAAGGTCATCAACATCAAGAAGCCCCAGTTCCTGAGCCCGCCGCAGGTGCTCAACATCGTCGAGAAGCTCCGGGAGGCGGGGAACGCTTCCGTCATCCTGTGCGATCGCGGGACCCAATTCGGCTACGACAACCTTGTCGTGGACATGCTGGGGTTCGGCGTGATGAAAAAGGTCACCGGTAACCTGCCGGTCATCTTCGACGTGACCCACGCGCTCCAGCAACGCGAGGCGAACGCTGCCGCCTCCGGCGGGCGGCGCGAGCAGGTCGCCGAACTGGCGCGTGCGGGCCTGGCGGTGGGCCTGGCGGGCCTCTTCCTCGAAGCGCATCCGGATCCGGCGCAGGCGAAATGCGACGGTCCCAGTGCGCTGCCGCTGGACCAATTGGAGCCTTTCCTCACGCAGTTGAAGGCATTGGACGACCTGGTGAAGTCGTTTGCGCCATTGCAGATCCGCGCCTGAACAAGACGTTCGCCTCACGCAGTCGCGTGCGTGCCGGCGTCAGGCCGCCAGGCTAAGGCGGCTCGAAGACGGCTGTTCGCCTGCGCTTCAACCGCTCGTGACCCCCGCCGACAAGCGCGCCATGAGCGCCGCCAGCGCCGCCCCCACCGGCTCCTGCACCTTCAGCGTCAGCAAGTCGTCCGCCCGCGTGCGCCCCAGGTTCACCGCCGCCACCGGCTTGCCCGCCGCCGCCGCGGCCTGCACGAAGCGGTATCCCGAATAGACCATCAGCGATGAACCGGCCACCAGCACCGCGTCGCATTCAGCGAGCGCGCCGCGCGCATCCGTGACGCGCTGCGGCGGCACGCTTTCGCCGAAGAACACCACGTCCGGCTTCAGCACCCCGCCGCAGACCGGACAGGCCGGCACCTCGAAGCGTGCGAAATCGCGGCCGTCCAGGTCGGCATCGCCATCGGGAGCGATGCGCGCCTCGAATCCGGCCCACGCGGGGTTGCGCCCCAGCAATTCCGCCTGCAACGCCGCGCGCGGGCTGCGGGTATCGCAGGCCATGCAGCGCACCGTGTCGATGCGCCCGTGCAGGTCGATGGTGCGGCGACTCCCGGCAGCGCTGTGCAGGCCATCGACGTTCTGCGTGAGCAGCAGCCCGACATGGCCGGCCTCTTCCAGTTGCGCCAGCGCCCGATGCGCCTCACCGGGCCGGGCGCCCGCCATGACCGGGAACCCGATCATGCTGCGCGCCCAGTAGCGCCGCCGCGTCAGCTCATCGCCCATGAAAGCCTGGTAGGTGACGGGTGACGGGCGTTTCCAGTCGCCATTGCCGTCACGGTAGTCCGGAATGCCGGATTCGGTGCTGCAGCCCGCACCGGTCAGCACGAACAGGCGGGGGTGCCGAAGCACGAAATCGGCAAGCGCGGCGCTGGAATTCATGGGTCCGGAGGCTACGGCAGAACGCATTTCCGCGTTTTCGCAGGTCCTGTCGTTGGGAAAGATCGCCCCGCACCTGAGACCTTTCTCACACCCGCATGGGAAACATCCGTATTCAAAACCGGACCCGCGCATTTGTGACGATTACTTTTTTATACGTTTATTTACATTTGTTCTATTCATTTAACAACTGCTCATCCATGTCGTCCCCGTGTCCTACCCCGGCGAACAAGTCGTCGTCCCTTGCTCTTTCCCTGATCGCCGCCGCAGCAGCTCTGACCCTCGCGGGTTGCGGCGGCGGTGGCGGCTCGCAAGGCTTTGCCTTCGTGGCGCCCGCTCCTGTTGCCGAAGTGCCCGCACCCGTCGCCAAGGCTCCCGCACCTGTCGCTGAGGCTCCCACGCCCGACAATGGCGCCAGCGCCCCCGCACCGGCCCCGGCGCCGGACAACGGCGGTAGCGCCCCCGCACCCGCCCCGGCCCCCGACACTGGCGGCAGCGCCCCGGCACCCGCCCCTGCACCCGGCGATGGCGGTAGCACGCCCCCGCCCCCGCCCCCGCCGCCACCCCCACCGGCCCCCGCCGCTCCGAAGACCTGGAAGGACGCCGACTGCAGCCACACCGGCGCGAACCTCCCCGCCTGCTCCTCCGACTTCTCGGACAACGCGGCGCGCGTCACGGTGGTCACGGAAAGCGGCAACCCGGCCATCGAACTGCGGGCCACGGCCGCTCCGATGGCGTCCAACAACAGCGCCAACAACGGGATCAAGGGCAACAAGGCCGTCTACGGTCTGAACTTCCTGCACCAGGTCAAGCTGAGCGAACTCACCGACGCCAGCTTCAAGATGAAGCTGGGCACCACCGTGCCGGAGACGACCATGGTGGATTCCTACCTCACGGTCACCATCAGCCTGAATTGCGATGGCCTGACCTGGTACAACCTGCTGACGTACCCGAGCGAGATGCAGACCACAGGCCCGGACGTCGATGGCTACACGACCTACGCCCTGACGCCGGGTGGCACGCAATGGCGTCGCTCGGGCGCGAACCCGCTGCTCGGACCCGACAACGCAATCTTGTTGAACGCAGCCTATGGCGACAAGAGCCTGGGCGGCCCGCTGTCGCTCGAAGCATTGATCACGGCCTACCCGAAAGCGTGCATCTACAACTTCGGCAATCCCAATGCCAACAACACCAATCCGCCGGGCCCCAGCCTGACGCCCGCAGCGGTGTTCAACCTCAGCGACAAGAACAACGTCGTCGACAAGCTGTACTGGATCAAGGACCTGAAGATCGGCCCCGTCACCGTTTTCTAAACCCATCGACTGATCGATGCGCAGGGCGCCCCGGTGTGGCCCTTTTTCATTGCACCTTCGATGTAGGCCCCGGCCCACGGTCTCCATGCGCCTTTATCCGGCAAGACGCGGCCACGGGGAGACGTATCTTCATGAATCTCCCCCGCGGAGATCTCGTTACCCTCCTCCCGGCGCCCCTCGGCGTCGTTAAACAGCGCCCTTCGGGGCGCTGCTTTTTTTGGGCGATCAGGAAGCAAAGGTCTGGCGGCGCAGCGCGTCGATATCGCCATGCAGGCTTTCCGCCCACGCCCGCCGATCCCGCCCCTGCGGCGCCTGCGGCTCACCGAAGCGCACGAAGGCCGTCAGCGGCGGCGCGCACAACGTGCGCCAGACCGAGTCGAGCAGGCTGTCGTCGCCGATGTAGCTGGGCGCGAAGCTCGTCTCACCGGTCGATGTCTCCGCGAAACGCAGCGCCGCCGGCAGCACCGGCGCGCCCGAGGAGATGGCCGCCTGCAGCAGGTTGGCATGAAAGGGCAGCAGTTCCCGCCCATCGCCCGTCGTGCCTTCCGGGAACACGGCGATCAGGTCGCCGCCGCGCATCGCCTCGGCCATGCGGTGCACCACCCGCAATGCATCGCGCGGCCGTTCGCGCTCGATGAAGAGCGTGCCCGCCTCGGCCGACATCATCCCCAGCATCGGCCAATGCCGGATGTTCGACTTGGCCACGAAGCGCACGTGCTGCGCCGCATGCACCGCCAGGATGTCCAGCCATGACAGGTGGTTGATGACCACCAGCATCGGCCCGTGCCCCGGCGGCGTGCCCTGCACCACCACCTGGATGCCGAACACATCCAGCATGCCGCGCGCCCAGTCCTGGACACACTTCGCGCGCTCCTCGGGCGTGCGCCGCGCGAAGGTGAAGCGGATCGTGCACCAGCCCTTGAAGGCATAGGCGATGGCGTACAGCAGCTTCCAGCAGGCGACGAGCGAGCGCATCGGCGAAGTGGCCTCAGGCGTGGTGGACGATGCGTCCGCCCACCAGGGTCATGCGCACACGCCCGCGCATCGCGTAGCCGGCGAAGGGCGTGTGCTTGCCCTGGCTCTTCAGCTTGTCCGGCGTCACTTGCCATTCGTCGACCGGGTTGAAGACGCAGAGGTCTGCCACCGCGCCCACTTCGATGCTGGCCTTGGCATCCGCGCCCAGCATGCGCACCGGCGCCGAGGTCACGACCTCGATGGCCCGCTTCATGCCCGCACCGCTCTGTTCGCCCCACTGCAGCGCCAGCGGCAGCAGCAGTTCCAGGCCGGTCGCGCCGGCCTCGGCTTCGGCGAAGGGCAGTGTCTTGGCATCGGTCTCGACCGGCGTGTGGTCGGACACCAGCGCATCGATGGTGCCGTCGGCCAGCGCCGCCGACAGCGCATCGCGATCGCGCTGCTGGCGCAGGGGCGGATTCACTCGCGCACGGCTGTCGAAGTAGCCGATGTCCGTGTCGCAGAGGTGCAGCGAATTGATGCTGACATCGCAGGTCAGCGGCAGCCCCTCGGCCTTCGCCGCGCGCACCAGCGCCACGCCTGCGGCACTCGACAGGCGGCACAGGTGCACGCGCGCGCCGGTGCTGCGCATCAGCTCGATGATGGTGAAGATCGCGATCGTTTCCGCCGCCACCGGCACGCCGGCCAGCCCCAGCCGCGTGGCCAGCGGCCCGCTCGCGGCCACGCCCTTGCCCAGGTCGCGATCCTGCGGACGCAGCCACAGCGTGTAGCCGAAGGTGCTCGCGTATTGCAGGGCACGTTGCAGCACCACGGTGCTGTTGAGCGGCACGTCGGCCTGGCCGAAGCCGACGCAGCCGGCCTCGGTGAGTTCGTTCATCTCGGTCAGCACTTCGCCTGACAGGCCGCGCGTGATCGCGCCCAGCGGAAAGAGGCGCGCGCACTGCAGCTTCTGCGCGCGGTGCTTCAGCATCTCGACCAGGCCCGATTCGTCGAGCACCGGGTCGGTGTCGGGCGGACACACCAGGCTCGTCACACCGCCCGCGACGGCCGCGGCCATCTCGCTGGCCAGCATGCCCTCGTGCTCGTAGCCGGGTTCACGCAGGCGGGCCGCCAGGTCGACCAGACCGGGAACCACAACCATGCCGCTGGCCTCGACGCCGACTTCCGGATTGAAATCGGCCGGAATGTCCTTGATGGCGAGGATCTTTCCATTCGAGATGGCGACGTCGGCCGTTTCGTCGAAGCCCGTTGCCGGATCCAGCACACGGGCGTTTGCAATAACGATGTTCTTCATGCTTCGTTGCCTGCGACGATGCTCATGACCGCCATGCGAACGGCGATCCCAAATGTGACCTGCGGCAGGATCACGCTCTGCTGTCCGTCGACCACGGCGGAGTCGATCTCCACGCCCCGGTTGATCGGCCCCGGATGCATCACGATCGCATCCGGCTTGGCGCGTTGCAGCTTCTCGGGCGTGAGGCCGTAGGTCTTGAAGAACTCCTGCGACGAGGGCAGCAGCGCGCCACTCATGCGCTCGTTCTGCAGGCGCAGCATGATCACGACGTCGCAGTCCTTGATGCCTTCTTCCAGCGTGTGGCAGACGCGCACGCCCATCGGCGCCAGGTCGGCCGGTACCAGCGTCTTGGGGCCGACCACGCGCACCTCGGCGCAGCCCAGCGTGGTCAGCGCATGGATGTCGGACCGTGCCACGCGCGAGTGCAGCACGTCGCCGACGATGGCCACCGTGAGATTGCTGAAGTCCTTCTTGTAGTGCCGGATCGTGTACATGTCGAGCAGGCCCTGCGTCGGGTGCGAATGCCGCCCGTCGCCTGCGTTGACCACATGCACGTGCGGCGCGACGTGCTGCGCGATCAGGTAGGGCGCGCCGGATTCGCTGTGCCGCACCACGAAGATGTCGGCGGCCATCGCGCTGAGGTTGGCGATGGTGTCGAGCAGCGACTCGCCCTTGGTCGCGGAAGAGCGCGCGATGTCCAGGTTGATCACGTCCGCACTGAGTCGCTTGGCCGCGATCTCGAAGGTGGTGCGCGTGCGCGTCGAGTTCTCGAAGAACAGGTTGAACACGCTCTTGCCGCGCAGCAGCGGCACCTTCTTCACCTCGCGGTCGCTCACGCTGGTGAAGTTGGCGGCGGTGTCGAGGATGTGCGTGAGCGTGTCCTTGGGCAGTCCTTCGATGGACAGCAGGTGCAGCAGTTCGCCGTGCTTGTTGAGTTGGGGGTTGCGCTTGTAGAGCATCAGTCGAGCCTCCTTGCGCTCATTTGTTTTCTTCGATCTGCAGGCTGAAGGCGCCATCGGCGGCGCGCGCGAGCGCAAGCAGTTGCGTGTCCGGCAGCATGAGCCGCGTCGCCGCGAAATCCGCCGCCACCGGCAATTGCCGCCCGCCGCGATCGACCAGGACCGCCAGCCGCACGCAGGCCGGCCGGCCGAAGTCGAACAGCTCGTTGAGCACCGCGCGGATCGTGCGGCCGGTGTAGAGCACATCGTCGAGCAGCAGCACGTCGGCGCCGTTCACGTCGAAGGGCAGCAGCGTCTGCGCGCTGGCCGACAGCCCGCGCCGCGCGAAGTCGTCGCGATGCATGGCCGAGGAAATGATGCCGGGCGCGCCGGCCAGGCCCAGGTCTTTCTGCAGGCGCCCGACCAGCCAGGCGCCGCCGGAGGTCACGCCGACCAACTTGGTGTCGGCACGCATCAGCGCTTTCACGCCGGCCAGCAGGTCGACGTAGAGCGCCTCTGCATCAGGAATTTGACTCAAGGGAGGCTCCTCAGGAATTGTTCAAGAATGATGCAGGCCGATGCCGCGTCGGCATCCTTGGCGCCGGCGGCCAGCGCCTCGGTCGTGCTGTAGCGCTCATCGACCTCGTACACAGGCAGCTTGAAGCGGCCATGCAACTGGCGCGCGAAGCGTTGGGCCTTGGCGGTGTTTGCATGCGGCGCGCCGTCCGGGTGGTAGGGCACGCCCACCACCAGCGCATCAGGCTGCCACTCGCGGATGCGGGCTTCGACATGGGCGAAGCGCGCATCGCCCTCGGCCTTGATCGTGGCTTGCGGCGTGGCGCTGCGCATCAGCCGGTTGCCGCTGGCCACGCCGGTGCGCTTCAGGCCGAAGTCGAAGGCCAGGAAACTCTGGAAATGGGAAGGAACGGAAACGGAAGCGGCAGCCGTGGGGGCAGGACCCGCCGGAGCGCTCATCGATCCACCCGCGGCGCAGCCATCATGCGTGCCCCGCATCGGGCGACAGCTTCCAGGCCTCCAGGCCGAGCAGCGCGAGCGCCCGGTCGTAGCGCTGTGCCACTGGCGTGTCGAAGATCACGGCCGGATCGGCTGCCACGGTGAGCCAGCTGTTCTCGGCCAGCTCCGATTCCAGTTGCCCATGCTCCCAAGCCGAGTAGCCCAGCGACACGAGCACCTTGCGCGGCCCGGAGCCGGTGGCGATGGCTTCAAGCACATCCTTCGACGTCGTCATCTCCAGGCCGCCCGGGATCGTCATGGTGGACGCATACACCGATTCGTTGCTGTCCGGCGCATTGGCCGTGACGGGCTCGTGCAGCACGAAGCCGCGCTCGGTCTGCACCGGCCCGCCCTGGAACACCGGCCCTTCGCCGAAGGCCGGATTCGACAAGTGCAGCTCGACCTTTTCGAACAGCACGCGCAGGTTGATGTCGCTCGGCTTGTTGATCATCAGCCCCAGCGCGCCGCGTTCGCTGTGCTCGCACAGGTACACCACGCTGCGGCTGAAGGTCTCGTCCTGCATGCCCGGCATGGCGATCAGGAAATGATGCGTCAGGTTCATCGGGGCAGAATCAGAGGACATGCCTCCGATTTTACTGGCCGTTGACAAGACCTATCCCAGGGGATTGATGTGGTTTCGCCGCGACCTTCGTGTCGACGACAACGCGGCGCTCTATCACGCGCTGCGAACCTGCCGCCAGGTGCTGTGCGTGTTCGTCTTCGACAAGCGCATCCTCGACCCGCTGCCGCGTGCCGACCGGCGCGTCGAATTCATTCGCGAATCGCTGGTGGAACTGGCCGCCGAACTGCGGCAACTCGGCGGCGACCTGATCGTGCGGCATGCGGTGGCCGAGGATGAGATCGCCACGCTGGCCCACACGCTCGACGTGCAGGCCGTCTTCACCAACCGCGACGACGAGCCTGTCGCCCTGGCGCGCGATGCCAAGGTGCGCGGCGCGCTGGCCAATGCCGGCATCGTGCTGCACACCTTCAAGGACCACACGATCTTCGACCGCGACGAAGTCGTGACGCAGGCCGGGGCGCCCTACACGGTGTTCACGCCTTACAAGCGCGCCTGGCTTGCGAAGCTCGACGCGTTCTACCTGAAGCCCTACCCCACGCGTGGTTACGCCGACGCGCTGCTGCCCCCGCCCGAGGCCTTCCGTGCACCCGTGCCGACCTTGCAGCAGATCGGCTTCGAGCCGACCAACCTGGGCCAGCTGGAAATGCCCACCGGCGCAACTGGGGGCACCGCGCTGTTCGAAGATTTCTTCCAGCGCATCGATCGCTACGACGCCGCGCGCAACTACCCCGCGGTGCGCGGGCCGAGCTACCTCGGCGTGCACCTGCGCTTCGGCACCGTGTCGGTCCGGCAATTGGCCGGCGTCGCGCACCAGCTTTCGCTGCAAGGCGACAACGGCGCAGCCACCTGGCTCAGCGAACTGGTCTGGCGCGACTTCTACGTGCAGATCCTCGCGCACCACCCGCGCGTGGCACATGGCAAGAGCTTCCGGCCCGCCTACGACAAGATCCAGTGGCACCACGGCAAGCATGCCGACGGCCTCTTCGACGCCTGGTGCAAGGGCAGGACCGGCTATCCGCTGGTCGATGCCGCGATGGCCCAGATCAACCAGAGCGGCTACATGCACAACCGCCTGCGCATGGTGGTGGCCAGCTTCCTCTGCAAGGACCTGGGCCTCGACTGGCGCCGCGGCGAGGCGTACTTTGCCGAGCACCTGAACGATTTCGACCTCGCCTCGAACAACGGCGGCTGGCAATGGGCCAGCTCCAGCGGCTGCGATGCGCAACCGTACTTCCGCATCTTCAATCCGGTCACGCAAAGCGAGCGCTTCGACCCGGAAGGCAAGTTCATTCGTCGTTATCTGCCGCAACTGGCGAAGCTTTCGAACAAGGTGATCCATGCGCCGTGGACCGCATCGCCGGTCGAGCTGGAGGCGGCGGGCGTGAAGCTTGGGGACAACTATCCGAAGCCGGTGGTCGACCATGCGGAGGCGCGCGAACGAACGCTGCAACGCTACGCGGTCGTGCGCGCCGTTGAAACAAAGTCGCATTGACGGCGGCGGTCAAAGGCGTATGGTCATGGCCCCCAGGGTCGGGCTTCCCCCGACTCGCCCCCCACCCAGGCCAGCCACCCTTTCGGAAGTGAGGCATCCCATGATGACCGCGACCACCGATCTTGCGCTCCACCGTGCCGTCGATGCAGCCCATCACCTGACCGACCCCGAGCCGCCGTGGACGGACATCCTCGATGGCGTGCGGCAGGTCCTCGGCGGTGACAGCGCGAGCTTCATCATGTTCGACGGCACCGGCGCGCTGCTCACGCTGGAGCAGGTCCACGTCGACCCGCTGGCCGAACTCGAATACGCCTGCCACTACCACGCACAGGACATCGTCACGCCCGCCACCATCGGCGCGGGCGAAGGCACGTGGTTCGACACGCAGGAGTTGTTCTCGCCCAGCGCCCTGTCCCGCAACGGCTACTACGTCGACTTCATGTGCCGCCATCGCATGCGGCAGATGCTCACCTACATCGTCGAGGAGAACCCGCAGCGGCGCGGCGGCCTGACGGTGCAGCGCAGCGAGCCGCACGACCATGCGCGGTGGCAGTTCGAAAGCACCCCGATCCGCACGCTCGCGGGCGCCATCCAGGAGGCGGTGCTGCGGCGGCGCGAGGTGGCGGACCACTGGTACGACTGCGCCGAGTCCGGCTTCTGCGCCTACGACGAAGCGCTCTGCATGGCGAACAGCAACGGCGCGATGCTGCGCATGTCGCCCAAGGCGCAAGCCTGGCTGGGCGACGCAACGGCGCTGCGCGTGCGGGGCGGCCGGCTGTGGCATCCCAACGAGGGCTTCCGCGCGCGACTGCTCGATGCGCTGGAGCGCGTCGTCGCGCACGGCACGCCGGAGCGGCTCACCGTTCCTGCCCATCAGAAGTCGGACGGACTCCTGTTGGACTTGGCCCCGGCCGACGCCCGGCTGCGCCTGGGCCGCGAATCCAGCGTGCTGGTGCGGATGCTGCGCCTGGCTTGATCCCGAGAGCTGGCGGATCGGTGCGCAAAACTTGACGATGGCCGACGTCCTGCGAAGGCGGGACGCGGAATGTGGTCACTTGCGCGGGCCTCGCACCTGAATCGCCCGCAGAATCCGCGGACCAGAACAAGTCACCAGGGTGGAAAGAATGAATGTCGCGACGCGCCATCGGCCTTCGTCGATCGGTTCATGGCTGCGCCGGGCCGCAACCGCGCAAGCCAGGAGACTTCTCATCGGCTGCCTGGCCCTCTCCGCCTGGGGCGCGGCGCAGGCCGACAGTTGCGGCATCGAGCGTGTCGGCTCGACGGCGCTGGTGACGCAAGGCGGTCACTTCGTCTCGCCCGTCGTCGTCAACGGCCAATCCGGGATCGCCTTCGTTCCAGACACAGCATCGGAACGCAGTGCCATCGACGCAGCCGTCGCCGGGCAGTTGGACCTGCCCCAGTTCGGCACCCAACCGCGCCGCATGATCGGCACCGATGGCGTGCCGGGCCGCGCGTACTTCGATGTGACGGCCGAGCGTTTCAACTTCGCGGACATGCCCCATCGCAACGTGCGGATGGGCGTCAGCGATCTGTCGGGCGGACGACCCGACGGCGTACGGGGCGTGGTCGGCGCGGAGTTGCTGAACCGCTACGACCTCGAGTTCGACTTCCCCGGCCAACGCCTGAACCTCTACCGCGTGAGCGATTGCGGCCCGTACAGCGCCGCGCTGCTGCTGCCATGGCTGCAGCCCTACGACGCCGTGCCGCTCAAGGTCAGCGACAGGCACATCCTCTCCCTGCCCCTCACGATCGACGGCAAGACGCTGGAGATGGCCCTGGACACCGGCGCCACCAGCACCAAGATCACGATGGCCGCGGCCACCGGCAAGCTGGGCCTGGACCTCGATCGCCTGAAGGCCGAGGCGCCGCGCTCGACGAGCTACAGCAGCACCGGTGCGTCGATGTCGAACTTCGGCATGCGATTCGACAAGGTGCGACTCGGCCAGGCCTCCTACGCCAACGCCCGCATCCGGGTCTCCGAGATCGACGTGCGGCCCTACGACGGATTGCTCGGCCTGGACTTCCTGCGCAAGCGCAAGGTCTGGGTGTCGTATGCGACGCAGCAACTGTTGCTTGAACGGGTGCCGGCCAGGCCCTGACCGATCCAGAAAAAAAAGCGCCCGGCGCTTGCACGCCGGGCGCCGAGCCTTGGAAAAAAATCAGGCCGCGGCTGCCAGCACCGTCTCGTCGGTGAACGCCCGCACCAGGCGCAGCAGTTCCTCCTCCGAATACGGCTTGCCCAGGTAGTGGTTCACGCCCAGTTGCTTGGCATGCTCCCGATGCTTCTCGGCGATGCGCGAGGTGATCATGATGATCGGCATGCCGGCCAGCGATTCGTCCGCGCGGATGTTGCGCGCCAGGTCGAAGCCGTCCATGCGCGGCATCTCGATGTCCGACAGCACCACCGCCGGACGCTCCTGCTGCAAGCGTTCCAGCGCCTGCAGGCCGTCCGCCGCCAGGGCCACCCGATAGCCTTCGCGTTGCAGCAGGCGCTGCGTCACGCGGCGCACCGTGATCGAGTCGTCCACCACCAGCACCAGCGGCACCTGCGCCGGGGCCTGCTGCACCTCGACCGCAACGGGCACGTCGGCCTTGCCGCCCATGCCGGCCTTCGCCTGCGATGGCAGGACCGAGGACTGCAGCACCCGGGCCTGTTCGCCATGCACCGCGGCCAGCGCCACCGGGTTGTAGATCAGCGCCACCGCGCCCGAGGCCAGCACCGAGATGCCGGCCATGCCGGGCAGCCGCGCCAGTTGCGGGCCGAGGTTCTTCACCACGACTTCCTGGTTGCCCAGCACTTCGTCCACGTGCAGCGCGACGCGCTGTGCCGCGCTGCGCACCACCACGACCACGTTGTTCTTGGCCAGGCCGCGCTCGCTGCGCGCACTCGCCTGCAGCAGCGCACCGCTCCAGAAGTACGGCACCTGCTCGCCGCCAAAGCCGTACTGCTGCTTCACGTAAGCCGACTCGAGGTCCGCCGCACTCGCGCGCTGCACCAGTTCGACCAGGCCCGAGGGCACGCCGAAGGAGACATTGCCCGCGCGCAGCATCACCACGTGCGTCACCGCGGTGGTGAGCGGCAGCACCAACTTGAAGGTGGTGCCCTGCCCGCGCGTCGATTGCGTCTCGATGCGTCCGCCGAGCGCCGCCACATGCGAGCGCACCACGTCCATGCCGATGCCGCGACCGGCCAGCTCGGACACCTGCGCCGCCGTCGAGAACCCCGGCTGGAAGATGAATTCGGCCGCTTCCTGCTCGGTGGGTTCATGCCCCGCCGCCACCAGGCCCAGCGAACGGGCCCGCTCGGCGATGCGCCGGTAGTCGAGCCCGGCGCCGTCGTCGCGGAAGCTCACCGACACGTCGTTGCCTTCGTGGTGCAGCTCGATGCCGATGAAGCCGTTGGCATCCTTGCCGGCCTTCTCGCGCACCACCGCGTCCTCGATGCCGTGCGCCACGCAATTGCGCAGCAGATGCTCGAAAGCGGGCGTCATGCGGTCCAGCACGCCGCGGTCCATCTCGATGTTGCCGCCGGTGATATCCAGGCGCACCTGCTTGCCGGTGTCCTTGGACGCCTGGCGCACCACGCGGTAGAGGCGTTCCGACAGGTCCTCGAACTGGACCATGCGCGTGCGCAGCAAACCACGTTGCAGTTCGCGCGTCTGGCGCGCCTGGGCGCTCAGGTCGTCTTCCGTCTGCTGCACCGTCTTCTGCAAGGTGCGCTGCACGGTGGCCACGTCGTTCACCGACTCGGCCATCATGCGCGTGAGTTCCTGCACGCGGGTGAAGCGGTCGAACTCCAGCGGGTCGAAGCCCTGCTGCGAATCCTTGGCCTGGGCGAGGCGCGATTGCATCTGGCTCTCGGCCTGTACCTCGATGTCGCGCAACTGCTGGCGCAGACGCTCCAGGTTGCCGGTGAGGTCGGTCAGAGAACTGCGCAGTTGGCCGATCTCGACCTCCAGCCGCGAGCGCGTGATGATGACCTCGCCGGCCTGGGCCACCAGGCGGTCGAGCAACTGCGTGCGCACGCGCACGGCCTGGCTCGAAGCCTGGCGCGAGACGGCCAGCGCCACCGGTGTCGGCAAGGCCTTGGCGGCTGGCGCGGTGGCTTGTGCTTCTTCCGACGGCTCGGCCAACGGTTCGTTCGCGGACTCGTCTGTCGCGACGACCGGCGCTGGCGCAGCGTCCTCCACCATCGCACGGCGCGTGGCGGCAGCGGCCTCGACCGCGCGATTCGCGACTTCGGCCTGGCCGGCATCGTCGGCCGCGCGCAGGTCGTCGAAGGTGGCCTGCAACACGTCGAGGCGCGCGATCAGTCGGGCGATGGAACCACGGGCCACGCTTTCGTTGCCGAGCAGTTCGATCTCGGACTCCATGCGGTGCGCGCGTTCACCCAGGCGCATTGCGCCGGCCAACCGTGCGCTGCCCTTGAGCGTGTGCAGCGTGCGCAGGATCGACGCACGCGGCGTCATCACCTCCGGCTCGTCGTGCCAGGCGCGCAGCGCCGTCCCGAGTGCCGGCAGCAACTCCGCAGCTTCTTCCTCGAAGATCGGGAACAGGTCGGCATCGACCGCGTCGACCAGGTCGATCGGGTCTTCGCTGTCGTCATAGACCACATGCTCGACGACGGCGAAGGCGGGCATCGAGACCAGGGTGCGGACTTCGCCGGTGGGCGTCGGAGCGGTGACAGGTGCGGCGGCGACGGGTGCTGGCGTGGCAGGCTCGGCAGGCGCGTCGGGCTCGGCCGCAATGGCCTCGACGGGCTCGACCTCGACCGACGAGGCTTCGAGCGCTTCTGCATCCAAGGGTTCGCCGACTGGGGCCTCGACCTTCACCGGTTCGGGCTGAGCGTCTGCGGCTTGCGCAGCCTCGATTTCCGGCTCGACCTCGTCCACCTTGGCTTCGGCGAATTCGCTTTCCAGCGCATCGGCTTCGGCCGGCATCGGCGGCGCGGCCACGTTGCGCAGCGCCTCCAGGGTCTCGGGCGCGGGCTCCTTCAGGAAGCCGGCGGCGAACTGATGCAACAGGCGACGCAATTCTTCCGTCGCGGCGATGAGCACCTCGCCCTGCGCCGGCGTACCGCCGCCATGCAGGTGCAGGTGCTGCAGCGCGGATTCGAGCAGGCGCGCCATGCCCGACAGGCTCTGGAAGCCGACCGTGGCCGAACTGCCCGCCAGCGAATGCGCCAGCGCGACCGCCGAATCGGGCATCGGCAGGTGCGGTTCGACCGCCCACTCGCTGACGCCGTTCGCCAGCAGGCGCGACCATTCGTCAGCCTCGTTGAGGAAGACGTTGTACAGCGCGATGCCAATGCGCAACGGGCCGATCGCCTTGATCGGATCGTCCGCGCTGGGCGTGGCCAGTGGTTCCGCTTCTGCGGCGGCGGCGACAGGCTCAGCTTCGGCCTCGGCCTCGGTTGCGGCGTCTGCGTCAACGGCTGCGTTGGCCTCGACGAATGCGTTGGCCTCGACGGTTGCGTCAGCGTCGATGAGTGCGTCAGTTTCGACGGCTGCATCGGCGGCAACGGTCGCGTCAGCTTCAACGGTCGCGTCAGCCTCGACGCTTGCATCGGCATCTGCCACGGCATCCAGGTCAAAGTCGATGCCTGCGGCTGCGTCAACGCCTGCGTCCGCGTCAGCGTCCAGTTCAAGGACGTGATCCACTTCCACCGGCGCAGAGGCTGGCGCATCGACTGGTGCTTCCGCCCAAGCCTCGGCTTCCCGCATCGAGGCGGACTGCGGCAGCGGCTCGCTTTCAGCGACGGCTTCAGAGGGCTCCAGCGGGTCGAAGTCGACCTCGGCCACAGGCGAAACGTCCGGCGCATCGACCGGCATCACGGGCGCCTCGGCCTTCGACGTGAACTCGAGCGGGAAGTCGATCAGCGCCTCGGTCGGCGCATCCACCGGCGTATCGCGCAGCGGCTGCAGGTCGGTCGATTCGAAGGAGAAGTCCTTGTTCGCCGGCGCAGGCGCGGCGAAGAAGTCGATCTCCTCGGCGCCGGCGATCGGCGCGGTGTCGGGCTTGACCGACGGCGCACCGTCATCGAGACCGGCGATATCGGTCGTCTCGAACGAGCCGAGGAACTCGTCGTAGCTTTCCTGGCGCTGCGGCGTCTCGTCGACCGCGCCGCGCGAATGCAGGCCGGACCAATCGGTGGGTTCATCTGCCTCGGGCGCGGCAGCGGGTGCGAACGGCGGCACATCCGAACGGGACACCGGCACGTCGAACGATGGTGTGTCGAAGTCGGTCGACGCAAAGTCCAGATCCGGCAGCTCGGGCAGCGGCGGCCGGGCGTAGGCGCTGTCGGGCAGCGGCACGGATGCGTGAGGCGACGGAACCACGGGCGCTGGCGCGGGCGGTTCGTCGGCGATGCGGCGGGCGGCCACGGCCAGTTGATCCGCGCTGGGCATCGGCGGCGGCGCGACGATCTGCTGGCCGCTGCTCAATGCATCGGCCAGGGTGTTGAAGGGTTCGGCCTTCCAGGTGTGGGCTTCGCCCGATGCGATGGCCTCGACCCACTTCGCGAAGTCGCGCATCGCGGTACCGGCACCTTCCAGAAGGTCCGGCGTCGCGGGACGCTGGTCGGCCAGCCAGGTGTTGAGCACCTGCTCGAAGGACCAGGCGGCATTGCCGTACTCGGTCAGGCCGACCATGCGCGAGCTGCCCTTGAGCGTGTGGAAGGCGCGCCGCAACACGGTCAGTTCGCCGATGTCCGACGGATCGCGGCGCAGCGCCGCAATGGCCGCGAGGCCGTTGTGCAGCACTTCGCGCGCTTCGTCCAGGAAGATGCTCTGCAGGTCGTCTTCGTCCAGCTCCGTCACTTCCGTGTCGGGCAGGGCTTCGAGCGGCGCGGGGCCGGTGATCTTCGCGGTCCAGCTGTCGGTGGCGCGGCTGAACTCCTCGATCGGCGTGGCCGGCTTGTTCTTCGGCGTGGCCAGCGCGGCCAGGCGCGCGGCGATCTGCGCGTCGATCTCATCGGCGCTCAGCAGGGACTCGGCACGCGGCGGCGTGACGGCAGCCGTGGTCGGTGCAATCGCCACAGGCGCAGCGACCGGCACGGGCACGGCCACGGGCGCGACGGGCGCGGGTTCCGGCTCCGCCACCACTTCGGCCTCGCCCGCCTGGCGACCCATGAGCGGCTTGAGTTCGCCGGTCTGCTCGTCGAACACGAACAGCTTCTTGGCCAAGGTCGGCTGGTAGCCCAGCATGTCGATCAGGAAGCCGAGCGCGCCGAGGTTGTTGCCCAGCGAATCGAAGGCACCCGACTCATCGGCCGGCGCGCTGCCGGCCATCAGGTTCTCGACGTTGTCGCGCATGCGCTGCACGGTCTGCGCGGCCTGGTCCAGGCCCAGCACGGAGAACACGCCACGCATCTGCATCAGTTGCGTCGGCACGGTGCGCAGCAGGCTCTTCTCGGTGGGACGGCGGAAGAACTGGTCGAGCGACTTTTCCAACTCGCCGAGGTGCGCACGCAGTTCGTCGACCACGGTTCCCATGGTCTGGCGATCGCTCACGCGGCGGTACAGCTCTTCCATCCACGGCTCGAGCGGCTCCGACTGTCCGCTCTCGCGCGCACGCTCGATGCGGCCGGCCAGTTGCACGGTGCGCGCCGTGAGCTGGCGGTCATGCGGGTCGAGGTCTTCGAACGCGGCCTCGAGGTACAGCACCGAGGTGGCGACTTCCATCGCCAGTTCGGTCTTCGGCGGCTTGCCGGACTTGACGGACGACTCGACCGCGTTGGTCAGCGCCTGCGCCATCGGCAGGCTCGGCGGATGCAGCTTCTGCAGCGATTCGGCCAGTTGCGCGAAGGTGTCCGCCACCTGCCGCAGGCGGGCCACGTCGCCACCCGAGAGCGCCGACCACATCTCCTTGGCCGACTCGATGCGCTTGCGTGCCTGCGCGAGCACGACCGGGTCGAAGCGACCGAACTGCTCGGTGGCGTAGTCGACCGCGCGTTCGCCGGCAATGCCCCATGCCGCACGCACGGCACGCAGGATGCGGGCTTCATCGCGAATGCCGGGCACGGCCTGCGCGCAGAAGAACAAGAGGTCGTGCGCGAGGCGCTCCGACACGGTGTTGTCGCTGCGCGCCAGCGTGGCGTACTGCAGCAGCACGCGCGATGCCGCGCGCTTCACGTACACGTCGGCCGGCACCAGCGCCAGGCCCAGGGCCTCGAAGAAAGCCGCGGCAATGGCCCAGAAGTCCGCCACATGCGGCACGCCCGACCCACGCGACAGGCCCACACAGATTTCCTGCAACCGACGTGCCGCTTCGTCGTCGCCGCTCTTGACGACCTTGAGCACTTCGCGGTCCAACCGCGAACGCACCGCCGGGTCGTACACCAGCGCCGGCTTGTGGCTCTGCAGCGAGATGTTGGCCCAGTGCCAGGAGGTGGTCCACAGGTCGGCCGGATGCACGCGCTCATTGCCGACCAGTTCCAGCACGTCGCGGTACTGCGGGAACAGCGCCACGGAGGACACCGTCTTGCCCGAGAGCATCGCGTTCAGGAAGTCGGCCACGGCGAAGCCGGCGCGGTCCATCTTGAGGACGGCCGCCTCGGTGCAGCGCGAGGGCTCCTGCACGAAGCTCTGCACCGCGAATTCCATCGCGCCCAGCACCAGTGCCGGTGCACGTTGGTCGACCATCTGCAGCGCACCGACGGCCTGGTGCAACTGTTGCCGCGCGACGCGCAGCGGTCCCAGGTCGGCATCGGGCGCGCCATTCGATTCCCGCAGGAATCGCTTCAGCGACTTGCTGGTCGCGTCGACCGATTTCTGGATCTCTTCAAGCACCCAGGCCAACGGCCCCAGGTCTTCGGTGGCCGGCGCGATGCCGGCGACGGGGGCGGTGGGAGTCGGCACGGGTGGGGCTCAGGCAGTGAATCAGACGATCTTGAAACGGGACACCGATTGGCGCAACTCTTCGGCCATGTGCGACAGCTCGCGCACCTGGGCGGCCGTGGTCCGCGTGCCTTCACCGGTTTGTTCCGTCACCGCAAAGATGTGCTGGATGTTGGCCGCCACCACGTTGGCCGAATTGGCTTCGCGGGAGGCGGATTGCGAAATCTGCTCGATCAGCTCGGCGAGGCGGCGCGACACGCGGTCGATCTCGGACAGCGCGGTACCCGCGTTGTCGGACAGCTTGGCCCCTTCGACCACACCCTGCGTGGAGCGCTCCATGGCGCCCACCGCGTCCTGGGTGTCGGTCTGAATCGCCTTCACCAGCGCCGAGATCTGGCGCGTGGCGTCTGCGGAACGTTCAGCGAGGCGCTGCACTTCTTCCGCCACCACCGAGAAGCCGCGGCCGGCTTCACCGGCGGACGCTGCTTGAATCGCAGCGTTCAGGGCCAGCACGTTGGTCTGTTCGGTAATGTCCGAGATCAGCTCGGTGATTTCGCCGATCTCCTGCGAAGACTCGCCCAGGCGCTTGATGCGCTTCGACGTTTCCTGGATCTGGTCGCGGATCGAGTTCATGCCGCCGATGGCGTTCTGCACGGCGTTCAAGCCGGAGGTCGCGGCTTCCAGCGACTGGCGCGCCACCGTGGCGGACTCCTGCGCTTGCGAGGACACGCCGTTGATGCGCTCCGCCATCGTGAGCACCGACTGGCCGGTGTCGCGAATCTCGCGCAGCTGTTCGGTCGAAGCGGCCAGCAGTTCGGTCGAGGTGTTTTCCACCTGCGACGTGGTGCTCGCCACGCGGGATGCCGTGTTCTGCACGTTGCCCACCAGCAAACGCAGTTCTTCCACCGTGTAGTTCACCGAGTCGGCGATGGCGCCGGTGATGTCCTCGGTCACGGTCGCTTCCTGCGTCAGGTCGCCTTCGGCCACCGTCTGCAGTTCGTTCATCAGGCGAAGAATGGCGGCCTGGTTGGCGGTGTTCACGCGGCTGGCTTCTTCGCGCTGCATGTCGGCGGCCAGGCGTTCTTGTTCGGCGATGGCGGCGCGTTCGCGGCCTTCACGCACCTGCACGAAACCGATGGCGCCGGCGAGTGCCAGTGCGGCGACCGACAGCACCAGCAGCATCAGGATGGTGCCGGCGCCAAGGCCGGTGCGGGCCGACAGCTTGTCCTGCAGGTCGCCGAGCAGGCCGCGCAGCGGCTCGCTGTCGGTCAGGATGGTGTTCTGTGCCTCACGGGCGGTCACCAGGCCTTGCAGGTTGCCAAGGATGGCGCCAGCCTGCGCACGCGTCTGCTCGAAGGTCTTGAGGATCTGTTCGAGTTGCGCGCGGGTCTGCGGGTCGCGGGTGGCCGGCAAGCGCTGTTGCGAGTTGCCGTCCAACAGGCCCTTGGTCACTTCCTGGAAGGTGTTCAGGTCCTTGCCGAGCAGGAACACGGCGTCGGGGCTCACGCCTTCGACCGTCAGGAATTCGTTGGCGGACTTGCCGATGCGCTGCGTCAGCATCACGAGCTGGCCGGCGGCCGAGATCTCGGGAATGCTCGCGTTCTGCTGCATCTTCAGCGATGCCACCGTCTCCGCCATTTCCAGCAGGTCGGAAGACTGGCGGTTGATGCCGCGCAGCGCCGTACCGACCTGGGTCAGGATCTTCTGTTGCGACAGCACCGCCTTGGCGCTCGCATCGGCACGCTGCACCAGCGGCGTGATCTTGGCGAACTCCTCGTCGTACTGGCTGCCCACGCGTTCCAGTTTGAGCGACTCATCACCGTTCGACAGGCCTTGCACGCGACGCGTCAAGTCATCGGCGCTGTCCTTCACTTCGGCAAAGGCCGGCACGTTGCCCACCATCGCTTGCGACACCGACTTGGCAAGACGTTGCGACTGCATCAGCGACTGGCCCGTGGCCGCCACCTGTTGCGCAAGGCGCTCGGCGCGAAGAATCGAGGAACCTGCCACGAGCAGCAGCAACAGCACCACGCCTGCAAGGGCCGCGGCCAAGATACGCTGCTGGCGTGCCGAGTTGGAACGCGGCGGCTCACCCGTCGGGGCGGCCTGCGCTGCGGCGGCCGCAGCCACCGGCTCGATGACCGGCTCTGCAGGCATCGACGGCTCCATCGATGGCGTCACGATGGGCTCCATCGTCGGCTCGATCGGCGCGGATTCGTCGATCACCGGCGCATCGTTGGCCGCCGGGATCGGCTCGCCCGCCACATGCGTGGTCGGCGGCAGGGCGTCGCGATGCACGTGAACGGTGTGCTCGTCCAGGGGCTGCACGGTCTCGACGTCGTCGAGCACCTGAGCGCCGTCGGCGCGATCCGCCACGCTGTCATCGTGCGCGGGCTTGAGTTTCTTGAACTTTTCGGCGATGGAGCTCACGGTCAGTCCTTTGGGTTTTCAATATCCGGCCAGCCGTCAGGCAGCGCCGATGCTCAGGAATTCAGGTTGTTGCGAAAGGGCTTGCAGGTTGACCTCCTGCCACTTGCCGCCGTCGGCGTCGATGTAGGCATGACCCATCCAGGCCGGCGCATCCGCATCCGGTGCGGCTGCATCGGTGAAGGCTTCCACGCCGCGCAGTCCGATCAGGCGATCGATCTGCAACGCGCAATTGACTTCCAGCAGTTCGTTGAGTGCCACCAGGCGCGACTGCGCCCGGGCCGCTTCCGTCACGGCCGCGGCGCTGCGCTGGCCGGTGGCGAAGGTGGACAGTTGCACCACGCCGTAGAGCCCGCCGCGCAGATTGGCCACGCCGAGGAACCATGGCTCGGTGTAGGGCACCGCCTGCGGTTGTGTCCACGGGAATATTTCGCCCGCATGCCCGAGCGGGAAGAGGTACTTCGCATCCCCCGCCTCGACGGCCAGCCACGAGGCCGACACGCCCGTGCTGCGCGCCGCCTGCAGGCGACCCGCAAGGCGGGACTGGAATGCGCGCAACGCGTCGCGATTGGCCATCGCTTCGAGCCCTATGCCAGGGCGCTGATCTTGGACATCAACTCTGCCGCAACCACGGGCTTGACGATGTAGTCCTTCGCCCCTTGGCGCATGCCCCACACGCGGTCGGTTTCCTGGTTCTTGCTGGTGCACAGGATGATCGGCAGGTTCTCGTACTTCGGGTTGCGTGCAATGGCGCGCGTCAACTGGAAGCCGTTCTGGCCGGGCATCACCACGTCCATGAGGATCAGGTCGGGGCGCTCTTCCTCGAGGCGGCGCATGGCGTCGTCGGCGTTTTCCGCCGTCTTCACGGCAAAGCCGTTCTTCTGCAACATGTCGGAGAGGAACATCAGCTCCGTCTTCGAGTCGTCAACAACGAGTACTTTGTGAATGGCCATCAGGAGGCTTCCGTTTGAACAATGCCGAACTGCTGCACCGCTTGCAGCAGCTGGTCTTTGGTGAAAGGCTTGGTGAGATAGTCCTGCGAGCCGACCATGCGGCCGCGCGCCTTGTCGAACACGCCGTCCTTGGAGGACAGCATGACGACCGGCACGGAAGAGAACTGGGCGTTGCGCTTGATGATGGCGCAGGTCTGATAACCGTCGAGGCGCGGCATCAGGATGTCGCAGAAGATCAGATGGGGCTTGTGGTCGTTGACCTTGGAGAGTGCATCGAATCCGTCTTCGGCGAGCAGGACTTCATGGCCGCCCTGCTTGAGGAAGATTTCGGCGCTGCGCCGAATCGTGTTGCTGTCATCAATCACCAACACTTTGTAACCGGATGCATGGGTGCCCATGGCGCACGCTCCTCAAATAGAGACTTCGATCAATACCGCGCCGACACGTTCGGCGCATCATGAAGCGCAGCCCTATGCCATGCTTCAGATTTCAACCATTTCAAAGTCTTCCTTGCGGGCGCCACACTCCGGGCATGTCCAATTCATGGGGACATCCGCCCAGGCTGTACCAGCCGCAATACCGTCCTCCGGCACCCCCGTCGCTTCGTCGTAGATCCACCCGCAAATCAGGCACATCCAGGTTTTCGTGTTCATCGCAGCTTAAAGTCCCTGTTCATAGAATGCAACGATTGTATCTAGACGTTTCACGGTTCCCCGTGACAACCGTCTCACTTATGCCACCATCACGGTGACTCACCACGGCGCATGAAAACTTACCTCTTACCTTCACGAGCCGCGAGTGATCCGGCTGATCTTACCGGGGCATCCGACGACGAAAACCTGGAGACGCAAGAGGACCTCAATCCCCCTTGCGTGCTGGTCTTCAATGCCAGCGATCCCAGCGGCGCCGGCGGTCTTGCGGGCGATGCGCTGGCGATGGCCTCGGTCGGAGCGCACATGCTGCCGGTGGTCACCGGCGCCTATGCACGCGACACCGCGGAGATCTTCGACCACTTCCCTTTCGACGAGGAAGCCGTGGCCGAACAGGCCCGCGCCATTCTTGAAGACGTGGAAGTCCGACTGATCAAGGTCGGCTTCGTCGGCACTCCCGAGATCCTCAGCACGATTGCGGAAACGGCCAGCGACTACCCTGATCTGCCGCTGGTGGCCTACATGCCCAACCTTTCATGGTGGGAAGAAAACCAGATCGAGCCCTATCACGATGCCTTCCGCGACCTGCTGCTGCCGCAGACCACGGTGCTGGTCGGCAACCACAGCACGCTGTGGCGTTGGTTGCTCCCCGACTGGACCGGTGATCGCAGCCCCACGGCGCGCGACATTGCCCGGGCGGCTGGCGAACACGGCGTGCCCTACACGCTCGTGACCGGCATCGTACTGCCCGACCAGTATTTCGACAATGTGCTGGCCTCGCCGCAAGCGGTGCTGGCCAACGAGAAATTCGAAAGGCTCGAAGCGGTGTTCTCCGGCGCGGGCGACACGCTGTCGGCCGCACTGGCCGCGCTGCTCGCGAGCGGCACCGACCTCACCGCCGCGACCTCCGAGGCATTGAGCTACATGGACCGCTGCCTGGATTCCGGCTTCCGCCCCGGCATGGGGCATGTGCTGCCGGACCGGCTGTTCTGGGCGCAGACGGAAGAAGACGACGAGGAAGATGGCGACGCGAGTCCGGCCGATCCGGCGGACTTTGCGCTGCCGCCGCACGAAACGAGACACTGAGTTCGCCCCCAGGATCCGCGGCGGCACCGGTGACAATCACCGCCATGACTGACCGCAACGACACTCTATTCGAGCGCGCCCGCGCCGTGATTCCTGGCGGCGTGAATTCGCCGGTGCGCGCCTTCAAGGCCGTGGGCGGGACACCGCGTTTCATCCAGCGTGCGCAAGGCGCGTACTTCTGGGACGCGAACGACAAGCGCTACATCGACTACATCGGCTCCTGGGGTCCGATGATCCTGGGACATGGCCATCCGGCCGTGGTCGAGGCGGTGCAGAAGGCCGTGCTGGAAGGCTTCTCGTACGGCGCGCCAACCGAGCGCGAGATCGAACTGGCCGAGGCCATCCTCGCGCTCGTGCCGTCGATGGAGATGGTGCGCCTCGTGAGTTCCGGCACAGAGGCCGCCATGAGCGCGCTGCGCCTGGCCCGCGGCGCCACCGGCCGCAAGTACATCATCAAGTTCGAAGGCTGTTACCACGGCCATGCGGATGCACTGCTGGTCAAGGCCGGCTCCGGCCTCGCGACCTTCGGCAACCCGACCTCCGCCGGCGTGCCGCCTGAAGTCGTGCAGCACACGCTGGTCCTCGAATACAACAACCTCGCGCAGCTGGAGGAAGCCTTTGCATTGCATGGCCACGAACTGGCCTGCCTGATGATCGAGGCCATCGCCGGCAACATGAACTTCGTGCGCGCCACGCCCGCGTTCGCGAAGCGGTGCCGCGAACTGTGCACACAACATGGCGCACTGTTGGTGTTCGACGAGGTGATGACGGGATTCCGCGTGGGCCTGCATGGCGCCCAAGGCGTGCTCGGCATTACGCCGGACCTCACGGTGCTCGGCAAGGTCATCGGCGGCGGCATGCCGCTCGCGGCCTTCGGCGGTCCGCGCGCGATCATGGAACAGTTGGCGCCGCTCGGCCCGGTCTACCAGGCCGGCACGTTGTCGGGCAACCCGGTGGCCACGGCCTGCGGCCTCGCCACGCTCAAGGAGATCGCCAAACCCGGCTTCTATGAAGCGCTCGGCGCCAAGACGCAATCCCTGGTCGCCGGCCTGAAGTCCGCCGCTGCCGCCGAAGGCATTCCCTTCAGCGCCGACAGCGAAGGCGGCATGTTCGGCTTCTTCCTGTTCGACCAATTGCCGCAGAACTACGCCAAGGTGATGACCACCGACAACGCGAAGTTCAACACGGTGTTCCACGGCCTGCTGGATCGCGGCGTCTACATCGCGCCCGCCTTGTACGAGGCCGGCTTCGTCAGCGCCGCGCACAGCGAGGAAGACATCGCGGCCACCATCGAGGCAGCGCGACAGGTCTTCAAGTCGCTGTAATCCGGGATAGGGCAGCCGAACGCAGAAGGAAGTCAGAAGCACGCAGAGGTCGCAAAAGGAATCCAAACAAATATTTGGGTTTTCCTTTTGCGACCTCTGCGAAACCTTTGCGACTTCTGCGTTCGGCTGTCCGAATTCTTAGTGCCTGAAGTGCCTCACTCCGCTTAGCACCATCACCACGCCACGCTCGTCCGCCGCATCGATCACTTCCTGGTCGCGCATCGAGCCCCCCGGCTGAATGACTGACGACGCACCCGCGTCCACCACCACATCCAGCCCATCGCGGAACGGGAAGAACGCATCGCTCGCCACCGCCGTGCCCTTGAGCGACAGGCCCGCATGCTCGGCCTTGATGCTCGCGATGCGCGCCGAATCGAGCCGGCTCATCTGGCCCGCGCCCACACCCATCGTCATGCCTCCCGCGCAGAACACGATCGCATTGCTCTTCACGTACTTCGCGACCTTCCAGGCGAACAGCAGGTCCTGCAACTGCTCGGGCGTCGGCTGCTTCTTGCTGACCACCTTGAGTTCGCTTTCGAGAAGCACGCGGTTGTCGGCCGTCTGCATCAACAGGCCCGAACCAATGCGCTTTACATCCACCGCATTGCGCCCGTTGTCCCAATCGGTCGCGCCGCCCGGCGGCAAGGCGATCTCCAGGATGCGCACGTTCAACTTGGCCTTGGTCGCCTTGAACACTTCCAGCGCTTCCGGTGTGTAGCCCGGCGCCATCAGCACTTCGACGAACTGCTTGTTGATCTCCTGCGCCGCCGCGACGTCGACCGTGCGGTTGAAGGCGATGATGCCGCCGAAGGCCGAGGTCGGGTCGGTCTTGAAGGCCTTCGAATAGGCTTCGAGCGCATTCGCGCCGATGGCCACGCCGCACGGGTTCGCATGCTTCACGATCACGCAGGCCGGCACGTCGAAACTCTTGACGCATTCCCAGGCCGCATCCGCATCGGCGATGTTGTTGTAGCTGAGTTCCTTGCCTTGCAACTGTTGCGCACTCACGAGCGAGCCCGGCGCGGGATACAGGTCGCGATAGAACGCGGCTTGTTGGTGCGGGTTCTCGCCGTAGCGCAGGTCCTGCAGCTTGATGAAGCGGCCGTTGCTCTGCGCCGGGAACAGCGAGCGCTTGGGCGCGGCCTGGCCCACGCTGGCGTCGAAGTCGATGCCCGAGAGGTAGTCGCTGATGGCGCCGTCGTAGTCGGCAATGCGATTGAACGCAGCCACCGACAGCGCGAACTTCGTCTTGTCGCTGAGCTTGCCATCGGCCTTCAGTTCGGCCAGCGCGCCTGCGTACTGCGAGGCGTCGGTGAGCACGCCGACGTCCCTCCAGTTCTTGGCCGCGCTGCGCACCATGGCCGGGCCGCCGATGTCGATGTTCTCGATCGCGTCTTCCAGCGTGCAACCGGCCTTGGCCACTGTCGCCTCGAAGGGATAGAGGTTCACCACCAGCAGGTCGATCGTGTCGATGCCGTGTTCCTTGATCGCAGCCACATGCGCGGGCAGGTCGCGCCGTGCGAGCAGGCCGCCGTGGATCTTGGGATGCAGCGTCTTCACGCGGCCGTCGAGCATTTCCGGAAAGCCGGTGTGGTCGGCCACCTCGGTCACCGGCAGGCCGGCATCGGCCAGCAGCTTGGCGGTGCCGCCGGTGGAGAGGAGCTTGATGCCGAGCGTGTGAAGCGCTTGCGCGAATTCGAGGATGCCGGTCTTGTCGGAAACGGAAAGCAGTGCGGTCAGTGCCATGAATCAGGTACGGGTTGTTATTTGAGGAGCTTGTGTTCGACAAGCTTTTTGCGCAGCGTGTTGCGGTTGAGTCCCAGCCATTGCGCGGCGCGGGACTGGTTGCCTTCGGCGCGCGTCATCACGACGTCGAGCAACGGTTTCTCCACCACCTGCACGATCATGTCGTACACGCCGTCGGGCTCGGTGCCGCGCAAATCGCGAAAGTAGCTCTCCAGACTGCTGCGTACGCAGTCCTCTATTTGTTTCTTGCTCATGTCGGGGTTCTCTTCTTCTCTCTCATCCGGCGGCAGCGGCCGCCTCCTCGTCCAGGAGCAGGTCTTCGCCTGCGTCCCGGGCTGGCATGCGGTCCGTGTGGACCGCAAGCGCATCAAAATAATCCGCGACCGCGCGCAGCTGCAGCGCACAGTCGTCGAGCGTGTTCATATGGGCGCGAAAGGCCTCGCCGCCCGGCAACGCGCGCACATACCAGCCGATGTGCTTGCGCGCGGTGCGCACGCCGCTGAACTCGCCGTACAGCGCGTAATGCGCCTGCAGGTGGTCGAGCATCAGGCGCCGCACTTCGGCGACGAGCGGCGGTGCAAGCTCGGTGCCCGTGGCCAGGAAGTGCGCGATCTCGCGGAAGATCCATGGCCGCCCTTGCGCCGCACGCCCGACCATCACGGCATCCGCGCCAGTGAGCGCCAACACATCGCGCGCCTTTTGCGGTGAGGTGATGTCGCCGTTGGCCACCACCGGCACGCGCACCGCGGCCTTGACCGCGGCGATGGTGTCGTACTCGGCGTTGCCCTTGTAGCCTTGCTCGCGCGTGCGTCCGTGCACGGTGAGCATCTGCACGCCGGCCGCTTCGAAGTCGCGCGCCAGCTTGACCGCATTGCGATGGTCCATGCTCCAGCCGGTGCGCATCTTCAGCGTCACGGGCACGCCATGCGGCGCCGCGGCATCGACCACGGCCTGCACGATCTCCAGCGCCAGCGGCTCGTCGCGCATCAGCGCGGAGCCGGCCCACTTGTTGCAGACCTTCTTGGCCGGGCAGCCCATGTTGATGTCGATGATCTGCGCGCCGCGGTCGATGTTGTAGGCGGCGGCCTCCGCCATCATGGCCGCATCGGTGCCGGCGATCTGCACCGAGATGGGGCCGGGCTCGCCCTCGTGGTTGGCGCGGCGCGAGGTCTTGAGCGTGTTCCACAACTCCTTGCGCGAGGTCACCATCTCGCTCACCGCATAACCCGCGCCCAGCTCGCGGCACAGCATGCGGAAGGGCCGGTCGGTCACGCCGGCCATGGGCGCGACGAACAGGCGGTTATCCAGCGCGATAGGGCCGATCTGCATGGTGGAGAGAGGAAGGGGAGCGAGCGAGGGCTGCTGAAAAATGAGGCACGATTGTACCGGCCCCAATTTTCAGGGACTGAAACAGAATGCGCCGTCAGGGCTATCACGCATTCGCTTGACATGCCCATCTCGCGTTTTCCCACACGCCATTCTTCAGCCACGTTCCTATACTCCAGCGCACATGCAAGCATGGTTCGACTCCCTCCTGGCGCTTCTCGCGCTTCCACAGTACGGCCTGTCGACGCTGTTTTTTGTTGCGTTCGTTTCTGCTACGTTGATTCCGCTGGGCTCGGAGCCCGCTCTGTTCGGCCTGCTCCAGCTGAGCCCCGACATGTTCTGGCCTGCGATCTTCGTGGCCACTGCCGGCAACACGCTGGGCGGTGCGGTCGACTGGTGGATGGGTTACGGCGCGCACGAGATTGCAGATAAGTACTCACATTCGAAGCACCACATGCGCGTGCTGACATGGCTGGAGAAGCTGGGTCCCAAGGCCTGCCTGCTTGCATGGCTGCCGCTGGTCGGAGACCCGCTCTGCGCGGTCGCAGGATGGCTCAAACTGTCGTTCTGGCCGTGTGTGCTCTACATGGCCATCGGGAAGTTTGCGCGCTACCTGACGATGACGGTGGCGCTGCTGTATATCTGGCCGAGCTGAGTTCAGCTCAACAGGCCATAGGGCCCGCCGCGCTCCAGCGCACGCTGGTAGGCCGGCCGCGCATGAATGCGCTCGAGGAAGGCCATCAACTTCGGCCGTGACGCATCGAGCCCGCCTCGCGCTCGCGCGGCCTCGACCGGGAAGCTCATCTGGATGTCCGCGCCGGTGAACGCATCGCCGGCGAACCATTCGCTCTTGCCCAATTCGCCTTCCATGAAATCGAGTTGCGACGCAATGTTCGGCATGACGAAGCGGCTCCTCGCCTTCTCGGCAATGCCCTTCGCGATGGGCCTGGCGAAGAAGGGCATGTCGCTGCTCTCGATCTTGTCGAAGATCAGCTTCATCAGCAGCGGCGGCATGGCGGAGCCTTCGGCGAAGTGCAGCCAGTAGCGGTAGCGCACCGCCTCCGCAGAACCGGCCGTCGGCGCGAGGCGACCCTGGCCGTATCGCTCGATGATCGTCTCGATGATCGCGCCGGACTCGGCGAGCACCAGGCCGTCGTCCGTGGACACCACCGGCGACTTGCCGAGCGGATGCACCTTGCGCAACTCGGGCGGCGCCAGCATCGTCTTCGCGTCGCGCTGGTAGTGGACGATCTCGTACGGAACGCCGAGTTCCTCGAGCAGCCACAGGACGCGCTGCGAGCGCGAGTTGTTCAGGTGATGGACGGTGAGCAAGCCACGCCTTACGAGCTGAACAGGAAGTTCATCACGTCGCCATCCTTGACGACGTATTCCTTGCCTTCGCTGCGCATCTTGCCTGCGTCCTTGGCGCCCTGCTCGCCCTTGTAGGCGATGTAGTCGTCGAAGGCGATGGTCTGGGCGCGAATGTAGCCCTTCTCGAAGTCGCCGTGGATCACGCCGGCCGCCTGCGGGCCGGTGTCGCCGATGTGGATGGTCCAGGCACGCACTTCCTTCACGCCGGCGGTGAAGTAGGTCTGCAGGCCCAGCAGCTTGAAGGCGGCGCGGATCAGGCGGTTCAGGCCCGGCTCCTCCTGGCCGATCTCGGCGAGGAACATCTTCTTGTCCTCGTCGTCCATGTCGGCCAGGTCGGCTTCGATCTTGGCGCAGATCGCGACGACGGGCGCGCCCTGCTTGGCCGCGTATTCGCGCAAGCGGTCGAGGTAGCGGTTGTTCTCGAAGCCGGACTCCGACACGTTGCCCACGAACATCGCCGGCTTGGAGGTGATCAGCGTGAAGCTCTTGACCAGCGGCATCTCTTCCTTCGAGAACTCCAGCGCGCGCACCGGGATGTTCTCGTTCAGCGCCTTCTGGCAACGTTCGAGCAGGCCGACCAGCTTCTGCGCATCCTTGTCGCCGGAGCGCGCCACCTTGGTGTGACGGTGCAGCGCCTTCTCGACCGTGGACAGGTCGGCCAGGCAGAGTTCGGTCTGGATCACTTCGATGTCGGAGATCGGGTCGACCTTGCCGGCCACGTGGATCACGTTGTCGTCGTCGAAGCAGCGCACCACGTTCACCGTGGCGTCGGTCTCGCGGATGTGCGCGAGAAACTTGTTGCCCAGGCCTTCACCCGTGCTGGCGCCCGCCACCAGGCCCGCGATGTCGACGAACTCGACGATGGCCGGCACGATGCGTTCGGGCTTGACGATCTCGCTGAGTTGCGCGAGCCGCGGGTCAGGCACTTCCACCACGCCGGTGTTCGGCTCGATGGTGCAGAAGGGATAGTTTTCCGCCGCGATGCCTGCCTTGGTCAATGCGTTGAAAAGGGTGGACTTGCCGACGTTCGGCAAGCCGACGATGCCGCACTGGAGACTCATGGCGGGGTTCTTTCAGGGAATCTGGGGAACCGGCGATTTTAGCGGCCGGGGCATCCCGGCCCCGGTGCGGGCTATTCGAAGCGGTAGTTGGCGCTGACCGGCTGGCCGACCTTCAGCATGTAATCGATGCCCTGCAGCACGATCGCGTTCATGCCGAAGGTGACCGCGCCATCTACGCGCGCGTTCTGCCGGTAGGTGCGCAGCATGTCGCCCACCTCGGGGCTGCTGACGGCGGTCTTGGGGTCGATGTCCGGCATCGGGCAGCGCGGGCAGGGCTTGACCGGCTGCAACAGTGCCTCGCCCTCGCCCGTCGCGATGTGCATGGTTTCCAGGCGGTCCTCGTCCTGCGCCTCGACGCCGGCCAGCACGATGTTGGGGCGGAAGCGCTCCATGACGACCGCCTCGTGGCCTTCCGCCACCAGCTTTTCGTTGAGCTCGGTGAGCGATGCCTCGCTCGCCACCAGCACCGCGAAGCCGTCGGCAAACTGGTTCTGCGCTTCCACGCCGTTGGTCCATTTCAGGCTGGAAAGGCGCTTGTGCTCCGGATCGAAGCGCACCAGGCGCAGCTTCTGCGGCTTGCCTGGCTCCGACAGGAAATCGCTGAACCACTGGGCCGCGACGTCGCCCATGTCGTAGGCCGCCACTTCGTCGTCCCACACTCGCACGCGCATCGGCTGCTCGACCCGGTCGTAGGCCACGTGCAGCGCCAGCATGCCAGGCGCGCGCAGCACCATCTCGAACTGCTTGAGCTTCGGCTGGATCAGCGCCATGCGTGGCAGCTCGCGCTGGGACACGAATTCGCCCTCGGCATCGACCACCATCCAGGCACGGTCGAATTCCAGGCCGGTTTCCGTCAGCAGCACCTCGGGAAGGTCCACCCCCGCGCAGGACTTGACCGGGTAGACGAGAAGACGGGCGATGGTGGCCTGGAGATCGAAAGCTGCAGATGTCACGGATGGGTTCCTTGAAGGCGAAGCGGGATTCTCCCGCAGTCCACGCCGCCCAGCCCCAACTCCTACAATCCCGCGATGGCTCTTCCCCCCGAGGTTTGCATTCGCGGCGCCGGCATTGTCGGCCGCACATTGGCGCTTTTGCTCGCGCGCGAGCGGGTGCGCGTTGCCCTCGTCGCCCCCGCCACCCGCTCCACCCAGGACGACGTGCGCGCCTATGCGCTCAACACCGCCTCGCGCACGATGCTCGAATCCCTGCGCGCCTGGCCCGACGACGCACATGCCACCGCAGTGCGCGCGATGCAGGTGCACGGAGACGACGGCGGCCGCGTCGAGTTCGACGCCGACCGCCAGAAGGTCGATGCACTGGCCTGGATCGTCGACGTGCCCGCACTGGAGCGCCAACTGGCCGACGCCGTGCGCTTCCAGCCGATGATCGAAGTGCGCGAGGCACCGGCCCCCGCCCCGCTGACCGTGGTCTGCGAAGGCAAGGGCAGCGCGACGCGCGAGGGCCTGGGCGTGCGCTACGACGTCACCCGCTACCCACAGCACGCCATCGCCGCGCGCCTCGAAGCCGAACGCCCCCATGACGGCATGGCCCGCCAGTGGTTCAACGACAAGGGCGAAGTGCTGGCCCTGCTACCCCTCGGTGGCGCGGCCGGCCGGCAACTGGCGCTGGTGTGGTCGGTCGACCAATTCCGCGCGCCCGACTTGATGGCACAGGACGCCGCCCAGTTCACCGCCGCCTTGGGCCAGGCCACGCACGATGCCCTCGGCGCCCTCACGCTGACCAGCGAACGCGCGGCTTGGCCGCTGCAGCGCGCCATGGCCGATCGCTGGACCGGCGCCTTTCCGGACGGCAAGTCCTGGGCCCTGGCCGGCGATGCCGCCCACACGGTGCATCCGCTCGCAGGCCAGGGCCTGAATCTCGGCCTGGCCGACGCCGCTGCGCTGGCCGGCGTCCTCAAGGACCGCGAATACTGGCGCAGCGTCGGCGACCCGCGCCTGCTGCGCCGCTACGAACGCGCCCGCCGTGCCGACGTGCTGGCCATGAGCCTCACCACCGACGGCCTCCAGCAACTTTTTTCGCAGACCGTGGATCCAATCCCGGCGCTGCGCAACTGGGGCATGCGCGGCTTCAACCAGGCCCAACCGCTCAAGAACTGGATCGCAAAGCAGGCCATGGGCCTTCGCTGATCCGCCACAACAAATCCCATCATGATGAAGCTCGCTCGCAACCTCCTCGCCACGCTGGCCTTCGGCAGCGTCCTTGCCGTGTCCCTGCAGGCCCAGGCCGGTGAAGCCGAGATCCGCAAGAACCTGGCCGCGCGCATTCCGCAGTTCGCCAAGATCGACGAAATCACCAAGTCGCCGATGCCGGGCCTCTTCGAAGTACGCATCAACGGCTTCGAGATCTTCTACACCGACGCCGACGGCAACTACCTGCTGCAAGGCAACCTGATCGACGTGAAGGCGCGCCGCAACCTCACTGAGGAACGCGTCGAGAAGCTCAGCGAAGTCGCTTTCGACAAGCTTCCCGTCAACGATGCCTTCAAGATCGTGCGCGGCAACGGCAAGCGCAAGCTGGCCGTGTTCGAAGACCCGAACTGCGGCTACTGCAAGCACTTCGAGCGCGACATGAAGAACGTCGACAACGTCACCGTCTACCTGTTCCTCTACCCCGTGCTGGGCCCGGATTCGACCGCCAAGTCGAAGAACATCTGGTGCACCAAGGACAAGGCCAAGACCTGGAACGACTGGATGTCGGGCGAGGTCAAGCCGCCGGAGGCACCCGCGAACTGCGACACGGCCGCACTTGAGCGCAACGTCGCCTTCGGCCGCAAGTACAACATCACCGGCACGCCCACGCTGATCTTTGCCGACGGCACGCGCGCACCGGGCGCCATTCCGGCCGCCCAGGTCGAGAAGCAACTCGCCGCGGCCAATTGATGGCGCCGGCCCTTGCAACCCAGCGCCGCAGGGCGCCGGCGCTGCGCTACCGCGTCGAATGCGCGGACCGCCATGCGCACCTGTTCGCCATCACGCTCACTATCGACAGCCCGGCCGCGTTGCAGCGCGTGTCGCTGCCGGTTTGGATACCGGGCAGCTACCTGGTGCGCGAGTTCGCCAAGAACCTGCAGAAGCTGAGCGCCTCGCAAGGCCGTCGCGCACTGGCAATGCAGCAACTCGACAAGCACTCCTGGCAAGTCGAATGCGCCGTTGGCAAGCCGCTGGTGCTGCGCTACGAAGTCTGCGCATATGACCATTCGGTGCGCACCGCCTGGCTCGACGCCGACCGAGGTTTCTTCAACGGCACCAGCCTTTGCCTGCGCGTCGAGGGACAGGAAGACAACCCGCATGGCATCGAGATCGTCGCGCCCGAGCCGGTGCCCGGCAGCGCCCGCTGGTCCTGCGCGACGGCCCTGCATGGCGTAGACACCGACGCCCAGGGCTTCGGCACCCACTGGGCCGCCAACTACGACGAACTGGCCGACTCGCCCGTCGAGATGGGCGACTTCTGGAGCGCCGACTTCACGGTGTTCGGCATTCCGCATCGCTTCGTGGTCGCGGGCGCCACCGCCTCCTTCGACGGCGACAAGCTGATCGCCGACACCCTTGCCATCTGCGAAACCGAGATGCGCTTCTGGCACGGCGACAAGGTCGGCAAGCGCGGCGGCCCGCCCGCGCCTTTCGACCGCTACGTGTTCATGCTGAACGCCGTCGACGACGGTTACGGCGGCTTGGAGCATTGCCATTCCACAGCGCTCATCTGCACGCGCCGCGACCTGCCGCAACTCGAGGCCCGCAAGCAGCCCGAGGGTTACACCACGCTGCTCGGCCTGATCAGCCACGAGTACTTCCACACCTGGAACGTGAAGCGGCTGCGCCCCGCCGAGTTCGCGCGCTACGACTACGGCCATGAGAACTACACCGAGCTGCTCTGGCTGTTCGAGGGTTTCACCAGCTACTACGATGACCTGCTGCTGCGCCGTGCGGAACGCATCGACAACGCGGGCTACCTGAAGCTCATCAACAAGACCATCAACGGCGTGCTGCAGTCGCCGGGGCGGCTGGTGCAGTCGGTGGCGCAGGCCAGCTTCGATGCCTGGGTCAAGTACTACCGCCAGGACGAACAGACGCCCAACAGCACCATCAGCTACTACACCAAGGGCTCGCTGGTCGCGATGTGCTTCGACCTCACGCTGCGCCGCGAGGGCAACGGTTCGCTCGACGACGTGATGCGACTGTTGTGGAACGTGAGCGCGGGCGGCCCGATCACCGAGGCCGACTTCGCGAGCGCGCTGTTGGCTATCGGCGGCCGCACCTACGACAAGGAGATCGCGGCCTGGGTGCACGGCACCGACGAGTTGCCCCTATCGGATCTGCTGCGCGCGCATGGCGTGGCCACGCTCGACGACCCGTCGCAGCGCGCGCAGGAACTGGGCCTGCGTGTGAGCGAGAACAATGGCAGCGTGCAGGTGAAGGTGGTGCTGCGCGGCGGCGCCGCCGAGCAGGCCGGCTTCGCGGCCAACGACGAATGGCTCGGGATCGAAGTGCCGGCGAAGAAGGGCCACCCGGCGCAGGCCTGGCGCATCACCAAGCTGGACGACCTGGCCCTCTACCTCGGCCCGCAGAAGAAGATGACCGCCATCGTCGCGCGCGACCGGCGCATTCTCCGCTTGCCGCTCACGCTGCCGACGGGTTCGACGACCTGGCGGCTGTTCGCGCAAGACGCCGCCTTGCTGGCAGCCTGGTTGGCGCCAACAAACTGAAGGGCCTCACATCGCGCGGCCGGCCACGGCCAGCGCGAACACGAGCACGCCGAGCGCAAGGTTCAACGCGACAAGCATGCGGATCAGGTGAAGCCGCTTCGCTGCGGCAGGCCACTCCCTGACAGCGATCGAACGCCGCAGCTTCGGATAGATGCCGAAGCGGATGTGGCCATAGACGGCCATCATCACCAGGCCGATGCCGAGCATTGCATGCACGTTCCAGCGCACCGCGCCCATGCCGCCCGCCAGCGCGATCATCGCGAAGCCGCTCAGCAGCAACAGCACGATCGCCACGTTCACCCCCACGAAGAAGCGCCCCAGCGCCGCGCCCAGCATCGGCAGCCGCAACGGAGGCTCCAGCAAGGCCACCGCCGCGGGGCGCACGGCAAAGTGCATCACGGCCATCCCGCCCACCCAGAAAGCGGCCGAAGCCAAATGAAGAAACAACAACACGGCAAACATCAAGCTCATCGGGGGCACCTCTTGTGGCTGCCGAGTGTGCACCGCGCGGGCCGCCCCGTCTCGCTATAGTCGTTCGATCCCTCTTTCCCCCATTCCTTCCATTCCAATGGAGACCTCCATGAGCTATGAAAACATCGAAGTGCGCACCGAGGCCGGCTCGGTCGGCATCATCACGCTGAACCGCCCGAAGGCACTCAACGCACTCAACGATGCATTGATGACCGACCTGGGCCACGCGCTCAAGGCCTTCGATGCCGACGAGGCCATCGGCTGCATCATCGTCACCGGCAGCGAGCGCGCCTTCGCCGCCGGCGCCGACATCCGCGCGATGGCCAAGTACAGCTTTGCCGACGTCTACAAGGGCGACTTCATCACCCGCAACTGGGAAATCATCCGCTCGATCCGCAAGCCCGTGATCGCCGCGGTGGCCGGCTTTGCGCTCGGCGGTGGCTGCGAGTTGGCGATGATGTGCGACTTCATCATCGCGGCGGACAACGCGAAATTCGGCCAGCCCGAGATCAAGATCGGCGTGATCCCCGGCGCCGGCGGCACGCAGCGCCTGCCGCGCGCAGTCGGCAAGAGCAAGGCGATGGACATGGCGCTGACAGCCCGCATGATGGACGCGGCCGAGGCCGAACGCGCCGGCCTGGTCAGCCGCGTGGTGCCGCTCGAAAAGCTGGCCGACGAGGCGCTCGGCGCGGCGCTGGTCATCGCGGGCTTCTCGCGCATCGCGGTGATGGCGGCGAAGGAATCGGTCAACCGTGCCTTCGAAAGCGGGCTCAGCGACGGCGTGATGTTCGAGCGCCGGCTGTTCCACTCGCTGTTCGCGACCAACGATCAGAAGGAAGGCATGGACGCCTTCGTGAACAAGCGCGAGCCGACGTTCACGCACCTTTGATTGGAACCGCCCGGGTCGCATGCCGCGCGGCGACGCGGCCCGCAGCCCGGAACTGTCTATTGCCTGCGCGAGGGTGCGGACTCTGTTTGCGGCGCCTGCGGTTCAGCGGGCTGGTCGGCAGACGGTGCGGCAGGCTGCACTGGAGGCGCCGCCGCCGCGGCTGGAGCCGGTGGTGAATGCAAAGCGGCCGGCGGCGGCGCCATCGCTTCGCGAAGCGCCTCGCGCAATCCCTCGAGCGCACCTTCCGGCGGCTGGCCGGTGGCGGGCGCCGATCCGCCCTCGCGCCAGCGCACCTCGCCGCGCGCCAGTTCGAACTGCGCCAGCGGCTTGCCGTTGCGCTCCAGCATGACGCGCCATTCCACCTTGTTGCGCAAGGGCTGCGGTCCCACGGCCGCGAGCGCGGCAGACCCCACCAGGGTGCCCAGGTCGCCGGCTTCACCGCGCGTGTAGGTCCTGCTTTCGCCGTTCGGGCCGACCACCGTCATGCGCGTCCACTGGCCCAGCGCCGTGAAGGTCGGAGGCGCGCCGGCCTCGGCGCGCACCGACGGCGATGGGGCCGCGCCGGGAGCGACACCCCCCGTGGCATTGCCTGCCGCGGCGGGCGGAGCCATTGCTTGCCTGGATGCACCAGCCTGCGCCGGCGGAGGAGCCATGGCCGCCGGTGGCGCCGGCGCGGCGGCGGCGAACTCGTCGCGAGCGCGTGCGGCGCGACGGTCCGGTGCGGCCGCAACCTTGGCCTCCGCTGCCGCGCGTTCGTCCGAGCGACGCGGCCCCGCCGACGGCGGGGCCGCTGGCGTTGGACTGGGCGCGCGCGCCACGCCGCCGCCCCCCGGGATCGGGACCTGGATCGCCTTGCTGGCCACTTCCTGCGCCTCTCGCTCCGCTTCCTGCGCCTTCCTCAAGGCGGCCTCGATCTCGATGTCGCGCGCCGTCGGCTGTGGCATCTGCAAGCGCGCGACGGGCGGCTCGGGCGGCAGTTCGCGTGTCGGCGGGACGGTCGGCGGCAGCGCGATCTGGGGTGCACCTACGCTGGCCGATGCCTCCGTTGCCGGGGCGGCGGCCTCATCCTTTGCCGCGGGGGTGGCGGGTGACGCGGGGGCAACAGGACTCGTCGCAGGCCCCGAAGGCGCCTGGCTGTCGAGTTGCGGACCCGGCACGGGTTGCCGCTGCCACAGCACCCCCACGAGCACGGCGACCAGCACCGTCGCGAACGCCGCTCGCCACGGCGCACGCGACTTTGCGGGCGCACCCAGGCCGAGCAGTTGGCGCCACCAGGACCGGTCCAGCGCCTCGGTCATTTCCGAATCGCTGGGCCCCACCGCTTCGTGCGCCATCTGGCGAATGCTCTTGCGCAGGTGAAAACCGGGCACGGCGGCGTGGTCCGGCGCGTTGTCGAGCGCGCGGCGCAGCACCGGATCGGGCAGGTCGTCGTCTTCAGGCGTGGCGTACTTGTCGTTCATGCCGTTCGCCCCAGCGCGGTCAGGTAACGTTCCATGCAGGCTCGCAATTTCTGCAAGCCGTAGCGCAAGCGGCTGCGCACGGTCTCGAAGCCGACGTCCAGGCTCAGAGACATCGCCTCGATGGTGAAGCCCTCTTCCTGTTGCAGCAGGAAGGCGGCGCGCTGTTCGTCCGGCAGTTCGTCGAGGCAGGCCAGCAGGCGACGGCCAGCCGCCCGCCAGAAGGCGATGTCCTCGGTCGAAGGATGCGATGCGGCCTCGGAGCGCAGCACGCCGCGGCTGAAAAGCATGCCCGCTTCCAATCCGTCGCCGTCCTCGTCGTGGGCATAAAACGACACTTCGCGGCCACTCAGGCGCAAGCGATCCATCGCCAGGTTGTGCGCGATGGTGAAGGCCCATGTCCGCCAGCTTGCGCGCTCCGGCGAAAAGCTCGCCCGGGCCTTGATGATCCGCTCCCAGGTTTCCTGGAACACCTCGTCGACCTCCGACGACAGGCGCACGCCCATCAGGCGGCGCACGAAGCGGTACAGCCCGCTCTCGTGGCGGGCGTAGAGCGTATCGAATGCGGCCCTGTCGCCGCTGGCGTAGGCGAGCATCAAGTGATCGTCCGGCACCGGCGCGTCGTTGCTGGCGGCGGTGTCGGCGTTGTCGAGGGAAACCGATGGCATGAAGCGATTCTCACCCGGGCTTGTACGGGCGGCGGTGCCGGTCAGGGTTGAAGCGCACTTGTAACAGGAACCTCGCTCAAAGTCGGGCTATAATTCGAGGCTCGGCTCTTTAGCTCAGTCGGTTAGAGCGATGGAATCATAATCCACAGGTCCGCGGTTCGAATCCGTGAAGAGCCACCAAAATGTGAAAAGGCCCCGCAAGTCAACGACTTACGGGGCTTTTTCTTTGGCCAGGGGTACCACTTTGGGGATCCACTTTGGCCGCCAGACCTGCTCGCCTGATCAAGAACCGTCACGGCATCTTCTGCCTGCGCTGGGTCGTTCCCCTTCGTTTTCGTGACAAAAGTCCGGGGGCAACATCCCCCCGCGAGGTTCGCATCTCGCTGCGAACGGCCGACCCCCAGCGCGCTCGTATCCTCGCGCTCGAATTCAACTTGGCGCTCGAGCGCCTCAAACTTTCCATGCCCCACCACGACCCTCGCCTCAGCGCGGCGCCCTTTATCTTGACCGTAGGCGGTATGCAAGTTGACATCCGAGACGAGAACGATCGACATCAATTCACCGGCTTCCTGCACGACAACCCCGACGTGCGCGAGGAAATGATCAACGCGATCCGATCGGGGGCCGCCTCCCGCAGCGAGGCCATGGACAACCTGGTGAACGGAGTTAAGCGAGCGACCGACGCGCTTGCGCCAGTGGCAAGTCCCATGCTCGTCAAGGACGCCGTCGAAAAGTTCGTCGCCTCGTTGACCACCGTGGGGGCAAATCGCCGCAGCACGGCCGGCGACAAACAAAGCACGCTGCGGATGTTTCGCGAGAACCTGATCGAACAAGGATGCCCGCCGGACAGCACGTACTTGCACACGCTCAATCGCGGTCATCTGCTCACGTTCGTCGAGGCCTATGCCGCGCGCCCCGCCAAGTCCGTTCACGGGACTAAAAAGAAGGAAAAGGCAGCCGAGGCGTCAGCGAAGAAGGAAAAGGAGGCCGTGGCGTCAGCACCGTCGTCGGACAAGCCGACCAAGAAGGTGTCGCCGCGTTCAGTCATCAAAGTCATCGAGCACCTTGAGGGATTTTTCGATTACGCACAGGCGAAGAACTGGGTGGCAAGCGACCCCGTAGACGACGCATTTCATAAAACAACCACCAACCTGCGCAAGGGAGCGGCGAGCGCCAAGAGAAGCAATTCGTATGCACTTTTCAAAGAGTCCGAGCTACAGCGCATTTTCGAGCCGCTCGTTTACCTCAAGAACCTCAACGCCGCGGACGACTTTTGGGCGCCGCTGATCGGTCTGTATACGGGCGCGCGTCTGGGGGAGATCGTGACCCTCCAGGTCGACGACATCTTGCCGGACCCTGACGACCCGAACCCCGATCCCGCCGCGCGACGTCACTTCATGCAGGTCAAGAAGATCATTCGTGGTCAAGACGAAGGGCCCAAAACCGACAACTCGGTACGGCAAGTACCGATTTCGCGAGAGCTTGTCGACTTGGGATTGCTCCGCTATGTGCAGCACGCCAAGGACCAGCGCGCGGAGATGCTTTTTCCGCACCGGCCGCCCAACCCGACACGAGAGAACGATCCGTCCAAGCATGTGAGTGCCGTCTTCGCAAAGCACTTGAAATCGGTCGCTCTGAAGAGTCCCGAGAAAGTGTTCCACTCGTTGCGACATACGGTGGTAACGCGCATGCACGTGCGGGGCGTGCCCGTGTCCGACGCGGAGTTGATCGTGGGCCACGCGGCTCAGGACTTCCATGCCCGAATGAGCGCAGCAGCAGGCCAGCGTGGGGGTCGCTCGTCCACCCATATTGAAACGTACATCGACGCGGAGGGATTCTCCGAAGAGGGCACGTCGCTGATGCAACGGTTGCAGCAACATGTGGACCGAACACTGCACTACCCGCTGGACTTCGACCGGCTGCGTGCGGCGGCGAAGATCGTCCAGGAACTAACAACGCGCAAGCCGAACGGCGAGTTCACGTCGGGCTGGCACACCAACAATCAAAAGCTCGGCGAGGAGATGCTTGCTCGGTTGGCCGCAACGCCTTTGGACGATGCTGCAAGCACTCAGGCGGCACCACAGACCGCCATCGCCTGATCACTCTCGTCGCGGCGAGGCGCCTGCCGTCCCCTCACCCAATGGACGCTGCAGGTGCCCGCCACAACCTTGACCGGTTTGACCACAGAACTTCGCGCTCGAAGGATCGTGATGACAGGACAACCTGTCACCACGCTGCCAGGATGACATGACGACAAGCCATCATGAAAACACTTGCGATCTACTCCAGGAAAGGCGGCTCCGGCAAGTCCACCGTTTCCATCCATCTGGCCGTCGTGGCTTCGGCGGTTCAGCGCGTCATCCTTGTCGACGCGGATCCTCAGGCCACCACGTCGGCTTGGGGTATCGAACGCTCGAACAACCAATCGTTGGTCACGCCCCTGGTCGCGCGTTGCGATCCGGGATCGATCGCGGAGGTCCTGGACTCGGCGCGTGCCGCAGGTTTTGAATTGGCGGTGGTGGACTGTCCCCCGCACGCGACGGCCGGCACCATGGAATTGCTTAAGGCCGCCGACCACATCGTCATCCCGGTTCAGGCCTCGATGCCGGATCTGGCGGCCAGCCAGCGCTCAGTAGCCATGGCGCGCGCGGCCGACAAGCCCTTCTCGTTCGTCGTGAACCGAGCGAGCCCGCGCGCACCAGAAGTCGAGCAAGCCCTGAGCACGCTCGCGACGGCTGGGCCCGTCACGCCCATCACGCTAGGCGATCGACGCGCATTCGCGAGAGCCCTGGTCGATGGGCATGCCGTGACGGAGTTCGCGCCGCGCAGCTCCAAAGCCGTTATCGAAGTCCAGGCCTATTGGGATTGGTTGAAAGCACACATGAAGGAGCAAGCAGCATGGCCGGTGGTTTAAGCAAGTTCGCTGTCAAAGAAATCGGGCTCCCCGAGCCCATCGAGACACTCCCCATGGCGCAAACCCGCGGGAAGAACAAACGCGTGGGCATTGCCGTGCGCCTGAGCACCGAGGATTGGCACCGCGCCACTGAGTTGGCCATGCGCGAGAAGACATCCCTGCAGCGTTTGTTGGTCGCTGGGATGAATGAGTTGCTCCGGCAGCGTGGCCTGCCGCCTCTTGCTGGCAACTAGGAACTTGCCGCCAGGCAAGGATTTCGCATCCCTTCTGACACGGGGTTGGGTACTTTCGAGATGCCTCGGCCGCGAGCCCCTCTTTGAAAATTCAACTGGGCGTCAGGCCGGGGCGTACCTTGTCGCGGTAGTCGGCTGCGCTCAACCTGAAATGACGAAGAAATTCTTCGAAGACGGTCGCGGAAAGTGGGGTACGGCGGGGCAGTTGGAAAGTGCGACCAGCCCGTCCGACGAACACCTCACACGTGAATTGGCTGCTTTGAGGCAGGAGCGCGCACTTGAAGTGGTTGAGGATGGCCTGTCGCAGTTCAGATCGCGAAGGTATGCCGTGCCGAGCAAGCTCGTCGGCCAAGTCCCTTGCCACCTTGCCCGTCCCGACGACGTGAAACGGCACATCGGCCCCCGAGAATTCGAATGGCAATTTGGCGTCGGCGCGCAATATGCCCTCCAATGGCAAACCCAAGCCGTCAGAGGACGCGCGAAGTCGACCTTGCGCCATCTGCGTGGCGAGCAGGCGCCACTGCGCGACATTGCGCCCCAGGGCGCCGGAGCGCTCAAGACCAAACCTAGCCTCCAGCGTCCGTTGCAACACGCCCCGGTCTTCGAAGCTCAGTGGACCAGCTATCTCGGCCATCATCGACGTCGGGCAAAGCCAGCTCCACGCCCAAAAGGATGCGAGGGCATCCTGCACAGCATTGCCGGCATGCCGTCCAGTGATGAGCACGCGCTCCTGATAGCGCACAAACTTCGGCCCCCCCGCCAGTAACTCCAGCCACGTCAGCACTGCCTCGCAGCGAGCATGAAACATTTCACGCTCTTGCAAGAACCCAACAACCATTTGCGCAGCAAGGGCGTCCACCACCACCGGGGTCAGCCCTTCGCGCGCCAAGTCTCCAGACACCGCCAGGACGAGGGCATCCAGTTGTTGCGCATCCACCCAGATGCCCCACGCTTCTTCGGCATGGAGGTGATGCGGGGCATACCAGGCAACAAGTTCGACATGCGAAACGCCTCGCTTTGCATGAGCAGGCGGTGCAGCGTCTGCATTCCCCATGCCGAGCTTCCAATCCTCACCAAAGGCGTTGAGCCACTTCAGATCTCTCGGGTCGAAAGTGCCCACAGTTTGAACCTGCTGGACGAAGGGTGAAGGTTCGCTGTCCAAGTCGGAGTGTTGGACCGCCGCGGCTCGTGGCGAGGCGAAGGCTTTCGGTTGGCCACGCTCCGTGGCTGCGCGAATTTCGCTGTAACCTGGCAATCCAAGATGCGGCTTCCAAGTGACCCAAGCAAGTACGCTTTGCGCCGGGCCCGAGGCCATGGCGACCGTATAGATGCCGTCGCGTGGCGGGGGATGCCTCGCATCGGGTGTGTTCAGGATTTTCTTTGCGATCAGGGCCTCCGCGTCCGCGACGCCCGTCACATTCACCACCAACCCCGGCGGGAACAGGTCTAGCATCGACAAGAGCTGCGAATCGACGCGCGGCCCGGTCGACACAGGCTCGCCCATCAACTGCAAGGCCTCCTGTTGCAGTTCATACGCACGTATATCTGCCATCGCCTTGCTGGCGCGGTTGAGCAGCTTTGGGGGAAGCGTTGAAGTGCCTTCGTCGAACGCAGAAAGTCCAAAGACCAGGGCAATCTCTCTTTCCCCAGGCGGTGAGGCGACACCTCGGCAATGCCACATCCACGCATCCCGCGGGGTAGCACTGGAAGCTACGAGCCCTGCTGAAATTTCGCAAAGTTGCGTTCGAAGTGACTGCTTGTTCTTGGACGAATAGCCGCGAGCAGACCTCGGGCCGGCTTTTTGCAAGGGCACGATCTCCAAGCCGCCATCGGCGATGGCCGGCAAGATGTCAGGATCCGTCAGAGGCACGACCGCGATGAACAGGTCTGGGCGCTTCTGTCGATAGATCGCGACCTCTTGCCAAAGGTTGAGTCGCACTCGAGTCGCACTCACGTGCGCACCTCGTCCGCTACACTCGCCGCCCGCATCGATGAAAATTCTTCTGATAGTTGATGACATGTCTTCATGTCATCATGCTAGCCCGGCACGTGCTGCGCGCTAAGCTCAGCGTCCGCACATGCGCCCGGCCCAAATCTGTACTGCCGAGCTCGCTTGCAGAGCGACCTCAATATCGCGAGGGCGACGGCAAACTCGCGAAGCATCGGCTGCGGGCTCACCACTTCGAAGAGCTCTACGGCCTGCACAGACTGGTTGCCGCCATTTGACCCGAGATGCAAGAGCTTCCGCTAAGCGGCGGATCGCTTTCCACGCCATAAAACACAAGCGCCAGGACCACGAGAACCCCAATCACGGCGAACCGAAAGTGGGGTTTGTGGAGAGTGTGGGATTCGAACCGACGAGGGTTTTGCAGCCCCAGCGCTTTGAAGGCCACTGCCTCAACCCACTCGAGCCAACTCTGGAAAGCAGACGCTTTCCGCAGCTCGCGGTTGGCCATGCTAGAGCCTACCCAGGGGGCAGTTTCCAACTGCAGTCCAGATCAACCGTCAACGAGACCGCGTCTGTCGACACCGCGTAGCGGCGTCTCTGAAGCGAATTCGCCGAATGCGGAAGGCGACCGTTCAGCTGCGAATCTCCTCATGCGCGATCAGGCGGTAAGCTGCAGCTCGATGAGCCACCCCCAAAAACAAGGCCCTCAGGGAGATGCCCGAAGCGCCACATTTCTTGTTAGCAGCGCCACGCGCCGGGGCTCAGCCATCGAGGTGTTCCTGGCCTTCCTGAAGCTAGGCCTGACCTCCTTCGGTGGCCCCGTCGCGCACCTTGGCTACTTTCGCACCGAGTTCGTCGAACGCCGGGCTTGGCTGGACGACAAGAGTTATTCCGACCTGGTCGCGCTATGCCAGTTCCTGCCCGGGCCGGCGAGCAGCCAGGTCGGCATCGCACTGGGACTGGGTCGCGCAGGTTGGCTGGGCGCGCTTTGCGCATGGCTCGGCTTCACCCTTCCATCCGCCGTTGCGCTGATCCTGTTTGCGGTGGGTGTCACCCAGTGGGCTACGCTGGCGCAGTCGGGTGTGATCCATGGACTGAAAGTGGTCGCGGTCGCGGTCGTCGCGCAAGCCGTCTGGGGGATGGCCAAGACGCTCTGTCCGGACCGCTTGCGGGCCGCCGTTGCCATCTTTGCGGCGTTGCTGGTGCTGGCCGTTCCTTCGACGATCGGCCAGGTCGGCGCCATCGTCGCAGGCGGCATTGCCGGTCGATGGGCAGTGAAGCTCGGAGCCCTCCCGGTCACAGAGCACCGGGACTATGGCGTGGGCAGGAAGACAGGCGCGGCGATGCTGGTGTTGTCCGGCTTGTTGCTCCTGCTCCTGCCGCCTCTCGCGGCACTGGCCCAGGTACCGGCGCTGTCGGTCATCTCTTCCTTCTACCAGTCGGGTGCGCTCGTATTCGGAGGGGGCCACGTGGTGCTGCCATTGCTGCAGGCGAGCGTCGTACCCAACGGCCTGGTCACGAACGACGCTTTCCTCGCTGGCTACGGCGCCGCCCAGGCCGTGCCCGGCCCATTGTTCACTTTCGCGGCATACCTCGGGGCGGTGATGACAGGCCCGTTGGGGGGATGGGTCGGTGGACTGACCCTTCTCGTCGCGATCTTCATGCCCGGGTTCCTGATCGTCGTCGGAGCGCTGCCGTTCTGGGAACTGCTGCGCCAGCGCACGGGCGTGCAGCGCGCGATGGCAGGCGTCAATGCTGCGGTGGTCGGGGTGCTGGCCGCCGCTCTGTACGACCCGGTATGGACGAGCGCCATCCATTCGCGTGCCGATTTCGGCTTGGCCCTGGGCGCGTTCGGCTTGCTGGTGTACGGGCGGCAGTCGCCGCTGCTGGTCGTGGCGCTCGCAGCGGTGGCGGGATGGCTGTTCGCAAACTGAGGCCGGCGTGGGACTTGAGCCAGCATGCCACGCACGCATGTGCGGATGTCTCGCCTGGGAAGACTGATCCGATCCGCTGATCTGCGCTGACTGACGCCCGCGTTGCGCGCAGCACAATGAGCGCGATGAAAACGCTCTTCTTGTTGTTGATCACGGCCCTCGCCGAAATCGTCGGCTGCTATCTGCCTTATCTTTGGCTCAAGCAGGGACGGTCGGTGCTTTGGCCGTGCCTGCAGCATTGAGCCTCGCCCTTTTTGCCTGGCTTCTCACGTTGCATGAAACCGCTGCCGGTCGGGTGTACGCCGCGTATGGCGGCGTCTATCGGCGTCGCCTTGATGTGGTTGTGGGCCATTGATCAGGTTCGGCCAACGGCCTGGGATTTGGCTGGTGCGGCTGTCGCGCTCGTTGGGATGGGTCTGATCATGTTCCAACCCGCACGCTAGCCGTCGACCACCGACCGGCTAGGACACGCGACCGAATCAGCCCGTCGCCTTCGCCGCGCCGCGCTCGTACCACCCTTGCGAACGATTGACCACGGAGACCACCAGCAGCATCACGGGAACCTCGATGAGCACGCCAACCACGGTCGCGAGCGCCGCGCCCGACTGGAAGCCGAAGAGGCTGATAGCTGTGGCGACCGCCAGTTCAAAGAAGTTGCTCGCGCCGATCAGCGCCGACGGCCCGGCGACGCAGTGCGCGACGCCCATCTTGCGGTTGAGCCAGTAGGCCAACCCTGAATTCAGGAGCACCTGAAGCAAGATCGGAACAGCCAGGATCGCAATCACCATCGGCTCCTGGATGATGGCCTCGCCCTGGAACGCGAACAGCAACACCAGTGTCAGCAGCAGCGCGGAGATCGACAATGGCCCGAGCCTTGAAGCCATCTTCTGGAGATGTGCCGTCCCCTTCTTCAGCAGGCGCGAACGCCAGACTTGCGCGAGGATCACCGGCACCACGATGTACAGGCCGACCGACGTCAGCAAGGTGTCCCAGGGAACCGTGATCGACGACAACCCCAGCAGGAGCGCGACGATCGGCGCGAAGGCCACCACCATGATCGCGTCGTTCAACGCCACCTGCGACAGCGTGAAGTACGGATCACCCTTGCAGAGCTGGCTCCAGACGAACACCATCGCCGTGCAGGGTGCCGCGGCGAGCAGGATCAGGCCTGCGACGTAGCTGTCGAGCTGGGCCGGCGGAAGCATGGGCGCGAAGACGTGGCGGATGAAGATCCAGCCCAGCAGCGCCATCGAGAACGGCTTGACGGCCCAGTTGATGAAAAGCGTCACGCCGATCCCGCGCCAGTGGGCCTTGACCTGTCCCAATGCGGCGAAGTCGATCTTCAGCAGCATCGGGATGATCATCACCCAGATCAATACGCCCACCGGCACGTTGACCTTCGCCATTTCAAGCGCAGCAATGCCCTTGAACACGGAAGGGAACCACTGGCCGAGCCCGATGCCAGTGACGATGCACAGTGCAACCCACACAGTGAGAAAGCGCTCGAAGAAGCCGATCGACGGCTGCGACGAAACACGGTCGATGGCTTGAGCGCTGCTCATTGGCGGGATCACGTCGTGGAAATGGTTGCCAGCGCCCTCTGCAACTCAGCATCCGTCATCGATTCCAGAGGCAACGCGAGCAGTTGGAGCATTCGGTAGCCAATGGCCTGCCGGGTGAGTTCGAAGGCGATGCGCTTTTCCTCTTCGCCACCAACGGCGTTGGACGGATCGGCGTAGCCCCAGTGGATCTTCACGGGGCTGCCGGGCCAGTAGGGGCAGGCCTCGCGCGCCGCGCTGTCGCACACCGTGATGACGACGCGCATCTCAGGCTTGTCGGCGCCGACAAATTCATCCCAGCTCTTGCTGCGGCAGGAAGACACGTCGACGCCAGCGTTCGTCAACGTTTCCAGTGCGAGGGGGTTGAGCCTGCCACTGGGCGCGCTGCCTGCGCTGAAAGCGCGAACGTCTTTGCCGGCCTTGCCCGCAAGGTGGTTCAACATGCCTTCGGCCAACACGCTGCGCGCGGAGTTGTGGGTGCAGAGGATGAGAACGTTGATGGTCATGTCGAGGGACTTGAAACTGGAGGGCCGACGTTTTCGGCGCTGGCCATCCGGAAGTTCATCGCTCAGCAGCAGGCCGAAGCCGACTTTGCCGGCACTGCGACCGTGCTGCGGGGTGCAGCGGCCGCGCAGCATCCGCCCACAGCGACTCCTTGCTCGACGTCGGCCGGGCGGCGATCGCTGTAGATCTCCGCACGCTCCAGCGTCCTGAACTGCTCCCAGGCGATGCCTTGGGGGTCGGTCACCCAATGCTTCTCGCTTCTCGAATAGCAGCAGACTGTCTCGCCCTCGTCGAGCAGCGTTCGATCGACCGACAGGGCCCGCGCCTTGAGTTCAGCGAGTTCGACCTCGTCCTCTGCCTGGATGCCCAGGTGGTCCACGCCGTGGCCTTCGCCGCGCGTGGAGATTGCAAAGTTGACGCGTGGATCTTCCAGCATCCACTTGGCATAGTCAGTCTCGACCCGCGTGGGTTCGCTCGCGAACAGCTTCGAATAGAACGCGACGCTCTTGCTCAAATCGTCGACGTGAAGATGGATGTGGAATCGCTTCATGGGGTTCTCCTTCAACAAGCACAAGAGGTCGCAGGGTCGACTGCGCAGGCTTGGCCCTGGCAGCAGTTTTCGGTGAGGTAGCCGATCAGGCCGCCCATCCGTTCGAAGCTCGCGCGATAGATCAGGTAGCGCCCATCGCGCTCTTGCGATACCAGCCCGGAGTGCACCAGTTCCTTGAGGTGGAACGACAAGGAGGTGGCCGCAACGCCCAGGCTCTCGACCAGTGCGCCGGGTGTCAGGCCGCCGGGCCCAGCGACGACCAAGGCGCGGAATACCTGCAAACGCACAGGCTGGGCCAAGGCAGCGAGGGATCTGACGACTTCGTTCTCTTCCATGATTCAATAATAGTTGAATCATTGAATGTATGCAACCAGAATCTGAACGGCATGGGTCGGATGATGGATCGCTACAGCGAGCGCCGCGAGAGCGCAGGGGGAACTGTCCATGCGGATGAACCAGCGTTCGATCTGAGCGACAAGCAGGGCAGGCGACGCGAGGGCGTGCAAGCGCCTCCGCGGCCACGGCACCCGCTAATGCGTTCCGTGAACGTGTCGTCGCCCCGTGGCTCTTGCCAACACGGCCGGTGATTCGCTGGAGAGTTCCTTGAGGATGCCGCAACTGGACGCGGCATTCACGTCGCAGCACTGTTCGCGCAGCGACTTGAGCAGTTTTTCCAGCACGCGCAGTTCACGAATACGCTGCGCCACGTGGCCGATGTGGTCGTCCAGCAGTTCGTTGACGCCCACGCAGTTGTCCTCCGGCGAATCCTTGAAGCGCAACAGGGAGCGGATCTCGTCGAGCGCCATGTCCAGGGAGCGGCAATGGCGGATGAAGGTCAAGCGCTCGACGTGCTCCGGGCCATAGGAGCGGTAATTGTTCTCCTTGCGCTCAGGCGCCGGAAGGAGCTTTTCCCGCTCGTAGAACCGGATGGTTTCCACGGGCGTGTCAGTGGCTTGGGCCAGTTCGCCGATCTTCATGTGGACCTCTTCCAGAAAAGGCTTGACTCTATACCGGCTACAGGGTTTCCAATAGTCCTGATGACAAAGACCCCGACAGACATCCTCCCGCTCAACCCCGCTCCCGACAGTTGCGCGGCGGACGCGTGTTGCGCCCCTGCCATTGCGCTTGCCCCGCCCGTCGAGGCTCGCGAAGGCGACGCATGCTGCGCGTCGCCCGCCGCCGCCCCCGGCCCGGCGCGCGCCGCGCCCGCCGGTGCGACCGTTTTGCGCATTCCGGCCATGGATTGCGCGGTGGAGGAAAGCGACATTCGCCGCGCGCTCGACAAGGTGCCCGGCATCCGGAGTCTCAACTTCCAGCTCGGTGCACGCACAGTTGCCATCAGTGCGCCGGACGATGTCGTGGCCCTTGCGGTCAAGGCCATAAAGAGCGCCGGGTACGACTCCGCGCCGCTGCCTGCCGGTGGCCCCGCCGCCGATGCGCCTGCGGGCGCCCATGCCGGGGACGATCACGACGCGCACGACGACCATGGCCATGGCACCGGCGTGAAGCGCCTGGCGGCGGCCCTCGTGCTCGCGATCGGCGCCGAAGGCCTGCATTACATCGCCGGCGACGTGTCGGCCATGAAGTACCTGGGCCTGGCTGTCGCGGCACTGGCGATCTGGTTGTCCGGCGTCGAGACTTATACCAAGGGCATCAAGGCCCTGATGCGCGGTCGGCTCAACATCAACGCGCTGATGAGCGTGGCCGTGACCGGCGCATTCATCATCGGCCAGTGGCCCGAGGCCGCGATGGTGATGGCCCTGTACGCCATCGCTGAATTGATCGAGGCGCGAGCCGCCGACCGGGCGCGCAACGCGATCAAGGGACTGGTGGCGCTCGCGCCTGAAGAAGCCGACGTGCTGCAAGCCGACAAGAGCTGGAAGGCAGTCCCCTCAAAGAGCGTCCCCCTTGAAGCGATCGTTCGCATCCGGCCCGGCGAGCGCGTGCCACTGGACGGCGTCATCACAGAAGGCCGCAGCGCCATCAACCAGGCGCCCGTTACCGGCGAGAGCCTGCCGGTCGACCGCACCATCGGCGACCCGGTCTTTGCCGGAACCATCAACGAGACGGGTGAGCTCCAGTTCCGCGTCACCGCGGCCGCATCCAACACCACCCTCGCGCGGATCATCCATGCCGTCGAGGAAGCGCAAGGCACGCGCGCACCGACACAACGTTTCGTCGACCGGTTCGCTGCGATCTACACGCCTGCTGTCTTCGTTCTAGCGCTGGCCGTCGCCTTGCTGAGCCCGTGGCTGGCGGGCCTGGACTGGCTCGACGCGATCTACAAGGCCCTGGTGCTGCTCGTCGTGGCCTGCCCCTGCGCGCTGGTCATCTCGACGCCGGTGACGGTGGTGAGCGCCCTGGCCGTCGCCGCGCGGCGCGGCATCCTCATCAAGGGTGGCACCTACCTGGAAGAGGCCCGCAAGCTGAAGGCGATCGCGCTCGACAAGACCGGCACGATCACCGAGGGAAAGCCCAAGCTCGTCGAGTGGAAGTCGCTGCGCGAAGGCGACGACGCGGGCCCGATTTCCCGCATCGCAATGAGCCTGGCGGACCGGTCGGACCATCCCGTCTCGAAGGCGATTGCGCAGGGGCTGTCGTTGCCGGTGAGCGCCGTGTCTTCCTTCGCCGCCCTGGCCGGTCGTGGCACGCAAGGCGAGGTCGGCGGTCGCACCTACGTGCTGGGCAACCATCGCCTGATCGAGGAGCGCAAGCAATGCTCGCCCGACATCGAGGCCGTCCTGAAGGCGCATGAGGAACAAGGCCGCACAGTGACCTTGCTGGCCGACGATGATGGCGTGCTGGCCATCTTCGCGGTGGCCGACACCATCAAGGACTCGTCGCGCGAGGCCATTGCCGAACTGAAGGCGCTGGGCGTGGCGCCAGTGATGCTGACTGGCGACAACGTCGCCACCGCGAGGACCATCGCGGCACAAGCTGGCATCGACGAGGTGCGCGGCAACCTGCTGCCGGAAGACAAGCTCGCCGAGATCAAGAGCCTCAAGGAGCGGCACGGCATGACCGGCATGACCGGCGACGGCATCAACGACGCGCCGGCGCTGGCCCAGTCCGACATCGGCTTCGCGATGGGCGGCATGGGCACCGACATTGCGATGGAAGCCGCCGACGTCGTGGTAATGAACGACGACCTGCGCCGCATCCCCGAGACCATTCGTCTTTCCCGCAGGACGCACACCGTGCTGATGCAGAACATCTCGCTCGCGCTGGGCATCAAGGCCGTGTTCATGGTGCTGGCGATCTTCGGCACGGCGACCATGTGGATGGCCGTGTTCGCCGACATGGGCGCGACCTTGCTCGTTGTGGCGAACGGGCTTCGCCTGATGAAGGTCAAGGCAAAGGCATGACAGAAACCGGCCTGCATCGGGGGGTCATCGCCGCGTTGGGCGCGGCGGTGCTCTTTGGCGCGGGCACGCCGCTTGCCAAGCTGCTGCTCGCTCATGCCAGTCCCTGGATGCTGGCCGGGCTGCTGTATCTCGGATCGGGCCTGGGGTTGTGGCTATGGCGTTCGGTGTCGGGATCGCCCAAGGTCGTGATCCAGCCCGGCGATGGGAAGTGGCTCGGCGGCGCGGTGGTGGCCGGCGGACTGGTCGGCCCGCTGTTGCTGATGACGGGCTTGTCCGGCATGGCGGCCACCGATGCCTCTCTTCTCCTCAATGCGGAAGGCGTGTTCACTGCGTTGCTGGCCTGGTTCGCATTCAAGGAAAACTTCGACAGGCAGATCGCCCTCGGCATGCTGGCCATCGTGGCCGGCGCCGTCGTGCTGAGCTGGCCCGGCGAGGCGCGCATGGGTGCCCTCTGGCCGTCGCTGGCCGTGCTCGGCGCGTGCGCGGCCTGGGCGCTGGACAACAACCTGACGCGCAAGGTGTCGGGCATGGATGCGTCGTTCATCGCGATGACGAAAGGCCTGGCCGCCGGCGCCACGAACCTGGCCGTCGCGCTGGCCTTCGGTGCGAAGCTGCCCTCCGTGGCAGTGCTTTCCGGCGCCGCCGTGCTGGGGCTGCTGAGCTACGGCACGAGCCTGGTGCTCTTCGTCATTGCGTTGCGCCACCTGGGCACGGCTCGCACGGGCGCGTATTTCTCGGTGGCGCCATTTTTTGGGGCTGTGCTGTCGATCATGCTGTTGGGCGAGCCGGTGACCCTGCAGCTGATCGTTGCGAGCGCCTTGATGGCCTTTGGCGTCTGGTTGCACATTCGGGAACGCCACGTCCATCCGCATGTGCATGAGCCGATGGAGCACGAACACGCACACACGCACGACGAGCATCACCGCCACCACGCCGATGGCGCGCAGGCCAACGTCCGGCACTCCCACTGGCACCGGCATGAACCGCTGGAACATGCTCATGCGCACCATCCCGACATTCATCATCGCCATGACCATCCGCACTGAAGCGGTCCGCATGGCCCTCCGCGGCGTAAGCCTTCGCGGCGGCCCGTCCTTCGGCCATTGCTAGACTTCCCACCGATGCGCCGCCTGCTGCTCGTCTTCCTGATGCTGCTGATGCCGCTCCAGTCCGTCTGGAGTGCGGCGGCGTCCGTCTGCGCGCACGAGCAGGTCAATGCGGCTACACGCCATTTCGGTCATCACGATCCGCATCACGGCGACGTCGCGACAGCCAAGGCATCGCCCGATGCCACAGGCGACGAGCAAGCCGGCGAGCAGGGCGTGATCAAGGCCATGGACACCGATCATCACCACGCGCTGAGCGTGAACCCGGTGCCCCACATTCCCTTGCTGGTGCCCCCGCTTGTTGGCGCCCAGCGCGATCCCCCAAGCCCTGTCGATTCATTCCACAGTGCCCTGATTGCCTCCCTCGAGCGTCCTCCCAAAGCCTTCGCCGATTCCCTTCGGCAGGGCTTCTGAGGCGGCGCGCGATCTCGACAACCATTCACGAAAGACGCACACCCGCCTCGCCTTGCCGAATTCCCTCGTTCAGTGACCAACGGAGAATTCGATGCGCAGGTTTGTGTTGCCGTTCGCGGCGGCGTTTCTCGTGGTGCCCGGGGCCTTTGCCCAAGGGACACCTTCCCCCTCTTTTTCGCCACCGCCTGAGACGGCCAAGGCCGGCAGCGCGCAGGCCCGTCCGCCGCTGACGCTGGCTGCCGCTGTCGACCTGGCGATGGCCCTCAATCCGGAACTGGCTGCCGCCAGCCTGGAGGTGGACGCGGTCGCCGGCGCGCGACTGCAAGCCGCGGCGCGGCCCAACCCGGAGCTTGCGTTCCTGCTTGAGGACACGCGCCAGGCCACGCGCACCACCACCTTGCAGATCAACCAGCCGATCGAGCTTGGCGGCAAGCGCGATGCGCGCATCGCCGCGGCCGACCGTGGCAGCGATGTGGCCCGCCTTGAACTGCAAACGCGTCGCCAAGCCGTGCGTGCCGCGGTGGCCACGGCGTACTTCGACCTGCTCGCCGTGCAGGAGCGGGTGCGCGTGGCGGAGGCCGCGCTCGCCGTCGTGCAACGCTCCTCCCGTGCCGCGACGCAGCGGGTCGCGGCCGGCAAGGTCTCGCCGGTGGAAGAGACGAAAGCGCGCGTGGCCGAGGCCGGCGTGCGCATCGAACTCACGCAGGTGCGCAGCGAGGAAATCGGTGCGCGTTCGCGGCTGGCGACCGCGATCGGCCAGCCCATCGACGGCTACGCGCTCGATGGCTCGCTCGGCACGCTGCCGCCGATGCCCTCCGACGAGACGTTTCGCAGCAAGATGGAGAACGCCCCGGCCGTGAACCGTGCCGAACTCGAGGTGGCGCGCCGCACGGCGCTGACGGCGGTCGAGAACTCGCGCAAGTTTTCGGACGTCACCGTCAGCTTGGGCGGCAAGCGCAACAACGAACTCGGCCTGAATCAGGCCGTCATCGGCGTGACGGTTCCGCTCCCGCTGTTCGATCGCAACCAGGGCAACATCCTCGAAGCCTTGCGCCGCGAGGACAAGGCCCGCGACGAAGCCAACGCGACCCGCGCCATCGTGCGCAGCGAGTCCACTCAGGTCCGCGAGCGTTTGCTGGCGGCTCGTACCGAGGCGATCGCCCTGGGTGCCGACGTGCTGCCTGGCGCGCAGAGCGCGTTCGACGCTTCCACCCGCGGATTCGAACTGGGCAAGTTCAGCTTCCTGGAAGTGCTAGATGCCCAGCGCACGCTCTTGCAGGCGCGCACGCAGTACCTGCGCGCACTGGCCGAGGCGCATCGCGCGGCGGCCGACCTGAACCGAATCCTCGGCGTCGATGCGATGCCGGCCACCCCCTGAATCGCGGAGCAGCTTCCATGAACAACACCCCACTCAAAAAACAATGGATCGCGATCGTCGCGGTGCTCGTGATCACCGCCGTTCTGGGCGCATTGATCCTGCGCGACAAGAAGCCCGCTAGCGGCGGCGACGGACACGGCCATGCAGAGGCGAGTCACGGCGAAGAGCACAAGGACGAGCACGGAGAAAAGGACGGGCATTCTGAAAAGGACGGCCATGTTGAAAAAGACGGGCATTCTGAAAAGGAAGAGCACGCTCAAGAGGCAGCACCGGCACCCACCAAGGGCCCGCATGGCGGCAAGCTGCTGAAGGAAGGCAACTACGCGGTCGAGGTGACCATCTTCGAAACCGGGCGGGAACCCCAGTTCAGGCTCTACACCTATGTCGACGGCAAGCCGGTCGACCCCGCGCAAAGCCAGGTCCAGCTGACGATCGAACGTCTCGGCCAGCCGCCTCAGGCCTTTGCCCTGGCCAAGGAAGGCGACTACTTGGCAGGCAACGCGACTGTTACCGAGCCCCATTCGTTCAAGGTGAAGGTGACCGCCACCCATGCGGGCAAAACGCATCAGATGGGTTACGAACAGGTCGAGGCCCGCGTGACGATGACGGACGCGCAGATGAAAGCGGCGGGCGTGGACCTGGGCACCGCGGGCCCGGCACTGATCGGCAGCACCCTGCGACTGACGGGCGAGGTGAAATACAACAGCGACCGCACGGTGCAGGTGGTGCCGCGGCTGGCGGGGCTGGTCGAGGAAGTCAAGGCGAGCGCTGGCGATACCGTGCGCAAGGGTCAGGTGCTGGCCGTCATCAGCAGCCAGGGCCTGTCCGATCAACGGGCCGAACTGCTGGCCGCGCAACGCCGCCTCTCGCTCGCACGCACGACCTACGAACGCGAACGCAAGCTCTGGGAAGAAAAGATCTCTGCCAAGCAGGACATGCTGCAAGCCCAAGCTGCGATGGAGGAGGCTTCCATTGCGGTGCAGAGCGCGCAGAACAAGCTCGCGTCGCTGGGCGGAGTCGCCGCGAGCGGCAGCCTCACCCGCTACGAACTGCGCTCGCCGATCGACGGCGTCGTCACTGAAAAGCGCCTGTCGCTTGGCGAGTCCGTGAAGGAAGACAGCGCCGTCTTCACCGTCTCCGACCTGTCGACTGTCTGGGTCGAGGCCGCCGTGGGTGTGCGTGATCTGGGCAGCGTCGTCACCGGCCTGCCGGTGGTGGTCAAGGCCAACGCCTTCGAGGCGCAAGCCAACGCGAAGATCAACTACATGAGCGCGCTCGTCGGCGAACAGACGCGCAATGCCGTGGCGCGCATCGTGCTCGCCAATCCCAAGGGCATTTGGCGGCCCGGCTTGCCCGTCACGGTCGACGTGCTCATCGAGGAGAAGCAGGTCGCGGTCGCGGTGGCGGCCGATGCAGTACAGGACCTGCGCGACTGGAAGGTGGTGTTCGGCCGCTACGGCACGGCGCTGGAGGCGCGGCCGCTGGAGCTTGGCATCAGCGATGGCAAGCACGTCGAAGTGCGCGCCGGCTTGCGCGCCGGCGAGAACTATGCGCGGACCAACAGCTTCGTCGTCAAGGCCGAACTGGGCAAGGCTGGCGCGAGCCATGACCACTGAAGGGGGCAATCACATGAAACAAATCACCGCGGTCATTCGCCCCCATCGCCTCGACGCCGTCGAGGCCGCCCTGCACGGGCTTGCACATCTGCCCGGCTTCACGGTATTCCCGGCGTTCGGCCATCCACGAGGGCATGGCCACCAGCATCGGTACGCAGACGACGAGTGGAAGCCCGATGGGCATCAGCAACTTGTCCTGCTCGTGATGTGCACCGACGCGGATGCACAGGGCGTCGTCGACGCCATCGCAACCGTTGCCCGCACCGGCCAGCCGGGCGACGGCGTCGTCGGCGTGACCGAGCTTGTCGATGTCGTGCGCATCCGCACGGGTGAACGCGCCGACGAAGCGCTCTGAGGCACGACCCAACATGTTTGAACGAATCATCCGTTTTGCCATCGACCAGCGATGGCTGGTCATGCTCGCCGTGCTCGGCATGGTCGGCCTGGGCATCTTCAACTACCAGCGGCTGCCGATCGACGCGGTGCCCGACATCACCAACGTGCAGGTGCAGATCAACACCGCCGCGCCGGGCTATTCGCCGCTCGAGGCCGAGCAGCGCGTGACCTTCCCGATCGAGACCGCGATGGCGGGCCTGCCCCGGCTGGAACATACTCGCTCCATCTCGCGCTATGGGCTCTCGCAAGTCACCGTCGTCTTCAAGGAAGGCACGGACATCTACTTCGCGCGCCAGTTGGTCGGCGAGCGCTTGCAGGAGGCGCGCAGCAAGCTGCCCGGTGGGCTATCGCCCGCCATGGGCCCCATCGCCACCGGCCTTGGCGAGATCTACATGTGGACCGTGGAGGCCGAACCGGGCGCGCGCAAGCCCGACGGCAGCGCATGGACGCCCATGGACCTGCGCGAGATCCAGGACTGGGTCATCAAGCCGCAGTTGCGCACCGTGCCGGGGGTGACGGAGATCAACACCATCGGCGGCTACGCCAAGGAGTTTCAAGTGGCGCCCCTGCCGGACCGGCTGGTGGCGCATGGGCTGGCCATACCCGACTTGATCGATGCGCTGGAACGCAACAACGCCAACGTGGGCGCGGGCTACATCGAACGCCGCGGCGAGCAATACCTGATCCGGGCGCCGGGCCAGGTCAGCGGGCTGGAGGACATTGCCAACGTCGTGGTCGCCACGGTCAAGGGTGTGCCGGTGCGCATCCGCGATGTGGCCGAGGTCGGGCTGGGCAAGGAACTGCGCACGGGCGCGGCCACGGAGAATGGAAGCGAAGTGGTGCTCGGCACCGTCTTCATGCTGCTGGGCGAGAACAGCCGCGACGTTTCCACCGCGGTGGACAAGCGGCTGAAGGACATCAACAAGAGCCTGCCCAAGGGCATCGTCGCCAAGACCGTGTACGACCGGACCATCCTCGTGGAAAAGGCGATCAAGACGGTGCAGAAGAACCTCGTGGAAGGCGCGCTGCTGGTCATCGCCATCCTGTTCTTCTTCCTGGGCAACATCCGCGCGGCCATCATCACCGCGACGGTGATTCCGCTGGCGATGCTCTTCACCTTCACGGGCATGGTCAGCAACAAGGTCAGCGCCAACCTCATGAGCCTGGGCGCGCTGGACTTCGGCATCATCATCGACGGGGCGGTGGTCATCGTCGAGAACTGCATCCGGCGGCTGTCGCATGCGCAGGCGACGCTTGGCCGGACCCTGACGCGCAACGAGCGCTTCCACGAGGTCTTCGCGGCGTCGAAGGAATCGCGGCGCGCGCTGATGTTCGGCCAGCTCATCATCATGGTGGTCTACCTGCCGATCTTCGCGCTCACCGGCGTCGAGGGGAAGATGTTCCATCCGATGGCGTTCACCGTGGTGATCGCGCTGCTCGGGGCCATGATCCTGTCGATCACCTTCGTGCCCGCCGCCGTGGCGCTGTTCGTTACGGGCAAGGTCAGCGAGAAGGATGGTCGGCTGATGGCGTGGGCCAAGCGCGGCTATGCGCCGGCGTTCGACTGGGTGATGACGCGCAAACCGCTCGTACTGACCGCGGCCGCTGCCTGCGTGCTGCTGTCTGGCTTGCTGGCCACGCGCATGGGCAGCGAGTTCATCCCCAGCCTGGACGAAGGAGACATTGCACTGCATGCCTTGCGTATTCCGGGCACGAGCCTGACGCAAGCCATTGGCATGCAGACGCAGCTCGAGAAAGTCATCAAGGAGTTCCCCGAAGTCGACACCACCTTTGCCAAGCTCGGCACGGCGGAGATCGCAACCGACCCGATGCCGCCGAACGTGGCCGACAACTTCGTGATGCTCAAGCCCCGAGACCAATGGCCCGACCCCGGCCGCAGCAAGGAAGACCTGGTCTCAGCCATGCAGGAGGCCGTGAGCAAGGTGCCGGGCAACAACTACGAGTTCACGCAGCCGATCCAGATGCGCTTCAACGAACTGATCTCCGGCGTGCGCAGCGACGTGGCGGTGAAGGTGTTCGGCGATGGCATGAACGAGATGAACGAGAGCGCCGAGCGCATCTCCAAGGTGCTGGAGGGCATACCCGGCGCGGCGGATGTGAAGGTGGAGCAGACCACCGGACTTCCGATGCTGACGCTGCACATCGACCGCGACAAGGTGTCGCGGCTCGGGCTCAACGTCTCCGACATCCAGGAGAGCGTGTCCGCCGCGCTCGGTGGCAAGGATGCGGGTGCCGTGTTCGAAGGCGACCGGCGTTTCGACATCCTGGTTCGCCTGCCCGACGCGATGCGCAGCGACATCGAGGCGATCAAGCGCCTGCCCGTGCGTCTGCCCGCGCCCGAGAACGGCGGCGCGCGCAGCTTCGTGCGGCTGGGAGATGTGGCGACCATCGAGTCGGCGCCGGGGCCCAACCAGATCAGCCGTGAAGACGGCAAGCGGCGCGTGGTGGTCACGGCCAACGTGCGGGGACGCGACATCGGCAGCTTCGTGAACGAGGCGCAGCAGAAGATCAACGCGGAAGTGAAGGTGCCCAGCGGCTACTGGACGCAATGGGGCGGCACCTTCGAGCAATTGCAGTCGGCGAGCAAGCGGCTGCAAGTGGTCGTGCCTGTGGCGCTGCTGCTGGTCTTCACGCTGCTCTTCGTCATGTTCGGCAACGTGAAGGACGGACTGCTGGTGTTCACTGGCGTTCCATTCGCCTTGACGGGTGGCGTGGTGGCCCTGTGGCTGCGGGACATTCCGTTGTCGATTTCCGCAGGCGTGGGATTCATTGCGCTGTCGGGCGTGGCGGTGCTCAACGGGCTGGTGATGATTTCGTACATCCGCAGCCTGCGCGAGGACGGCGTGCCGCTCGACGAGGCGATCCGCGAAGGCGCATTGACGCGGCTGCGGCCCGTGCTCATGACCGCGCTGGTCGCATCGCTGGGCTTCGTGCCGATGGCCATCGCCGTGGGGACGGGTGCGGAAGTGCAGCGGCCGTTGGCGACGGTGGTGATCGGCGGCATCATGTCTTCCACGGCCCTGACGCTGTTGGTGCTGCCGTTGCTATATCGGCTGGCGCACGGGCGATCGGCAAGGCCTGCTTCGATCCAGCCGCGCGGCATGCCCGCCGCGGACGCGGCAACGGGCGGCTGATGCGACGCCGGGACGAGGCCGTCCCGGCGCACAACGCCGGTTCTCGCCTCGCCATTGACGAGTACGATGGTTTCCGCATTCTTGAGGAGTTCACGCATGAACGATCAATCGCATTGGGACCGCGTCTACACGACGCGATCCCCGCAGGAAGTGAGCTGGTTCCAGCCGCATGCGCAGCAATCGCTCGACCTGATTCGACGCATCTCGGGCGACCGGCCAAGCCATGTGATCGACGTCGGAGGCGGCGCTTCCACACTGGTGGACGACTTGCTGCAGCTTGAGCAGTTCGACCTCAGCGTGCTGGACATTTCGTCCGCCGCGCTCGACGTTGCGCGGCAACGGCTCGGGGCGTCGGCCAGCCGGGTGCACTGGCTGGTGGGCGACATCACCCGGGCGACGCTACCGGCCAAGGCCTTCGACATCTGGCATGACCGGGCCGTGTTCCACTTCCTGACCGACCCCGCGCAACGTGAAGCCTATGTCTCCCAAGTCCGGCGGGCCGTGCGCCCCGGCGGACACGTGATCGTTGCAGCCTTCGGTCCCGATGGGCCATTGCAATGCAGCGGCCTGCCGGTGATGCGCTACGCACCCGACGCACTGCATGCCGAATTTGGCGGTGCTTTCGAGCTGCTCGAACACATGACGGAGTCACACCACACCCCGGGCGGGGCGATCCAGCAGTTCGTGTACTGCCATTGCGTCATGCACTGAGCACGCCATGCCATCAACCGGATTCGTCCTCGGTCCCAAGCCACAGGCCGCCGCAGCGCGCGGTTGATCCAGGAGACATGTTGCAAGCGGTCGGCTTTACTTTGATTCCCCTGCTCGCGCTCATCATCGGCGCGGTGGCGACCGTCTGGCGCAGGCCAGGGCCGGGCTTCACGAGCGGCGTGCAGCATTTCGCGGCCGGGGTCGTGTTCGCGGCGGCGGCCAGCGAGATCCTGCCCGACCTCAAGCACGGCACTTCCGCCTGGCCAATACTCGTCGGCGGGATCGTGGGCATCGTCTCGATGCTGGCGATCAAGCATTTTGGCGCCAAGGCCGAAGGGCCCGTCGCGATCGCCGCCGTCACGGGGATCGACATCTTCATCGATGGCCTGGTGCTCGGCATCAGCTTTGTCGCGGGCGCGCGGCAAGGTCTCTTGCTGACACTGGCCCTGACCGTGGAGGTGCTGTTCCTTGGCCTGACGCTGGCCTCGGGGTTCGCCGAGACGATGAAGTCGCGCTGGAAGGTCGTCGGCCTCACTTCGGCGATCGGCCTCGGCCTTCCGCTGGGCGCACTGCTCGGCGGACCCGTAGGCTTGCTCCCGGCGCCCCTGTTGACGGCCTTCTACGCGTTCGGCCTGATCGCGCTCTTGTACCTCGTCACGGAAGAACTGCTCGTCGAGGCGCACGAGCACCCCGATACACCGCTCATTGCGTCCATGTTCTTTGTTGGGTTCCTGGCATTGCTGATGCTGGAAGAGTTGCTGCCGCAATGAGTGCCGGAGCGACTGCGGATCAAGGGGCGGCCTGATCGCGATGCGATCGAACGGCTGCATTGCGAGTTCATGTTCCCCGACGCCTGGATGCATTTTTTCGCGCGATATGCGCTTCGCCGAGGGCGTGTTTCGCTTGCGATGACGTTCATCGTCCTGTCGTTGGTCGGCTGCGCCGGGCTGCCGCCACAGGCTGGCGAGCTTCCACATTCCTACGCCATCGCCGACCATGCGGGCACGTCGCTGGGTCAACTCGCGCAGCGACATTCGGATGGCTCAGCGACGAACTCCGGCTTTCGGCTGCTCCCAGAGGCGGCATTCGCCCTGGACGCGCGTGTTGCGCTCACGCGCAATGCCGAGCGCTCACTCGATGTGCAGTATTACCTTATCCGCAATGACGATGTCGGGCTGCTGTTGCTCAGAGAGCTTCGCGACGCGGCCGCTCGGGGCGTGCGCGTTCGATTGCTCGTCGACGACCTTTACACGGGTGGCGAGGAGGAACTCTTTGCCACGCTGGCGACGTTCCCGAACGTCGAGGTACGGCTTTTCAATCCACTCCCTTCGCGCGCGGCGGCACTGCCCGCACGGCTGACGCTCTCATTCTTTTCCTTGTTGCGCATCAATCACCGCATGCACAACAAGCTCCTGGTGGCCGACAACAGCTTCGCGGTCTCCGGCGGACGCAATATCGGCAACGAATACTTCATGCGTGACCCGTCGGCCAACTTCATCGACGTTGACATGCTCTCGAGCGGCCCCATCGTGCGGGAATTGTCGAAGTCATTCGATGCCTTCTGGAACAGTGCGCAGGTACGGTCCATCGGTGAGCTCGCACCGCTGCCGATCTCGATCAGCATGGCCCAACGCCGATTCGACGAAAGGGCCCGCACCGCGATGTCGCCCGCCGGGCTTCGCCCCCATGACGACTTTGGGCGTTCGCCTGTCGGCGAACAGCTGATGAGCGGGAAACTCGAACTCCACCGGGCATCGGCGCGCTTGTATGCCGACGGGCCGGAAAAGCTGTCGCTGGAACATGAAGCCGCGTACCGCGGCAGTGTTTCCGAGGGGGCCCTGGAAGAGATCGCCGCCTCGACGGAGAGCGTCAAGATTCTCTCGCCCTATTTCATCCCGGGCCCTCGCGGGATGGCTGTCCTGAAGCAACTGGTGGCCAGTGGCGGTCGAGCCATCGTCATCACCAACTCGCTGGGATCCACAGACGAACCGCTCGCCTATGCGGGCTACGAGCGCTACCGGCCCGACCTGCTGAAGATCGGCGTCACGGTCTACGAGGTGGCGCCCGAGGGGCCTGCGCGACGCAAGCGTTTCGGCGATTTCGGCAAATCGATCAGCCGCCTGCATGCCAAGGTCGCGCTGATAGACAACCAGCGGATTTTCGTCGGGTCGATGAATCTCGACCACCGGTCCGCGTCCATTAACACGGAGCTCGGGATCGTCATTCAAAGCCCCGCGATGGTCAAAGAGCTCGACAGCCTGATTACCGCGGAGCGGCATCTGGAGTTCGCGTATCGCCTGCGCTTTTCCCCGGACGGCCGCACGCAGTGGCTGAGCCATGATGCGGAGGGCGAGCACGTCGTGCATGAGGACGTTCCGGGCAGCTTCATGTGGCAGCGAATCAAGAATTGGGTTCTGTTGCCGATCCTGGGAGAAGAACTTCTGTAGTGATCGTTGCCATCCCGAAACTATGAGGATTGCGGGAAGGTCTTCGTCCCCAGCCCCGGCGCCACCTTGACGTACACCAGCTCGCTGACCAACTCCACCAGCGTCTGGGTCACGATCACGGCAGGCACCCAGGGGACCGCTCCGGGGATGGCCAGCCCAAGAGGCAGCACCACCAGGGAATTGCGTGTCGCCGAGCTGAAGGCAATGGCCCTGCATTGATTGGTCGGCAGGCGCCACAGGCGGGCGACAGCCCACCCGAGCATCGGGGCCGCAATGGCGAACAGGAGGTAGCCGGGGGCGACCGCGCGCACGGCGTCCAGCGCCAGGCCCAGTTGCGGTGCAACCGTTGCCACGACCACGAAGAGGACAGCGGCCGTCGTCGGCACCGGCAACAGTCCAAGCCACCCGACGATGTGCTCCCCCGCGCTCGACCGCGCGGCCCAGGCCTGGCACACGGCCGCGAGCGACAGCGGCACCGCGATGAGCCAGATGAAGGCGTGCACGAACGGCTGCCACTGGACCAGTCCAGCGGCTGCGTCGCCCATGAACAGACTCAGATAGACCGGCAGCAGCAACATCTGAGCGGCCAGCAGCAGCGGTGTGGACGCCAACAGCGACTTCGCGTCGGCGTGGCCAAGATGGGCGAAAGTCACCACGTAGTCGATGCATGGCGTGAGCAACACCAGCAGCACGCCGATGCGCAGCAGCGGGTCTTGCGGCATCCAGGGCAACAGGGCAGCGACCAGCAACGGCACGGCCAGGAAGTTGGCCGCCAGCAGCGCGCCGAGGAAACGCATGTTCGTCCACGCCCGGCGCAACTCCGTCAGCGGGACTTGCAGGAACGTCACGAACAGCATGGACGCAAGCAAGGGATCGATGGCCGGTGCCATCCCTGTCGAAGCGGGCCACTGCCAGGCAAGCAGTCCGGCCAGCACCACCGCGGCGAAATAGATCGCGACCTGGCGGGTTTCGAGGAAAGCGCGAAGGGAAGGAAGGGGCATGCGTTGCGGTCGAATTCGATGGGGCTACGAGACAGCTTCAGGGCCGCAGCCGCATCCACCCGGCGGACGTGTGCAAGCGGCCTGCCTGGATACGTCGGAATTGTGGCAGGCGACCTTGCGCCTGCGCTTCATCCACATGACGGCGCCGACACTGACGACCCACACGGCGACGATCAAGACGTTCAGGGCGATTCCCATATCCACCCCCCATGCGGTGAGCAGTGCGGAAGCAGCGGTGCCGCCCAGCAGCGGCAGCAGCAACGGGATCGAGCAGCATGCCACGCAGGCACCGGCCAGGCCCAAGGCCGCGAATAAGGGCTTTGTCATCGTCAATCTCCAGGGCGCGGTACATTCCGCATCCATGAATCTAAAAGCTCAAGCGACTTGAGATGCAAGCCCCGACAGCCGCGCGGTACTTGCCCATTGGTGTCGTCGCGCGTCGCACGGGCCTGGCTGTCTCGGCGCTGCGCTACTACGAGGAAGTTGGCTTGTTGGCACCCGCTGCTCGAAGCGACGGCGGACACCGCGTGTATCCCGAATCCGCGGTGGATGTTCTTGCCCTGATCCGGCATTGCCGCGATCTGGGGTTCAGCATCGATGACACGCGCGAGCTGCTGTCCCTGTCCGACAACTCCGAGCGGGACTGCCAGGACGCCCGCGACATCGCCAAGTCACAGCTCGCGGCCGTGCGCGACAAGATGGTCGAGCTTCGGCAACTGGAGCGAAGCCTGGCGCGCTTCGTCCACGACTGCGACCGGGAATGCGCGGGCGGTCCGGCAGCCCAATGCTGCATCTTCCGGGACCTGCGCAAGGGACAAACAGAGCCCGCCGGCGGCAGCTGCTGTGCTGTCGACCAGGGCCAGGGATCGCGACCTGCGCAAGCCGGGTGCGCTGGCAGGGTTACTTGCTGTTGACGGCGCGGACTTCCTGCGACACAAGGGCCTTGAGCTGCTCCACGCCAAAGTCCGCGAGCGGCTTCCCGTTGACAAAGAAGCCGGGTGTCCTGCGCACGCCGAGGGCGCTGGCGTCCTCGATGTCCTGAGCCAGGATGCGCTGGATGCGAGGGTCGTTCACATCCGATCTGGCCTTCTCGACGTCCAGCCCCGTGCCCTGAAGATGGTCCCAGATCAGCGCCGGCTGTGGCGCATCGTGCGAGGCCCAGATCGGTTGCGCGGCCAGGACGGCTTCCACGACCTGCCAATACTTGTCCTGCAGGCGGGCCGCCTCGAGAATCCGCACGGCATCGTCCGACCCCTTGTGCAGCGGCACGTACCGGACCACCAGGTTCACCTGGCCAAAGCTGGCATTGACGATGGACTTCACGACGGGATAGAAGGCCCTGCATGTCTCGCATGCGGGATCAAAGAATTCCACGATGGTGACTTTGGCACTCGGGCTGCCGTACATCGGCGAGCCAGGCCGCGCGAGAGCGTCACCATGGCTCTGTGCCAACGTCGCCGTTTGCCGCTCCTGGGTCCCGGCATAGAAGAAGGCGCCGACCGCGAAGGCGCCAACCAGCAACAGTGCCGTACCGATGACCCATGTGGTCCGTTTCATTCGCGCGTACCTTTCGATGCGTAGGACAGAAGCACGATAACGATGGAGAAAGCAACAAGCGAGAGCACGGGAATCGGGATGAAACCCGCAACGGTCAGTTGACCCTCCGTGCATGAAGGGCCTTGGCCGCAAGGCACCAGGCCCTTGGGCACCGCGCCCCAGTAGAGCAGGCAGTGATAGACGGCAACGAGGCCGCCCGGCACTGCCAGCGCAAGTCCGTAGCGGGCGCTGCGGAAGTCAGCCCACAGCAGGCCCATGCCCAGGACGATCACGAGCGGGAACATCGCGATGCGCTGGTACCAGCACAACACGCAGGGCCGCAAGCCCATGACCTCGCCCAGGAACAACGCGCCCAGCGTCGACACGAAGGCGGCGGCCCAGGCAATGAAGAGGGCCAGCCATCGCGGATCGTCCGCAGGCGCGGTCGTTGTCGTCATCGGTCAGGAGCGTAACGCGGCCTGCATCGGCGTGGACCACGAGACCCTCGCCGACGAAGGGAGACCGGTGGCGATCAGGCCGGTCCGCGCGCGCGCTCGATCTGCTTGACCAACGCTTCGTATTCCGGACCGCTGCGCATGCGCGCATACCGCTCCTGCGCCTGTCGGTAGGCTTGTCGCGAGGTGTCCGCCCCGGCTTCGCCATTCTGTGCAGCCGCAAGGCCGGAGCGGACCCACAACATGGTGTCCGCCAACACGGCGGCGCGGCTGATTGTCGAGGTCACCGTCTGCGTGCGGGGATCGCCTTCCGGATAGCCTTGGGTCGGCGCCGTCTGCATCCAGCGCTGCGTGTCAGCCGCTACTTGCGCGGACGAGGTCGTCGAAGTGCGCGCGACGGGACGCGGATCGCCCTCCGCATAATTGCCCGCCATCGCGGACGTGGCGCCTGCGAGCAAGGCTGCTGCAACGAGGTTGATCTTCAGTGTGCGGTTCATCAGGATCCTTTCGGGACTAAGTGGTAACTCCTTCGGCAGTCGGCACCGCAATGGCGCCGTTGCTTGAGTGACTTCACTGTAGGAGGCGAAACGATCAATCCCTGGACGCCAGCATTACGACTGTGTAATGCGAGGCCTTCCATCGGCCGCTGGCGGCATGAGGGAGAAGCAGATCTCGGTGAATCCCGCGATCGAGCGCACTCTCGTCTCTCCTCCATGCATGCGGGCGATGGCCGAGACGATGGCCAGCCCGAGCCCGTGATGCTCGGCGGAGCCGGCTCGCGACCGGTCGGCCCGGAAGAACCGTTTGAAAAGGTGGGGAAGGGCTTCGGGTGCGATCGTCTCCCCGCGATTGGCCACCTTCAGCCAGACCGCCTCCCCCGCGCGTTCAACGACGACCGCGATGATGGTCGCAGGCAACGCATAGCGGATGGCGTTGCCGACGAGGTTGGAGATGGCGCGCCGTACCAGTGCGACATCGACGCTCATGCGCGCGTCGCCGGACACCTGCACGCGCAGGTTCGCCTGTTCCAGCGCCGCTTCATGGAATTCAGCGACCGCCTGCACCTGCTCCGCAAGACTGACCGGATCGGACCGCCGCGCCAGCGCACCGCGGTCCGACTTCGACAAGAAGAGCATGTCGCTCACGATGGCTGAGAGGCGTCGTGCCTCTTCAAGGTTCGAGGCCAGCCCGTCACGCAGCGCGTCCGGTGTCCTGGGCCGGGCGAGTTCGATCTCGACCTCCGCGATCATGTTGGTCAGCGGCGTCCGCAGTTCGTGCGCGACGTCGGCGTTGAAGGACTCCAGTTGCTGGTAGGCCTGCTCGGCACGTTCCAGCACCGCGTTGAATTGCGAGATCCACGGCAGCAACTCGCTCGCGTATGGGCCCGCATCGACGCGCCGCCCGGGATGTTCGGGGCCCGTCTCCGCGGTTTGCGCCGCCAGCTTCTGCAAGGGCTTCAGTCCTCGGCGCACCAGCAGGACGCCGGTCAACGAGACCAGCAAGGATCCCAGGAACACGGCGCCTACCAGTGTCCAGGCCAGCCGTCTCAACAGCCTGGCGTCTTCCTGCACGTCGATACCCAACCGCAGTTGCGTGTTCAGCGTGCCAGCCGACACGTTCGCCAGATCGACCGGCGTCCAGACCCACTCCGCTGCCTTTCGCTTCGGCGTGGAGGCGTAGAGCAAGCGGGAATCCTCCATGAGGACGATGCCGATGTCGTCGTGCGAAAGGAAGAAGTCGTCGAGCTTGTGCTTGAGTTCAGACCTGTTCGCGATATTGGCGGGCTCGCTCAGGAGATGGGTCACGAACTCCACATGCCGATCGAACTCGCTGGCCTGCTTGAGTTGGAAGCTCCACATGGTCAGTGCATAGATGGCACCGCAGACCAGGCTCAGTCCGACGAATGTTTGCAGCGCGAACCAGCGAGAAAGCGACGCCTGTATCGAGCGCGAGTTCACGGGCCATCGCCCTGGCGGTTTTCAAGCAGGTAGCCCATGCCACGAACCGTGTGAAGAAGCTTGTGCTTGAAGGGATCGTCGATCTTGGCGCGCAGCCGCCTTATCGCGACTTCCACCACATTGGTCTCGCTGTCGAAGTTCATGCCCCAGACCTGTTCGGCGAGCAAGGTGCGCGACAGGACCTGTCCCTGGCGCCGCATCAGAAGGGCGAGCAGGGCGAACTCCTTGGCGGTCAACTCCAGCCTCTGGCCGGCTCTGGATGCCCTGCGCGTGCCCAGGTCGAGCGTGAGGTCGCCCAGCACATAGTGGGTGAGTTCATGAAGCTTGCCGCGACGCAGGAGCGCCTGGATGCGGGCGAGCAGTTCCGAGAATGCAAAAGGCTTCGCCAGGTAGTCGTCCGCGCCGCTTTGCAGGCCTCGCACGCGATCGACAACATCGTCGCGGGCCGTCAACATCAACACGGGCATCGACTTGGCTTGGCGAACGGCCTCCAGCACCGCGAAGCCATCGATGCCCGGAAGCATCACGTCAAGCACGAGCGCGTCGTAGGCACCGTCGAGAGCCATGTTGCGGCCTTCCGTTCCCGTGCGCGCAAGGTCTACGGTAAAGCCACTCTCCGAAAGGCCCTTGCGGAGGTAGTCGCCCAGCTTGGGCTCGTCTTCGATCACAAGAATTCGCACGCCGCGATGGTACGGCCAGCCATGCGCGCGACGGATTACATATTTGTAATCGCGCGGTTCGCCAATTGCATGGCGCCATTCCTAGAGTCTTCCACATGCCGATCAGTGATCGGCTCGACGACCCGGCCCCATCCGGGCCGAGGCATCAACCTTTGGAGACGCTCTCATGAAACACCAAGCCATTGCACTGTCGATCCTCGCGGGCGCAGCCGTCGCCGTGCCATTCGCGGCCTTTGCCGCGGGTCCCTATCACCCTGCTCCGGGCGAAGCCGGGGTGACCTACGTGCCGGAGCATGACAAGCGGGAAAACAGCCGACAGCAAGTCGTGGCGGATCTCGAAAAGGCGCAGAAGCAACCCGCCTGGAATGCGGCCAGCCGCGGCGCGCCATGGCCGGTGGCGAAAACGGGCGCCCCCAAGACGCGCGACGACGTCAGCAAGGAAGCTGCCAATGCGATGCGTGCGGGGACGATTCCCTCTGGCGAGCGGTAGCGCACACGGACACCCTCGTTCATCGCTGGCGCTGCCGCAATGGGCGCCGGCTCGAAGCTGCTCACCCGCCGGGCTGCGCTGCGGCCAACGCGGCCCTCGCCCAGTAGTAGCCGCAACCCACTTTGACTACACTCTGCGAGATGCGCAAGCTGGTGTTCCTGCTGCTCCTGGCGATCCTGCCGCTCCAGTTTTCCTGGGGTGCGGCTGCCGCGTATTGCAGGCACGAAGCGGGCGCGGGTGCGCCGCATTTTGGCCATCACGAACATCAAGCCAAGGCAAGCTCTACCGACCACGTCAAGGACGGCAAGCTGAAGACGATCGCCGACGGAGACGACGATTGCGGCATGTGCCATGCAAGTGCCGCCGAGCCTGCGCCCTCTCGCCAGGCAACCCTTCTGGTGCCTTGGGACGGAACCGCTCCGGCCTATCGTGCGCCAAGCTATCAGTCCTTCATTCCTCACGGGCTCGAACGCCCGGCGCGCCCGCTCGCCTCCTGATCGGCGAGCTCGCAAACACCCCCCCGGACCACTGCAGCCCGCTCGCCGAATCCCCCTTCGCTTGTTCAACAACGCCAGGAGAATTCGATGCGGATCAAGACGCTGGTCATCGCCAGTGCAATGGCTGTCGCCGCTTGGCCCAGTCTCGCGCAAGAGGCAGCGCCCGCGCGCATCGCCGAAGCCGCTGCCCTGCGGGATTTGACCTTGGCGGACGCCTGGCGGCTTGCCGAGGCGGCCAATCCGGCGATACGGGCCAAGCAGGCTGAACTGGCCTCGGCCGAGGGTGTTCGCACCGACGCCAATGCCTTGCTGTTCAACAACCCCGAACTTGCCGCCGAGCGCACGCGACGCGACGTTCCCCGGGAAGGCCTGCCCGATGAACGTCGACAGGAATGGTCGGCAAGTCTCCAGCAAACGCTTGAAATCGCAGGACAACGGGGACATCGAAGGGACGCTGCCGACGCGGCAATGACCGCCTTGCAGGAGGAGATCGCGGAGGTACGCGCGCAGGTGCGAATCGAAGTGGCCCAGCAGTTCTATCGCATCCTGGCGTTGCAGCAGCGAGCGGAGGTGGAGGAGCAGGCGCTGGGCCTCTTCGAAAGTACGGCCACCGCCGTGCAAAAGCGGCGCGCTGCCGGCGAGGACACGAAACTCGATGCGAATGTGGCCACGGTCGAGGCAGAGCGTGCACGCAACCAGTTGGCGGTCGCGCGGGAGCAATTGCTCGATGCCCGCTCCGACCTGGCTGCCAAGCTTCAGTTGTCGCCTGACCGGTTGCCCAAAGCAGGCGGTGACCTGCGGCCCGTCGCACTGGCCCCCTACACCCTCGAGACGCTTCTGGGTCAGAGCGCAACCCAACCCCGGCTGCGCGCCCTCGGTGCGCGCGAGGAGTCGGCCCGCGCAAGGCTGAAGCTGGAAAACGCGGCCCGCTACCCGGACGTGACGGTCGGCGTCGCGGTCGGCCGGGAAGGACCGACGAGCGCGCGCGAGAACCTGACCACGGTGCGGCTCTCGGTACCGCTGCCACTGTTCAAGAGAAACGCGGCCGGCATCGGCCAGGCGAGCAGCGCGCTCACGCAGGCCGAGATTTCGCGCAGTGCGGCCTTGAGGGATACGCAAGCGCAGGTTCGATCCCTGTGGAGCAAGCTGGAGAGCCTCAAGGCCCGCGTGAACCGCCTGCAGGACCGTGTGCTTCCCGCGCTGCTCGACAACCAGCAGTTGTCGGTCAAGTCGCAGCGGGCCGGCCAGATCGGCTTGCTCGAACTGATCGTTGTCAACCGCCAGGCGCTTGACGCGCGACGCGATCTGATCGACGCGCTTGGCGACTACCAAACAACCCGTCTCTCATTGGAACTGGCCGCTGGCTGGATGGAAGGAGTCTTGCCATGAAGTCGAACGAACCCGTGGGCGCTGCAAGCAGCTTTGGACCATCGAACCCGAAGCGACTCGTGTTGGCCATCAGCGCCGCGCTCGCACTGGGCCTGCTCGTCGGCTGCAGCGACGCCAGCAATACCGCCTCCGCCGAAAAGCCGCCGACGGAGGAAAAGGCGCAGGAGAAGGAAGGAATCAAGTTGACAAGGGAGGAGGCCGAACGCGCAGGCATTGGCCTTGAGGAGCTGAAGGCACAGACGCTCTCCGACTCCGTAACGGTCACCGCCACGATTCACGCGGATCAGGATCGCATGGTCCGGATTTCGCCGCGGGTCGAGGCGCGCATCGCGACCGTCAGCGGAAAACTCGGAGACACCGTCCGCCCCGGCCAGGTCCTCGCCACCCTGGACAGCCTGACCGTGGGCGAGGCGTCTTCGGCGCTCAGCCAGGCACGGTCCGCAATGCGCGTCGCGGAGGCCGACTTCAGGCGCGCGAGCGCGTTGCAGGCCGAAGAGATCATTTCGCAGAAGGACTATCTGCGCGCAAAGGCGGAGCACGAGAAGGCGGACTCCGCATTGAGGGCGGCGGAAGATCGCTTGCGCCTGCTCGGCGTGCCACCCAGCCAGGCGGGACAGGTCGTCTCCCTCTTTCCCCTGCAGACGCCACTTGCCGGCACCATCATCGAAAAGAAGGCGACGGTTGGCGGCCTTGCCGGCCCCGCCGATGCGCTGTTCGTCGTGGCCGACCTGTCCCGGCTCTGGATCGAAGCCAATCTCGGAGAGGCCCAGCTGTCCAAGGTACGCGTGGGTGCGGGCGCCACGGTCACGGTGGGCGCATACCCCGGCGAGCGCTTCGGCGGTCGCGTCACCTACGTGGCCGGCGTCATGGACAAGGAAACCCGCTCCATAGCGGCTCGCATCGAAGTCGACAACCAGGACGGCCGGCTCAAGCCCCAGATGTTCGCGACGGCCACCATCGAAAGCGCGGCGGCATCATCGGCCGCGCAACGTGAGGTGCTCACGGTGCCGGATGCCGCGATCGTCCTGATGCAGGGCCAACCCAATGTGTTCGTCTACGGCAACGGCGCCTACGAACAGCGGGCCATCGATCCGGGTGAACGCATTGGCAACCGCACGGTTGTCAAGTCCGGCGTGCGTGCCGGCGAGCAGGTCGTGAGTGCTGGAACCTATGCACTCAAGGCACGGGTACTGAAGTCCCAAATCGGCGATACGCATTGAGGATCGGAAAGTAACCCATGCTTAATGCGATCGTCGATGCATCCCTGCGCTACAAGGTCCTCGTCCTTGTCTTCTTCGCCGTCCTCATCGGGTTCGGCGTGCAGGCCTTTCGCAACGTGCCGGTGGACGCTTTCCCGGACGTCACGCCGGTTCAGGTCAACGTCTACACCGAGTCCGCCGGCCTGGCGGCCGAGGATGTTGAAAGGCTCTTGACGACGCCCATCGAGGGCGCCATGGCGGGATTGCCGGGGGTCGAGGAAGTGCGCTCCGTCTCGCTGTTCGGCTTGTCCTATGTCGGCGTGTACTTCAAGGACAACGTCGACACCTATTTCGCGCGGCGCCTGGTCGGCGAAAAACTCCAGGAAGCCAAAAGCCGTCTGCCCCAAGGCTACGGCGAACCGGTGCTCGGTCCGAACAGCTCGGGATTGGGGCAGGTCTTCTGGTACACGGTCGAGTCGGCTGACCAGAAGCTCAGCACGATGGACCTGCGCACCTTGCACGACTGGACGGTGCGCTTGATCCTGCGGACCGCTCCGGGGGTCGACGACGTGATCTCGTGGGGCGGCGACCAGAAGCAATACCTCGTGCGGATCGATCCGCGCAGCCTCATCAAATACGGCCTCAGCTTCAAGGAGGTGATGGAGCGCCTTGCCGCGAACAACAAGCAGGTGGGTGGCCAGTCCATCAACCTCGGCGCCGAGCAGTACCTCGTGCGCGGGCTCGGCCTGGTGGCGACGACCGGCGACATCGAACAGATCGTGGTTGCCGAGCGCAATGGCGTGCCCGTCCACGTGCATGACGTGGCTTCGGTGAAGGAAGCGCCGGCGCCACGCTTCGGCGCCGTGACGCGCGACGGCAAGGAGGTGGTGTTGGGCATCGCGCTGGCCCGCCTCAATGAAAACGCCAAGAACGTCGTCGATGCGGTCAAGACCAAGCTGGCCGTGGCCCAGGCGGCGCTGCCCAAGGGCGTGACCTTGCAGGCCGTCTATGACCGCACGGAACTGGTGAAGAAGGCGCTGAGCACCGCGCAGAGCTCGTTGGTCGAAGGCGCGGTCCTGGTTGCGATCATCCTGTTCCTCTTTCTGGGGGAATTGCGCTCGGCCATCGTGGTTGTCATCACGCTGCCAATGGCCATGCTCATTGCGTTCATCCTGATGGAGCAGTTCGGCGTATCGGCAAACCTCATGTCGCTGGCCGGCCTGGCCATCGGCACCGGGATGATGGTCGACGGTGCGGTGGTGATGGTCGAGAACGCCTTTCGCCTGCTCGCGCAGGCCAAGGAATCCGGCAGGCCGATCGCCAAGACCCATCTGATCCTGGAAGCGGCGCGCGAGGTGGTGAACCCCATCGCCTTTGCCATCCTGATCATCATCGTGGTGTTCCTGCCGCTCTTCTCCCTGACCGGCCTGGAGGGGAAGCTGTTCAAACCCATGGCCTACACCATCACCTTCGCCATGGCCGGCTCCTTGCTGTTGTCGCTGACCCTGGTGCCGGTGCTTGCGGCGATGATCCTGAAGCCCAAGGAAGAGCGGGACACCTTCCTGGTGCGACAGGCCAAGCGTATCTACCTTCCATTGCTCGACTGGGCGCTCGAGCGCAAGAAGCTGGTGATCGGTGCGGCGGTCGTGCTGCTGCTGGGGTCGCTCGCCCTGTTTCCCTTCCTCGGCAAGGAGTTCATGCCGCAGTTGCAGGAAGGAACGATCCAGTTCCGGGTGACCGGGATTCCCTCGACTTCGCTGGACGAATCGATTCGCGTCTCCAACCAGGTCAGCGCCGCGCTCCACAAGCAGTTCCCGCAGATTCGGTCGGTGCTGGCAACGATCGGCCGCGCCGAGGCTGGCGAAACCTCCGATGTCAACTACATGGAGGTGAATCTCGACACCAAGCCCCCTTCCGAGTGGCCCGAGAAGATCTCGTACGGCAAGCTGGCATTCGAGATGCAGGAGGCGCTCGAAAAGGTGGTTCCGACGGTGGTGTTCGGCGCGACGCAACCCATCCAGTCGCGCGTGGAGGAACTGATCTCCGGGGTTCGCGCCACGCTGGCCTTGAAACTCTATGGTGAAGACCTCGCCACGCTCGACAGCTTGACGGCCAGGATGCAGGCCGTGCTCGCCAAGGTGCCGGGCATTGCCGACCTCTCGGCGGAGGCGAACAAGGGCAAACCGCAACTCGTCATCAAGGTCAATCGCGAGGCCGCGGCACGCTTCGGCATCAATGCCGACGAAATCCTGGAGGTCGTCCAGTCCGGCATCGGCGGGACCGCGGTCTCGACGCTAATCGATGGCACCAAGCGCTTCGACATCGCCGTGCGCCTGTCGGACGAGTACCGGCTCAACGCGGCCACGATCGCAAGCATCCCGCTACGAACGGGCGAGGGCGCACTGGTGCCGTTCTCCCAGGTCGCGTCGATCGAGCTGGACGAGGGCTATTCCTTCGTGCGTCGGGAATCGCTCCAACGGTATTCGGTGTTGCAGATGGATGTGAAGGGGCGCGACGTCGACAGCTTCGTCAAGGAGGCGGACGCGAAGCTCAAGGAGAAGGTCGAACTGCCCACCGGCTACTGGATCGAGTGGGGTGGGTCTTTCGAGAACCAGCAACGCGCGATGCAACGCCTCGGCGTCATCGTGCCGCTCACGATCGGCTTGATTTTCATCCTGCTGTACACGGCCTTCAACTCGGTGCGGCACGCCACGCTCATCATTGCCAACGTGCCTTTCGCGATCATCGGAGGCATCGTCGGCTTGTTCGCCAGCGGTCAATACCTGTCTGTGCCCTCGGCCATCGGTTTCATCGCGGTGTTCGGCGTGGCCATGCTGAACGGCATCGTGATGGTCACCTTCCTCAATGACATGCGGCGGCAGGGATTGACCGTGCGCGAGGCGGTTCGGCAGGGCGCCGCCTTGCGCCTGCGGCCGGTGCTCATGACGGCATCGGTCGCCATCCTTGGGCTGGTTCCGATGCTGTTGTCGACCGGCGTGGGGGCGGAGACACAGCGGCCGCTCGCCACGGTGGTGGTGGGCGGGCTTTTCACGTCCACGGCGCTCACACTGCTCATCCTCCCGCTCATCTACGAATGGGCGGAGGTGCGCGCCGAACGACGCAAGGGCCTATCGGAACCCCGGCAGCAAGGACAAGGAGACCCGCCATGAAGGAAATCAAGGCCTATGTGCACACCAACCGCGTGGCCGCTGTCGTCGCGGCCCTGAAGAGCTCGGCACCCTGGGGTGACGAGGCGGGTGGACGCCGGCACAACCTCACCCTGTACGTAGTGAAGGGCTCGTTGATGCCGCTGGACCAGTCGGAACGGCGCTATTCGATCGAACTCGGCGACGAGGTGGTGAACGAATACAAGCTCGAACTCCATTGCGAGGACGAACAGGTCGACGAGCTGGTGCGGGTCATTGCCGATGCGGGCCGTACCGGTCAGACAGGCGCGGGGTGGATCTATGTCATGGATGTCCAGAATGCCCAAGCGATCGTGTGAAACGCGCCTCGGCGGCGCATCGCTGGTGGCGACGGTCCGGGCACTCGCCGAACGCCGCGGCCTGTGGATCCTTGGCGTTTGCCTTGCGGTGGCGTTGCCTGGATGCGGGGCGTTCATTGAGGAGTCCCAAGCTTTCAAAGAGGGATGGCGCACCGCCGAGATTGTCGAAATCGGTTCGGCAAATGAAATCAAGCTTGCCGGCACGACGGATTGCCGCAAGAGCGCGAGCGCAGCCGAACTGGCAACGCAGCGCTTCGTGGCGCTCAGGTATCGCTTGGGTGGCCGGAACCATACGCACATCGTGCCGATCGGTGGCGAGAATTTCAAACCAGGCGACCGGGTGTACACCAACGTCCTGGTTTGCGGAACGCCGCTGGAATTGCGATCGCAAGCGCCATGAGAGCGACCGACCGCGCTATCCGCCCTGCAGAGACCATATCCCTCACGATGTGTGGGTCATTGGCGCTGCTTGACCTTGCCACGGTGGCAAGGTCGACACTGACCTCGTTTCCACCTTCTTTCGACCCAATACCTGCAGAGTGCCTTGCAAGCACCGCCACGACGAATACCATATCGACATGTTGCTGATTCGAGCGCTACTTGTTTGGGCTGTCATGCTCGCGGTCCCCTTTCAAGGGTTCGCGGCTGCGTCCATGCTGTACTGCGCCACGACGGAAACGCCGCTCAGCGAATCATTGGCGGCAGCGACTGCGGCGTCGCATGATCATCACGATCACTCGTCGGCGGCGCCAGAGGCCGGCCCGGGTCATGGCCATCATGACCATGACGCCAGCGATGACGGCAGTTCTCATAAGTGCGGCACCTGCGGCGCTTGCCATTCAGTGGCGCTGACCAGCACCCTCCCTGCGATACCGCCCGACGCCCTGCCGCCGGCGGATCTTGCGGAACCCATCATTGCCGTGGCCGAACTGCCGCCACGCGTCCTCGACAAACCTCCTCGCGCCTGAAGCGTTCGTGCGCCCGTGACCTCGTCGCGGGAACAGCCGCGAACGCCCCCTCATGTCCATCTTCGTCACGCCCGCTCGCGGGTGGCTCTGACGCATTCCGTTCATGATCTTGCGAGGACTCGATGTTCCATTCATTGCCGGCCGCTTGGCTGGCCGCACCGCTTGCCGCCCTGGCGGTGGGCACGGCAGCGCAGCCCGCGCCTGACCCGGCCGGCGCGCCGCCTTCCGCCTCCCTGCCCGCGCCTCTGCCCTACGTCTCTGCCTTCGAGGGCTACAAGCCCTTCAAGGAAGAAAAGCCCATTGCGTGGCGCGAGGCCAACGAGACGGTCTACCGACGGGGCGGTTGGCGCGCCTATGCCAACGAGTCCGCCGAATCGAAGGCGCCGGAAGGCGAGCCGAAAGACCCGCATGCCGGGATGGGCCACGCAATGCCCATGCCGACGAACAAGGAGCGGCCATGAAGCGCGCCATGCGTCTCACGGCTGTGGCGTTGGGCGTTGCGCTCCTGGCAGGATGCGCGACGGTCAGCATCGACGATGCCCTGCAGGAGACGAACAGCAATGCGAAGCAGTTCACCCAGGGCAAGCTGGAGATCAGTCGCACCCAGGAGCAGCGCGACCGCCGCCGCCAGCTGACGCAAGAGCTGTTATCGAAACCGCTGTCTCAAGACGACTCGGTGCAGGCAGCCCTTGCCAACAGCCCCGCCGTGCAAGCTCTGCTGGCCGAGAGCTGGGCCGACATTGCGTCGGCCAACCAGACCGGCCGCCTCCCGAACCCGATCTTCAAGTTCGAGCGCATGCAGCTCAACAGCGAGCTGGAGATTGGACGCCTCCTGTCCGTCGGTCTGGTGGATCTCATCCTGTTGCCGCGCCGCCTCGCGATCTCGAAGAGCCAGGCGGATATGGCCAAGCTCCAGCTCACCAGCACGGTCGTCGACCAGGTGACGCAGGTCAGGCAAAGCTGGGTCCGTGCGGTCGCGGCGCAGCAGTCCCTGCAGTATTCGCGGCAAGTCGATGAATCCGCGCAAGCCAGTGCGGAACTGGCGCGGCGCATGCAACTCATCGGCAACTTCAGCAAGCTGCAGCGCGCCCGCCAGCAGGTCTTCTACGCCGATGCGACAACGCAGCTTGCCTCGGCGCAACATGTGGCCACATCCACGCGCGAAGAGCTGATACGGGCGTTGGGCCTGGACGACGCGCAGGCAGCAAAGCTCGTGCTGCCCGAGCGCCTTCCCGATCTCCCCAAGGCGCCTCGTGATCCTGGCCAGGTCGCCGCCACGGCGACCGAACAACGACTGGACGTCCAACTCGCCAAGGCCCAGCTCGACGTCGCGGCCAGGTCGCAGGGCATCAACCTGCTGACGACCTTCACCGACATCGAAGTGGGTGGCCGACGGGACACCGTGTTCGATAACGCCGGCGGCACCAGCAGCACGCGGCGCGGCTACGAAATCGACATACGGCTTCCGCTGTTCGACTGGGGCACGGCGCAACGCGACGCGATGAACGCTCAAGCGATAGCCGCGGCGAACCGCTATGACGCCACGACTCGGGGCGCCTCTTCGCAACTGCGCGAGAGCTACTCGGCATACCGCACGGCCTACGACATCGCGCGGCACTACCGCGACGAGGTCGTGCCGCTGCGCCAGGCGATGGCCGACGAGAACGTCCTTCGATACAACGGGATGCTCATCGGCGTCTTCGAACTCCTGGCCGACGCACGCGACCAGGTCGCCAGCGTGATGAACGCCATCAATGCCCATCAGCAGTTCTGGCTCGCGGACGCGGCGCTGGCTGCGACCGTGATCGGCAAGCCGACCATGCCTCCCGCCTCGATGGCCGCAACGGGCGTCAGCCCAGCGTCTGCCGCCGCGCATTGAACAGGCATCTCCACAAGACAACGACATGAACAACAGACGCAACTTTCTGAGCGGCGCGGGCGCCATCACCGGCGCCATTGCGGCCGCGACCGTGAGCAAGGTGGCCATGGCTGCGCTGCCCGAGCCGATGCTGCAGACGAAGCCGGACACGATGGCTCCGTTGATGCCGGCAACCGGCCGCCCCTACAACCCGGTCGTCACGCTCAATGGCTGGACCCTGCCTTGGCGCATGAACAACGGCGTGAAGGAATTCCACCTCGTGGCGGAGCCTGTCGTGCGCGAAATGGCACCCGGATTCAAGGCCCATCTCTGGGGCTACAACGGCCAGTCGCCCGGCCCGACCATCGAAGTGGTCGAAGGTGACCGGGTTCGAATCTTCGTAACCAACAAGCTGCCCGAGCACACCAGCATCCACTGGCACGGGCAGCGCCTTCCCAATGGCATGGACGGCGTGACCGGGCTCACGCAACCCGCGATCCGGCCGGGCAAGACCTTCGTCTACGAATTCGTGGCACGCCGACCCGGCACGTTCATGTACCACCCGCATGCCGACGAAATGACGCAGATGGCAATGGGAATGATGGGTTCCTGGGTGACGCACCCCAAGGGCGAGCACCCGCTCATCGACAAGGTCGACCGCGACTTCGTGTTCCTGCTCAATGCCTACGACATCGAGCCCGGCAGCGCCACGCCAAAGATCATGACGATGCTGGACTTCAACCTGTGGTCGTGGAACAGCCGCGTGTTTCCCGGCATCGACTCGCTCAACGTGCGGCAGAACGACAAGGTGCGTATCCGCGTCGGCAACCTGACGATGACCAATCATCCGATGCACCTGCACGGCCATGAATTCCAGGTCACGGGCACCGATGGTGGCCCGACGCCGCGCAGCGCGCGCTGGCCGGAGGTCACAACCGACGTGGCAGTGGGCCAGATGCGGCAGTTCGAGTTCCTCGCGGACGAAGAAGGCGACTGGGCTTTTCACTGCCACAAGAGCCATCACACGATGAACGCGATGGGCCACGATGTGCCCACCATGATCGGCGTCGACCACAAGGACGTCGCGAAGAAGATCACGCGCCTCATCCCCGACTACATGGTCATGGGCGAACGCGGCATGGCCGACATGTCCGAGATGGAGATGCCCATTCCCGACAACACAGCGCGAATGATGTCCGGCAAAGGCCCCTTCGGCTCCGTCGAGATGGGCGGCATGTTCAGCGTCATCAAGGTTCGCAAGGGCCAGAAGGCCGGCGACTACAGCAACCCGGGATGGTTCAAGCATCCCAAGGGCACGGTGGCGTACGAATTGGCGGGCGATGCGCCAGACGCACCGCGACTCCACGGCGCGGGCGCGGCAGCACTGCCCGCCGAAAACATGCCTGCGCAAAACATCGAAGTGCAGGTCAGAAAACCCACAGGCCATTCCGGCCACTGATTCCCTTTCAACCTCAAACAAAGGAAAACATCCATGAACTCCATTCGTTCCAGCGCAATGCTTGCACTGGCGCTCCTTGCGAGCAGCAGCGTTTTCGCCACCGGCAACCACGCAGGCGGCCACGGCCACGATGCCGACGCCAACATCGGCAAACCGGGCGTTGCCACCAAGGTCACGCGCACGGTCAACGTCGACATGGGCGACACGATGCGCTTCACACCAGCCGACATCAGCGTCAAGCAGAACGAGACGGTTCGCTTCCTCATCAGGAACTCGGGCGCGCTGAAGCATGAACTGGTGCTAGGCACCGAGAAGGAGCTCAGGGAGCACTACGAGGTCATGAAGAAGAACCCCGAGATGGAACACGCCGATCCGAACATGGTGACGCTTGCGCCAGGCAAGAGCGGCGAGATCGTGTGGCAGTTCACCAAGGCCGGAAAGGTCGACTTCGCATGCCTCCAACCCGGTCACTACGACGCAGGGATGAAGGGCGCTGTGAACGTAACGAAGGCCGCCGCCAAGTGACGCGGCAAGCCGGCTAACTCCCAAACAAATTTTCGATCACCCACAAGGACACTTCCATGCTCAACACCCGCATCGCAATCACCTCGGTCATCGCCGCGTTCGTCTTCGCGTTCGGTAGCGCTGCCCATGCCCAATCCACTCCCGCCGCACCGACGCCGGCGGCAAGCGCCTCGGCTGATCTGTCCGATGGCGAAATCCGCAAGGTCGACAAGGAAGGCAAGAAGCTGACGATCAAGCACGGCCCACTCAAGAACCTCGACATGCCCGGCATGACCATGGTGTTCAGCGTGAGCGACGAGGCCGTGCTCGACAAGCTTCAGGCCGGAGAGAAGGTCCGGTTCAGGGCCGAAAAGCTCAACGATGCGATCACCGTGACCCGTATCGAAGCGGCTCGGTGATCGCTCCTTCGACGACAACCAGACAGGTGCAACGATGACCCTGCTCAGCTTTGCTCGACATTTTCGCGAGGTGATGAACGGCCCGCTCGTTCGTCCCGCGCTTCTCTATCTGAAGCAAAAGGAGTTTTTCACGCCCGTTGCCGCGGCCAACTGCTTCGGGGTGTTCGACTCCTTCGACACGGCGCGTGCATGGCTTCCGCCGAACGAGGAGTTCGACCATTCGGCGCTTGCAAAGGAATACGTCGAGGACCGCACTCAACATGTGTTCACCTATGACTACCCGGTGATGTGGTGGCTCGAACGCGCCTTCAACGATGGAGCCACGAGCGTGTTCGACATCGGCGGCTCCGTTGGTGTTCACTACTATGCTTACCGACACTATTTCAAGATGCCTGCCGACCTCCGGTGGGTGGTCGCCGAAGTGCCGGCGATGGTGGCGATCGGCCGCGATCTTGCGGAGAAGAACCAGGTCACGGCCTTGCAATTCACCGAGAACCTCGAAGGCGGAAAAGACGCCTCCGTGTGGCTCTCGGCAGGCGCGTTCCACTACCTGGATGTACGGTTCGACCAACTGCTCCTCAAGTCCTCCGCCCGGCCACGACATATCCTGCTGAACAAGCTCCCGCTCTACGACGGCGAGGACTTCGTCACGACGCAGAATCTCGGGGACGGTTGCTACGCGCCAACGCACGTCTACAACCGGGCGCGTTTCATCAGGGAGATCGAGGCGCTGGGCTACACGTGCGTGGACGCATGGAAAGTTCTCGAACGCTCCTTGCACATCCCGGGCCATGAGGAGCGATCCATCGCGGCCTTCACCGGCCTTTACTTCTCCCGTTCGTCGTCGCCCGCCCCTGGCGACGCAGGCGAAGTCGGCAAGCCGGTCCCACTCCCCCCAACCAAGGAAGCCTCATGAAGAACTCACAGACCGTGAGCACGATCGAGCTTGCTCAATAGGCAACTTCGTCCCATGCGCTCGCCCGCCTGCCCAAACGTGAAGGCCATGTGCACTTTGTGCGCCGACCTCTGCAAGGCCTGCGGCGACGAATGTGCGAAACACAAGGAGGCGCACTGCCAAAGCTGCGCAACCGCGTGGCGGGCTTGCGCCACCGCATGCCTGGAGATGGCGTAAGCCCGAGAACCTCAAGCCAGTTTCCCCTCACCTCAACCAAGGAAGACCAATGACCTCCTCACGACGCAAATCTATCGGTGTGATCGCCTTGGCGTGCGCGATCTTTTCAGGAGCGGCCTACGCGCAGGCGCCTGCGGCGCCCCCTGTTTCGGGCGGCATGAAGCAGTCAATGATGGCGGGCATGGACATGATGCAAAAGATGCCCATGTCGGGCGACACCGACAAGGACTTCGCAATGATGATGAAGATGCATCACGAGCAAGCGGTTCAGATGGCCCAAGCCGAGTTGGAGGCGGGTAAGTCGCAGCAGATGAAGGCGATGGCGAGGAAGATCATCTCGGCGCAGAAGAAGGAGATCGCCGAGTTTGAGCGCTGGCTTGCCAAGTCAAAGTGACCACCTGGACGGCTCCAGCGCGCGAGGGACGGTCGCGTCTCGGCACGCACGTCCGCTCGCGTCCCCCGAAGGCCGACGCATTCGCTGAAGGAATTTCCGATGATGGACTCAGATACTGCTCTGCCGGACCGCCCGGAACACCCCGGTCGGGCGCCCACGGCATCCCCACCGAGCACCGCGCACCACATGTCGTTGACGCCCCCTGCGGTCGATTCGCTCGAACTGAGGGATCCGGTCTGCGGGATGGCTGTCACCGATCGCTCCCCGCACATGGTCCAGCTCGTGGACCGCCCGGTCTACTTTTGCAGCGCAGGCTGCATGGCCAAGTTCATTGCGGACCCGGCCCGCTACGAGCCCGCTGAATTGCGTGCGAGCGAGCAAGTGCACCCCACCGAAGTCTCGACAGCTCCGGGCACGGTCTTTACGTGCCCCATGCACCCTGAGATTCGCCAGGATCATCCGGGCAACTGTCCGAAGTGCGGGATGACCCTCGAGCTGGAGACGCCAACGCTCGACGAAGGCGAGGACCCGGAACTGCGCAACTTCAAGCTGCGCTTCCTCTGGACTTTGCCTTTGACAGTCGTCGTCGCTTTTCTCGCGATGGCGGGCCATCGCTTGCAGTGGTTCGACATGGCGACGCAAAGCTGGATCGAACTGGCCCTCAGCTTGCCGATCGTCCTCTGGGCCGGCTGGCCATTTTTTGAGCGCGCTGTGCAATCGGTGGTGCATCGCAGTCCGAACATGTGGACGCTGATCGGGCTGGGCACGTCAGCGGCATTCGTCTACAGCGTTGCCGCAACGGTGGCGCCCGAGGCGTTCCCCGCCACCTTCCAATCGATGGGGCGCGTGGCGGTCTACTTCGAGGCGGCCGCCGTGATCATTTCGCTGACGCTGCTCGGTCAAATCCTGGAACTCAAGGCGCGTTCGCAGACTTCGGCGGCGATCAAGTCTCTTTTGGGTCTTGCCCCGAAGACCGCGCGCAGGATCAACGCCGACGGCGGCGAAGAGGACATACCGCTCGGCCATGTGCACGTTGGCGACAAGCTGCGCGTGCGTCCCGGCGAAAAGATTCCGGTCGATGGCGTGGTGGTGGAAGGCGCAAGCGCGGTCGACGAATCCATGCTGACCGGCGAGCCCTTACCCGTGAGCAAGCGGGCCGGCGACAAGCTCATTGGCGCCACCCTCAACACCAGCGGTGCGCTGGTCATGCAATCCGAACGGGTGGGCTCGAAGACGGTGCTCGCCAGCATCGTCCAGATGGTGCTTCAGGCCCAGCGCTCCCGGGCGCCGATGCAGCGCATGGCCGATCACGTGGCAGGCTACTTCGTCGTGGCCGTGATCGGTGTCGCCGCGCTCTCGTTCCTGGCGTGGGGCATGTTCGGTCCACAGCCAAGCTGGGTCTACGGCCTGATCAACGCCGTGGCGGTGTTGATCATTGCCTGTCCATGCGCACTGGGACTCGCTACGCCGATGTCGATCATGGTGGCCACCGGCAAGGCCGCGACGCGGGGCATCCTGTTTCGCGACGCCGCGGCCATCGAGAACCTGCGCAAGGTCGATACGCTCATCGTCGACAAGACCGGCACGCTGACGGAGGGCAAGCCGCGATTCGAACGCGCCATTGGCGTCGGCGGTTTCGGCGAGGAGGAAGTCCTTCGCACGGCTGCGAGCCTCGATCAGGGGAGCGAGCATCCGCTGGCGGATGCGATCCTGCGGGCAGCACGCGAGCGCAAGCTGGAACTGGACACGCCGGATGGGTTCGAGTCCGGCAGCGGCATCGGTGTCACCGGCGCCGTGAACGGCAAAAAGACGGCGCTTGGGAATTCCGCCTTGATGGCGCAGATCGGCGTGGATGTCGAAAAGCTCAAGCCTCAGGCCGAGGTGTTGCGCGCCGAAGGGGCGAGCGTGATGTTCCTGGCGATCGACGGGCAAGTGGCAGGGCTGTTGGCCGTGTCCGATCCGATCAAAGGCACGACGTCGGAAGCCCTCGGTGCCCTGAGGGCCCACGGCATGCGGGTCATCATGGCGACCGGCGACGGGTTGACCACCGCGAAGTCCGTCGCCGCCAGGCTCGGCATAGACGAAGTGCATGGCGAAGTGAAGCCTGCGGACAAGCTCGCACTCGTGACGCGACTCCAAGGTGAAGGCCGCATCGTCGCCATGGCCGGCGACGGCATCAACGACGCGCCTGCGCTTGCCAAGGCCGACGTGGGCGTTGCCATGGGCACCGGTACGGACGTCGCCATGAATAGCGCGCAGGTGACGCTGGTCAAGGGCGATCTGCGAGGCATCGCGCAGGCGCGCGTCATCTCGGAGCAGACGATCGCCAACATGAAGCAGAACCTGGGCTTCGCGTTCTTCTACAACGCCCTTGGCGTACCGCTCGCGGCGGGCGTGCTCTACCCCCTGACCGGTTGGCTCCTGTCGCCGATGATTGCCGCGCTGGCGATGAGCCTGAGTTCTGTTTCCGTCATCTTCAATGCTTTGCGACTGCGCCGGGTAGAGAGCTGATCCAACGTGAGCGTCTCGGCATCCCATCTTGCTGCGCCGTGATGGGACCGTGGGGGTGGTGCCCACCTATTTGATTTGGTGGTCACCTGTGAATCCCAATTCACAGAAGCTTCGGCGCAGGCATGCTGCGGAGTTCAAGGCGGCGGTCATCGCCGAATGTCAACAGCCCGACGTCTCGGTCGCAGCGGTGTCGCTTGCACCCCGCGCTCCACGCTCGCGGCGTGGGCGGGGTACGCCGGGTCGGCGCTGGAGCCGCTGTACGACGCGCACAAGCGCTTCGTGCGCGGCGCCCGGGTACTGCACGCCGACGAGACGCCGGTGGCGCTGCTCGATCCTGGGGCGGGCAAGACCCGCAGGGGCCTACGTCTGGGCCTATGCGCGCGGCGAACTCGACGCGCAGCGCGGCGTGATCTTCGAGTTCTGACTGGGCCGTGGCGGCCCGTAACCGGTGGCGTTCCTCGGCGGTGAGGACGGTGCGTGGAACGGGACGCTACTGACGGACCAGTACGCCGGCTACGACTCCGCCATGGATGCTCGCGTGTACGCCGCAGGATGCGTCGTGCACGCCCGACGCAAGTACGACGAAGTGGCCAGGGCTGGGACGAGCCCAGTGCCGAAGCGGCGATCAAGCTTCTGGCTCAGATCTACCACCTCGAGGGAAGCCTGGCGAACATGCCCGCGGAACATCGACAAAGGGGCCGGCAGGAATTGACCAAGCCGCTGTGGGCGGAGTTCAAGCTGTGGCTCGAACTCGAACGGCGCCGCGTACCCGTTGGAAGCAGCATCGCCGCAGCGATCGACTACAGCCTCAACCTCTGGCCACAGTTCACCTGTCATCTCGACGACGGCGAAGTCCCGATGGACAACAACTTCCTGGAGCGGCAGATCAAGCCCTGGCAGATGGGCCGCAAGAACTGGCTCTTCGTCGGTAGCGCATTGGCCGGCCAGCGCGCTGCAGTGGTGATGAGCCCGGTTCAGTCGGCCAAGCTCAATGGACACGATCCTTGGCAATACCTGCGCGACGTTCTCGCGAGGCTGCCGACCCACTTGAACCGCCGGATCGAGGAGTTGCTGCCCCACCGTTGGCGGCCATCAGGCGCCGCAGCTTGAGCAGCCCGGCTGCATCTGCACGGGCGGACACTTGACCGAGCCGTACGAGCAGAACACGCAGCAGTCGCCAGCCTTCGGCCTCAACACGGTCCTGCAGCGCTCGCACTCGTAGAAGAATTGGCAGGCGTCGGTCGGCATGACTTCGAGCTTGGCGTGGGCGCAGACGGGGCAGGTCAGCACTGACTCCAGCATAGGGGCGGTCGTCATCACTTGTGAACCTTCGAGGGGTAGCCCGCGTCCGTCGTGGCCTTGACCAACGCCGCGGTACTGGCCTTGTCGGTGTCGAACGTCACAGTTGCAGTCTTCTTAGCGAAATCGATCCGGGCCTGGCTCACGCCAGGCACCTTCTCCAAGGACTTCTTCACCGTGACCGGGCACAGCTCGCAGGTCATGTTCTGGACATCGAGCACGGCGGTCTGCGGCGCCGCGGCGAGTGCGGCCAATGGCATCAGCGAGACGAGCGTTGCAGCAAGCAAGTTGCGCATGGTTAGTCCTTCAGAGGAAATAGGGCGCCAGCCAAGGCACCGACAACAAGGCGAGGAGCGCCAGCGCGACAACCCAGAAGGTCAACCGCTGACGCTTGAGGACGATCGGTTCGGCGCACACGGTGCCCGACTCGCAGACCTGCGGTTGCAGGTACAGACGCCGGAACGCCAAGCCCAGGAACAGCAGCGTCACAGCGATGAACCCAGGCCGCAGCGGCTCCAGCGCAGTCAGGTTGGCGATCCAGGCGCCGCTGATGCCTAGCCCCAGCAACACCAGCGGCCCGACGCAGCACACCGACGCGCCGACAGCCGCAAACACTCCGGCGACCAGCGAACTCTTGACTCTGAACATTGCCAACAAAGGTGAACCTATTTCGATGAAGGGTAGTCTAGAGTCCGTACCGTAGTACGGAGTCAAGGGGTAGAGATGACAACCGAGTTGACGATAGGGCGACTGGCCGACGAGGCCGGCGTGAACGTCGAAACGATCCGCTCCAGCGCCGTGGCTTGATGCCCGAACCCGATAGGCCGACGAACGGGCATCGCCGTTATGACGTGCACGCGATCAAACGCGTGCGCTTCATCAAGCGAGCACAGGTGCTGGGCTTCACGCTGGACGAAGTTGGCAGCTTGCTCCAACTCGATGAGGTCGGCGCCTGCGCCGAAACGCGCGAGCTGGCCGCGCACAAACTGCAGGTCATCGGAGAAAAGCTTGCCGATCTGAAGGCGATGCGCAAAGCGCTTACGGCGCTGGTACGCCAATGCGATGCTGGGGCGACCAAGGGCAACTGCCCGATCATCCACGCACTGGCCGCTGACTGATCACGTGTCAAGACGGGATTGCCGGACGCTCACGATCCAACTGCCAGCGCGCCGGAACAAGGCTCGCACTCGCCGGGTCGCATCCCGCCGGGAGGTATCTCTACCCATTTCGTCATGCAACCTTGGCCGACGGCCGCCACCCCAGGCCCACCAGGGCCAGCGCGCAAAAGGCAGCGCCGGCATGGAAGGTTGCGGATGCGCCGAGCTGGTCCCACAGCAAGCCGGCGATCATGCTGGCGACCAGCATGGCAAGGCCGCTGACCAAGTTGAAGAATCCGAAGGCCGTGCCGCGCAGGTCCGCGGGCGCGGCATTCGCCACCATGGCGGACAACAGGCCTTGCGTCATCCCCATGTGAACGCCCCAGAGCGCGACGCCGGCCAGCACCACGCCCCAGTGATTGCTGGCGGCCAGAACCAGGTCGGCCGCGATCAGCACGGCGAGGCCGAAGGCCAACATCCGGGTGTGGCTCGTGCGGTCGGACAGTTTGCCAAACGGATAGGCCGACAACGCATAGACCAGGTTCATCGCGACCATCACGAGCGGCACCAGTGCCATCGGAATGCCGCCTTGCTCGGCTCGCAGCACCAGGAATGCCTCGCTGAATCGGGCCAGCGTGAACATCGCGCCGATGAGCACCACCCACCAGTACGCGGCGCCGAGGCGCCTCAGGTTCTCACGGCGGATCGGGTTGATGCGCTTCTCGACTTGCAGATACGCCGGCTCCCGCAGTCCGAACGCAAGCAGTGCGACGGCCATCAGTCCCGGGATCACCGCGACCCAGAACACGGCCCTGAAATCATTGGCCCAGAGCAGCATCAAGCCGACAGCCAGCAGCGGCCCGAGGAAGGCCCCGAGGGTGTCGATCGACTGGCGCAGTCCGAAGGCTGCACCGCGCAGATGCAAGGGCGTGATGTCGGCGACCAGGGCATCGCGCGGGGCCCCGCGAATCCCTTTGCCGACCCGGTCCAGCAGCCGCGCCGTCAGCACGATGCCCAGGGAGTGGGCGAGCGCGAAAAGCGGCTTGGTCAGTGCCCCCAGGGCATAGCCGAACAAGGTCAAGCCCTTGCGCTTGCCGAGATAGTCGCTCAACGTTCCCGAGAAGACCTTGACGACTAGCGCTGTGGCCTCGGCCAGCCCTTCGATCAGCCCGATCGCGAAGGCGCTGGCTGCGAGGGTGGAAACCATGAACAGCGGCAGCAGGCTGTGGATCATTTCCGAAGAAATGTCCATCAGCATGCTGACGAAGCCGAGGACCCAGACACCGCTCGGAATCTGACGCAAGGTTGACCTACGTGTCCTAGGCATTTCAACGGCAATCGCCACGAAGGGCAGGCAAAAACCGGCGGGTCGCGGCCGCATAGCTTCGCCAAGCCTCCCCTCGTTCACGAATCAATTCCTGCTCTTCGGATCTTGCGAGCCGGACGTACATCACAACCAGCAGAGGAAGCAGCAACGTTGAAGGCAGCGTTGGCCAGTAAAACAGCAAGCCAAGCATGATGATGATGAGGGCGCCATATTGAGGATGCCTGATCCGGCGATACGGGCCGGTCGACGCGATCTCTTCGCGTCGCTGAGCGCGCTGCAACGCGTGCCATGCCATGGCCAGAAGCAAGAAGCCTGCGAACACAATCGCGAAGCTGAGGAAGCGCAAGGCTCCCATGTGCGGGTCGGAGCGACCCCACAGAAGCCACCAAAGGTGCCTCGCCTCGTGGCCGAACATGTCGACGTCCGGAAACGCGGCCGACAGCCATGCGCGGAAAAGAAAAATCGTGAGCGGAAAGCCGTAGACCTCGGCAAACAAGGCCGCGACGAATGCGGAGTAGGCGCCGAAGACCTTCCAGTCCCTCGCCGTGTAAGGCTTGAAGAAGCTGTATGCGAATCCGACGAACACGCCCGTGTTCAAGAAGGCCAGACTCCACTGCGCCTGGCCGCTGTCGACACCGTTCACAGATCGTCATCCGATGGATAGCGACCCTGACGGCCTCGTCGACGGTAGCGCCCATGGTGCATGACCTCGTGCATCAACGGACTGGCAACGATGAGCAGGAACGGAAGAATTCCGAACAGGTGGGCACCGTTTTCCGTGTACAGGAAGAACGCGCCGACAAGCGCCGCCACAAGAAAGGTGGCCGCGCCAGATGACCGCCAGAAGCTTGGATCATCATTCTGAAACCTCATTGCAACGCTCCGAACTGAAAATGGACAAAGGCAATGCGCCATGACAGCCCATCGCTTCGATCGTGTGTGGTTTCGATCTGCCACCGAACTGGGTTCCGCGCAGTGAGGGGGAACTTTCGTCAGTGCCGATATGGAGCGCCGACTTGTTGGAGCCGCGTCGCTATCGAGTCGCTTTCCGTAAAACGGAAAGAGCGCAGGCCAGCAAGGAAGCCAGCCGTCCGCACCACTGCCCCGGCCATCGGGCGGACGTGTGAGTCCGACCGTGCGTGGCGGTGAATGCGATCTTCAGGTTGGCAGGGATGGCGGACGCATCGGCCCGTCGAGATATGGCCACGGCTTCGCAAGCTCATCGTGGCTCGCGGGCGGCACAAGAGGGTGCGGCCCAAAATGAACCAGCAAGTCGCATTGCATCGCGATGGCGTTCAGGCATCCATCGAGACTGACGTGCTGATAGGACTCGACCGAATGATCGCTTCCTATGGAGCCATCATCGTGATGATGATGAGGTGTCCCTTGCCAATGCAGCAGCGCGTGCTGCGCACCGGAACGCGCTCCAAGGAAACTGGAGAGGTGGACGACCGCGGAGAGTTGGCTGAATGCAAAAGCAAGCAACATCGCGAGAACGATTACCTCTCGTCCCGATGCCAACCGCATAGCCAAGCGCGTACTCATTGTTGCATCTTAGGCCCAAGCTCAACCAATGAACAGATGGCGAAATTCGCTTCTGTGGTGTCCTTCACGGGTAGAGCCGTATCGGCGAGCCGCGTCAGTATTGGCGAGGCCCAAGCGCCCCGTTTCTCAAGTTCCGGCGTTTCGCCCTTTTTTGTCTTGCTTCAACCGCAGGCACTGGCGCGCTAAACTCCCTCAACCATGACCCGCCGTCGCTCCATGCATCGCTGCGTCACCGCGTTCGTGGTGATGCTGTCGCTGCTGTTTTCCCAGATGGCGCTGGCTGCCTATGTCTGCCCAGGCATGGCGGACAGCCAAGGCATGGCAGAAGCGATGGCATCGGGCCAACCCTGCGAAGGCATGGACACCGAACAACCGGTGCTGTGCCATCAGCACGCCAACGGCGCGTCGCTGTCATTCGAGCAGATCAAGGTTGCGACGCCTTCGCTGCCAGCAGTCGTGCAGGTGCTGGTGGTGCCGCTGGTGCTGGCGTCCCAAGGACACGAGGTCCCGCCGCAGAGCGTGCCCGAACTGCATCCCCCTCCCGACCCCGTCTTCCTCGCGACTCGCAGACTTCGAGTCTGAAATTCCCATCGACTGACCCCGGGTGCTGGCGCGGCTTGTCCGCTTGCCGGCGAATACCTCGTTCGTCTTTGGAGAAGTTTCATGTTCACCCCGTTTTCGCGCGCGGCCGTTTGGGCCGCCGCACTGCTGCCTGGCTTGGCAGCGGCTGCGCCGCTGTCCTTCGACGCGGCGCTGCAATTGGCCGTCCAGCGCTCCGAGGCAGCGCGTGCTGCCCGCGCTGGCGTCCAAAGCGCCAGGGATGCCTCGGTTGCCGCAGGGCAACTTCCCGATCCCGTCTTGAGAGCAGGTATCGAAAACCTGCCCATCACCGGGCCGGATCGCTTCAGCACAACCAACGACTCGATGACCATGAAGCGCATCGGCATCAGCCAGGAGTGGGTCTCGCAAGACAAACGTTCTGCGCGACAAGCTGCTGCGCAGGCATCAACGAGCCGGGAGGCGGTACAGGCCCAGGCTGCGATCGCCAACACGCGGCTGCAGACAGCGCTCGCCTACGTCGATGCCTTCTACGCCGATGAGATGCTCAAGCTCACAACCCTGATGGAGCATCACGCCCATGAGGAGTTTGAAGCCGCGCGCGCCCGGCTGTCTTCTGCGACTGGCAGCAGCCAGGAACTGCTCCAGCTCAGCGGCGGCAAAGGCATTGCGGAAGACGATTCAGCCGAAATCCGGCAGCAGCAAACCGCTGCGCGATTCGCCTTGCAGCGCTGGATCGGCCTGAGGCCCGACGAGCTGGTGACCATGCCAGTCGAGTCCGTCCCCACTGAAGAGGTCTACGTTGCTGGCCACCCTTCGGTGGCAGCCATGCGGCAAGACCTCGAAGTGGCAAGGCAAGCTGCGGCCGTGGCAAGCACCAACCGCGACCCCAACTGGACGTGGGAAGTCGCCTATGGGCAGCGCACGGGCTATTCGGACATGGTGACGGTCGGGGTGAGCATTCCGCTGGCCATCGCGCGTGGCGATCGACAGGATCGCGAAACGGCCGCCAAGCTCGCGTTGGTTGAGAAGTCCGAGGCCGAGTTGGCCGAAGCAACCCGCGCCGCCACCGCCGAATACCAGGTGCTTTCCAGCGACATCGAGCGCGTGTGGCAACGCATCGAGCGCCTTCGCGCGGGCGTCGTCACGCCCGCGGCGCAGAGAACGGCCGTCGCCACCGCGGGCTACCGTTCCAACCAGACGAGTCTGGTGACGCTGTTTGAGGCGCGGCACGCCGAGGTCGACGTGCAACGCAAGCTGCTGGCACTTCAGCGTGATCTGGCCAAGGCGCAAGTCCAGATGAAGTTTCGTCCCCTTTCCGGCGAGGTGGCACCATGAAACGATCAAATGTGACGATGCTGGGCCTGATCGCCCTCACGCTGGTCGCGGGGGCCGCCTTCTATGTTGGCCGCACGACGGTGCAGTCCGCACCTGGCGCGTCCATGACGCCAGGGACCACGCCCGGCAACGATGGCCGCAAGGTCCTCTACTGGCACGACCCGATGGTGCCCGGCCCACGCTTCGACAAGCCCGGCAAGTCTCCGTTCATGGACATGCAGCTGGTGCCCATGTATGCAGACAGCCAACCGACAAGCTCGGGCGTGACGATCAGCCCCGGCGTGCAGCAAAACCTCGGCATCCGCTACGCCACCGTGCGCCGGGCCGATGTCTCCTCGTCCTTCGACGCCATCGGCACCGTGCAGTTCGACGAGCGCTTGAATGTGGCGGTCCAGACGCGCGTTGCCGGCTACGTCGAGCGCCTTTCGGTGCGCGCGCCGATGGAGCGGGTGCGCAAAGGCCAAGCTCTTGCGACCATCTTCGCACCGGAGTGGCTGGGCCCGCAAAACGAACTGATAGCACTCCAGCGCGCCGGCGTTTCCCCTGACCTCGTCGCGGCTGCGCGCGAGCGAATGCGGGCCATGTCCATCCCGGGCGAACTCATCCGCCAGAGCGAGAAGGCTGGCGTGGCGCAAGCACGCTTTGTGCTGACGGCGCCGGTCAGCGGGGTCATTGCGGAACTGGGCGTGCGCGAAGGCGTGGCCGTCGCGTCCGGCGTGACCCTGTTTCGGATCGCCGGGCTCGAGAAGGTTTGGGCAACCGCAGAGGTTCCCGAAGCACAAGCGTTGCGGCTTGCGGCGGGCCAGAAGGTGCAAGCCGCGTTGCAGGCAGATGCCTCACAGACCTTTGCCGGCGAACTGAAGGAAATCCTTCCGGAGATCAGCAGTTCCACACGCACGCTCAAGGCGCGCTTCGAGGTCGACAACGCGCAGGGCAGACTCACTCCCGGCATGCTGTTGCGGCTCCAGGTGGGGGGCGCCAGGAGCTCACGCCTGCTCGTGGCCTCGGAGGCGGTCATTCGCACAGGCAAGCGCTCGGTCGTCATCGTTTCCAGGGAGGGCGGAGCCTTCGAGCCGCGCGAGGTGTCGCTCGGCGCAGACCTGGGTGACGACGTCGAGGTGGTCCAGGGGCTGGCCGAGGGCGCGCGAGTTGTGGCGAGCGGGCAGTTCCTGATCGACTCCGAAGCCAGGCTGCGGTCGGTGCTGGGGAACATGACTGCGAGTGCGGCTCCACCCCCGACTGCGTCGGGATCCCCTGTCTCGTCGACGCCGGCGACCACCGGAACATCGCATCGTGCGGAGGGCAAGGTCGAAAGGGTCGAAGCGGACGGCATCACCATTTCGCATGGCCCCGTCGCCTCGCTGAAGTGGCCCGCCATGACCATGGGCTTTTCCAGGCCAACGCCGGGCGCCTTTGCTGACGTCAAGCCAGGCGACACGGTCCGGTTCGAGTTCAGGGAAGGCGGGCCACTGGGCTACGAGCTGCTCTCGGTCGAACGCCTTCAACCGGCGGCAAAGCAATGATCGCGGCCCTCATCCGGTGGTCGGTCGGCAACCGGTTCCTCGTATTGATCGCCACCTTGTTCGTCGTGGCGGCAGGCCTGTGGTCAGCGGCCCGGACGCCGCTCGATGCGCTACCCGACCTGTCGGACACGCAGGTGATCATCCGCACACCCTTTCCCGGCAAGGCGCCGCAGGTGGTTGAAGACCTGGTCACCTATCCGCTGACCACAACGATGCTGAGCGTGCCCGGCGCGAAGACGGTGCGCGGGTATTCGTTCTTCGGCGATTCCTTCGTCTATGTGCTGTTCGACGACAAGACCGATCCCTATTGGGCGCGCTCGCGGGTCGTTGAATACCTCAACCAAGTGCAGGCACGGCTTCCAGCAGGTGCCAGTGCCTCGCTGGGCCCCGATGCGACCGGGGTGGGCTGGGTCTACGAGTACGCGCTGGTCGACCGCACCGGCAGTCGGGACTTGGGTCAACTGCGCGCGCTCAACGACTGGTTCCTGAGGTTCGAGTTGAAAACCGTGGCCGACGTGGCGGAGGTGGCCAGCATCGGCGGCATGGTGCGCCAGTACCAGGTGGTGCTCGACCCGGATCGCATGCGTGCGCTCGGCATCACGCAAGCGAGCGTGGTGCAGGCCTTGCAGAAAGCCAATCAGTCCAGCGGAGGCTCCGTCGTCGAACTTGGCGAAGCCGAATACATGGTCCGATCCCGCGGCTACCTGCGATCGCTGGAAGACTTTCGCTCCATTCCCGTGTCGATCTCAGGCGCCACGCCGGTGCTGTTGCGCGACGTGGCGACGGTTCAGATCGGACCCGAGATGCGGCGCGGCATTGCTGAACTGGATGGCGAAGGCGAGGTGGCCGGCGGTGTGGTCGTCATGCGCTCCGGCAAGAACGCACGCACCACCATCGAGGCGGTGAAAGCGAAGCTGGAAACGCTGAAGACGAGCCTGCCTGCGGGCGTCGAAATCGTACCGACCTATGACCGCTCCCTTCTCATCGATCGCGCGGTGGACAATCTGCGCGCCAAGCTGGTCGAGGAGTTCATCGTCGTGGCGCTGGTGTGTGCCGTGTTCCTGTTCCACCTGCGCTCGGCGCTGGTCGCGGTGGTCGCGCTGCCCATTGGCGTACTGGCCGCATTCATCGTCATGCACTGGCAGGGTGTCAACGCCAACATCATGTCGCTGGGTGGCATTGCCATTGCCATCGGTGCCATGGTCGATGGCGCCGTCGTGATGGTCGAGAACGTGCACAAGCACATCGAGGCCTTCGAGACGGGGCATGGGCGGCAGCCTGATGGCTTCGAGCGATGGCAACTCGCGTCCGATGCGTCGGTGGAGGTCGGGCCGGCCCTGTTCTTCTCGCTGCTGGTGATCACGCTTTCTTTCGTGCCGGTGTTCTCGCTGGAGGCGCAGGAGGGCCGGCTGTTCGCGCCCCTGGCATTCACCAAGACCTACGCCATGGCGGCAGCGGCAGGTCTTTCGGTGACGCTGATTCCGGTGCTGATGGGTTACCTCATTCGCGGTCGAATCCCGCATGAAGCGGCGAATCCGGTCAATCGCTTGCTCATGGCGGCATACCGGCCAGCGCTCGAATGGGTGTTGCGCTTTCCGAAGTGGACGCTGATGCTGGCGGGCGTGCTGCTCGCGCTGACGGTGGTGCCGATGGCGCGGCTGGGCGGCGAGTTCATGCCGCCGCTGGATGAAGGCGACCTGCTCTACATGCCGTCTGCCCTGCCAGGGCTTTCGGTGTCGAAGGCGGCGCAACTGTTGCAGCAGACCGATCGCCTCATCAAGACGGTGCCGGAAGTGGCGCGGGTGTTCGGAAAAGCCGGCCGTGCGGACTCGGCCACCGACCCGGCGCCGATGGAGATGTTCGAGACCACCATCCAGTTCAAGCCCAAGGATCAATGGCGCGCCGGCATGACGCCAGACAAGCTGGTCGAGGAACTGGATCGCGCCGTCAAGGTGCCGGGACTGTCGAACGTGTGGGTGCCTCCCATACGCAATCGCATTGACATGCTGGCCACGGGAATCAAGAGTCCCGTGGGTGTGAAGGTGGCGGGCGCCGATCTGGCCACCATCGATTCGCTGACCACACAGATCGAGGCGGCGGTCAAGAACGTACCGGGGGTGTCGTCGGCGCTGGCCGAGCGATTGACGGGCGGGCGCTACATCGATGTCGATGTCGATCGCCTGTCTGCGGCACGGTTCGGCCTCTCGGTGGCGGATGTTCAGTCCGTTGTATCCACCGCCATCGGCGGCGACAACGTCGGCGAAGTGATCGAGGGGCGGGAGCGCTATCCGATCAACGTGCGCTACCCGCGCGAGATCCGAGACTCGCTGGAACGCTTGCGGCAATTGCCCTTCGTGACCGACAAGGGCGCGACCGTCTTGCTGCAGGACGTCGCCAAGATCCATATCGAGGCCGGCCCGCCAATGCTGCGCAGCGAAAACGCACGGCCCTCGGGCTGGGTGTATGTCGACGTACGCGGGCGGGACCTTCGTTCGGCGGTCACGGACATGCAAGCCGCGGTGGCGCAGGCCGTGAAGATGCCAGCCGGCTATGCCGTCTCGTGGTCCGGCCAGTTCGAATACCTTGAGCGTGCAACCGAGCGCCTGAAGCTAGTGATTCCCGTCACGCTGGCCGTGATTTTCGTGCTGCTCTACCTGCTCTTCAAATCGCTCGCGGATGCGGCCCTTGTCATGGCGGCGGTGCCGTTCTCGCTGATCGGAGGCTTCTGGCTTGTGTGGGCGATGGGGCACTCGGTTTCCGTGGCCACGGCGGTGGGCTTCATCGCGCTGGCCGGGGTTGCGGCCGAATTCGGCGTGGTGATGCTGGTCTACCTGAAGAATGCGCTCGCTCGGCGCCTCGCGGCAGGTGCAGCGATGAACGACGAGACCCTGCTGGCCGCTATTCGGGAGGGGGCCGTCCTGCGGGTGCGGCCGAAGGCCATGACCGTTGCCGTGGTGATGGCGGGCTTGTTGCCTATCCTTTGGGGCAGTGGCACCGGATCGGAGGTGATGACCCGAATCGCCGCGCCCATGGTGGGCGGGATGGTGACAGCACCACTGCTCAGCATGCTCGTGGTGCCTGCCGCCTGGTATCTGCTGCATCGTCGCAAGAACGTTGCCGCGCCTGCTTTCAATCCGATTCCCCCAAATTCAGGAGCACTCGAATGAAACCCCTGCATGTTCTTGCGATTTCACTGCTCGCCGCCAGTCTCGGTGTCCATGCCCAGTCCAAACAGCCGAACATGCCGATGCCCATGAAGGAGCCCGCGCAAAGCCAGAATGCTTCGAACGCGCTGACCGATGCGGTGGTTCAAAGAATCGACATCGCCACCGGCGAGGTCGTGCTCAAGCATGGCGATATTCCGAATCTCGCCATGCCGCCGATGACGATGGCCTTCGATGCGGACAAGAAGACGCTCAGCGGCTTGAAGGTCGGAGACAGGGTGCGCTTTCACGCGGAGATCATTGACGGAAGGCCGAAGCTGACGCGGGTCGAGCATGTTCGGTAGCGGCGCTCTCCATCAAGGGTTGGCCGTCTCTTCGATTGATCATTCCCACTCCGGTGAGGGTGAGCCTCAATGAAATGCTCCCATCAGCGCATGGAAACGGATCAGGGATGAGGCTGGCCCATCAGACTGGAGGAAGCGTCAGGACCGCGTCGGCGATGGCCTCGATCCCCGTGTCGGAAAGATCAGTCGCAGCGATGCGGCGGCGCGCCTCCCATTTCGCAAAATGACGCGCCTGCGAGCGTGCGTAGTGCGGGTCGTAGTGCAGGCGCATCAGTTCCTCGAACAGAGGTGACAACGCATGCGTGCGCGCCCATCCTTGCCAGCGCGCAACCGTCTCCTTGCCCTGCATTTCCTTGAGCATCCCGAGCTGCGTCGCAAGCGATTCGCCGTTGTCGCCAAGGTAGGCGTAGTCGCGCAGCAGGTAGTCGAGCCGCGCCTCAGGCGTGGCGACCACTTCAATGCAATTGCCTCCGCGCATCCGCTCCACCAATGGGATCGGCAGCGAGATGCGCCCGATGCGCGCGCTTTCGCCTTCGACATACACCGTGCGCTCCAGATCGAACGGCTTCAATGCTGTTGCCAGTTGCGTTTCGAAAGCCTTCTGCGAGGGCTGTGGCACGCCCGGCAGCGCGCCCAGCAAGGAGCCCTTGTGCCGCGCCAACCCTTCGAGGTCCAGCACCTGCTCACCGCGCGCCGCGAGCGCCTGCAACACGCGCGTCTTGGCGCTGCCAGTGGCGCCGCAGATCACCTTGAGCCTGAGCCGGGGAACACACGCGGCCAACTGATCGATTACGTCATGCCGGAAGCTCTTGTAGCCACTGGCGAGCTGCCGCGCATCCCAGCCCACGAGGCGCAGCCACGCAACCATCGACCCGCTGCGCAGCCCGCCACGCCAGCAATACACCAACGGTTTCCAGTCTGGCGGCTTGTCCGCGAATCGTTCGTTTAGATGGCGCGCCAGGTTGGCCGCGACCATCGCGCCGCCCACGCGGCGTGCCTCGAAGGCGCCGGTCTGCTTGTAGATCGTGCCGACGATGCGGCGCTCATCGTCGTCGAGCACCGGGCAGTTGATGGCGCCGGGTATGTGGTCGAGCGCGAACTCGGAGGGCGAGCGCGCGTCGATCAGCACGTCGAAGTCGGGGATGTCGGCGACGCGTACCGGTCCGCGATGGGTCATGGGTTTATTCTCAAGGGCATGGAACCGATCGCTCTCACACGTTTTTCACACGGCGGCGGTTGCGGCTGCAAGATTGCCCCGGGCCTGCTGGCCGAGATTCTGGCACGCGCCCCGCAGGGCATCGTGCCGCCGGAGCTGCTGGTCGGCACCGAGACCAGCGACGACGCCGCCGTCTACCGACTCAACGACGCGCAGGCGCTGGTCGCCACCACCGACTTCTTCACGCCGATCGTCGACGACCCATACGACTTCGGCCGCATCGCGGCGACCAACGCCTTGTCGGACATCTACGCGATGGGCGGCACGCCGATCATGGCGCTGGCACTCGTCGGCATGCCGATCGACAAGCTGCCGCCGGAGGTGATCGGCCGCGTGCTCGAAGGCGGCGCGAGCATCTGCCGCGAGGCCGGCATTCCGATCGCGGGCGGGCACAGCATTGACGTGCTGGAGCCGATCTACGGGCTGGTCGGGCTGGGCTTGGTGCATCCCGACCGGGTGCGGCGCAACTCGGCGGCCGAGGCCGGTGATGTGCTGGTGCTGGGCAAGCCGCTGGGCGTGGGCATCCTGTCGGCGGCGCTCAAGAAGGGGCTGCTCGATGGGGGCGGCTATGCCGAGATGATCCGCCACACGACGCAGCTCAATCGCGTCGGCACCACGCTGGCCACGCTCGACGGCGTGCATGCGATGACGGACGTCACCGGCTTCGGCCTGGCCGGCCATCTGCTGGAGATCTGCCGGGGCTCCGGGCTCGCGGCCGAAGTGTCGCTGGCGTCGCTGCCGCTGATCGAAAGCGCGTTGCCCTTTGCGCAGCAGGGCATCGTGACGGGCGCGTCGGGGCGCAACTGGGCCGGTTATGGCGGCCAGATCGCGTGGCCTGCGAACGCGCCGGATTGGCAGCGCGCGCTGGTGTCAGACCCGCAGACCAGCGGCGGTCTGCTCGTGTCCTGCAGGCCCGAGAGCGCCCCTGCTGTGCTCGAAGCGTTTCGCGGTGCCGGCTTTGCGCAGGCCGCAACCGTGGGCACGCTATGCGCCATATCGGCGGGCGAAACGCCGGGCGTGGCCTTCCTCCCATAACCATCGTCAGTTCTCGTGGCCTCACGATCAAATCTCCTCGCCGAAAAGCGGCGGCGAGACGTAAGCGCATGGCACGACGTTGGGAGCGCAGCGCCGGGCCGGCGTGGAGAGTGTCAGCATCCCAATAGGTCGCTCATGTGTCTCTATTCGATGGCGCTTCGATCGCCAATTGCAACCCTGAAACCCACGCGATCGCTCGGTCGACCAGTGCCAAGCAGCGAACTATGACCGCAACACTTGGCAGCGGTCGTGGGATTGGATCTCGTCATTCCGTTTGGATGTCTGCGATCAGCATCAAGGTGTGATTTCGCTGAGCAACGCGTTACAGCAGCAACCGCTGCATCGCGATGGTTGTTGGCTTGGCGGCAGTGACCTACCGGGGCGCGGTCTTGCCTTGCCGAGTGACCCGGTCAAAGGTGAAAACGTGCTCCTGCGGCGCCTCGACGCAGCAGCCGAATAGGCGACGCCGCTCGTGGCCCGCGCCGTAGCGTAGCTCCACCGTTGCTGCGCAAACGGGGCAAGTGGCGCTGTAGCGCACTAAGCCGATGATGCGCGCGTCGCCCTGCTTGAAGCTCTCAAGCTGAGCTGGGGGCTCGTTCCATCTCACCAGCACGTCGGCGGCAGGCACGATCCGGTCCGCCAGCAACCACCAGAGCTGGCGAACGAAATCCCATAAGACCCAGCCAATCCCCGCCGCGCAGACGAAAAAAGCAAGGTCCGCCGTCGTCACAGGTCGATTTACGAACAGCATCAGCCACACGATCGCCGCCAGGAGCGCGATGCACGCCATCGGCGCCATAACGGTGCTCGCGAACAGCAAACCGCGCAGGGACTTTGTCTTGAACGAGCCGCTCCCGAACAGTGGGCGCGCGACCCAAGATGGCTTAACGGTGCCGGCAGGCGCGTAGGCGTATTCGATCCGCAGACAGGCGGGACCCGCATCCCCTGGTCCCACCGGCTCAAGCCGACCTATGTGGCTGACGTCGGACGCAGCGTGCGGCTCGATCGTTTCCTCTTGGGGCGTCAGTGCGTAGGGTTCCAGTGACCACTGCGCGCGGTGGTGTCCCGACGTCGAGCGCTTGCGCAGGCGGAGGGAATGCTTCAAGCCGCGCTGCGCGAAGAACGCTTCCCTGTCCACGGACCGGCTGGAGAGGTACTGCTCGAGCTTGGCGTTCTTGACCTTCATCTTTGCGGAGTCGAAATCGACTAGCTCCGGCCAGCAGACTTGCACCAGATCCTCCGCATTGAATTCCAGTTGCTCCCCGCGGCCCGTAAGGTGCGCGACCTTGGCCGACTCGTTACCCAAGGCGCGAAGCAGTGCCAGGGCGTTGGACTCAACGTGCTGGCCAGCGAGCCACTCCTGAAAGCACGGCAGTAGTTCCGCAACCGTCGGCAACCGGTTTGCAACCGGTTCTGGACTGGTTGGCGCCGCTTCGTCTCTGAACACTTGGGTTCTCCTCAACTCAACTCATGGAGTCCTTATGTTGGCATTGTTTGCAGTTCATTCCTCCGACCGCTTCGTTCACGTGACGGAGGTCGAGCGCGGGCTAGCGTGCGACTGCCGCTGCGCCGTGTGCGGCGAGCAGGTGATCGCGCGCCAAGGCGACGTGCGGGAGCACCACTTCGCCCACAGCTCCAACGCCCAGCCCTGTGCGTCAAGCTACGAATCCGACCTCCACCGCTTCGCCAAGCGTGTGATCGTCGAGGCGGGTGGCCTGGTGGTGCCGGTCAACGCAGCTGCGGCGCTTGCCCTCGGCCTTGGAGACGACAAAGGCCCGCGAATCCTCTTGGCGTGCACCAGCATCGAGGAGGAGGTGGTGGTTGGGGACCGGCGCCCGGACCTGCTGGCGGCCACAACCGCTGGCATAAGTGTGGCCATCGAGGTCGCCTATACCTCGTTTTGCGACTCTCAGAAGCGCCAAGACTATGGCGATCTGCGGCTGTCCGCGCTTGAAATCGACCTCAGGGCCTTCACGCCTACTGCCTTCGACGTCGGTCGAGTCAAGCACGCGTTGCTTGAAGACATCGCCTGCAAGAGCTGGCTTTGGCCAGTGCGCTTGGAAGAGGCCGAGCCCAGCAGCGAGCCGCCGTCCGTTCCGCCGACAGTGTCCACACCGAGGCGCCAGTTCTTGCCCGAGGAAATCGTCAAGCTCCGCGGCCGTTGGATCTCGGTCAAAGAGTTGCCCAGCGGTGACATCGCCATCAAGGCGGTGCGTTATGACCCCGACGTAGTCTCGGTGGTGCGCACTGTCGCGCGCCAGCATTTGGGGCAGTACCGCGGCACCTACTTCAGCTGGGTGATCCCGCGCTTCCGGGCGGAGGCGGCCCGCGCGCAACTCCGCACTATCGCTGCGGGAGTCTAGTTGCGGGGCGGCGTATGAAAGGCTGGCCGGGGCTGCCACCGATCAGGCAGGAACTGGCGGTTCAGACTGATCGGAGACACTCGACAACTGGCAACGCTCAGTTTCGCGGTGCGCGAATAAGCCGACACTCAGGCCGCTGCGATTGCGGATTTTGGCGACGTTGAATGCGACCCCGCTGGCGAGACCGTCAGCACAGTGGAGCAGTTCGGTCTTTCGTCTTGGCTCATGAGGCGCGGTGATTAGCTCAGGAGTTATGGTGAGCGCTGCCACGTTCTCTTGACGGTGCTGGTTCCGCAATCGTAGATGAAGATCCTTGCAAACTGGCACTCGGTATCAAGCGTGCCGAGGTAGTCCTCGAGATCAGCAAGCCAAACATCGTCGGGGAACATTGGGTTGCCGTCGATGTAGGCCAAGAGATTAAGCTGCCCCTGCGGCGTGTAGCGCTTTGCCATCTTGCCTTTGAGCGCATCTACAGACGGATCGCCCACCCAAGTCACGGAGGTGGTGTTGAAGATCGGACCGGCGAAGCTGCCGCGCCCAATGTGCGCATAGCTTAGGATGGTTTTCAGCGGGTTGCCGCCCTTAAATACATCACCTGTGAATCCATCGGGCAAAACGGCCAGATGTCGAAAAATGGCGGGAAGCGCATTCTTGCGGCGTCGCCCGCTCATGTTGTCGCAGAAGGTCAGCGCGATGTCGGCGTTCCGGAACGCCGAGCGGAAGGCGGTAGCCTGTGGCGCCGGCAGGTTATCGAGGTACGCGTTGCAGGCATCCTTCGTGATGAAGGACTGACCTAGCGAAGCAGAGTAGTCCTGGTCAATGATCTCGACGAGCTCAAAGGCTTGGCTGGTCCCGTCGGCCGCCACGTAAAGAATGTCCGGCTCCGGTTCCGGCTGGCTAGTGAAAGTACCGTGAGGCAGAAGGCCCATAGTCCTTGCAAAGTGTTCGAAGATGAGACGTTCGCGCGCATCTTTCGAGAGTGCCATGTCAGGGGTTCCCATGCCAGACAAAACAGATAGAGCCGCCAACGTTATGGCTCGACGGGGTCGGTCGACGTGGCGACATGCTCGTCATTGCTCTCCAGGTTGTGCGTGTAGACGAACCGCGGGCCGTCGACCGACAAGGTTCGGAAGTGAATTCGAAACGCGAGCTGACCGAAGTAGCGTACCTGCACCGTAGCCCAGGGGTTATTGCCTTCAAAAAGAAGGCCATGGAAAGGTTTGGCCTCGGGCGCTTGCAAGCGCTCGACGGTGATGTGGGCAAGATCGATCGGCGACCCCCTGAGCGCGGCGCGGATCGCACGCAGCCCCGGTGCGTCCGCGCAAATTGCAGTGTTCAGATGCAGGGCCAGAAACTCGTAGGCCGACTTGATTGGGACGAGGAGGTTGAGCAGCGGACCATCGAGTGCCGGCTGAATTCCCTCGATACGCCACTTGACCACCTCGATCCTCGGCGCAATTTCGACCCGGGTATTCTCTGGCGCGTCCGTGAACCGCTGCAATGCCCGCGCAATGTCGACTGCGGCGTGATTCTCGCGGACAAGCAATTGCTGGAGGGTCTTGGCGGCCTGCGGTGTCGGTTGGATCAATGAGCCATCATCGAGCCTCGTCGATCTGACGAGGAACTCGCCGCCCTTGACGTACCCAGGCGATACGCCACCTGGCCCAGACGACACGTAACGTTGTCCTTCAGCGAACTGAACAGCGAGCTTAGGTATCGCGGGGGCCAGTTTCGCGACCAGCGATCGAATCGTGGGATCGGCCTTTGCTCGGCCCTCAGCCTGATGGCCGATCCGCGAATTGCATGCACGGCACAACAGCCGCGAAGTCAAGCGTCCTCCGAGTGACTCGGGGATCAGATGCTCCACAGTGAGATCTGAGGTCGCAAGGCAGACTATGCACTGCAGACCCGGCCATGAAACTTCGATGGTAAACCTCGATGCCGCTGCTTGTTTGTGGAGCGATTGTCCGTTGAAGCGGAAGCGATCCGAGATCAATCCTCACAACTTCGATGATGGTGAGCGTGTAATGCCCATGATTCGGCCTGCGCCAAAAGCTGCACGCGGCTCGTGCCGCGCTGTGGAGCGCGTATGTGCATCCTTGCGCAACCGAAGAGAATCGGTCAAATGGTTGGAGTTACCGGAACAGCTTGTGGAAATTGAACAGTTCTCGACGTTCGCGGATCTGAATCCGGAGAGGGGCCTGCGGCGCGGCGATCCGCTGAGGTTCGATGCAAAGTGCTTTCGTTTTGAAGGCGCCAACGGCGACTACATGCCCGTTGCCTCTCAGCAGGGTATCTTGTTGGCGCTGAGTTTTCGTGACGACGACGGACACCACACGACTGGCTCCGGCGTCCTCGTCGGACCCGGCCTTGCGATCTGTGCCGCACACGTGCTCCAGGACAGAGGTTTTTACGAGAAACTCACAGGTACGGGCGCAACGCTTGTCGGCCAAGCACCGATTCCAGGCGGGATGCTCCTGTGGACGGTAAAGCACGTGACGCTGGTTCCAGACAGCGATCTTGCGATCCTCTCGATGTCGCTCACGTCCAACTACCCACCCGAGCGAAGGTTCACCGTCGCACACATTACGACCCGGATGCCGCAGGTGGGTGACGAACTCACACTAACCGGCCTTTCCGCAGTTCGCGAGACCGAGGAGATCGCGTCGGTGATACGCATGGAACTCACGCCGGGTTGCCTGAAAACGCGAGTCTTGCAGGTCTATCCAGAAGGTGCGGGAAGCATGATCGTTGGCCCCTGTGTGGCCGTGGACTGCGAAGCGTCCGGCGGCATGAGCGGCGGCCCGGTGTTCGACAGTCGAGGATTTTTGGTGGGGATCGTGTCTGCCGCCATCGTGGGCGGCAACACGTCTTTTGTATCTCACGTTTGGCCAGCCCTCGTTAGGTCGCAAGCAAACCCGGTATGGCCCGCTGATCCCTACCCCCGGCCCGCGCCCGCTACCCTCTTGCACCTCGGCAACAAGTTTGGTGTCACGATTGAGCGGCCGGACGCATTTGCGCTGTGCGTCTACAACGATGAGATCAGCCTTGGATATAGCGCTTGGTCCTAATCGCGGCCATAGGTAGCTTATGCACCTGTATTAAGTAGCCATTGCTGACTGTCCGCTGTCGCTGCAGTGCCGAAGTTCGGGCCAGAAGGCCGCAGTTCAGCAATGGGCCCCAGACGCCATTCCACGGCACGCCGAAGCGGCCGTTAATACTTGGCGAAAATTTGTCGAAATCCGAAGACCCGCCTAGACTTCGCCCGGCCTCTTGCACCACCAGCGCAAGCGGCGTCATCGACAGACTAATCTCATCAGCAATTGATCAGCCTTTTCATACGTCCGCCGCGAAGATCCCTCGCAGGGCCCATCACCTCGCGTGCGTATTTGCAAAGGACCGTCAATGCACCTACCGACAACAACCCCGTCTCGACTGAATCCCGCTTGTTCACTACTGGCGTTGCCCTCCGGCCCTGATCCCTGCGAAGAAGACGAATGCCCTGCCGCCGCTCTTTCTGCGACCACTCAGCTGGCTTCCTCGAGACCCGACCCTCTTGGGTCATCTGGTAGCGACGCTTCCTTGCTAACAACGCTGCATGCGCAGCGCCGAATGAATGGAAGCGCGCGCGCTTACTCCGCCCCACGGAGCCGCCGCTTCAGTTTGGACGACAAACATGGATACGAGGTACATCGATGCACTGGCTCGTGATTTCCGCGTTCGTGGCGGGCAGTTCGTGGGGCCCGGTGATTCAAGTCGTTCCAACACCCGACCAAAGGACCTGCCAGACGCTGAGAGATCAGGTGCTCACGGACGTCAGGAAGCAAGCGCAATCGAATTTCATCGGTGCACTCGACCACTTTGATGAAGGTGAAGCAACAGGGCTTGCCAGAGGCAATCGCGAAGTGGCGCGGATCCGATGTGTGCAGACAAGGTAGGCAAGCGCCCCACTCACTTCATAACCAAACCGGTACCCATCCGAGGAGCACATTCCTATGAACGTCGCGCAAAGCTCGATGGCCATTGCGACCCACGGCAACAGGAAGGGCCAAGTGGCGCTGGTCCTATGGCAGGAACAAATCCACGCGTGTCTTGGCTTGATTTGGCGAGTCCGCTTCCAGGCGCCACAGTTGTCGACCCGGATCTCGGACGACGGCGGAGCCACCTTCCACGATGGCGTCTCCTTCAGCCGGGAGGCCTTGATGCCGGATGCCTGGCTCAGGGAAGTCGAGTGGCAGAGGACCATCACACCACTGGAGATTGAGCTGCACCGCCCTGTAGCGCCACCGGAAGTGATCGAGGTCCAACTCCGATGGCCCGACGGCTGGCTGAACGAGGTTCAATCCGGATAGGAAGTCGCGCACTTCATAGACCCAATGCAAAACTTTTGTCGAATGCTTTCGCTCGGAAGATGTCCGCAGCTTCTGGGCTTCGATTGCGCACCACTGCAGCAGCCGATTTCTTGCATGCCAGTCGCTCTTGCAGAACAATTGCTACGCCACCTTTCACCAGATGCCCATGAACGCCTTGATAGTCATACGAGCAACCTCATCAAGCGCGGTGTGGTTGCGGCCGCTGGCTGATCAAGGACTCGACGCTCTGCGTTTTGATCTCTTTCTGAAGCCGGGCTAGTTTCGGCCGCAGCGCATCGCTGCACTTTGCTGTTCCTGCCAATGACCTGTCGCCCGCGATTGCGAGCGGCCGTACGACGCTGTCGTTGCTCGCAACGCAGCAATGGCAATGCCATGAATTTCGCCGAAGGAGAGCCAACACGATGGGACACGAATTCACCGCCAAGCGCTACGCGCTTGACGACGATCAAGGGGATCAACACAAGAACAGAACTGCCGACAAGACCGGTGCCGGCACGCGTCGCCGTCGATCTGCACCGGACACCATGACAGGCGTCCTGAACCTCGAGCCTGCCTGCACGAAGTCCCCGCTGACCGTGCACGTCCGGACGTCGCTCGACCTGAGCATGCACGCCCTCCAGTTCCGCCGCGCCCTGCGTCATGCCGCAAGACGGGCCAGCACACAAAAATCACAACCGCCGAGCAAGATCCCGCTTCTCGTGACCCGAGCCCTGCTGTATGCGCTGTGGCTCCCGCAATCGGGAACCCGCAGTGCGCCGCTGGCTTTGGAGCGATCCAGGAAGGCCTCGATCCGCGGCAGCCTCCAGCCGTTCCTGTGCGAGCTGCGGGACGCGCGCTGCACCACCAACGCATCCCTGCTTCGTCGCAACGCACGCCTGGAGAGGATTGCTGCAATCGCCGGCGTGGACGAGGACGATCTCGTCGCGGGCATCCAGGCCTTCATGGCCGTGCTTCGGCCGCTGCCGCACGAAGCTCCGGATCGCGCACCTGTTGAGGCGCGTCGGATGATTCGCGTCCCGAACCCCTTTCGCAGCACCGATCCGCCTCTGCAGCTTGCCCAGGCCGGAAGCCGAGCGTTTTTCGGGTTGCCGGATGCTCTCCATCCGACGCAACTCACCAATGTGCTGGCCATTGGCGGAACAGGCGCCGGCAAAACGGCTTCTGCGCTTGTTCCGGTCTTAGATGCGCTGCTGCGCTACCGGCTTCACAACGGCAAGGCTGCGTCTTTGCTAGTGGTCGACCCGAAGAACGAACTTTCGGGGCGCGTCCACGCCACCTTGCGGGAACTGGGCGAACTCGATCGCCTAGTCGTCATCGACGGCGGTGCACCGCCCATCGAATTCTTCCCGGCGAACTCGCCCCTCACGCCAAGTGAGCGGCTGGCCAAGCTGGAGGTCTTCCTGCCAGCGCGCAATGACGCAAGCGACAACGCCTACTGGCGCGGCTTGGGCATGGCCCTTCTTCGCGACCTCGTCCAGCTCGACGACGCCTTTGCGCGCTTGAGCGCCAGGCAAGGCATGCGGATGCGCATCTTCCACGAAATCGCCCTTGAGCTCGGCTGCGCGACCGGCCCCGCCTCCTTCTGGTCGGATGTGCGCAACGTCATGGCCAACGCACGCCTGAGCGGCCGACACCTGGTGAAGGTCAACCGACTGATCGCGAAGCACTGCAAAAGCGTGGGACTGGATCTCGGAGCGATCGCCCGCGCCCTAGAGGCCTACACCGCCGATCGCGATCTGATCGAGCAATTCAACTACGTGCTCATGAGCGCCTGCGATACGCTGGGCGCACTCATGGCCGACCCGGAAACGATGGCACTGGTTGACTTCGATGTGCGGCCCACGAACGAGCAGCCAAGGACCAACGTCCTTCGACTGGTCGAAGAAGGAAAGGTCATTCTTTTTTCGCCCGAGATGCGCGCGGGCCATCGCCTCGCTGCACAGGCCCTGAAGACAAAGTTCTTCGAGGCGGTCTTTGCACGAACAGACCAGGAGCGCCCTATCGGTATCGTCGTGGACGAAGCACAGCGCTTCGTCACGAGCGACCCCGAATCGGGCGAACAGTCTTTTCTGGACCGTTGCCGCGCATTCCGCTGCATCACGCTGCTTGCCACGCAGTCGCTGGCAAGCCTGCGCTATGAGCTAGGGAGTCTTTCGTCGGGGCAGGCAGCGCTGGAGATCATCCAAAGTAATTCGCCATCCAAGTTCTTCTTTCGGTCCACGGACGACCAGACAGTGAACTGGCTTCGCAACCAACTCCCTCCTCCCGGCAATGGTGGCGCGCACATCGTGGACGTGCGCCGTCCCGCGCAACTGCGCCCTGGCGAGGCGTACTACCTCCTTGCCGACGGCCAGTGGGGGCGCGGCCAAGCCGATCTCCAGGGACTCGCCTGCGTCGAACCAACCACCGAGAACAGGTAAGCATGAGCATCAGCATTCATCCCTCGACCCACACCGGCGCGCTGCTGCTCAGCGGCGAAATTACCGAGGACATGGCGCTGCATTTCGGATCCGGTCTCGATCTGCTGTTTGACTACTACCAGTACAACCGCATCACAATCGAGATCAACAGCCCCGGCGGCCAGGTCACGGCACTGGAGCACATGCTGGCCAGGCTCGAGCGCTGGCGAGGGCTCGGGCGAGAGGTCGGCACCAAGGCTTGCTTCAGGGCAGGCAGCGCCGCTGCGATGTTGCTCGCCATGGGCGACATCGGCGGCCGCTCGGCATCGAGTTCTACGACCCTGCTTTTTCATCCGGCGCGGGTAGAGGGTGCCAACGCCATGTTCACCGCCAGCGCCGCAACGAGCCTGGGTGCCTTGCTCCATGGCAAGGATCTGTTCCATCTCGATCGCCTCGTCGGGCACCAGGTCCGTGGCTTCGGCGGATGGCACGCTCTGGCGGCAGAAGGTGCAGCGCGTTGCGGACACCTGATCAAGCGATCTGGAAGACGGACTTCAAAATCGGCCGGGCAGCCACCAATCACCTCGCTCGGCTCGCTGTCGCTCGCCACGACGGTGAGGTCATTCGCGCAGTGCATCGAACGTCGGTCGATCGAGCCATATCGGCGGATGCTGTCGCGTCGCTTCTCCGAGGACCGCGGGATGAGTGCGGCCGAGGCGTGGGCGTTGTGTCTCCTCGACAGCGTTCTGGATCGACCGGACTTGCAGCCGGCCTCAGAACCCCTATCGAGCGCGCCTGACGATCCGGCCGTTTCGCACCCGCGCCCGGTCATGTAGTCGCAGGGATTGGCAGCCCTCGCAAAGGACTCAACACCCGTCAGGCAACCGTGCGTCCAATTTTTGTTGGCGAGCGAGCGACAGATGGTGTTGTCCGAAGCCGCCCGATGCGCGCGCAATTGGGTGCCCTTGCCCAGTTTATGGACTGCAAAAACATCCCCCTATGCCCATGTTACTGAAAGGATTTCCTGAAATACGCCCGTTCCGTCGTCACCGTCGCGAGGTGTTGTTGTCAGCGCTCCATGCATGGGGAAAGGCCACTGACGAATCGCAGCAAACGGCGCTCATCAAAGCGCACGTATTTCTTCTCGAAATTTGGCACAAGCAACGACAACTGGAACAATTTTGGCCACCGAGAAAGGCAAGAAAAGTGAAGAAAACCGAACTGTATGTGGCACTGGATTTCGACGGTGTCCTGCATAGCACCGAGCTTGGGCCACTCAAGCAACATTGCGCGGACTATGCGGCCGGACGCATCAATGCCGAGCAATTTTTGGAAACTGTGAACAGGGAAAGGAGGGCGCGCTACGGGCTGACATCTGATAATGTCGACTTTCTTTTTGATCGCGCCGCGTTCTTTTCCAGTGCGTTCCGTGATCTCGGACGGCTGCAAGTTCGCTTGGTGATCGGCACCTCATGGCGCAATACCATGCAGCCTGAAGCGCTACGCGCACTCCTTCCGCCCATCCTGGATGAGCGCGTCGTCGGGGTCCTTTCCCCTCACGACGAAGAGCATCGCGAGCCGGGAACACGTGCGCGGCTGATGCAAGACTGGATCGCCAAGAACGCCCCCCATGCTCGCTGGCTCGCAGTCGACGACGATGCGGAATTGTGGGAAGGGGCTCATTCGCGACTCGTGCAGACGCGCCGCGGGGGTCTGGACGGACCGACTTGGCGCGTACTGCGCGACATCTGTGAGTCCGTGGCGGCGAACAACGGCCGCTTCAATTGGATGTTCGAGGACCTGTCCGTCGCGTCCGATTGAGGACAGTCTCGCGCATCAACGCTCGCATTTTCGAGAACGAAATGTTCCGATGACATGCTGCGTTCTCGGCCATTTCGATGCCGAATCTCTTCACGAAAGCGCGGCTTCCATCCTCGGCCAGGGCAGCTGCACATTTGCGAAAGCGAAATTTTCGATGTCGTAACGCCTTCGCGAACACGGTGTTTCGGCGTCGAAAATACTTTCGCGCTGCGTCAATCCGGAGGCGGAAATCTTTCGCTTTCGAAGTCTTTCGGCATCGGTGATCCGATCACGAGAAGGATGCCCAACGAAACGAGTGACGCAGTCTCTTCGTGATCGAAAATGCTTCGGTACCCGCGTCCAAGCGAGTTAGCCCCCAATCTCTCGCACCCAGAGTTGATAAGTGACAAGGGCCACTCTTTGCGGTCCAACAGCGCCGTTAGCGCCAGATTTTTGCTGGCCGCGAGGCGATCTCACGGAATTGTGTCGAATTTTTCTGGAAGGATATTTGAATCTCCATTTCGGGAATATTAAATGTCCCCCTCTGCTACGCCAACGGGAACCTCGACGCGATACCAGGATGTTTACGACCGGCTCGACGCTTTCGCCATCAGCGCTGACCTGCACGGCAGCCCAGATGAATCCCCCTACGGACGCGTGGTCGACGCCCTTCTCGCCGAGCGAATCGAGTGGACGCCTGCCACGGAACGCTCAAAAAAGACGGCAGTGCTTCATGTTCTGGACGCCGCAATTCTCCAAGGCATCATTCCCGCCTACTATGCGAAGCGCAGGCTGCTTGGGATGCTTGTGCCGCACGTGGATGAATTGGGTCACTTCTGCTCGCATGAAGAGAAGGACGCAGCCATTGCGCGAGAGCTCAAGTTCCAACGACAACGGACCATGCAGTTGGAGGAACGCGCCCAACGCACCCCTCGTGCGCAAGCGGCGCGCCATCTCGTGCTGTGCCAAGCGCTCGAAGGATCGCGCAGCAAGTGGGCGGCCGATACGCTTCGCTGGTACCAGGCAGCCTCGCTGACCGGCATTGCGCCCAGGCGCTGGAGGGGCGCAACGTGGGTAAATTGTGGGCGCGGGCGCTTTGGGCTGTGTCTGAGCGACAGGGCAAGCGCTGATCGGATTGGCGCCTTCGTGGCACTTAATGAACTGACAACGGACCAGCTTTCGATCATCCGCGCTCATGTGGAAACGGTCGACGCGAAGGTTCGGGCCGGTGAGTTTGACGCGTGGTACGACGCGTGCCGCACGCTTCTCCGCATGGAAGCGTCCGGTCACTGGATGGGACAGGAGAATCTTCCCACGCTGCATCCAGTGCGGCATCTTTTCGCAGAAGTGGACGGCTAAACGATCGGAGGCGCGTGCGATCCAATGAATCGGGCGTCGAACTCGCTTCATCGCGCGTGCGATCGTGGCAAGGTCAGAGATCGCCATGACCGCTACCCCGTTCCCACTCTGAATGGACTTGACCGTGCGATCCCTTGAAACTCATCAGGGGTCAGGCTGCAACCAAGAATTTCAAGGAGGGTCATGCGGGCAAGAAGTCCCCGAGGGGCAAAGTCATCATCCCGGTCGAGCGAGCGATGCCTTACGTAATGGAAACGGAAGCGCGATGGGGATCAATCGCAGGAATACTGCGGGCAGGACCATCACGCCATCATGTCGCCATGTCGCCATGTCGCCGCCAAGTGTGGCGAGGTAGCGCATGTCACGACCAGTGTTTTGACGCCGTGCCTGAAAGATGCGCGACTGATTCGCAGAAGACGAACGCAATCGGCTGAAGGGTGCACTTTGCATCTGCTCATTGGCATCCATGCCTGCTCAGGATGATTGCGCTTAGGCCGAGCCGATTGCGGCAGGACTTCCGCAAGCATCTGACCGTTCAAGCCTTGGATTCCGAGAGCCGACCAACACGAAGGTCTCGGAGGCAAATCCGCTATGCCTCAAACCGAAGGCGGGCACCCGCCCCCTCCTCACGTTATTCCATACCGATTGCTGAAAACCGTTGGGAGTGCACTCGCGGGGAGGGGAGGCGAACTCGTTGGGTGTTATGGACCATATGTAATGAATCCGCAGAATGTAATGCGCCCGCACTGCGGAAAAATTACAGCGCGTTAGTCGCGCACGTTGGACGGCAACGCCGTCTTCGATGTCTATGGCTGGGCTTTGCGGTCCAACGACGTGTGCGATCCCTGCGTGACGCGCCTTGATGCGCACAAACTCGCGCGAGGCCGCCTTCTGCACGATTGAATCTGGTAACGCGCACTCCACCTATTGCGTTGTCTATATCGCAATCGTAGGAGGGCGTGAGTTGAAAGTGGATTCAATCAGAACGGCGCACGGCAAGCGTCACGGTGTTGTTGGCATGGGTTCACCCCATTGGACGTTGTCGCTCGTTTCCAAGTTGGCGCGGGGGAACCCCGCATGACTTCGTCAAAGAAAGTATTGGCGCCGTCGCCTGGTTCTGCAAAGGGTCTGAAGAAAGCGGCGGCTCACTGCAAGCGTCTTGCGTCGGGTCTTCGACAGGTGATGGCCCCAGGCACCTCGAACATGGATGACGAAGAGCGGCAGGCACTGCTTCGCGCAGCGCAGATTCTCACGAACCTGTCCGAGCATTTGGAGGAGGGCACACGACGCGCGCGAGCCCACGAGGCCAACGTGGCGCGCCGTGAGAAAGATATTCGACTCGCCATGATCCACGGCGATTTTGGGGATCTGCGCACGGTTGAAGACCGCGTCGCGTTCATCAGTCACTGCTCGTGGACTGGCGGCGCACGGGCCAGAGTCGGGGTCGGCATCGGAGAAGAGCCGAGGTGGGCAATGAAGCGCTTGGAGTACGAGTTCGAGCGCGCGTTGACCTGGCATGCGCAGGATCTGGCCGGCGGGGGTGCTTCCGTCTCGGAAACGGTGGCGCAGGCCTGGAAGGATTTCCTCGAGAAGGCCGCTGGCCTCAAGCGGCGCAACGCCTCGGTGATCGACGTGCTCGAAAAACTTGAAGCGATCGCGTAGTTCGGAGCGCTGCTCGCCTGAGGGTCCAGGACTTTGCACATCTGCGGCGTCCGAAATCTCGGGCCACGACGTCACTTTCGATGAAAACCGTGCGCCTCTAGGGTTACACTTTGGGGTGACGCTTTTGGCATCTCCCTGGCCTCAATCGCGTCGCCCTAAGTTGTTGATCTACAAGGCTTGGGGGCCCCGAATTCGACATTCTGGTGTCGGCTCCGTGAAGAGCCACCACTCAAGAGAAGCCCGCTATCAATTTGGTAGCGGGCTTTTTGCTTTGGGCGCGCCCTGCGACAGGTCTCGCATGACAGGCAACGCCCCTGTGACTTCCACTGCCCCGGAACTTGCGGATCACGCCACCCAACACCACGCCTTGGTACTTTTAACGTAAGCAAAAGTCACAAAAACCTTTAAACTGTGCATGCAAGGGGGCGCGTCGCCCGCATGCCACGGGAGTCCAGGACGCCCGGCATCCCGGCATCGTGATGGTCATCCGGTCCACCTGGACCGCAGTCAGTCGGTGTTTCAGAAGAACAACCATGAAGTATTTGCTTTGGGCCATCGCGCTGGCATGCGCGGGCTCGGCGTCCGCCCAGGAGCGGATCTGGCGGTGTGGCAACGAATTCATCAACGACCCGCATATCGCGCGGCAGAAGGGATGCAAGGACACGGGACTGGGCAAGCCTGCACTGAAGACTGCCGCGGTGACCGTGCCGGTCGATGACGACGGCCACTTTCGGATGCGGGGCACGGTCAACGGCCAGCCGGCAGTCTTCCTCGTCGACACCGGCGCCACCTTTGTCGGCATCTCGGACGACCTGGCCCGCCGCGCCAACCTCCATGGCGGCGCACCTGTGCAGTTTCACACCGCCAACGGCGTCCGGGCCAGCCGCGTCGTCGAAGGTGTCAACGTGACGGCGGGGTCCCTCGCCGTCCCCAACGGCGTCAAGGTGGCCGTCGGCACGATCGGCCTGGGGAACGACGTCCTGCTCGGACAAAGCTTCCTGTCGCACTTCGAGATCACGATGAACGGCAAGCAGATGGTGATTCGAAACAGGACAGAGTAACCCCACAGAGCCGCTAGGGAGGCGACGACGAACAGCATCAAGTTAGGGCGCCGTCACCGCCCCGCCGGCGCCAACGGACTGTGCGTCATGCCTCAAGCAAGCAAGGCTGCATCGGGCTCAGCGTTGCTCAGATCCCGCGCCAACGCCCTTCTTGCCTTGAATTCCCAAACCTTGCCCTCCAAACGGCGCTCGCTGCGAGAGATCATGTCGACGTACTGTTGATTTGAAATACCCCACAGCGATGAATCGGCGTCAACCCGATGCCCCGCCGCAAAAGGCAAGGTCGTGACAACACGGAGAGACGCCGTGCGTTCCAGATAGCGGTCAATGGTGTTCGTCACGACATCATTGTTCTCCACCCGCCAATTGCTCAGCAGCTCCAGCGCATGGCGTGAATAGATGTTGTAGACGCCGCTGGTCATCTTGTCGATGACAACGATCGTCAATCCATCTTCTTCGACCAGATCCAGGATCTTGACGTCGTTATGCAAATCCGCAATGAGCCCCGCAAAAATATCCCACTGCCCTTCCCTTGAGTCCAGGAACTTCAGCACCCGGCTCATCTTCTGATCGAACAGTGGCGGAAATTCGACGTCGTCCTCGCAAATAACGAGATTATTCACGTCATTCTGCAATGCATTCCTGGCCAGGTACTGATAGCTCAGTGCACACCCGACCCAACCTGGGGTAGCACGTATTCCGTCAAATATCGAAAATCCCGACGGTCGGATCTTCTGAAAGGCAGCACGCCGCTCCGGCGTTTCAGGAAGACTGAGCGCAATCTTCGACCCCAACTGGGCAGGCGGCCTAGCGACCCGATCGAAGGTCTTGCCGTTGATGACTTGCAGGGCGCGCAGCGCACGGAACAGCATGAAGTCAAAACGGGCTGCACTCTCTTGAACCGCACGGTCCATGGCGCGCTGCCTGCACGCACCATCGTCACGAAGCTCCCGCCCAATCGCCTCCAGAACGGCATCAACGTCGCCGACCGGCACGAAAGAAACGGCTGCGCTCAGCAGATCGTGCTCCCGCTGATCCGAGCCCACTTCCGATACGACGCGAGCGCCCAGTGAAAGACACTCGTAGATTCGCGTGGTCTCCAGAAGGGCATTCTCATAGTAGTGCAGGTTGACGACGACGCGGGCCCTCCTGATCTCCTTTTCAAGCGCCTCGCCGAACAAATTGCTGATGATGCGAACACTGAATTTCTTCCCGATTTTATCCAGCATTCGCTTTCTGCGCTCGTTGTGAATGTCTCCGTAGAAAAGTACATCGACATCCTCGGTGTTCTCACCTTGACCATGGGCTTCGGGGCTTGCTGGTGCATAGCCGGGAATGCCGCCAATGGGCATGAGAAACATGCAAGGGTAGGAAATTTCGTTCTTCTGGAGGAACGAAAGATTATCGATGGAATAATCGAACACCCCCAATGAATTTTTCAATGCATCGAGATAAGCAGGCGTGAACCATCTCGAACTGACTGACTGCTCCATCTGAAAACAGATTCTTTTATCGCCCGGAGGCAGCCGATCAAACACCTGCGGGCAAAAAACAACGTAGAGGTCCTTGTCAAAGTTCCCGGGCATTTCACTGGAAATTTCAGCCTGGATATTGACCCTGGCGAGCGCGCGGCGGACGGACTCGGCGACAAACAGCGTATGCGGCGGGGTGACGATCTCAACGACGCGTGTCGACAGCAGCTTTCCGCTTGCGACAATCTGCTGCCGGCCTTCCGCGGTGAGCAGCGTTGCATCCGCCCCGACTTGCCCGTCTTCCGGCCCTTCCGCGCCGATGAGCGTTGCGAACCGCTGCCGAATCAAGTCCCACCGCCCGGCGAGCACGAGTTTCAGCAGATTGCCCCCGCGCTTCGCAGCAGTCCCGGTCATTCGATAACCCGAGGTGATACGCCAGCTTCTCGACGATTTGATTTCGGCAATCGTCCCCAGCAGGTCGGCTCTCTCCTGTTCGAGTTCTTCGACCCGTGCATCGAGCGACACGCTCGGCAGGAGCTCTTCGATTTTTTTGGATCGATCGACAGCCTGAACGAGAAGCTGCCTCATTTCGCGAGCGACGGCATCGGCCTTCAAGACATTCTTCTGGAGCACCGCTGCACTGTTTTTCAGTTGAATGATCAAGTCGTCGCGCTGCGCAATGGCCTCGGCCGTGCTTGACTCGAGGCCTTGCAACTGGCCGCGAAGTTCGTCGACTTCCGCACGGGCCTCCCATCGATGCCCGACGGTCTGGAAGAACTGACGCGCCAGGACCCAACGGTCGTTGTGTGATGCGCCAGTGGACAGTTGCATGAGTTCGGGCGCTGGCTCCGATCCGGTGAGCAACACGCCAAGTCCGCATCCGTGATTGAAATGGAATGACGGGTATTTGGCAGACATTTCTCCCCACAGTTGGCGAAGACCCGAATCACCCTCCGTGTGATGGAACAAGACGATTGCACGGGGGGAAAGTTTTGGGAGCCACTTCCGGAAGATTTCGCGAGCGGCGTCGTCGCTCCGCCGTCCCGCGATGTGGAGCAGGTCGATGCTTCCGTCGGCGAATCTCTGGAGAGCCCCCTCTTGGTTCACGCGCAGCAGTTCAGAGAATCCACCGTATGCAGGGTCGTGTGCCTGCTTCAGCGATTTGAATTGAATGGAATCGCTGGAAGCGTTCTCGCCAGCCCAATCGCCGATTGCAAAAGCTCGCGAGCGCAGATTGTGTTGCTGGATGGCCTGGCAAAAACCCAGATAGGAGTTGCCCTCCGTCGTGCCAATTTCAACGAGATTTGCAGGCTTGAGCACCGGCATCAACCAGAGCGCAAACGGGATATGGCCGGCCCACGAAGTCGGCAGGAACAGATGACGAGGTTCGGCGAGCGCCGCGGATACGAATTGCATTTCTTTTACACAGACAAGACAACCAGGAGCAGGTCGTACGGATGGAACCGGCGATTTGCGGTTCGGCGGAAATTGCGCATGCGCAGGACACTGGTTTCAAACCCGGAGGTCCAGGTCGGTCGCTGCCTGGGCGGACTGGTGTTCGTGGATTGCGGGGCAGTCCTCGCTCAGCACCAGTCCTTTCGGGATGGCATGCCCGGTACTGCGCCGGATTTCTTTCGCCAAAGCAGCGCGCTTGACCTCCAGCAAGCGCATCGCAATGCGCTTGTGCGCCAAAGCCCGGGAGGCCACGTGTGCTTCGACCCGTTTCTGGCGAACGCCCTCGTCGGCCGGCGTGCGGTACAGCGAGCTTGTCTTCGGCACGAAGACAAAGGTGTTCTGGCAGGCATAGAGGTTCCACAACACCCAGTCTTCCAATGCATCCAGGTCGCATTCGAAGCCGCCGCGTTCCAGGAACAGCCTGCGCTCGAACAGCACCGACTGGATCGTGATGTAGTTGTGGTTGCGGAGGGCGCCGCCATCGAAGGGCCGGCTTTGCCCCTCTGGCAAGGCATACGCGGCCTCGCGGTACGACTCCTGCGGCGCCGTCGGGTAGGCGGTCCGAACCTCGAACGCAGGAGAATAAGCGGCCACGGCATCCGTTCTCTCGCGCAAGGCTTGCGCGAGCACCTCGACATGGTCCGCGTACAGCAGGTCATCGTCGTCCAGAAACACACACCAGCGGCCCTGCGCCGCAGAGAGCCCCGAATTGCCCGCCGCTGAACGTCCGGCCTTTTCGATGGCGACATGACGGATCTTGCGCCCGGTCACTCTTGCCATTTCATCGACGATGGACTTCAGCGACGCAGAACCATCCTCGACGACCACATGCTCGATCCACGGATAGGTCTGATGCGCCACTGACAGGATCGCCTGCCGCAGGAACTGATCGCGTCCGCGGTAGGTGCGCGTGATGACACTCACCAGCGGACCATCGCCTGGCAGCGCCTTGCATTCGAAGTAGGCACCTTCGCGCACAAGTTCGTAGTCCCATCCCCGAAACGGGAATGCGTGCTCGCTGGCCGAGCGCCTCGACAGCAGCGCGGGCGCCTTGGCCATCAGGCGCAGGACGTTCCTGAACGCGGCTCGACGCGACCCGGCAATCGGTTCAGCCATCAGCAGAAGAGCGAGGGCCATCCACGGCACGCCCCGCACGTTGCGCGCGTTTCCGTATTTCAGGCGAAGGTACAGGCTGGCGAAGGTGCTGCCGGTGAACTGCAACGGCTTGACCTGCCCGGCCGATTCGTAGCAGTGGTGCAGGACCACCGCCGCCGGGCAGTAGCGGAGCAAACCGCCGCGCTGGCGCAAGCGACAGGACAACTCCACGTCCTCGCCGTACATGAACAGTTGGGGGTCGTAGCCGCCCACGGCCTCGAACGCCATGCGACGCAGCAGGACGCAGGCATGGCTGTTCCAACTGGTCGTTCCGGTCACCGGGTCGTAGACCTTGGGATGCTCGTACGGCTTCTGCCGGAATTCCCAGGCAACCGCCCGCGCAACATCGGCCACCGCCATCCGGACAATGCGCGACAGCGCGTCCGGCACAAACTCGAGATCGATGTTCGTGACCAGACAGAACTCGGCACTGCCGCCAGCCAGACCCGCGTTGTGCCCCGCCCCGAAGCCCAGGTTGGGCCGTTCGATCAACTCGGCCGTGATGCCCAGTCGCCGCAGGCTCGGCAGCAGGTCCCGCAGCCTGCGCGGCGTTTCATCGGTCGACTGGTTGTCGACGAAGCGCAGGTTGAGACGCTCCTTGGGATAGTCGAGCGCGTTCAGGCTGTCGATGAAGCCGTCGATCCAGCGCTCGCTGTTGAAGGTCACCACGCTCACGTCCACGCGCGGCCACTCTGCCGGCGCACCGGCAGTCATCGGATCGACAAGCACGGGCCCGCGGGTCGCCTTGTTGCGCTCATCGACGATGGCGTCGGACACGGCCTGATTGGCAATGGCGTCGGCCCTTGTGCTGGCAATGCGGAGCACCACGGCGCGCACGCGATGGACGAGCCCCCGGGCCAGCCCCGGTACCCTGGCCCGCCATCCCTTCACACGTTGCGCAGCATCGCGAAAGCGGCCACCTGCCAACAACCCGGCGAAGCGCACGGGCGCGGTGAGCCGCCAGGAACTGCTTCGCCTCAATGCGGCGACCTGTGCCGCCTGGGCATCACGCTCATCGGTGAGTCGGCGCACCTCGGCGTCGCTGGCCGCCAGACGTTCGTCCAGCAGCGCCGCCCGAGTGATCAGCGCATCGAGGTCTGCTGGCTTGGAGAGTTCAACGTGCGGACCACGGGTGCGGATCGCAGCCTGCTCCGCCAGGCGCTGGCTCACCACCGCGAGTGCTTCTTGCGCTTGCGCGCGTTCGTCGCCGGCTGCGTCTTGCGCCGGCTCCCGCAGCGGCTCAGGCATTTGCGATTCCCGGACACGGCCAGCCCCAACGCGCGGGCACGATCAGCGCTGCCCTGTCGAGCAATTTCATTGTTCTCTCCCTGACTCGATGACAGAAACCTTGGGTACAACGGAAAAAAGCTATGGATCTATGGCAATTCCAGAAAGACGGTCGGCAATGTGATGCCCGCCCCTGGAGCCGGCAATTATCGTTGACAGATGCACCGGAATGGGGAGAAACGCGCGCCGCGCGCAGAAAGGGAATCGATCCCGCACTCCCCCTCGACGGGATGAGCAGGCTGGTGCAAGAAGGCGCCTTCAAAAAGCCGGCCGACGGCCTTGCGCGATTGGCTGGGTGCCCGGATCGACCCGTGACCTGTCAAGCAGTCGTTGCGCTTCGACGCCGCGCCAGCACCGGTATCCGCGCATCGACCGGCATGTGCTCCGCCCATCGGATGACCTCGAGCGTCCCATCCCCATGCTCCGCCAGCGCCGTCAGGCTCTCGACCCAATCGCCGTCGTTGCAATACAGGATGCCGTCGATGTCGCGCATCTCCGCGTGGTGGATGTGCCCACAGACCACGCCCTGCACGCCGCGCTTGCGCGCCTCGCGGGCCACGGCGGTCTCGAAGTCGCCGACATAGCTCACGGCGCGTTTCACCTTCTGCTTGAGGTAGTTCGACAGCGACCAGTACGGCAGGCCCATGCGCGCGCGCAGCGAGTTGAGGTGCCGGTTCAGCTTCAGCGTGAACTCGTAGAGCGAATCACCCACGTGCGCCAGCCACTTGGCACACTGGATCACGCCGTCGAACAGGTCGCCGTGGATGATCCAGAGCTTGCGGCCGTCGGCGGTCTCGTGGATCCATTCCTCGGCCACCTCGATGCCGCCGAAGTTGTGGTTGAGGTACTTGCGCGCGAACTCGTCATGGTTGCCGGGGATGAAGATCACGCGGGTGCCGTTGCGGGCCTTGCGCAACAGTTTCTGCACCACGTCGTTGTGCGTCTGCGGCCAGTACCAGTGGCGCCGCAGTTGCCAGCCGTCGATGATGTCGCCGACCAGGAACAGGGTCTCGCACTCGGTGTGCTTGAGGAAGTCGAGCAGCGCACGGGCCTGGCAGCCGGGCGTGCCGAGGTGCAGGTCGGAGATCCACAGCGTGCGGTAGCGCTGGCGCGGGCGGGTCGGGCTGTCGGTATCGAGCCCTTCGGCTTCGCGCCAGGCGCGCAGGAATGCGTCATCTCTTTGCATGGACGCATAGGTTCACAGGCCGGCATGACGTGGCCGTGGCAATGAGGTGACACCCCCATGACCGTGGGCATTCGGCCACACGACAATGCCGGCCTATGCGACCTGGCCAGATCATTGTTCTTGCGACCCCCGTCTTCTTCCTTCTGATTGCGGTCGAGTTCGCCGTGGGGCGCGTACGTGCGCGGCGCGGCACCGGGCAGGACACCTACCGGCTGGCCGATGCGGTCAACAGCATCGGCCTGGGCATGTTGAGCCAGATCACCACGGTGCTGACCGGGTTGCTGCGCATCGGCATCTACTCGGCCGTCTATTCGGCCGTGGCCTTGTTCGATGCCGACTTCTGGATGCAGTGGTACGGCTGGCTGCTGGCGCTGGTGTTCTACGACTTTTGCTACTACTGGCTGCACCGCATGGGCCACGAGTCGGCCATCCTGTGGGCCGCGCATGTGGTGCACCACCAGAGCCAGCACTACAACCTCTCGACCGCGCTGCGCCAGACGTCGAGCGGCGCCCTGCTCGGCTGGATCTTCTACCTGCCGATGGCGGTGGCGGGCGTGCCGCCGCTGGTGTTCGGCGTGGTGGCGCTGGTCGATCTGCTGTATCAGTTCTGGGTGCATACCGAGCAGGTCGGCAAGTTGGGCTGGTTCGACCGCTGGTTCTGCTCGCCGTCCAACCACCGGGTGCATCACGCGGTCAACGATGGCTATGTGGACCGCAATTACGGCGGCGTGCTGATCGTGTGGGACCGCCTGTTCGGCAGCTTCAAGGAGGAAGGCGAGCCTTGCGTCTACGGGACGCGCAGTCCGTTGCAGAGCTGGGACCCGCTGTGGGCCAATGTCGAGGTGTACTGGTCCCTCGCCAAGGATTCGTGGCATGCGCGCAATTGGGGCGACAAGCTGCGCGTGTGGGCCAAGCCGCCGGGCTGGCGACCGGCGGATGTGGCGGCGCGCTTTCCGAAGGGCGAGTTCGATATTTCGCAGGTGACGCGCTACGAGCCGCCGGTGTCGCGCGGTGTGCTGTGGTTCGCGGGGGTGCAGTTCCTGCTGGTGCTGGGCGGCGTGGCGAGTTTTCTCTGGGTGTCGGACGCCATGCCACTGGAGCTCAGTGCGGTGTGGCTGGCCGCCCTGACCGCCGCGCTGTGGGCAATCGGCGGCGTGCTGCAGGGGCGGTTGAGTGTGCTGGAGGTGCTGTTCGTCGAGGCTGCCGCACTGGCGGCTGCGAGCGGCGCGCTGGAGCTGAGGGAACTGCACCTCGTCTTCAAGCCCCTGGCCTTGCTGCTGTTGATCGGCTTTGCTGTCATGCGCGCCCGACGCGAAGGTGGCAGCGCACGGTTCGGCGGGTGGTTGATCGCCGGCCTCGTGGCTTCGCTGGCCGGCGACTTGCTGCTGATGTGGCCGCAATTCTTCGTGCCCGGCCTGGTGTGCTTCCTGCTCGCGCACCTCGCCTACATCGCACTGTTCCGAATGGGCGTCGGCATGTTTCCGCGGCGAGGTGCGCTCGCGGCGACGCTGGGCGTCGGCGTTGCGATGTATGCGGTGCTGTGGTTCGGGGGATTGCCCGTTGCGCTGCGTGTGCCAGTCGGGCTCTATGTGATCGTCATTGCCTGCATGGCGGCGCAGGCGATCGGGCGGGCGGCGGTGATGGGCGATGCGGCCTCGCGTTGGGTGGCAGTGGGCGCCTGCTTCTTCATGCTCAGCGACGCGCTGCTGGCCATGAACCGCTTCGTCTCGCCGCTGCCACTGGCCTCGCTATGGGTGCTGGCGACCTACTACGCGGCGCAGATGCTGATCGTGCGCCATGCGCAGCCTGTCTCTCAGCAGTCCGCTTGATCGCTGCAACGCTGAATCTCCACCGTCGAATGGCGAATCTCCTCGTGCATCGAGAAGCAGGCCCGCACCTCGTCCGCGCCCAGCGTCGGTGAGTGCGTGACCACGGTCACGGCGCAGGCGTAGGCGCCGCGGCCGACGCGCCAGACATGCAGGTCGGCCACGCGCGTCTCGCTCGCGGCCAGCGTGTGCTCGATGCCTTCGCGGATCTCGTCGACCACAGGATGGTCCATCTCGCGATCGAGCAGCACGCGGCCCGTCTCCATGAGCAGGCCCTTGGCCCAGAGCGCAACCAGCACCGCGCCGACGATGCCCATCAGCGGGTCCAGCCAGGCCCAGCCCCAAAGCCAGCCGCCGATCAGCGCGACGATGGCCAGAACCGAGGTCGCCGCATCGGCCAGCACATGCAGGTAGGCGGACTTGAGGTTCAGGTCCTCGCCGTGCGCATGTCCATGGTTATGCCCGTGTTCGTGGTGATGGTGGTCGCCATGCCCATGGTGATGCGCCGCGCCCAGCAGCCGTGCGCAGACCAGGTTGACGACCAGCCCCAGCACCCCGATCGCGATCGCCTCGCGGTAGTGAATCGCGGCCGGCGACCACAAGCGCTCCACCGAACTGAACAGCATCAGCGCCGCCACGCCCAACAGGAACAGTGCACTCGCGAAGCCGCCCAGCACCTCGATCTTCCAGGTGCCGAAGGCGAAGCGCGGATCGCTCGCATAGCGCCGCGCCGCCGCATAGGCAAAGGCGCTGAGCCCGATCGCCACGGCATGCGAACTCATGTGCCAACCGTCGGCCAGCAGCGCCATCGAGTTGAACCACCAACCCGCGCCGATCTCGATCACCATCGTCGCGGCGGTGATCCACATCACCAGCCGCGTGCCGCGCTCGGCGCGTTCGTTGTCGTCGGTGAAGTGGTGGTCGTGGCGCCAGGGGGCGAGGTCGTGGGAGTGCATCAAGGTCGTCCTCAGGATTCGGTGGATTTCTTCGAGGCTCGCGCCTTCATCCGCTCGCTCACCTTCTTCATTTCCTCGCTGCGCGTCCGGATCCGTGCAGCCAGTTCGGGCGTTGCGTCGCCCTCCCCCTTCCGCACTTCCAACTCCATGACTTCCACCATCAAGGCGCTCAGTTGCTGGAAGTCGGACAACAGGGCGAACCTTGGGTCGGAAGCGGGAAGGCTCAGCGACGCCAACGCGTCTCGCACCGTCCGGATGGCCGGGATATGTCGGTCGCGCAGGGCCGCGATCATGAGCGCGTCCGACATCTGCCCGCCCTGGTTGGCCTTCGCGTCCTTCTGCAATGCCAGGTTGGCTTGCTGCAACGCCCCAACGTTTTTCTGCAGGTTGGCCTGCACCTGGAACCCGCGTCCATGGTCGACGGCAGGCTGCGCCGTCGTCGCAACCAGCCAGCCCATGCCAGTCACCCACAGGCAGGCGGCAAGGATGCCATGTCGCAGCCGCTTCGCCGCAGTCGCCTCATCGTCGAGCCGCTCGACAAGAAGCCATGCCAGGACGCTCCCGGCGATCAACCCACCAACGTGCGCGGCATTGTCGACGCCGGCGCGGGCAAATCCCTGCACGAGCGAATAGACGACGAAGATCGCCTGCGTGCTCAGCAGGCTCTTGCGCGTGCCGGCGGGCAGGCGATGCCCGTGCTGGAGCACGGCCACGATCAGCGCACCTAGCACGCCGAATACCGCGCCGGAGGCGCCCACGGACACGGACTGCTGTGCCGAGAAATGCAGGCTCAGTGCATTGCCGGCCATCGCGCTGCCAAGGTAGATCAGCAGGAATTGCCGATTGCCGTACAGCCGGTTCAACACCAGCCCGGCGCTCCACAAGCCCAGCATGTTGAGCGCCAGGTGCATGACCCCGCCGTGCAGGAAGGCTGCGCTGAGCAGACGCCAGAATTGACCGTCTTGCGTGACGGCCCACGCGGAGTTGGCGCCCCACCTGAACAGGTCTTCGGAGAGCGGTGCGACGGGGCTCATGCCCGTCAACACGTTCGCCACCCACACGCCGACGTTGAGCGCAACCATCAGATAGAGCGCCCACGGCATCGGCGTCATGGCCTTCAGCCGCGCGTCGAACTGCGCCTCGGCGGCATGCGCTTCGATATGTGCTTGCGCGGCCACTGCCGCGTTCGCGCCGCCATGCCGGAGGAACGCTCGCAAGGCAGCCTCGACCGCGGCTCGTCGCTCTGTCGCCGTGAGCGCGCCCAAGGGCAATCGACGCTCCAGCTTGCGGCCGCTCAACCAGCGCGCCGTCGGCTGGGCCGAGGCCGCGCCTGGCAACAGTTGCATCACCAGTTGCGAATTGCCCTGGACCGATTCTTCGCGCAGATCGGCGATCTCGGACCACGGCACGAGGAGATCCTTCAACCAGTACCCGCCGAGGCCCCGCGGTTCAACCCGCAGCACGACGCGTGCGCCCCGCAACTGGCGACCCAGCAGCCATACCACCCATGCGAGAGCGATGGCGCCAACCGACCATCCGTAGGCGCCCGTCGACACGGCAATCCAGCCCAACCCGATGGCGATCAGGCACAGGAACACAAGCAATGCGCCGACGCTGCTGCGCCAGGACGCGCGGAACTCCTCGACGCCTTCGACGACTTGCCGCATTCAGGTCGTGCCGAACATGTCGCCGTCGCGCGATGGCGGCGCCACCCCCAGGTGCCGGTACGCCGCCAACGTCGCGATGCGCCCGCGCGGCGTGCGCTGCAGGTAGCCCTGCTGGATCAGGTAGGGCTCGATCACGTCCTCGATGGTTTCCCGCTCCTCGCCGATGCTGGCCGCCACGTTGTCCAGCCCTACAGGGCCGCCGTCGAAGCGGTGGATCACGGCCTCCAGCAGCTTGCGGTCCATCAGGTCGAAGCCTTGCGGATCGACGTCGAGCATGGCCAGTGCCTTGTGAGCGATTGCTTCGGTGATGCGCCCGTCGCCCTTCACTTCGGCATAGTCGCGCACGCGCCGCAGCAGGCGGTTGGCGATGCGCGGTGTGCCGCGCGAGCGGCGCGCGATCTCGAAGCCGCCGGCCTCGTCCATCGCCACCTTCAGCAGCCCCGCGCTGCGCCGCACGATGTGCGCCAGCTCTTCGGCCGTGTAGAACTCCAGCCGCGCCACGATGCCAAAGCGATCGCGCAGCGGGTTGGTCAGCATGCCGGCGCGGGTGGTGGCGCCAACCAGCGTGAAGGGCTGCAGGTCGAGCTTGATGCTGCGTGCCGCCGGACCCTCGCCGATCATGATGTCGATCTGGTAGTCCTCCAGCGCGGGATAGAGGATTTCCTCGACCACCGGACTCAGCCGATGGATCTCGTCGATGAAGAGCACGTCGTTGCGCTCGAGGTTGGTCAGCAGCGCCGCCAGGTCCTTGGGCTTCTCCAGCACCGGGCCGGAGGTCTGGCGCAGGTTCACGCCCAACTCGGCCGCGATGATGTGGCTCAGCGTGGTCTTGCCCAGGCCGGGCGGGCCGAACAGCAGCACGTGGTCCAGCGCTTCCTCGCGCTTGCGGGCAGCGCCGATGAAGATCTCCAACTGCTCGCGCACCTTGGCCTGGCCGACATACTCCTGCAGCAGCTTGGGCCGCAGTGCCCGCTCGATGGCTTCCTCGTTGGGCGAAGCGGGAGCGGCGGAGACCACGCGTTGCGGGGCCGGGGCGAAGTCATCGGTCTGGATGGTCATAAGTGATAGGCGTGTACGGCAGTTTAGCCAGATGACTCACAGGCAGAATGCCGCTCCAATAAGGGCGAGGATGGGAAAAGTTACGTGTCGATCTATAAGCTGAAGCCGCGTTTTCAGGCCTTGCTGCGGCCGCTGGTGAAGCGACTGCACGCTTCAGGCGCCACGGCCAACCAGGTCACGCTGCTCGCCTGCGCCATCTCCGTGGCGCTGGGGCTCTGGCTCTTCTTCGCGCGGCCCGCCGCAGCCGCCTTCGCGCTGGTGCCGATCTGGATGCTGGTCCGCATGGCCTTCAATGCCATCGATGGCATGCTGGCTCGGGAACACCACCAGCAAAGCCGGCTCGGCGCCTTCCTCAACGAACTGACCGACGTGGTCTCCGACGCGGCGCTGTACCTGCCCTTTGCACTCGTCGCGCCGTTCAGCCCCTTTTGGGTCGGCACGGTGATCGTGCTCGCGGGCCTGAGCGAGTTCGCCGGTGCGCTCGGGCCAACGGTCGGCGCCTCGCGCCGCTACGACGGTCCGCTGGGCAAGAGCGACCGGGCCTTCGCCTTCGGTGCGCTGGGCCTGTACGTGGCGCTTGGCTGGCCCATGCCCCAAGCCGTTTCGTGGCTTATGCCCTTGCTCGCCGCTGGCGTCGCATGGACCATCGTGAACCGCGTCCGCCGTGCGCTGGCCGAGCCCGCCGCACGCCCAGGAAATCCATGAGAATCCCGCCAGCTCGCTCCACAAGAACATGACCACTCCACGCGCTGCCCAGGAGCAGCACTTCGCGACCCACGACGGCGTCTCTCTTTTCTACCGTCGCTGGCCCGCCACCGGAGCCGTGCGCCGCGGCGCCATCGTCCTGTTCCACCGCGGTCATGAACACGGCGCGCGCATGGCGCACCTGGTCGACGAACTCGACCTGCCCGATTTCGACTTCTATGCGTGGGATGCACGCGGCCATGGCAAGTCGCCGGGCCAGCGCGGCTACAGCCCGAGCTTCGCGACCTCGGTGCGCGACGTGCAGACCTTTATCCAACACATCGGCAAGGCCTACGGCGTGCCACCGGAAGACATCCACGTGATCGCGCAGAGCGTGGGCGCCGTGCTCATCGCGACTTGGGCGCACGACTACGCGCCCAAGGTGCGCGGCCTCACGCTCGCCTCGCCGGCCTTCAAGGTCAAGCTGTACGTGCCCTTCGCGCGCGCCGGCCTGGGCCTGATGCACAAGCTGCGCGGCCTGTTCTTCGTCAACAGCTACGTCAAGGCCAAGTTCCTGACGCACGACCCGGAACGCATCGCCAGCTACAACAGCGACCCGCTGATCTCCCGCCCCATCGCGGTGAACATCCTGCTCGGTCTCTACGAAGCGGCCGACCGCATCGTGGCGGATGCCAACGCGATCACGCAGCCCGTGCAACTGTTGATCTCCGGCGCCGACTGGGTCGTGCACCACAAGCCGCAACACGAATTCTTCAAGCGGCTCGGCAGCGCGACCAAGACGAAGATGGAACTGCCCGACTTCTTCCACGACACGCTCGGCGAGAAGGGCCGTGCCCCCGCCGTGGCGGCCATTCGCGCCTTCGTGCTGCAACTGTTCGACCAGCCGCTGATGCGCGTCGACCGACGCGAGGCTCATCTGCGCGGCGATACCGCCGACGAGTCGCGCGCACTGGCCGAACCCCTGTCACCGATGTCCCCACGCGGCGCGTACTGGGCCCTGACGCGTGCCGGCCTGCGCGTGGGCGGCATGCTGTCCAGCGGCGTCGCGCTCGGCCACCAGACCGGCTTCGATTCCGGCAGCACGCTGGACTACGTCTACCGCAACACACCGCAGGGCAAGGGACCGCTCGGCCGCGCCATCGACAAGACCTACCTCCAGTCCATCGGCTGGCGCGGCATCCGCCAGCGCAAGATCCATGTCGAGGAACTGCTGCGCGAAGCCATGGAGCGCCTGGCCGAGAAGCATCGCGACGTGCGCCTCATGGACATCGCCGCCGGCCATGGCCGCTATGTGCTGGACGCGGTGAAGGCAAGCCCGATCAAGGTCACTTCGGTGCTGCTGCGCGACTACAGCGACATCAACGTGCGCGACGGGCGCGCGCTCATCGCCGAGAAGGAGTTGCAGGACATCGCCCAGTTCGTGCAGGCCGATGCATTCGACCGCCTGAGCCTCGCGGGCGTCACGCCGCGCCCTACGCTCGCGGTCGTCTCCGGCCTCTATGAACTCTTCCCCGACAACGAGATGGTCAGCCGCTCGCTGGCCGGCGTCGGCGATGCGGTGGAAGACGGCGGCTACCTCGTCTACACCGGCCAGCCGTGGCATCCGCAACTCGAAATGATCGCGCGGGCGCTTACCAGCCATCGACAGGGCCAGGCCTGGGTCATGCGACGCCGCACGCAGGCGGAGATGGACCAACTCGTCGAGTCCGCGGGCTTCAAGAAGATCACGCAGCGGGTGGACGAGTGGGGCATCTTCACCGTGTCGCTGGCGGCACGGACTGGACGATGATCCGCAGCGCCGGGCGCCCCTGGAAACGCGCCGCGGCGTGGCTCGTGCTGCTCGGGCCGCTGTTCTATGCCACTTACGGCTTCGCCAACTGGTGGGCCACCACGCGCGCCCACGTGCCGAGCGCGGCATTCGAATGGGAACGCGAGATCCCGTTCTGGCCGTGGACGATCTTCCCCTACTGGACCATCAACGTCTTCTATGCGTTGTCGCTCTTCTTCGGGCGAAGCAAGCATGTGGTCGATCGCCATGCGCTGCGCCTGCTGAGCGCCACCGTCATCGCCGTCACCTGCTTCGTGCTGTGGCCGCTGCAATTCAGCTTCGGCCAGCCGCCGGTCGACGGCGCGTCGGCCTTCCTGTTCAATGCGCTGCGCGGATTCGACAAGCCCTTCAACCAGGCGCCTTCCCTGCACATCGCGCTGGCCGTGATCCTGTGGGACTGGTACCAGCGCCTGATTCGCAACGCATGGGCGCGGCTGGTGCTGCACCTGTGGACATTTGCCATTTGCGCCTCGGTGCTGACGACATGGCAGCATCACTTCCTCGACATTCCCACGGGCGCTTTGCTGGGCCTGTTTTGCGTGTGGCTGTGGCCGCTGGAACGCGTGCCCTCGATGCCGCGCGTTTGGGCGCTCGCACGCGATCCGCAACGCTGGAAGCTGGCGGGCTTCTACGCCATCGGCGCCGCGGCCTGCCTGGCATCTGCCCTGATGCTGGGCGGCGGCGCACTGTGGCTAGGCTGGCCGGCAGCTTCGCTGGCGCTGGTGTCACTCAACTACCTCGGCTTCGGCGCACGCGGCTTCCAGATGAACGCCCGTGGACGCATGGCCTGGGCGGCGCGCTGGCTGCTGCTGCCCTACCGCGCCGGCGCGGCGCTCAACGCCATGATCTGGACACGCAGGATGCGGGCGTACTCCGAAGTCCTGCCCGGTCTCTGGCTCGGCCGCATTCCCGATTTCGTGGAATGGCTGGCCGCCGGCAAGCCGCGCCTGGTCAGCCTCAGCGCCGAATTGCAGTTGCCCGCCGGCGCGGGCGCGCACTGCCTGCCGATGCTCGACCTGGTCGTGCCCTCCCCTGAGCATTTGCGGCGCGCCGCGCTGATCATCGAGGCTCAACATCGCGCGGGCGGCACCGTCTGGATCTGCTGCGCACTCGGCTTCTCGCGCAGTGCCGCGTCGCTGGTCGGCTGGATCGCCGCGCATGCGCGAGATGCGAAGGTGGCGCAGGCGCTCGCGGACGCCGAGGAACTGGTGCGGCAGACCCGCCCGCAGATCGTTCTGCGCCCGGCCTGGCGCACCGCGCTGGCGCAAGCCATCAGCGAAAACGATGCACAGGACTCCTGAACCTCGTGCGACAGTACTGAAGGCATGACCGACAACGACCGCGCCCTGTGCGCCACCACGGCGAGCCTGCTGCGTGCGGCAGGCGGCATCGCCGCACTCGGCCTGGCGATGAGCGGCATCGCGATCGGCGTGCTCGGCCTCACCGCGCGCTCGCTCTCGCTCACCTCCTGCATGGGCCTGGGCGCCGTGGCGATCATCGGTGTGCTGGAACGCTACCTCGCGCTGCGCCTGCGCTTCGACGCCGGCCTGTTCGAAGGACTCGCGCACGGCACCATCACGTCGATGCCCGCGCTCGACACGGCCTTGAGCCGCATCGGCGTGCGCCAGTTGCCCGATGCCTCGCGCTCGCTGGCCGATCGTGTGCTCGGCACGCGCCAGTTGCTGCAGCGGCATGGCATCACGGTCGCCTGCCAAGCCGCGATGCTGCTGCTGGCCTTGCTGACGCAGGACCTGCAATGAACCACAAGAAGACGACAACGATGATTCAAAGGGAGAGGGTTAATTCATGAACGCATCCGTGCAGAGGGAAAGCCGCAAGTTCGCGGCCATCGTCACGGCGTGGCTGATCGTCGGCATCGCCAAGCTGCTCACCGGCGTGCGCGCCATCTGGAGCGGCACCACGCCGAAGGCCGAGCAGACGCTCTACTTCGCCAACCACACCAGCCATGGCGACTTCGTGCTGCTCTGGGCCACGCTGCCGCCCGACCTGCGCGCCATCACGCGCCCGGTGGCCGGTCAGGACTACTGGCTCGCATCGAACGGGCGTCGCTTCGTCGGCGAGCAGGTGTTCAACGCGCTGATGATCAAGCGCGACGGCTCCGCCGACGGCAGCAACCCGGTGCAACAGATGGCCGATGCGCTGCAGGCCGGCGATTCGCTCATCATGTTCCCGGAAGGCACGCGCAACATGGGCGACGAGGTGCTGCTGCCGCTCAAGAGCGGCCTCTATCACCTGGCGCGCGCCTGCCCCAACGTGCGGCTGGTGCCGGTGTGGATCGAGAACTTGAAGCGCGTGCTGCCCAAGGGCACGCTGGTACCGATCCCGCTGGCCTGCACGGTGCGCTACGGCGCGCCGATCGTGCTGGCCGAGGGGGAGGACAAGAACAGCTTCATCGCCCGCGCTCGCGCCGCGATGCTCGACCTGCGGCCGGAATATGACCGGGAAGAGGCAACCGCCGCATGAACACCGCGACCTCGACACAAACAACGATCACGCTGTTCGGCGGCGTCGCCTGCGTGCTGATCCTGGCCTCCGCCATCGGCGCGTTGCTCAAGTGGCGCGTGGCCAAGGGGCAGCCCAATGCCGTCATCGACAACCTGAACTCCCGGGTCAACGCATGGTGGGTGATGGTCGCGGTCATCGGGTTGGCCTTCGCCTTCGGCAAGGGCGGCGTGATCGTGCTGTTCTACCTGATTTCCTTCTACGCGCTGCGCGAATTCATCAGCCTGGCCTACACGCGGCGCGGCGACCACCATGCGATCGCGCTCGCTTTCTTCATCGCGCTGCCGGTGCAGTACTTCCTGATCTGGATCGATTGGTACGGGCTCTACCAGATCTTCATCCCGGTCTATGCCTTCCTGGTGCTGCCGATCCTCGCGGCCGTGGGCGGCGACACGCGGCGCTTCCTGGAACGCACATCCAAGATCCAGTGGGGTCTGATGGTTTGCGTGTTCTGCATCAGCCATGTGCCGGCCTTGCTCACCTTGCAGATCCCCGGCTTCGAAGGCCGCAACCTGCTGCTGATCGCCTTCCTCGTCATCGTGGTGCAGGGCAGCGACGTGCTGCAGTACGTGTGGGGCAAGCTCTTCGGCAAGCGCAAGGTCGCGCCGGAGCTGTCGCCCTCCAAGACCTGGGAAGGCCTGATCGGCGGCGTGGCCAGCGCCACCGCCCTGGGCGCCGCGCTGTCCTGGGCCACGCCGTTCACGCCCTGGCAGGCCGCGCTGATGGCGCTCACGATCTGCGTGATGGGCTTCTTCGGCGGCCTCGTCATGTCGGCCATCAAGCGCGACCGCGGCGTCAAGGACTGGGGCTCCATGATCGAAGGCCACGGCGGCATGCTGGACCGCCTGGACTCGGTGATCTTCGCGGCGCCGATCTATTTCCATGCCTTGCGGTACTGGTGGGTGCCCTGACACCGCGGTGATCCACGACGAGCCCATCCTCGAGTGCGCGTCCGCCGCGAAGTGGGCCGCCTGGCTGCGGCGCCACCATGCCAAGTCGACCGGCGTCTGGCTGCGCCTCGCAAAGAAGGGCGCCGATCGCAAGACCCTCACCTACGCCGAAGCGCTCGACCTCGCGCTGTGCCATGGCTGGATCGATGCGCGCAGCCAGTCCGAGGGAGACCACTATTGGCTCAAGCGCTTCACGCCGCGGGCGTCGCGCAGCATCTGGTCGAAGATCAACTGCGAAAAGGCGATGAAGCTGGCGCAGGCCGGTCGCATGCAGCCCGCCGGCCAGGCCGAGATCGATCGCGCGAAGGCGGATGGCCGATGGGACGCTGCCTACGACGGCGCCCGCACGTCGGCCGTCCCAGCAGACCTGCAAGCCGCGCTCGATGCCGAGCCTCGCGCGGCGGCCTTCTTCGCGACCCTCGATTCAACCAATCGCTATGCCGTGCTGTTCCGGGCACAGACCGCGAAGAAGCCCGAGACGCGAGCCAAGCGCATCGCGCAATTCGTCGCGATGCTCGCGCGGGGCGAAAAGCTGCACAAATGAGCGCCGTCTCAAGCTACTTGGCCAACGCCCGCAACGCCAGCTTGATGCCCTCGCTCACGCCGACATCCTTCGGCAGCGCCTTCAGCGACGCGGCCGCTTCCTTGTCGCTGTAGCCGAGCGCCACCAAGGCCTGCAGGATGTCGGCCTGCGAATCGCTCGCAGCATGCGCGGGCAGCGCGATATCAGCGCCCAGCTTGCCCTTGAGTTCCAGCAACAAGCGCTCGGCCGTCTTCTTGCCGATACCCGGAATCTTGACCAGCCGACCCGCGTCCTGCAGCGTCACCACCTGCGCCAGCTCCGCCACGCTCAGTCCCGACAACACGCCAAGCGCCATGCGAGGCCCGATGCCGGAGATCTTGATCAACTGCCGGAACGCCATCCGCTCCTCCGGCGTGCCGAAGCCAAAGAGAATCTGCGCATCCTCGCGCACCACGAAGTGCGTCAGCAGCGACACCCGCGCGCCCGTTTGCGGCAGGTTGTAGAAGGTGCTCATCGGCACATCGACTTCATAGCCGACCCCATTGCAGTCCACCACCACCTGCGGTGGATTGCGTTCGGCCAGCGTGCCGGTCAACTTGCCTATCATCGGAGCCCTTCTTCGTGCCTTTTAAAAAGATCCACTTTCAAATCAGGCCGAGACGCGACAGGTCATCGGCCTGATTTGAAAGTGGATCGGAATTATCAACTTGATCATCCGTCACACCTTCAAGCCGCTCAACAACGCCCGCCTGAGCCATCTCTGCGGGCCGCTCGACGAGCACCTGCGCCGCATCGAGGAAGCGCTCGACGTCAAGGTCGCGCACCGCCACGAGCAGTTCAAGGTCGAAGGCGCCAAGGCCCAGGCCGAGCAGGCCATGGACGTCTTGCAGGCGCTGTACGAGATCGCCGACCGCGTCATCGACCCTGCCGTCGTGCAACTCACACTCGCCAGCGACTCCGGCATGACCGACGACGGCGAGCCCGGCCCGATGCTGGTCACGCGCCGCGCCGACCTTCGCGCCCGCACCCCGACGCAGGCCAACTACCTCGAGAACATCGCGGCCCATGACATCACCTTCGGCATCGGCCCCGCCGGCACCGGCAAGACCTACCTGGCCGTGGCCTGTGCCGTCGATGCACTGGAGCGCAGCGCCGTGCAGCGCATCGTCCTCACACGACCCGCGGTCGAGGCCGGCGAGCGCCTCGGCTTCCTGCCCGGCGACCTGTCGCAGAAGGTCGACCCCTACCTTCGCCCGCTGTACGACGCGCTCTACGACCTCATGGGCTTCGACAAGGTGCAGAAGGCCTTCGAGCGCAATGCCTTGGAGATCGCGCCGCTCGCCTTCATGCGCGGCCGCACGCTCAACAATGCCTTCGTGATCCTCGACGAAGCGCAGAACACCACGCAGGAGCAGATGAAGATGTTCCTCACCCGCATCGGCTTCGGCGCCAAGGCCGTGGTCACCGGTGACGTGAGCCAGATCGACCTGCCCAAGCACCAACTGAGCGGCCTGATCGATGCCGAGCGCGTGCTGCGGCGCGTCAAGGGCATCGCGATCACGCGCTTCACCTCGGCCGACGTGGTGCGCCATCCACTCGTCGCGCGCATCGTCGACGCCTACGACAACCAGCGCAAGCGCGCCGACCCGCGATGAGCCGCCGGCTGCTTTCGGACCTTTCGCTGTCGCTGCAGTTCGGCCGCTTCAAGGGCGTGGAGCGGCATCGCGCCGCCCTGCCGCGCCACAGCGTCACGCGCTGGATCCGCCATGCACTCGACTGCGACGGCGAGATCACGGTGCGCATCGTCGACGCCGACGAAGGCCAACGCCTGAACCGCGAGTTCCGCGGCAAGGACTACGCGACCAACGTGCTGACCTTCGACTATGCGCAGAACCCGCTGGTCATGGCCGACCTGGTGCTGTGCGCCCCGGTGGTCGCGCGCGAAGCGAAAGAGCAGCGCAAGACGCTGGCCGCGCACTACGCCCACCTGCTGGTGCACGGCACGCTGCACGCGCAAGGCTGGGACCACGAAACCAGCGAAGAGGATGCCGAGGAGATGGAGGCGCGCGAGATCGAGATCCTCGCCGGCCTGGGCATCAAGAACCCCTACTGATCAATTACGCCATCTGCAACGGAATCGTCACCGGCCCGTCATTGACCAGGTGCACCTGCATGTCGGCGCCGAACTCGCCCGTCGCGACCAGCGTATGCACGGCACAGGCCTGCGACACGAAGTAGTCGTACAGCCGCTTCCCCTCGTCCGGCGGCGCCGCCTGCGTGAAGCTCGGCCGGTTGCCGCCGCTGACATCGGCCGCCAGCGTGAACTGGCTGACGATCAGCAGCCCGCCGCCCACGTCCTGCACGCTGCGATTCATCTTGCCTGCGTCATCGGAAAAGATGCGCAGCTTCAAGATCTTGGCCAGCAGGCGGTCCGCCACCGCATCGCCGTCGCCGCGCTCGGCGCACAGCAGCACGAGCAGCCCGCCGTCGATCCGCCCCACGGTCTGTCCACCGATTTCCACCCGCGCCTCGCGCACCCGCTGCAGCAATGCCTTCATCCCGTCGTGTCCTCGATTTGCGTGGCCCGCGCCTCCATACCGAGCGGCAGCAACTGGATCGTCACGCGCAGGCCAGGCACCGCGTCCATCAGCGACTGCTCGAGCCCGTCGCGCAAGTCTGCCGCACGCTGCAGCGACCAGTCGCCCGGCACATGCATGTGGAGATCGGCAAAGCGGCGCTGGGCCGCGCCGCGCGTCACGATGTCGTCGAAGCGCACCAGCGCGCCCTCCGGCACCGTGGCCTTGAAGCGATCGAGCGTGGCCATCAGCGCAGCCTGAGAATCGGCATCGAGCGCTTGGTCCATCAGCCCCTGGGAAGAGCGCCACACCAGCCGGACGCCTTCGCGCACGATGTTGAGCGCCACGCCGATCGCCAGCAGCGGGTCCAGCCAGAGCCAGCCGGTGAAATGCACCGCCCCGATGCCGACCACGACGCCGGCCGAGGTCCACACATCCGCCATCAGGTGCCGCGCGTCGCCTTCGAGCGCAATCGAGCGATGCGCCCGCGCCGCCCGGAACAAGGCCCAGGCCAACGCCGCATTGAAGCCCGAGCTGGCGATCGCCAACGCCAGCCCCCAGCCGATCTGCTCCACCGGTTGCGGCGCCAGCAGGCGTTGCACGGAAACCCAGAGAATCGCCAGCGCCGCGCCGACGATCAGCACGCCCTCGAAGCCGGAAGAAAAGTACTCCGCCTTGTGATGGCCATAGGGATGGTCCGCATCGGCCGGCCGCGCGGCAATGGTCACCATGGCCAGCGCAAACATCGCGCTCGCCAGGTTCACGAAGGACTCCATCGCATCCGAGATCAGGCCCATCGAATTCGTCACGTAGCCTGCCATCCCCTTGAGCACGATGGTGAGCAAGGCCACCGCGATCGACCAGCGCAACCATGCCGCCGGGCTCAGCGGCGCGGATGCGGAAGTTGCCTGGGAAAGGGAGTCGTTGGAGGGCACTGGACGCAGAAGGAGGCCTCAAGACACGATTATGTCCGGCGACAGACCGCCCCAAGGTCGCTTACCATCGACAGATACAAGCTCGATGAACAGAGAGAAGGGGGTATTCGTGAAATTCAGAACTAGCCTGGCCCTGGCCGCACTGGTCTGCGCAGCAGCAACCGCATCTGCACAAACGCCCGCCGCGCCATCGCCGGCCGCCGCACCAGCACATGCCGGCTTCGTCAAGAACCTGCGCGGCGACGTCAAGCTACTCGACGCCAACGGCGTGATGCGCGCCGCCCGCACGGGCGAAGAGGTGTCACCTGTCGAGCGCGTGGTGACCGGCCCCGACTCCGGCGCCAGCGTCGTCTTGCGGGATGGCACCACGCTCGTGATCGGCCCGTCCTCGCGGCTCGATCTCAAGGGCTTCAGTTACGAGTCCACCACGCAGGACGGCAATGTCCTGGTGGCGCTGCTGCGCGGCTCGCTTCGAATGATCACCGGCCTGATCGGCAAGACCCATCCCGATGCAGTGCGCATTGAAACCCAGACCGCGACCATCGGTATCCGGGGCACCGACTTCATCGTCGAGGTAGAGCCCCAATGATCCATCGGCGAATCAGTCTTTGCCTGGCCGCGTGCTGTGCGGTCTTGCTGGCCGCCTGCTCCACACCGGGTACGCGCGTCGTGCTGTTGCCCCAGGAAGACGGCACGCCCTCGGCCGTGGTCGTGGCATCGAAGGGTGGCGAAAAAGTCTTGGCGAAGCCCTTCGAGCGTGCCGAGGCGGCCCTGGGCGCCAGCGGCCCACCGGTGGTGGACCAGGCCGACCCGGCCAAGGTCCGCAAGGCCAATGGGACGCTGTTCGACATGGCGCCGCCCAAGGCCGAGCGCTACACCCTGTACTTCGAGGCGGGCGGCACCGCGCTTGCAGCGGCATCTCAATCAGACCTGCAAAACCTGCTCGTGGCGGCGGTCGCGCGCAGCGGCGGCGACATCGTGGTTACCGGTCACACCGACACCACGGGCTCGGCCGCCCAGAACGACACGCTGTCGTTGCAGCGCGCCTCGCAGGTGCGCGACATGCTCATCCAGAAAGGATTCCCGCCGAATCGCGTCGAGGCGGTCGGCCGCGGGTCGCGGGACCAGGCCGTGCCCACCGGCCCCGACGTGGACGAGCCGCGCAACCGTCGCGTGACCGTCGTCGTTCGCTAACTCAACAGTACCCGCGCGAACTTGCGCTTGCCCACCTGCAGCACATAGCTGCCGGCGGGCAGCTTCAGGCCCTTGTCGCTGATCACCGTCGAATCGACGCGCACGCCGCCGCCGTCGATCATGCGATTGCCCTCGCCGTTCGATTCCACCAGGCCGGCCTGCTTCAGCAACTGGGCAATGCCGATCGGCGCGCCCGTCACCGTGCGCTCCGGAATCTCGTCGGGGATGCCGCCCTTGCTGCGGTTGTTGAAGTCCTGCTCGGCCGCATCGGCCGCCGCGGCGCTGTGGAAGCGGGCCGTGATCTCCTTGGCCAGCGCCACCTTGGCGTCCTTCGGGTTCCGCCCCGCCTCGACCTCGGCCTTCAACGCCTCGATTTCCGCGAGCGACTTGAAGCTCAGCAGCGTGTACCAGCGCCACATCAGCACGTCCGAAATCGACAGCACCTTGGCGAACATCGTCGGCGCGTCCTCGCTGATGCCGATGTAGTTGTTCTTGCTCTTGGACATCTTCTCGACGCCGTCGAGCCCTTCGAGCAAGGGCATAGTGAGTATGCACTGCGGCTCTTGCCCATATTCCTGCTGGAGGTGGCGTCCGACCAGCAGGTTGAACTTCTGGTCGGTACCGCCGAGTTCCAGGTCGGACTTGAGCGCCACCGAGTCATAGCCCTGCATCAGCGGATACAGGAACTCGTGCACCGAGATCGACTGGCCCGCCTTGAAGCGCTTGCTGAAATCGTCGCGCTCCATCATCCGGGCGACGGTGTACTTCGCGGCCAGCTGGATCATGCCGCGGGCGCCCAGCGGGTCGCTCCATTCGGAGTTGTAGCGGATCTCGGTCCGGTCCGGGTCCAGCACCATGCTGGCCTGGCGGTAGTAGGTCTGGGCGTTGGCCTCGATCTGCTCGCGCGTCAGCGGCGGGCGCGTGCTGTTGCGGCCGGAGGGGTCGCCGATGGTGGTGGTGAAGTCGCCGATCAGGAAGATCACGGTGTGCCCGAGATCCTGCAACTGGCGCATCTTGTTCAGCACCACGGTGTGGCCGATGTGGATGTCGGGGGCGGTCGGGTCCAGCCCGAGCTTGATGCGTAGCGGCTGCCCGGTGGCTTCGGAACGCTGGAGCTTGCGGATCCATTCGTCCTGCGGCAACAGCTCGTCAGCGCCGCGCAGCGACACCTCCAGCGCTTGTCCTACACCTTTTGACAGACTTGGGGATGTAACAGAATTGGCGGTCATTGGGTTTTTTCGGCTGACTAGAGTACTGCCGAAGCTATACTCAGCCCGACTTTCGAGCGCCGGATTCTAAGCGGCGCGCCTTCCGCACCGCTCTGCCGCCTCCGTGACCGAGGCCTTTTCAGCGCGGGTTGGCTGAACAGAATTTTGGACTGACTCAAGTTGATCAAAGGCATTCTTGCTGCCGAGGAGTTGCTTGCTTCTCGCGTGGCTCACACATTCCGGACATATCCGAAGCAGATCACCGCAGCCATCGCGGCGATGCTTCTGTGCGCCGGCGGCGGTGCCTTCGCGGTGGCCGCCCTCGGCACCGACCCGGGCGACCAGCCCGTCCGTCAGGTGCTCGAAGCCGTGGCGCCGCTGCCCGTCGAAGCCCAGACCGATGCGCTCGATGCATTCGGTTTCACGCTGTTTCGCAGCGACCTGACCCGCTCCAGCGACACCGCTGAAGCCCTGTTCAAGCGACTGGGCCTGGCCGACACGCGTGCGGCAGCCTTCATTCGCGCCAACGCCGACGCCCGCGCAGCACTTTTCAGCCGCCCCGGCCGCACCGTCACGGCCGAAGCCGGGCAAGACAACCAGCTCCAGAAGCTCAGCGCCCGGTGGATTCCCGATGCCGACGGCAACTTCAAGCGCATCGTCATCTCCCGCACCCCCAGCGGCTTCGCCCTGAAGACCGAAACCGACCCGCTGACGCCGAGCACGCGCCTGGCCAGCGGCATGGTGCGCACCTCGCTGCTCGCCGCCACCGGCGAAGCCCGCATTCCCGACGGCGTCGCCAGCCAGCTTGCCGACATCTTCGGCACCGACATCGACATCCGCCAATTGCGCAACGGCGATCGTTTCGCCGTGGTGTACGAGTCCTTCGAAGCCGATGGCCAACTGATGCGCAGCGGCCGCGTGCTGTCGGCCGAGTTCGAAAGCGCCGGCAAGCTGTACCAGGCCCTGTGGTTCCAGGAGCCCGGCAAGAAGGGTGGTTACTACCGCCCGAACGGCGACAGCCTGCGCAAGGCCTTCCTGAGTTCGCCGGTGGAATATTCGCGCATCACCAGCGGCTTCGCGGCGCGCGTGCACCCGATCTTCAATGACTGGCGCCAGCATCGCGGGATCGATTTCTCGGCCCCCATCGGCACCGGCGTGCGCGCGGTGGGCGACGGCGTGGTCGAGTTTGCCGGCGTGCAAAGCGGCTACGGCAACATGGTGATCCTGAACCATCGCAACAACCAGAGCACGGTCTACGCCCACCTGAGCCGCATCGACGTCAAGGTCGGCCAGCCTGTGACGCAGAGCCAGTTCATCGGCGCCGTCGGCATGACCGGCTGGTCGACCGGCCCGCACCTGCACTTCGAATACCGGGTGAACGGTGACTACGCCGATCCCTCCACCATCGCCGACCAGGGCGGCGGCACGCCGATCGCAGCTTCATCGCGGCAGGCATTCGAGCGCATCGCCAAGGCCACGCGGACCGAGTTGGCGGCGGCATTCTCGGTCGTCCAGGCGAGCGCCGACTGAACCAGTCCTCTCGTCCCGCCATGGCCGAGGATCTTTTCATCGGCTTGATGTCTGGCACCTCGCTCGACGGCGTGGACGGCGTGCTGGCCGACTTCACTGGCGGCCACATCGCGGTGAAGGCCCATGCCACGGCCCATTTTCCGGTCGCGCTGCGGGCTGAACTCCTCGCACTCAACCTCCCCCACGGCGACGACGAGTTGCACCGCGCCGCCTTGGCAGGCAATGGCCTGGCCAGGATCTACGCCTCCGTCGTGCAGCAATTGCTGGCCGACACGGGCCTGCCGCCAAGCGCGGTGCGCGCCATCGGTGCCCACGGACAGACCGTGCGGCATCGCCCCGGCGAATTCGACGAAACCGGCTACACCCTGCAAATCAACAACCCGGCGGCCCTGGCCGAATGGACCGGCATCGACGTGGTGGCCGACTTCCGCAGCCGCGACGTGGCCGCGGGCGGCCAGGGGGCCCCCCTGGTTCCGGCTTTTCATCGCGCCCTGTTCGGCCATCCGGACCACGCGGTCGCGGTGCTCAACATCGGCGGCATTGCCAACCTGAGCCTGCTGCCCGCCACCCGTGCCGCCCGGCAGACAGTGCTCGGCTTCGATTGCGGCCCCGGCAATGCGTTGATGGACCACTGGTGCCAGAGCCACATCGGGGAGCCCTTCGATCGCGGCGGCCAATGGGGCGCCAGCGGCGAGGTCCTGCCCGAATTGCTGGCCCGCCTGATCGGCAGCCCCTACTTCGGCAAGGCGCCGCCCAAGAGCACCGGGCGCGACCTGTTCAACCCCGCCTGGCTGGCGACGCACCTGGGTGCCGCCAGCGATGCGGCACCGGTCGACGTCCAGGCGACATTGGCCGAACTGACCGCCAGCACCTGCGCTGCGGACGTCCTGCGCCACGGCAACGAGAGCAAGGAATTGATCGTTTGCGGGGGCGGCGCCCTGAACGATCACCTCATGGCGCGCTTGCGGGCCTTGCTGCCCGGCCTGGAGGTTGTCTGTTCGAGCGAGCGCGGCTTGCCGCCGCAACAGGTCGAAGCCGCGGCCTTCGCCTGGCTGGCGCGCGCCGCCATCCGCCGCGAGCAAGGCAACCTGGCCAGCGTCACGGGTGCGCGCGGCGGCCGGGTGCTCGGCGGGATTTATCCGGCTTGACGTAAGCACGCCGCCGTTGCGCCAGCGGCGCCGGGGGTGTACTTCTATTTCAGCCTTGCCCCGAAACCTCCGGCGGCTCAGGCTGGACGACCTTTGCCTCTGGCGGTAGATGCCAGAAAATCAATGCCGATGCGATCGTGATGAGGCCCATACCGGCAAATGTGGCCTGGAACGCATGGAGCGTATCGATCGGGGCCGCCTTGCCGAAAAGCTCGTTGAAGCCCGCAAGGACCACGCCTGCCGCCGCCACCGCCAGGCTCATGGCAAGCATCTGCACCATCGAGAACAGGCTGTTGCCGCTGCTCGCCATGTCCGGCGGCAGGTCCCGCAACGTGACAGTGTTCATGGCGGTGAACTGAAGCGAGTTGACGGCGCCGAAGACGAGCAGCTGCAGCAACAGCAACGCCAGCGGTTGCCCAGGCGCGGCCAGCGCGAAAGTCGCCATGGAGCCGCCAACCAGCACGGTATTACCGACCAGCACCCGCCGGTAGCGGTAGCGCGTGATCAATGGCGCGGCGATGCGCTTCATCGCCATGCCGGCCATGGCGATGGGCAGCATCGTCAGGCCGGCTTGCAGGGGGGAATAACCCATCGAGACCTGGAGCAGCAGTGGCACCAGGAAGGGCATGCAGCCGCTGCCCAGGCGCGAAAACAGGTTGCCGGCCAGGCCGATGCTGAAGGTCGGTATCCGCAGCATCGCCGGCGAGAACAACGGGTCGGGCCGGCGCGCGGCGTGCGCCCAGTAGGCCACGAGGCTCGCAAAGCCGAACACCATCGTCAGCAGGACGCCGACCTGGTGCAGCCCGAGTCCGGAGACCCCGTCGAGTGCGAGCGAAAGCGCCACCATCCCGAAGGCCAGCAACGCGTAGCCCACGCCGTCAAAGCGCCCCAGCGCCACCGCGCGCAACTCCGGCATGATCTTCAGCGTGGCAATGCAGCCGGCCAGCCCCACGGGCACGTTGATCAGGAAGATCCAGTGCCAGGACGCGTACTGCACCAGCCAACCACCCAGCGTCGGGCCCAGCAGCGGCCCGATCAGGCCGGGAATCGCGACGAAGCTCATCGCTTGCACGAATTCGCTGCGCGGCACCGTGCGCAGCAGCGCCAGACGTCCGACGGGCAGCAGGAACGCGCCGCCAGCGCCTTGGAGAACCCGCGCCGCGACCAACTGCCCCAGCCCGCGCGACATGGCGCAGCCGATCGAACCGAGCACGAACAGCACGATGGCCGCGAAGAACACACGCCGGGCACCGAAGCGATCGGTGATCCAGCCCGACGCCGGGATCAGCATCGCCATCGTCAGCGCATAAGCCACGATCACCGACTGCATCCGCAGGGGGCTCTCGCCCATGCTGGCCGCCATCGCCGGGAGCGCCGTGTTGATGATGGTGGCATCCAGCGTCTGCATGAAGAAGCCGACGGCCACTAGCCAGAGCAGGCTCTTGTGCGTGGTGATGGATGCAGCGGTCATGCGAACGACAGGCAAGAAAAAACCGCCCTCAGGCGGTTTTTTCGAACAGGCAGTGCCGGTTGCAAGGGCTTCAGGCCGAGAAGCTCGAACCGCAGCCGCAGGTGCTGGTCGCGTTCGGGTTCTTGATCACGAACTGGGCGCCTTGCAGGTCTTCCTTGTAGTCGATCTCGGCGCCGACCAGGTACTGGTAGCTCATGGCATCGATCAGCAGCGAGACACCGTTCTTGGTCATGGTGGTGTCGTCTTCGTTGGTGATCTCGTCGAAGGTGAAGCCGTACTGGAAGCCGGAGCAACCGCCCCCCTGCACGAACACGCGCAGCTTCAGGTCGGGATTGCCTTCCTCGGCGATCAGGTCGGCCACCTTGGCCGCCGCGCTGTCGGTGAAGACGATCGGGGCGGGCATTTCGGTGGGGATTTGTTCAGCGACAGCGCTCATATGGAAACTCCGTTGGGGGGCCGATCAAGCGGCCAATGGGGTCATGCTACTGCAACCAATAAAAAACCGCCCGAAGGCGGTCTTTTCGAAAGTCTTTGCTTCGCTGGCAAACGCTGAGGATTTGCGTCGCGAGCCGCTCCAGGGCAAGGCGCAAACCGGAACCGGGCTCGCGCCCGGTGAGGATTTGCAACGCCGCCATGGAGGGGCGCAGCAGCAAAGCCTTAGCGTTTGGAGAACTGCTTGCGGCGGCGTGCAGAGTGCAGACCGACCTTCTTACGCTCGACTTCACGCGCATCGCGCGTGACGAAGCCGGCCTGGCTCAACACGGGCTTGAGGCTCGCGTCGTAGTCCATCAGCGCACGGGTGATGCCGTGGCGCGTGGCGCCTGCCTGGCCCGATTCGCCGCCGCCGTTGACGTTGACCATGATGTCGAAGGTTTCGACATGGTTCGTCAGGTACAGGGGCTGCTTCGCGATCATGATCGAGGTCTCGCGGCCGAAATAGGCCTGGATGTCCTTGCCATTGACCGTGATCTTGCCGGTGCCCTTCTTGAGGAACACGCGGGCGACGCTGGATTTGCGACGGCCGGTGCCGTTGTTCCATTCACCAATCATCTCAAGGCTCCTTAGATTTCCAGCGCTTTGGGCTGTTGGGCGGTATGCGGGTGCTCGGCGCCACCGTAAACCTTGAGTTTCTTGATCATCGCGTAACCGAGCGGGCCCTTGGGCAGCATGCCCTTGACGGCCTTTTCCAGGGCGCGGCCCGGGTGCTTGGCTTGCATGTCGCGGAAGTTCGTCGCAGTGATGCCGCCCGGGTAGCCCGAGTGACGGTAGTACACCTTGTCGAGCGGCTTGGCGCCGGTGACACGGAGTTGCGATGCGTTGATGATGACGATGAAGTCACCGGTGTCGACGTGAGGCGTGTAAATGGCCTTGTGTTTGCCGCGCAAACGGAGAGCAACTTCGCTGGCTACTCGTCCGAGGACCTTGTCGGTCGCGTCAATCACAAACCACTCGTGCGTCACGTCAGCGGGCTTGGCGCTGAACGTTTTGGTCATGAGTTTTCTCTTTTGAAGAGGGTTTGGCGGGCCCTTTTCCACGGTCGGCGTTCCTCTGGCGGGAATCTCTTAGGTGGGTTGCACCAAGGACGCAGTGCCCTCAGGTTCTTCGCCGCGGGGCCACAAAAGCGCTGCGAAGCCTTCGATTATACGAAGGAACAGCAATTTCAGGCAAATCCGGCCCTAACACCCTCGCAGGCCTCAAAATTGAGGGCTTTCCCGAACGCAGCGCGCGACCCGTCATCAGGTGACATGTCGGCGGCCCGGCGTTTGCCAAATTCATCCGACAGGGATCTTCCAACATGTTCAGCTACCGCCACGCCTTCCACGCCGGCAATCACGCCGATGTGCTCAAGCACACGGTGCTGATCGCCACGCTGGAGCACCTGCTCGAGAAGGACACCGCGCTCACCGTGGTCGACACCCACGCCGGCGCTGGCCTCTACCGGCTCGATGGCGACTACGCCGGAACCAGCGGCGAGGCGGCCGATGGCGTCCTGCGCCTTCTGGCGCCCAAGCAGGAAGCGGCGCCAGTTGCAGCTGCGGCGCCCGCCCAGGGCGCGGCAAAGAAATCCACGAAGCCGGCCGCGACGCCGGACGCCCCGTTGGCGCCAGCGATCCAGGCCTACCTCGACCTGGTGCGCGACTTCAACCCGAACGGCGGCGCACGCGTGTACCCCGGCTCGCCCTTCATCACCCATCACCTGCTGCGCGAGCACGACAAGCTCAAGCTGTTCGAACTGCATCCGACCGACGCGCGCACGCTCGACGCCAACATCGCCCAGCTCGAAGCCGGCCGCCAGATCGCCGTGCTGCGCGAGGACGGCTTCGGCAGCGCCACCAAGTTCCTGCCGCCGCCATCGCGCCGCGCGTTGGTGCTGTGCGATCCGAGCTACGAGATGAAGACCGACTACGGCCGCGTGCTGGACCTGATTGGCGAATCGCTCAAGCGCTTTGCGACCGGGACCTATGCGGTGTGGTACCCGATCATTCCGCGGCCGGAGGCGCACGACCTGCCGCGCCGGCTCAAGACCATGGCCACGAAGGCGGGCAAGTCCTGGCTGCACGCGACGCTGACGGTCAAGTCGAGCAAGGTGTTGACCACCGTGACCGGCGACCAGAAGCGCCCGGGGCTGCCGGCGAGTGGCATGTTCCTCATCAATCCGCCGTACACGCTCAATGGTCGGTTGCAGCCGGCGCTGGAGCAGCTCAAGGACTTGCTGGCGCAAGACCGGCATGCCGCGTTCACTCTCGACAGCGCTGGCTAGTACGGCTTTGCATTCAATCGCAGAACAAGGCGGAGCGCCGCAGACAGTGCCGTAGCACGGCAAGGCGATCCAACGCAGTTATGCGGTTGAAGGCGAAGTCGTGAAAGCCTCAGCGCCGCTGGCGCGGATTGATGGCCTTGGGGCCGGTCTCGGGGGTTGCCTTGCGCTTCGAGGTGGGTGCGGCCGGCGTGTAGGCCGCTGGCTCGAAGCCGTCGGCATCACCCGCGGCACCGCCGCAGCGCTGCTCCTTGCGGTCGATCACCGAGAGCGACACCTGCTTGAAGCCCAAACCTATCATGCCGATCTGCTCGGCGGCCGCACGGCTGAGATCGATGATGCGGCCGGCGGCGTAAGGGCCGCGGTCATTGATTCGGACCAGTACCTCCTTGCCGTTGACCAGGCTACGCACGCACACCTTGGTGCCGAAGGGCAGGGTCTTGTGGGCCGCGGTCATGGCGCTCATGTCGAAGCGCTCGCCGTTCGCCGTCTTCTTGTTGTGAAAATCGATGCCGTACCAGGAGGCATTGCCGCGCTCGATCACTTCCCGCGGGCCGGTGTCGCCTGGCACGCCATCGTCGGGCGACTCCGAGTTGTAGATGTCGTAGTTCACCGTTGCGACGGCCGACTGGGGCGCGGCACCGGGCGGCGTCGCGGGCTGGCGCGCGAGTGGGCGCAGGCGGGGCCAGGAAAAACCGGTGGAAGAAGCGCCCGCATCGGCTGTCGAAGCCGCTTCGGAGCCTTCGGAACCGGGTGACCCGGGCGCGGCGGGCGGGACAACGCAGCCGGCGGTGAATGCCACCGCGAGCAACGCTGCAACCCTGCAACCGACGCGCCAGACCTTCATGGACCCCAGCCCAATCGCTGCAACACCGCGAGGGTCGCCACCGACTGGTTCATCGTGTAGAAGTGCATGGCCGGCGCGCCGCCGGCATGCAGGCGCTCGCACAGCGCAGCGACGACGTCGAGGCCGAAGGACTTGATCGATTCCACGTCGTCACCATAGCTTTGCAGGCGCAGGCGGATCCATCGGGGAATCTCCGCGCCGCAGGCATCGGAGAAGCGCATCAGTTGCGTGGAGCTGATGATCGGCATCACGCCCGGCACGATGGGCGTGTCGATGCCCAATGCGCGCACTTCGTCGACGAAGCGGAAGTAGGCCTCGGGGCTGAAGAAGTACTGCGTGATGGCCGTGTCAGCGCCTGCGCGCACCTTGGTCGCGAAGGCCTTGAGGTCGGCTTCGGGCGAGCGGGCTTGCGGATGCACCTCGGGGTAGCAGGCCACCTCGATGTGGAAATCGTTGCCGGTCTCGTTGCGGATGAAGGCGATCAGGTCGCTGGCGTACTGGAACTCGCCGCCGGCACCGTAGCCGCTGGGCAGGTCGCCGCGCAAGGCGACCAGGCGCTTGACGCCCATCGCCTTCAGTTCGGCGAGTTGCGCGCGCACCGTGGCCTTGGTCGCGCCGATGCACGAGTAGTGGCTCGCCGCATCCACACCCTCGGCCAGGATCTCGCGCACGGCATTGAAGGTGCCTTCATGCGTCGAGCCGCCGGCACCGTAGGTGACCGAACAGAACTCGGGCTGCATGGCATACAACTGTTGCCGCACGGCGCGCAACTTGACCGCGCCTTCTGGCGTCTTGGTCGGAAAGAATTCAAAACTTAGTGGCAGACGCACGGCCTACTCCTGGGTTCACCGCTCTGCGCGAACGGCATGCAAGAAAAATTCGTGGTTCCCGTCACCGCCCTCGATCGGACTGTCGAACCAGTTCACCACACGCAGATCCAGCGAAGCGCAGGCCTCCCGCAAACGCTGCTCGACGACTGCATACAGGGCCGAGTCGCGAACGATACCGCCTTTGCCGACCTGTCCGGGCTGCAATTCGAATTGCGGCTTGACGAGCATCAGCAAATCGCCGGAGCGCGTGAGGAACTGCACGACGGCTGGAAGCACCAGCGTCTGTGAAATGAACGACAGGTCGCCGACGATGATGTCGAAGGCTGGCTCGGGTGGTGGTTCCGAAATCGCGTCGCCGTCCTCGTCGTCGATCAGGTCCGCAGCCGTCAAGGCGCGCGCATTGACCTTCTCGATGGCGGTCACGCGCTCGTCCTCGCGCAGCCGCGCATGCAACTGGCCGTGGCCGACATCGATGCCGGTCACGTGCAGCGCACCGTGCTGCAAGAGGCAATCGGTAAAGCCTCCCGTGGACTGGCCCACGTCGAGGCAACGCTTGCCGGACACATCCAGGCCCGCGACGCGCAACGCGCCTTCGAGCTTGAGACCGCCGCGCGAGACGTAGCGGGACTCGGCCGCATCAAGCAGTTCGAGCTCCGCCGTCTCGGGCAGGTCGTCGCGGTTCTTCCCCACGGTGCGCCATGCGTCGGTGGTGCCGGCATCGCGCCAGCGCAGGCCACCGGCGATCAGGCGGACGGCTTGGGATCGGGACGCGGCCAGGCCGCGCTCCACGAGCAATTGATCAGCGCGCAACTGGCGCCGATCAGTAGCGGTAGGTGTCCGCCTTGTACGGACCCTTCTTGTCGACGCCGATGTACGCGGCCTGCTCGTCCGTGAGTTCGGTCAGCATCGCGCCGACCTTCTTCAGGTGCAGGCGCGCAACCTTCTCGTCGAGGTGCTTGGGCAGCACGTAGACCTTGCCGGCCTGGTAGGCGTCCTGCTTGGTGAAGAGTTCGATCTGCGCGATGGTCTGGTTGGCGAAGGAAGACGACATCACGAAGCTCGGATGGCCCGTGCCGCAGCCGAGGTTCACCAGACGGCCCTTGGCCAGCAGGATGATCTTCTTGCCATCGGGGAAGGTGATGTGGTCGACCTGCGGCTTGATCTCTTCCCATTCGTACTTCTCGATCGACGCGACGTCGATCTCGTTGTCGAAGTGGCCGATGTTGCAGACGATGGCCTGGTCCTTCATCGCGGCCATGTGCTCGTGGCGGATGACGTCGCGGTTGCCGGTGGTGGTCACGAAGATGTCGGCCTTGTCGGCGGCGTATTCCATCGTGACGACCTTGTAGCCTTCCATCGCGGCTTGCAGCGCGTTGATGGGGTCGATCTCCGTCACCCACACTTGCGCGCTCAGTGCACGCAGGGCTTGGGCCGAGCCCTTGCCCACGTCGCCGTAACCGGCCACGCAGGCGACCTTGCCGGCGATCATCACGTCGGTGGCGCGCTTGATGCCGTCGACCAGCGACTCGCGGCAGCCGTAGAGGTTGTCGAACTTGCTCTTGGTGACCGAGTCGTTCACGTTGATGGCGCGGAAGAGCAGCGTGCCCTTGGCCGACATTTCATTGAGGCGGTGCACGCCGGTCGTGGTCTCTTCGGTCACGCCGATGATCTCGGCCGACTTGCGGGTGTACCAGGTGTTGTCGACGGCGAGCTTGGCCTTGATCGCGGCGTAGAGGATGCGCTCTTCTTCGCTGGTCGGGTTGGCGAGCACCGACTGGTCCTTCTCGGCGCGCTGGCCCAGGTGCATCAGCAAGGTGGCGTCGCCGCCGTCGTCGAGGATCATGTTCGGGCCTTCGCCTTGCGTGCCTTTGGCGCCGAAGTCGAAGATGGCGTGGGTGTAGTCCCAGTAGTCCTTCAGTGTCTCGCCCTTGATCGCGAACACGGGCGTGCCGGCGGCGGCGATGGCGGCGGCGGCATGGTCCTGCGTCGAGAAGATGTTGCACGAGGCCCAGCGCACTTGCGCGCCGAGGGCTTGCAGCGTCTCGATCAGCACGGCCGTCTGGATGGTCATGTGCAGCGAGCCAGTGATGCGTCCGCCCTTCAACGGCTGCGACTTCGCGAACTCTTCGCGGATGGCCATCAGGCCGGGCATCTCGGTCTCGGCGATCCGGATTTCCTTGCGGCCCCAGGCGGCAAGGGACAGGTCGGCGATGGCCTGGTCGGTGGTGGCAACGGGGGTGGGCTTGAGAACTGCGCTCATGTGAACTCCAACAAAGCTGGTTTGAAGAATGCCACTGCGTTCGGGGATGAAAACTCACCGCGAGAACAGCGGGTGAGCGTGGTTGCGATAAGGGTCCGAGCCTCACGCCTGTCGGCGCTGCAACGCTCCTCGGACCTTGCATTTTAGCGCGGCTGAGTTTGGGGTGGCCAGCAGGGATCGGAGGATCGTCCTAGACTGCATTCCCCCCCTCTCGGAGACCACCTCATCATGATGAAAGCCCGGCAACTCGTCTTTTCGATGGCCGTCGCGGCGGCTTGCGCCCTGCCCCTGGTCGCTGCCGCACAGGCGCCCGCGCAGGTCCGCGTGCGCGGCGTGATCGAACGTGTCGATGCCACCTCGATGGTGGTCAAGGACCGCAGCGGCGAGATGGTCACTATGGCGCGGCCCGCGGACATGAACGTCGCGGAAGTCGTGCCACTCACGATGGCGGACATCAAGGCCGACAGCTTCGTCGGCGCCGGGTCGATGCCACAGCCAGACGGCACCCAGCGCGCGCTGGAGATCGTGGTGTTCCCCGAATCCGCGCGCGGCACCGGCGAAGGCTTCCGGCCATGGGACTACATGCCCGAGAGCACGATGACGAATGCCACGGTATCCACGCTCTCGGCCGCGCCGGCATCGGTGCCGGGCGGGCAGAAACTGTTGCTCAAGTACAAGGGCGGCGAGCAGACCGTCATCGTGCCCGCGGGCACGCCGGTCGTCACCTTCAAGCCGGGCAATCAGGACCAAGCGGCACTGGTGGTGCCGGGCGCGAAGGTGGTCATCACGGCGCAGGAGAAGGATGGCAAGCCGACCGCACTGCGCATGCTGGTGGGGCGCAACGGGTTCCAGCCGCCGATGTGATGTCGGGCGCCGGGCAGCGGTGAACCGATGATGGAAAGGCGGCCAGCCGCAAGTGACGGCGGCTGGCCGGGGCGGCGATAATCCCGGGTTCTCCTCGACCACTGGCCCCCTGCGCCTCGCTGTTTCGCGATTGCGCGGGTCCGCAACCCTTGCGGGCCACATCCTGTCCCTGGAACCCTCTTCGTGTCCTATCTTTCCGAAACCCGCCGCCGTCGCACCTTCGCGATCATCTCCCACCCTGACGCGGGCAAGACCACGCTCACCGAGAAGCTGCTGCTGTTCTCGGGCGCGATCCAGATCGCCGGCTCGGTGAAGGCGCGCAAGGCCTCGCGCCATGCCACATCGGACTGGATGGAGATCGAGAAGCAGCGCGGCATCTCGGTGGCCTCGTCGGTGATGCAGATGGCCTACCGCGACCATGTCATCAACCTGCTCGACACGCCCGGCCACAAGGACTTCTCCGAAGACACCTACCGCGTGCTGACCGCGGTGGACTCCGCGCTGATGGTGATCGACGCGGCCAATGGCGTGGAAGCGCAGACGCGGCGCCTGATCGAGGTCTGCCGGCAACGCGACACGCCGATCATCACCTTCGTCAACAAGATGGACCGCGAAGTGCGCGAGCCGCTGGACATCCTCGACGAGGTGGAACGCGAACTCGGCATGGCCTGCGTGCCGATGACCTGGCCGGTGGGCCAGGGCAAGACCTTCCGCGGGATCATGAACCTGCGCACGCAGGCGATGACGGTGTTCGAGTCGGGCAGCGAGCGGCTGCCGCAGGACTTCGAGACCATTCCGCTGTCGGAACGCGAGACGCTCACGAAGCGCTTCGGCGCCGACTTCGAGCATGCGATGGAGAGCATGGAACTGGCCACCGGCGCCTCGCATGCCTGGGACCACAACGCCTTCCTGGCCGGCAAGCAGACGCCGGTGTTCTTCGGCTCGGGCGTGAACAACTTCGGGGTGATGGAAGTGCTGGATGCGCTGGTCGACCTCGCGCCCTCACCGCAATCGCGCACCAGTACCACGCTGGTCAACCGCCAGCCCGTGGTGAAGGAGATCCAGCCCGAGGACAAGGACTTCGCCGGCGTGGTGTTCAAGGTGCAGGCCAACATGGATGCCAACCACCGCGACCGCATCGCATTCGTGCGCATGGCCTCGGGCAAGTACACGCCGGGCATGAAGCTGCGCGTGCAGCGCACCGCGAAGGAGTTGCGGCCGACCAGCGTCGTGACCTTCATGAGCCAGCGGCGCGAAGCGGTCGACGAGGCCTATGCGGGCGACATCGTGGGCTTCACCACACATGGTGGGGTGCAATTGGGCGACACGATCACCGATGGGGCAGCGCTGCAATTCACCGGGCTGCCCTTCTTTGCGCCGGAGTTGTTCATGACCGTGATCCTGAAGAACCCTCTGCGTACCAAGCAACTGCAACAGGGCCTGGCGCAGCTCGGCGAAGAAGGCGCGATCCAGGTGTTCCGCCCCGAGATCGGCGGGCCGATGCTGTTGGGCGCCGTCGGGCAACTGCAGTTCGAAGTGGTGCAGCACCGCCTGAAGGCCGAGTACGACGCCGACGTGAAGCTGGAAGGCTGCCAGTACACCGGCGCACGCTGGATCACGGCCGACACGCCGGCCGAATTGCGCGAGTTCGTCAACGCCTATCCGCAGCGCATGGCCAAGGATGCGGCCGATACGCTGGCCTTCCTGTGCACCTCGCCCTACGACGTGCGGCTGGCGCAGGAGCGCTTTCCGAAGATCCACTTCCATCCGCTGCGGGAGCATGCTGGACTGGCGCTGCAGACCGCGGGGTGATGGACAGTGGACAAGCTCTTGAGCCCGCTGGGCTTGAAGATCTTGTTCTTTGCCGTGGTCTTTCTCTTGTTCGCAAGCCCTATCGGTGGAGAGTTGGTCCGAGCCTCCAAGACCCGCAGTTGGCCGAGTGTGCAGGGTCAGCTCGTGTCCAAGGGCATTGCGGAAGCCGGCACCGATGACTCGGATTGCCCCACGGCATGGGTCCAGTATGAATACGCGGTCGCGGGCGTGCGTTATCAGAACGACCGGGTCCGCAGCACGCCGTGGTGCCCGTCATCAGCCGAGCGACACGAATTCAACGCTCGGTACGCCGGCGTTGGCACGCTCACCGTGTACTACAACCCCGCCATGCCGCAGGATGCGGTGCTGGAACCCGGCCGGACAGAACGCCTCTGGAAGAGGCTCTTGCTCGTGACCGGCTTCTTCGCTTTCGCATTTTCAGCAAGCTTGTTTCGCCGCCGCGAATGAAGAACAACACCCTTCTCCCCCTGGACATGTGGAGCGTGACAGAACGCCAGCGTTTGACAGGCGTCTTCACCGACATCGATGACACGCTGACCACGGAAGGCACCATCGCACCGGAGGCCTTGCATGCGCTGCACGACCTGAAGGCGGCAGGCTTGCCCGTGATCGCCATCACCGGGCGGCCGGTGGGTTGGAGCGAGCCCTTCGCATTGGTGTGGCCGGTGGACGCGATCGTTGCCGAGAACGGTGCGGTGGCGCTGGTGAACGAGCGCGGTGTGCTCACGAAGACGTATCAGCAGGACGAGGCCACGCGCGCGCGCAACTTTGCGCGCATGCAGTCGGTGCTGGAACGCATCGAGCGCGAGACCCCGGGCGCCATGCGCGCAACCGACTCGGCCGGGCGCGAATGCGACATCGCCATCGATCACAGCGAGTTCGTCCACCTCGACGATGCGCGCATCGCGGCGGTCGTTGCGCTGATGCGCGAGGAAGGCATGCATGCCACGGTCAGCAGCATCCACGTCAACGGCTGGTATGGCGAGCACAACAAGCTGGAGGGCGCGCGCTGGATCGTGCGCGAACTGTGGGGGCGCGATCTCGATGACGAGATGGACCGCTGGGCCTACGTGGGCGATTCCACCAACGACGCGCTGATGTTCCAGCACTTCGCGCACAGCATTGGCGTGGCCAATGTGCGCCGCTTCGAATCGGCGCTGTCGCACCTGCCGCGCTACGTGGCGCCGAGCGAGCGCGGCGCGGGCTTTGCCGAGGTCGCGGCTGCGATCCTGGCAAGCCGCGCGGCGGCCGAGGCCCGCTGAGACCGCTCACTCCTTGCGGTAGACCCGCTCTCCACCCACCCAGGTCTGCAGCACCAGCGTCTTCCACAGGTTGGCCGGCGGCTCCTTGAACGGATCCTGGTCGACCAGGATGAAGTCGGCCCACTTGCCGCGCTCCAGTGATCCAAGCACCTTCTCCTGGTGCTGCGCGTAGGCGGCATCCAGCGTGAAGGCGCGGAAGGCCTGCAGCAGGGTCATCGCCTCTTCCGGGTGCCATCCTTGCGCCGGCTTGCCTTCATGGTCGGTGCGCGTCACGGCGGCATGCAGGCCGTAGAAGGGATTGGCCGATTCGACCGGGAAGTCCGAGCCGCCCGCGACGACGGTCCCCTGCTTGAGGAAGGTGTGCCAGGCATAGGCGCCCTTCAGGCGCTCCTTGCCGATGCGGTCCTCGGCCATGTTCATGTCGCTGGTGGCATGCGTGGGCTGCATCGAGGCGATCAGGTCCAGCGTCTTGAAGCGCGGGATGTCGGCCAGTGTCACCACTTGCGCATGCTCGATGCGGTTGCGAAGCTGCTTGCCGCCCACGTCCTTGTAGGCGGCCTGATAGGCGTTCAGGATCTGGTGGTTGGCGGCATCGCCGATCGCATGCGTGTTGGTCTGGTAGCCGGCCTTGAGCGCGGCCTGGACCTTGGCGTTCATGGTGGCGTCGTCCTGCAGCAGAAGACCCTTGTTGGCGTGGTCGTCCGAATAGGGGTCGAGCATGGCGGCGCCGCGGCTGCCCAGTGCACCATCGCCGCGCAACTTGACCGCGCGCAGGTTGTAGCGGTCGTTGGCATAGCCCTTCAACGGACCACTGGCGGACAGTGCCTTGAAGTCGTCGCCGACGTCGCTGATCATGGCGTAGATGCGGGTGGTCAGCTTTTTCTGGTCGGCAAACTCGCGGTAGATGCGCGCCTCGTCCACGCCGATGCCCGCGTCGCCCACGTTGGTGAGCCCGAGCGAACCGAAGTGCGCGAGCGCGGTGCCGAGGGCGAGGCGGCGTTCTTCATCCGTCGGTGCGGGGATCTTGCTCGTGACCAGCAACTGGGCCTTGTCCACCAGCACGCCGCTCGGGTTGCCCGCGGCGTCGCGCTCGATGCGCCCGCCGGCGGGATCCGGCGTGTCCTTGGTGATGCCGGCCGCCTGCAAGGCCTTGCTGTTGGCCCAGGTCGCGTGGCCGTCGACGCGACGCAGGGTCATGGGGCGGTCGGCCACGGCGCCGTCGAGTTCTGCCGCCGTGGGGAAGCGGCCGAGCTTCCAGATCACCTGGTTCCAGCCGGAGCCGAGCAGCCATTGCCGGTTCGGGTTGGCCTTGGCGTAGTCGCGGATCTTCGCGAGCGCCTCGTCCAGGTTCTGGGTGCCGCCCATCAGCACCTCGTTGCGCCGGAAGCCGAGGCGAAATACATGGCCGTGCACATCGATCAGGCCGGGGAGCATGGTCTTGCCTTCGCCATCGACACGCGTGGCACGCGGGTAGCGCTTCACCAGCGCCGCGTCGTTGCCGGTGGCGAGCACCTTGCCGTTGTCGAAGGCCATGCCGGTGAAAGTCACCAGCTTCTTGCCGACCAGCGTGTAGCCGTGCACGTTGGTCACGACGGTGGGCTCGGCCTGCGCCACGGTGGCGCCGAGCAAGGTGGTCGCGGCACAGGCCCCGGCGAGGATGGACGTACTGAATCTCATTTTTTCTCCCTCAGTGGTTTTTCGTCGAACTTCATGTCCTGGTAGCGCACGTAATGTGTCTTGCGAACGGCCTTGTAGCCGAACCACAAGACCAGGAAGAGCGGGATGCCGATGTAGGTCGCAGCCACGCCCACCCAGTCGATGCGGTCGGCCATGAAGGCGGCGTAGTTCTGCCCCAGGGTCACGATGAGGCAGAGGCCGAAGGCGAAGATCGGCCCCCAAGGAAAGAAGGGCGACAGGTAGGGCAGACGGTTCGGATCGATGCCTTGGGCCTCCATGCCGCGTCGGAAGCGGTAGTGGCACACCGCGATGCCCAGCCAGGCGACGAAGCCGGTCATGCCCGAGAGATTGAGCAACCACAGGTACACCGACTGGCTCTCCGCCAGCGAGGTCAGGAAGCACAGCGCGCCGACTGCCGTGGTCGCGAACAGCGCGTTGATGGGCACGCCATTGCGCGTGAGCTTGGCAAAGACCTTGGGCGCCCTGCCCTCCACGCCCATGTTGAACAGCATGCGCGTGGACGCATACATGCCGGAGTTGCCAGCCGAGAGCACGGCCGTCAGGATCACCGCGTTCATCAACCCTGCCGCAAAGGCCAAGCCCGCGCGCTGGAAGACCAGGGTGAAGGGGCTCACGCCGACTTGTCCGAGGTCGGTCTTGATGAGGTTCGGATCGGTGTACGGAATGAGCACGCCGATGACCGCGATGGCCAGCACGTAGAACAGCAGGATGCGCCAGAACACCTGGCGCACGGCCTTGGGAATCTGCGTGGCGGGATCGGCCGATTCGCCAGCGGCCACGCCGATCAGTTCCGTGCCCTGGAAGGAGAAGCCGGCGATCAGGGCAACGCCGATCATCGCGGGCAGGCCGCCCACGAAGGGCGCGTCGCCAATGCTGAGGTTGTGCAGGCCCGGCGATGTCTGGCCGCGCATGACGCCGAAGATCATCAACAGGCCCAGGCCGATGAAGGCGATCACCGTCACAACCTTGATGAGCGCGAACCAGAACTCGGCCTCGCCGAAGCCCTTCACCGAGATCGCGTTGAGCAGGAACATCAGTCCCAGGAACAGCGCGCTCCACAACACGCCGGAACTGCCCGGGAACCAGTACTGCATCACCAGTTGCGCCGCCGCCAGTTCGACCGCGATGGTGACCGCCCAGTTGTACCAATAGTTCCAGCCGAGCGCGAAGCCGAAGCCCTCGTCCACGTACAGCGCGCCATAGGTGGCGAAGGAGCCGGAAACCGGCATGTACGCGGCCAGTTCGCCGAGGCTGGTCATGAGGAAATAGACCATCGCGCCGATCAGCAGGTAGGCCAGCAAGGCCCCGCCCGGACCGGCCTGCGAGATGGTGGCGCCCGAGGCGACGAACAGGCCCGTGCCGATGGAGCCGCCGATGGCTATCATCGTCAGGTGCCTGGCTCGCAGGACGCGATGCAGCGTCGGCGCGGGTTCGGCCGCGGAAGCGGCGGGCGCGCGGGCGCGCGGCGTGTGCTCAGGCATCTGGTTGTGTCCCCCGGTTCTTGTTGTGATCACCCTTGCGGGTGCGCCGCGTGCGGCACCCATGTGGGCACTCGCTATCGGCGCATCGGATGATAGTTCAGCGCCTGGGGGGACGCGGCCCGGGGCCGCACTGTCACGCCGGTCAGTTGACCGGCTTGGCCAACCCCAGCTTCTCGATGATCACCTTCTCGCGCGCCACCGTGTCCTTCGCGAACTGGGTGTACTGCGCCGAGCTCTTGTAGTCCGGCAGCATGTCGTAGCGGCCGAGCGCGGCGACGTAGCTGGGCTCTTCCATCGCCTGCTTGAAGGCGTCGTGCAGCTTCTTCACCACCTCCGGCGGCGTGCCCTTGGGTGCGCCGATGCCGAAGGGCGAGTTCTGCACGACGTCGTAGCCCAGTTCCTTCAGCGTGGGCGCGTCGGGGAACTTGGCCAGGCGCTTTTCGCCCCAGGTGTTGAGCACGCGCAGCTTGCCGGCCTCGACCTGCGGCGCGAAGCCGGTGCTGTCGGCGGCGGCCATCAGCTGGCCGCTGAGCACGGCCAGTTGCAGGTCGGCGCTGCCCTTGTACGGCACGTGCTGCAACTCGATGCCGGCCTTCTGCGCGACGATTTCGGTGGTGAGGTGCGGGCTGGTCAGCGTGCCGGTGGAGCCGTAGGTGAGCTTGCCGGGGTTGGCCTTGGCATAGGCGACGAAGTCGGCCCAGGTCTTCAGCGGGCTGTCGGTCGGCACGACGATGCCGAAGGCGTAGCCGGTGACGTTGATGACGTAGGTGATGTCCTTGATCGGGTCCCAGTTGATCTTGGTGGTGTAGCCGAGTCGGAACACACCGAGCGGGATCTGGGCGATGGTGTAGCCGTCGGGCGCGGTGGTCTGCAGCGCCTGCGCAGGCAGCGTGCCGCCAGCGCCGGGCTTGTTGTCGATGATGACGGGCTGGCCGAGGATCTTGGAGGCGTTCTCGGCGAGTTGGCGCATCGTGATGTCGGTCGGGCCGCCGGCCGGGAAGGCGATGATCAGCTTGATGGGCTTGGCGGGGAAGGACTGGGCCCATGCGGCAAGCGGTGCGGCGGTGAAGAGGGCGGTGAGCAGCGTGGCGCGCAGCAGGCGGGAACGGGTGAACATGCGGAAGGCCTCCTGGTGTTGTCGAGGGAAGATGGATGAAGAACCGCGCATTGGGCCCGGTCAGGTGCAAGTCAGCAATCCGTGAAGTCCCGCGAAGGAGGGAGGAAGGGCCATGTATCGCCGCATGGACCCAGGAAGCCCAGGTGGCGCCGGCAAGCCGAGGTCCGGCCTGCCGCTCGCCTGGGGCTGGTCAGTACTCCCAGAAAATCCGCTGAAGTTCCTTCGTGTCGCTGGTCTTCGTCAGTGCCACCATGGCCAGGATGCGCGCCTTCTGGGGCCGCAGGTCGTGCGCCACCACCCAGTCGTACTTGTCGTCCGGCTGTTCGGCATTGCGGATCACGAAGCCATCCGGCACGCGTGAGCTGCGGATCACGACGACGCCATCGGTGCGCACCTTCTGCAGGCTCGGCACGATCCGGTCCGCCACCGAGCCATTGCCCGGGCCGCCATGCACCAGCGCCTTGATGCCACTCTTGCCCAGTGCATCGATGGCCGTGGACGTGACGCCTTCATAGCCCATGGCGATCTCGACGTTTGGCAGCGCGGTGATCGTGTCGATGTCGAATTCCGAGTTCATCGTGTGGCGCTTGACCGGTGCACGGAACCAGTAGTTGCGGCCCTCGACCACCATGCCGAGCGAGCCCCACTGGCTCGTGAAGGCACTCGGCTTGATGTTGGTGTTCTTGCTGACATCGCGGCCGCTCTCGATGCTGTCGTTCATCGTCAGCAGCACGCCCTTGCCCATCGCGTCCTTGCTGCCGGCCACGCTCACTGCGTCATAGAGGTTCAGCGCACCGTCCGCCGACAGCGCCGTGCCCGGCCGCATCGACGCGACCATCACGATCGGCTTGTTGGTGTGCACCGTCAGCGTGAGGAAATAGGCTGTTTCCTCCACCGTGTCGGTGCCGTGCGTGATGACGATGCCGTCCACGTCGGGCTGCTTGGCGAGTGCCGACACGCGCTTGGCCAGCGTCAGCAGGTTGTCATTGGTCAGGCTTTCCGAAGCGACCTGGAACACCTGTTCGCCGCGCACGTTCGCGACCTTCGAGAGTTCCGGCAAGCCGGCAATCAGCTTCTCCATGCCGACCTTGGCGGCGGCGTAGGTCGCGCTGTTGACCGCCGACGCGCCGGCACCGGCGATGGTGCCGCCGGTGGCCAGGATCACGACATTGGAAAGCGCTGGCGGGGCCAGCTGGGCCTGCGCAATGGCCGTCGCGGCCAGCAGCGCGGCGCCCGCGGCGAACGCACGAAATCGGGACGAAATGTACATGGACGGCTCCTGTCGGGTCGAGGTTTGGGGAAGCCGAGAGTAGATACAGGAACCGTGCCGCCGAAAAGGGGCCTGCGATGCCAAGCCGGCATGCCGCCATGCCGCTACGCAGCGATGGCCATTCGCCGCGATCGACTCTCCGCCCCCTTCGACCCCGGGTCAACCGCGCGCAAGCACGGGTGCCAAGGCCACGCCGGTATGCGTGCCCAGCCGCACCACCTCTTCCGGCGGCGCGGCAGCGACGATCCGGCCGCCCGCGTTGCCGCCTTCGGGGCCGAGGTCGATGATCCAGTCGGCCTCCGCGATCACGTCGAGGTCATGCTCGATGACCACCACGCTGTGGCCGCCGTTGACCAGGCGGTGCAGCACGTGGATGAGCTTTTCAACGTCGGCCATGTGCAGGCCCACTGTGGGCTCGTCGAGCACGTAGAGCGTGTGCGGCGCCTTGTTGCCGCGGCGGGTGACGTCGTCGCGCACCTTGCTGAGTTCGGTGACGAGCTTGATGCGTTGCGCCTCGCCGCCTGACAGGGTCGGTGATGGTTGGCCCAGCGTGAGGTAGCCGAGGCCCACCTCCTTCAGCAGTTGCAACGGATGGCTGATGTTGGGCATGGCGGCGAAGAAACCGACGGCTTCGTCCACTTCCATCTGCAACACCTCGCCGATGCTCTTGCCGCGCCAGCTGACGGCCAGCGTCTCCGGGTTGAATCGCGCGCCGTGGCAGACCTCGCAGGGCACTTTCACGTCGGGCAGGAAGCTCATCGCGATGGTGCGGATGCCGGCGCCATCGCAGCCGGGGCAGCGGCCCTCGCCGGTGTTGAAGCTGAAGCGCGCCGGGCCGTAGCCGCGCGCCTTGGCCTCCAGCGTGTCGGCGAAGAGTTTGCGGATGGTGTCCCAGAAGCCGATGTAGGTGGCGGGGCAACTGCGCGGGGTCTTGCCGATGGGGGTCTGGTCGACCTCGAGCACGCGGTCGATGGTGCTGTAGCCGTTGACCGAGGTGCAACCCGCCCAGGCGGGGCGCTTGCCGGCGGCGTCGGCATCGCGACCGGCCTTGGTCATGCGCTGGACCACGATGGCATGCACGTTGGCCAGCAGCACGTCGCGGGCGAGCGTGGACTTGCCGGAGCCGCTGACGCCGGTGACGGCGACCAGGCGGTGCAGGGGCAGCGTGGCGGTGATGTCCTGCAGGTTGTGCAGATTCGCGCCGTGGACGGTGAGCCATTTCTGCGCTTCCTCTCCCTCTGGAAGAGGAAGTAAGACAGGGCGGCGCGGTTGCAGGGGGTGCTTGATCGCATCGCGCAGGTAGCGGCCGGTCTGCGAATCGCCGGCGGCCTGGATGTCGGCGACCGTGCCTTCAGCCACCAGTTTGCCGCCGCGCTTGCCGGCGCTGGGGCCGATGTCGATGATGTGGTCGGCGCGGCGGATCGTGTCCTCGTCATGCTCGACCACGACGAGCGTGTTGCCCTTGTCGCCGAGCTTGTGCAGCGCGTCGAGCAGGATCTGGTTGTCGCGCGCGTGCAGGCCGATGGTGGGCTCGTCGAGCACGTAGCAGACGCCTTGCAGGTTGCTGCCGAGTTGCGCGGCCAGGCGGATGCGCTGGGCTTCGCCGCCGCTCAGCGTGGGTGCGCCGCGGTCGAGCGTGAGGTAGCCGAGGCCGACTTCCTCCAGGAACTCCAGGCGGCTTCGGATCTCGGGGACCAGGTCGCGGGCGATCTCGGCATCGCGGCCGATGAGTTCGAGGGTTTCGAACCACTGGCGGATGTCGGTGACGCTCATGCGGGCCAACTCGGTGATGCCGATGCCCATGAAGGCACCCTCACCCCTGCCCTCTCCCGCGAACAACACCGCCCGCGCCGTCGCATTCAATCGCGTCCCGCTGCAGGTCGGGCAATCCACATCGCCGACATCCTCGGCCTCCGGCTCCGCGAAGGTCTGCTCGCGCCCCTTCTGGTCATCCGCCATCACCGAGTCGTCGTAGACCTTGCGCTGGTCCTTGGTCAGCTTGACACCGGTGCCCACGCAGTCGGGACACCAGCCGTGCTTGCTGTTGTAGCTGAACAGGCGCGGGTCGAGTTCCGCGTAGCTGGTGCTGCACACCGGGCAGGCGCGCAGCGTGGAGAAGACCTGCACGCGGCCGATACCGGTGGTCGAAACGCCGGCCATCATCGCGGCCTTGAGGCCGGTGAGTTCGCTCAGCACGTGGACCACGCCCTTGCCATGTTCCAACGCGCGCGCGAGCGATTCGCGCAGCAGCGCCTCGTTCTCCGGCAGCACGTCCAGGCTGGCCACCGGCAATTCGATGCTGTGCTCCTTGAAGCGGTCGATGCGCGGAAAGTTCAAGGTCGGCAGGAAGGCGCCGTCCACGCGCAGGTGGGTGTAGCCGCGCGGGCGCGCCCAGTCCGCCAGCTCGGTGTAGACGCCCTTGCGATTGCTCACCAGCGGCGCCAGCAGACCGATGTGCTGGCCGCGGAAGGTCTTCAGCAACTGTGCGGCGATGCTCTCGGGCGTCTGCGGCTGCACCGCGGCGCCATCGTGGATGCAATGCTGGATGCCGAGCTTGACGTAGAGCAGGCGCAAGAAGTGCCAGACCTCGGTGGTGGTGCCGACCGTGCTCTTGCGGCCACCGCGCGAGAGGCGCTGCTCGATGGCGACCGTCGGCGGAATGCCGTAGACCGCATCCACTTCGGGACGGCCCGCCGGCTGCACGATGCTGCGCGCATAGGCGTTGAGGGATTCGAGGTACCGGCGCTGGCCCTCGTTGAAGAGGATGTCGAAGGCGAGCGTGGACTTGCCCGAGCCGCTGACGCCGGTGACCACGCTGAACTTGCCGCGCGGGATGTCGACCGTCAGGTTCTTGAGGTTGTGCTCGCGGGCGTTGACGATCTGGATCGCGCCTTCCCCATTCCTTGCTCCCGCACCGGGAAGAGAGTTGGTCACGTCATACCGGCCGGTAGGTTCCGCCGCGCGCAGGCGCGACGGTCCGATGGCCAATTCATAGTCGCGCAGCGCCTCGCCGGTGAACGTCCCGGCCATCTCGCGCACCTGCTCCGGCGTGCCCTCGGCCACGATGCGGCCACCGCCCTCGCCACCTTCCGGCCCCAGGTCGATGAGCCAGTCGCTCGCACGGATCACATCGAGGTTGTGCTCGATCACGACCAGCGAATGCCCGGCTTCGAGCAGCTTGCGCAGGGCCCGCATCAGCCGCGCGATGTCGTCGAAATGCAGGCCGGTGGTCGGCTCGTCGAACAGGAACAGCGTGCCCTTGCGCGCCACGGCCTGCTTGCTGGATGTCGCGTTCTTCGCGGCCTCGGCCAGGAAGCCGGCGAGCTTGAGGCGCTGCGCCTCGCCGCCAGAGAGCGTCGGCACGGGCTGGCCGAGCTTCACATAGTCCAGGCCCACGTCGACGATGGGTTGCAGCATGCGCAACACGTCGCGGTCTTCCACGAACACCTGCGCGGCTTCGGCCACGGTGAGTTCGAGCACGTCGGCGACGTTGAGCACCTTGCCGGCGCGCTCGATCGTCACCTCCAGGATCTCCGGTCGGTAGCGCTGGCCGTCGCAGTCCGGGCAGCGCAGGTACACGTCGCTCAGGAACTGCATCTCCACATGCTCGAATCCGGAGCCGCCGCAGGTCGGGCAGCGCCCATCGCCGCTGTTGAAGCTGAACTTGCTGGCCGTGTAGCCGCGCTGCTTCGACAGGCCGGCCGTCGCGAAGATCTCGCGCACCGCATCCCATGCGCCCACATAGCTTGCGGGATTGGAGCGCGCCGTCTTGCCGATCGGCGACTGGTCGACGAAGACCACGTCGCTCAGGTAGTCCGCACCGAGCATGCGGTCGTGCGCGCCGGGCGTCTCGGTCTGCTTGCCGAAGTGGCGCATCAAGGCCGGCGCCAGCACGTCCTGGATCAGCGTCGACTTGCCGGAACCACTGACGCCGGTGACGACCACGAGGCGATGCAGCGGGATCTCCACCGAGACATCCTGCAGGTTGTGCTCGCGCACGCCTTCGAGGATCAGGCGGTGCGTGTTCTCGCTGACCAGGCGCTTGAATCCCATGCCGATCTGCTTGCGTCCGCCGAGGTAGGCGCCGGTGAGCGTGTCGGCATTGCGCAGCGCATCGACGGTGCCGTCGAACACCACCTGGCCACCGCGAATGCCGGGGCCGGGGCCCATGTCGATGATGCGGTCGGCGGCGATCATCACGGCCGGGTCGTGCTCGACCACGACCAGCGTGTTGCCCGCATCGCGCAGGCGCAGCATGGCCTCGGTGATGCGGTTCATGTCGCGCGGGTGCAGGCCGATGCTGGGCTCGTCGAGCACGAACAGCGTGTTGACCAGCGAGGTGCCGAGCGCGGTCGTGAGGTTGATGCGCTGCACCTCCCCGCCACTCAGCGTGCGGCTCTGGCGGTCGAGCGTGAGGTAGCCGATGCCGACGTCGTGCAGGTAGCGCAGGCGCGTGGTGATTTCGTCGAAGAGAAGTCTGAGGGCTTGCGTTTCGCCGGTATTGACTCCTTCCCCCTCCGGGGCTGAGGCCCGCGGCTCCGGTTCCGCCTGCGCGGAACCGGACGGGCCAAAGGGCGGTAGGCTCTGACTGCCAGCACGGAGGTTGGGATGGGGGCTCTGGGCGCTCGAGGCGCGCGCAGACTTGTCCACCGCCGCTTGCCCCCACCCCTGCCCTCCCCCGGAGGGCGAGGGAGTTGAAGACATGCGGTCGAAGAAGCGCCGCATGCGTTCGATCGACAACAGCATCAAGTCATGCAAACACAACCCCGGCAGCGCCTCCAGTTGCGCACGCGACCACTTCACACCCACCGGCATGAATCGCTTCTCCGGCGGCAGCACCGCGTCCGCGTCTTCCTTGCTCCCGATGCGCCACAGCAGGCTCTCCAGCTTGAGCCGCGCACCCGCGCAGACCGGGCACGGCGTGTAGCTGCGGTACTTCGACAAGAGCACGCGGATGTGCATCTTGTAGGCCTTGCTCTCCAGGTAGCCGAAGAAGCGTCGGATGCCGTACCACTGCTGGTTCCACTTGCCCTTGTAGTTGGGCGAGCCTTCGATGACCCAGTCCTTCTGCTCCTGCGTCAGCTTGGCCCAGGGCGTGTCGCGCGGGACGCCGGCCGCTTCGGCATGGCGCATGAGGTCGTCCTGCGCCTCTTTCCATGCGGGCGTCTGGATGGTCTTGATCGCGCCGGCACGCAGCGTGAGCTTGTCGTTGGGGATGACCAGGCCGAGATCGACGCCGATCACGCGGCCAAAGCCGCGGCAGGTCTCGCAAGCGCCGACGGCCGAGTTGAAGGAGAACATCGACGGGATCGGGTCGCCGTAACGGATATCGCTCTCGGGGCAGTGCAGCCCGGTCGAGAACTTCCAAACCTCAGGCTCGCCACCCTCTTCCGCCGGCATCGCATACACCGTCAACCGCCCGCTGCCGCGCTTCAACGCCACCTCTATGGCCTCGATCACCCGCGCACGCTCCACGCCCGCCATGCGGAAGCGGTCCGCCACCACGTCGAGCACCTTGCGCGGTCCGGTCGGCGTGGAAACCTCGCGCTCGCCATGCACGCGCGTGAAGCCGCTCGCGGAAAGCCATTGCGTCACTTCCTCCGCGCTGGTCGTGGCCGGCAGTTCCACCGGAAAAGTCAGCACCAGGCGCGGATCGCCCGCACCCGCCGCGCGTTCGGCCAGCGCCGCGTAGATCGAATCCGGCGAGTCATGCCGAACCTGCAGCGCCGTCTCGCGATCGAACAGTTCAGCGGCCCGCGCGAACAGCAGCTTCAGGTGGTCGTTCAGCTCCGTCATCGTGCCAACCGTGGAGCGCGACGAGCGCACCGGATTGGTCTGGTCGATGGCGATCGCAGGCGGCACGCCCTCGACCTTGTCCACCGCCGGCTTGTCCATGCGGTCGAGGAACTGGCGCGCGTAGGCCGAAAAGGTCTCGACATAGCGGCGCTGGCCTTCCGCGTACAGCGTGTCGAACACCAGGCTGGACTTGCCCGAGCCGCTCGGGCCGGTGACCACCGTCATCTCGCCGGTGCGGATGTCGATGTCGATGTTCTGGAGGTTGTGCTGGCGTGCGCCGCGAATCCGGATGGAGCCCTGTGTCATGCGTGCCTTGGGTGTGGGGCAAACATTCTAGGGAGGGCATTGCGACCCCGTCGTGGCAGGGTCTTGCGCCTGTGGCCGTCAGTCGCAGCGCCGTGGGACTAAGAACTTATCCGTAAATAGGTAAACTGTCGATCCGAGCCGCATTGGGCGCGGCGATGGATCGAGATCTTGGCGAAACGTGTTGAGTCGTGGGTGGTGACCGATGAGTTCTGGCAGCGTGTGGAGCCGCTGATTCCTGCGCGCTCGGCGGCAGACAAGATCTATGTGCGCAAGCCAGGGGCTGGCCGGCCACCAAAGCCGGCTCGACTGGTGTTCGAGGCAATCGTCTACGTGCTTCGCACGGGCTGCCAG
>NZ_JBBKZS010000006.1:0-444929 GCF_037889955.1 Variovorax robiniae
GCCTTCGCGGTCCCAATGGAATTGCACCCGGATGCGGCCGTATTCGTCGGTGTGCAGGGCGCCTTCGGGGGCGGCGCCGACGACGGTGGCGGTCTGGGGGGCCATGACGCGCTGCTCGTGGCTGTGCAAGCCCCGCCCCGGGCGCCAGGGGATGAAGCGGCGGCTGCAGCTGAAGGTGGACTTGTATTCGGCGAGTTCGCCTTCGGCCTGGAGGTAGTTGTTGCTGGCGGTGTGTTCGAGGGCCAGGATGAGGAATTCGCTGTCCGCGCTCTTGCCCTCGATGCGGCCGAAGTGGTCGGTGAGGCGGAACCACCGTCCGGGCAGGGTGAAGCGGTTGTTGCCCTGGGCATCGAAGTGTTTGGCGACGGCTTCGATCTCTTCCATGCGGCGGGTGGCGAGTGCCTGCCCCTGGTCGCTGGTCTTGAAGTGGCGGTGGCCGCCGTATTCGTGGACTTCCAGGGGGAGGACGTCGCCTTGCTGGTTGCCGCTGTGGGTGGCCTGGTGCTGGGGTCGGGGGTTCTTGAAGTCGAAGGCGGTGACGGCGGTGCGGGCGGAGACGAGGTCGCGCACCGGGCTCCACTGGTGGATGGCGTCTTCCTCCTCGGCGCCGCCTTCGCTCTGGTAGCGGATCTCGGGCGAGAGACCATCGATGGGCGGGAACAGGGTGCTGTCGTCGCTCAGGACGAGGGTGTGGCCCTCGTGGTCGTGTTCCCAGCGGTAGCTGTAGCCCGCGGCCTCCCAGCGGCGGTGTAGGTAGTTGTGGTCGCTCTCGCCGGTGCCCCCGCCCTGGGTGGCCATGGTGATGGGGGCGTCTTCGCCGCGCACGACCCATTTCCATTGGGGCAGGACGCCGTAGTCGGTGAAGATGAGCCGGGTCTGCTCCTGGAGGGTCTTGCGGTGGAACAGGCGGTTGTTGGTGCGCAGGCGCAGGTAGCGCAGCCAGGGGCCGAGTTCGGCTTCGTAGAAGGCCAGGTTGCCGTCGGTGCGCACGAACCGGAAGGCGAAGACGATGCCGGTGAAGTGGCGCAGGCTGCCGTCGGGGCGCACCAGGGAGATGCACAGCATCCTGCCCTGCAGGTCCTTCAGGGGGAGATCGGCGTTGTCGCTGAGGAGTTCGACGGTGAACTCGAAGTCGCGGGAGAGGCCTTCGCGGGCGTGCAGCCTGTTGACGACCAGTTCGGCGTTGGCGGGCTCACCACCCTGGGGGAAGGACAGGCGCAGGAGGCGGGCGTGCTGGCGGTCCTGGATGAGCGCGCGCAGCGTCCGGGCGCTGGTGGCCATGTGAAATCACTCCCTGTGAATCTTTTTTGGAGCGGCAATCATAACCAAAAAGTTCTCATTATTCTGTCCGCCAGCTTGAGGCTCCGAGCTCGTCTGAGGAAAGGCCAACGCTTTGATGGAAGGGACCGCAGGACTACGCCGTTCATCGACCTGCCATTTGCCGTCCCTAGAATGAATCAAAAAAGGGCGGAGGCGACGATGAACAACAAGCGCACGATGATTCGAGGCGGACTACTTTTCGGCGCCAGCCTGTGGCTGGCCAGCCACGCCCATGCCGGCGGCCACTTCGACGTGGACGATGCCGGCACGCTGGACCCCGGCCAATGCCTGGTGGAGGTCTGGGCCAGCCACACCGACACCAAGCCAGCGCTCAATGGCCAGCACCTGGGACCGGCCTGCCGGGTCGGCCCGGTCGAACTGGGGTTGAACCTGGACCGGTTCTCACTCTCCGGGGAGCGGACCCAGGTCTTCGCGGGTCCGCAGGTCAAGTGGACCTTCTACGGACAGGCCGCCGACGCGCCGCTGGCCGCCGCGATCGAAGGCAACCTGGTCTTTGACGTGACACACGGCTCACGCACCGGCGGCCAGATCTTGTTGCCCGTGACATGGCATGTGACGGAGCCCTTGTTCCTTCACTTCAACCTGGGCGTCGACTGGGCGCCCTTCACCGGCAAGCGAACCGGGCGCGGCGGTGCGCAGATCGAGTACGCGTTCAACCCCACCTGGTCCGTGATCGCCGAGCACAACCGCGCCTTCAACCTGTGGACCACGCGCGGCGGCGTGCGCTACAGCTTCACGCCGCTGGTCAGCGTGGATGTGACGGCGGCGCGCATCGGCAACGGGTCAGATGCAGTGCACTCGTTCTTCGTCGGCTTGAACTACGAATTCAAGCGGCCTTGATGGCTCATGGGATGAGGGCCGGCAGGGACTGGTCGGCCATGCGTTGCTGTTCCGGCGTCAGGGCTGCATACAGTTTGCCGATCGTCTCGCCCAGCTTCTGCATGCGCGTGGCGCGGTCCTGTGCGTCGGCGGTGTGTCGTTGCACGACCAGCAACGCGGATGGTGTGTCGTCGTCGGCCGGTGCGCGCGCCGTGCCCGAGTGAACTGTCATGTCCCAGAGCTGGTCCGACATCGCGTCCCAGAGCTTGCCCTGTTCCGGCGTGAGTTGCATGCGCGAGCGCAGGTCGTAGAGCTTGTCATTGACCTGGCTCGCGCGGGCTTGCGGGCCGGGTGGTGCGTCGCCGGTGCGCGAGGTGCCGGTGGTCGAATCGCCACCGTGGCCGCGACGCCCGCCGCCCATGCCGCCACCGCCCATGCCGCCATACTGCGCCAACACCTGGCCGCCGAGGGCCGCCAGCAGGAGCGCGACGGTGATCGATTTCTGGAGATTCTTCATCGTCCGGCGATTGGATTGCGCCGAATGATCGCGCCGGTTTCGCAGCGGTAAAGGCGCGGTAAAGCCTCTGGGCGCAGCAGGTCAGTCGACCTCGGCGCCCTCGACCAGGAAGCGCACGCGCCGCACGCCCTGCCACTCGTCCGCGTCCAGCCGGAATGCCAGCTTCACCCGCGACGGCAGCGGCTCGGTATGGCTGAACCACATGCCGTCGACCGGCTGGCCCTGGTGGCGCAGCTTCAGCGCCAGGTGCTTCTCGCCGACAAGGCGCTGGGAGATCACCTCCACCTCTTCGCTGAAGGTCGGGGGCGCGAAGCCTTGCCCCCAGACCTCGCGATGCAGCGTGTCGACCATGTCCACACGCATGTACTCGCGCGACAGCGGACCATCCGTCTCGATCTGTCGCGTCAGCGCTGCGGCGGCGAGCCACTCGCGTGCCACCTGCGCCATGCCCTGCTCGAAGGTGTGAAAGTGCTCCTCGGCAATGGTGCAACCCGCCGCCATCGCATGGCCGCCGAAGCGCAGCAGCACGCCCGGATGCCGCTTGGCCACGAGGTCCAGCGCGTCGCGCAGGTGAAAGCCCGGAATCGAGCGGCCCGAGCCCTTGAGTTCATGGGACTTGCCATCGGCGGCGCTGGCCGCGAAGACGAAAGTCGGCCGATGAAAGCGGTCCTTGAGGCGCGAGGCCACGATGCCGACCACGCCTTCATGGAACTTGGCATCGAAGACGCTGATGGCCGGCGGCGGCAGGGCGCCCGCGTCGATCAGCGACTCGGCCAGGCGCAGCGCCTGATCGCGCATGTCGCCTTCGATGTCGCGCCGCTGCCGATTGATGCCGTCGAGCGTGCGGGCCAGCGCGTCGGCGCGGCCGGCGTCGTCGGTGAGCAGGCATTCGATGCCCAGCGTCATGTCGGCCAGCCGGCCGGCCGCGTTGATGCGCGGGCCGAGCGCAAAGCCGAAGTCGAAGGTCGTGGCCACGGCGGAGGCCCGGCCGGCGGCCTTGAACAGCGCGGCCAGTCCCGCCGGCATCTGGCCGGTGCGGATGCGGCGCAGGCCTTGCGCGACAAGGCGGCGGTTGTTGGCATCGAGCCGGACGACGTCGGCGACGGTGCCCAATGCCACCAGGGGCAGCAGGACGTCGAGCTTCGGCTGGCTGGCCGCATCGAACACGCCGCGCGCCCGCAACTCGGCCCGCAGTGCGAGCAGCACATAGAACATCACGCCCACACCCGCGATGCTCTTGCTCTCGAAGCCGCAGCCGGGCTGGTTGGGATTCACCAGCACGTCGGCCGCGGGCAGTTCGGAACCGGGCAGGTGATGGTCGGTGACGAGCACGGCCAGGCCGCGCGCCTTGGCCGCCACCACGCCTTCGACACTGGCGATGCCGTTGTCGACCGTGATCAGCATGTCGGCACCGGTGTCCGCCACGCGCTCCGCGATCGGCGGCGTCAGGCCGTAGCCGTCGACCACGCGGTCGGGCACGAGATAGCTCACATGAGCAGCGCCGAGCAGCTTGAGGCCGCGCACGGCCACGGCGCAGGCGGTCGCGCCGTCGCAGTCGTAGTCGGCCACGATGCACAGGCGCTTGTTGTCGCGGATGGCGTCGGCCAGCAGCACGGCGGCCTCTTGCGTGCCGCGCAGCGTGGCGGGTGACAAGAGCCGGGCGAGGCCATCGTCGAGTTCGTCCTTGCCGAGCACGCCACGCGCCGCATAGAGCCGCGCGAGCAACGGATGCACGCCGGCCTTCTCCAGCGCCCAGACACTGCGCGGGGGGATCTCCCTGGCGACGATCCTCATAGCGCCTCCAGCACCGGGGCCGCGCGCGGACGGCTGAACGTGCGCTTGACCCAGCCGGAGAAACCGCGTTGCTGCACAGAGAAGCGCTGCGCGGCCAGGTCGCCGCACAGCGTGAGGGCCACGTCGGCGCCGCCTTCGCAAGTGGCCAGCAATTCGGCGACCGGCCCGGCGTCGACGGCGTGCCAGGCCGCAGCCCAGGCATCGCCGTCGTCACGCAATGCCGCATCGCGCAAGGCATCGACGACGACCGGTCCTGCGCCGGCCGGTTGCGCCTGTGCCGGCATCGCGCCAGTGCCGCTCAGCCAGAAGGAATTGATCGGCGGCAGGCCCTTCGCCGTGCGCTGGTCGTTGACCCGCTCGGTGTACAGCAGCATCTGCACCTCGTTCTGCAGGCGGCGCAGCGGGCGTCCCGCATCGGTGATGTGCGACCACTGCGAGATCGAATGGCCGATCGCGCGGTCGAGCGAGGCGCTTGGCAAGGCGCGGAACAGGTCGCCGGAAGCGAGCCATCGACCGGGCTTCTCCGGCGTCGCATGCAGGCGGATGCCGTCTTCCTCGAACAGCGGACGAGCCGCATCGAGCAGGGCCAGCGACTCGTCTGCTTCGAGTTGCGTGTGAGCAGGATCGCCGAGCACCACGTCGCTGACGTCGACCTGCCAGTTGCACAGGTCGATCCAGCCCCAGGCGGCATCGGCTTCGCTGCCCGGCAGGCCGAGCCGGCGCGCGTCGCGGGCGGCCCAGGGGATGCAGCCATCGGCGGCCTGGAGGCCCAGCGCGGCGGCCAGGGCGCGTTCGTGCGGGGGCGAGAAGGTGCTGTCGTCCTGGGCATCGGTGCCGGCCGGTGCCAGCCGCGCAAGCAAGGCTTCCAGTTTGGGCAGGCGAAGGCCGGGCAATACGGCACAGCAGGCGGGGGAACCGCGACCGGCGAAGGGAATCAACAAATGGGTGGGTTCGGCCATGCCCACATTGTCCCGCTGAAATGAAGCCCATCCCGGAGCGTCCGCGGGGCGCTGGACGACAAGGGCCTTTCATTCGGGATGCCACAATTCACGCGATCATCTACACCCCGCCTGGCATTGCGTGAAACGCCCGGCGCAACACACCCTATATGAGTCTTCCCTACGAACTGCAACTCGGCTGGCGCTACACGCGTGCCGGCCGGGCGACGCGGCGCAACGGCTTCATCAATTTCATCTCCGGCGTGTCGATGCTCGGCATCGGGCTGGGCGTGGCGGCGCTGATCATCGTGCTGTCGGTGATGAACGGCTTCCAGAAGGAGGTGCGTGACCGCATGCTCGGCGTGGTGTCGCACATCGAGATCCTGTCGCGCGACGGCCAGGGCCTGCAAGGCATCGACCAGATCATGGCGGCCGCGCGCAAGAACCCCGAGGTGATCGGCGTCGCCCCCTTCATCGCCACGCAGGCGCTGATCGCGCGCGGCGAGGACATGAAGGGCACGCTGGTGCGCGGCATCGAACCCAAGCTGGAGCCGCAGGTCACGGACTTCGCGACCACCGCGCAGCAGGGCGTGCTCGACAAGCTGGTGCCGGGTGAATTCGGCATCGTGCTCGGCGGCGAACTGGCACGTTCGCTCTTCGTGCGCGAGGGCGACCAGGTCACGCTGGTGGCGCCGGGCGGGCAGGTGACGCCGGCCGGCGTGGTGCCGCGGCTGAAGCAGTTCACCGTGGTCGGCACCTTCGATTCCGGCCACTACGAGTACGACTCGGCGCTGGCCATGATCCACGAGCAGGATGCGCAGCGCGTGTTCCGGCTCGACGGCCCGAGCGGCATCCGCATCAAGCTCAAGGACCTTAACCAGGCGCGCGAGGTGGCCGATGAATTTGCCGCCACGCTGCCCGGCCAGTTCCTTGTGCGCGACTGGACGCGGCAGAACAAGACGTGGTTCGCGGCGGTGCAGGTCGAGAAGCGGATGATGTTCGTCATCCTCACGCTGATCGTCGCGGTGGCGGCCTTCAACCTGGTGTCGACGCTGGTCATGACAGTGACCGACAAGCGCGCCGACATCGCCATCCTGCGCACGTTGGGCTCCAGCCCGAAGAGCATCATGGGCATCTTCGTGGTGCAGGGCGCGATGGTGGGGGTGATGGGCACGCTCGGCGGCCTGCTGCTGGGCCTGGGGATTGCCTACAACATCGACGTGATCGTGCCGTGGCTGGAGCAATTGTTTCATGCCAGCTTCCTGCCCAAGGACATCTACCTCATCAGCAAGATGCCGAGCGACCCGCAGCGCAGCGACATCCTGCCGATCACGATCATTTCGCTGATCCTGGCCTTTGCCGCGACGCTGTATCCGAGCTGGCGCGCGAGCCGCGTGAATCCGGCGGAGGCGCTGCGTTATGAATAAGAACGTGAGCGCCACCACGCTCGGCAGCGCCGGCGCCTTGGTGTCCGCGTCCGACACCGAACGCGTGGTCTTGCAGACCCGCAGCCTGACCAAGCGCTTCCACGAAGGCCGCATCGACCTGACCGTGCTGCATGGCGTGGACCTGGACGTGCGTGCCGGGGAAACGCTGGCCATCGTCGGCGCCTCGGGCTCGGGCAAAAGTACCTTGCTTCACCTGATGGGCGGGCTCGATGCGCCGACCAGCGGCAGCGTCGAACTGCATGGCAAGGACATCGCGAAGGTCGATGCGGCTGAGCAAGGGCGCTTGCGCAACATGCACCTTGGCTTCGTCTACCAGTTCCACCATTTGCTGCCCGAGTTCAGCGCGCTGGACAACGTGGCGATGCCACTGCGGATCCGTCGCATGGACCCGGCCGCGGCGCACGATGCGGCGTCGAAGATGCTGGCGGCGGTGGGCCTGTCCGAGCGTGTGCAACATCGCCCGGCGGAACTGTCAGGCGGCGAGCGCCAGCGCGTGGCGATTGCACGCGCGTTGGTCACGCAGCCCGACTGCGTCCTCGCCGACGAGCCGACCGGCAACCTGGACCGCGGCACCGCCGATGGCGTGTTCGCGTTGATGCTCGATCTCGCGCATCGGCACCAGACGGCGTTCGTGATGGTGACGCACGACGAGTCGCTGGCGAAGCGCTGCGATCGGGTGCTTCGACTGGTGCAGGGGCGGCTGGCGTAGGCTTGCCTTCGCCGACTATTCGCCGAACTCCGCCGCGTTCAACTGGATGTCGGCGGGCGGGGCCTCGAACCCAACGCCCGGCGCCGCAGACAAGCTGACCTTTCAGCGATACCGCAACGAGGCGACGAGAGAAGGCGCGAAGATTTCGTAGCGAGGGCGCCGAGGTCGGGTTGAGCAGCGCAGCCGCACTCCCGTGCGGCGAGCAGCGCAGGCCCGAGATCGGTGGCCGCAGTAGAAAGATTCGTACCTTCTCAGCCCTTCGGCTTGTACGCGATGCAATCGATCTCGACCTTCGCATCCACCATCAGCCGCGCCTCGGTCGTCGAGCGCGCCGGCCGGCCTTCGCCCTTGAAGTAGCTCATGTAGACCCGGTTGAACGCGCCGAAGTCGCGCGCGTCGTGCAGCCAGCAGGTGGTCTTGCAGACGTCGTCGAGCGTGGCGCCGCCGAGCGCGAGGGCGGCCTTCAGGTTCTCCATCACCTGGTGCGTCTGCGCCTCGATGCCGCCGACCACGATCTCGCCATCGGCATTCACGGGCACCTGGCCCGACACATATATGAAATCGCCTGCGCGCACGGCGGGGGACAGGGGGCGGACCTGGCGGTCGGAGGCGGTGGGCGAACCGCCGAGGAATTCGAGGGGCATGGAAGTCTCCGGTTGATGGAATTGAAAGTATATTTCACGATTTCAAGGGTGACATAGCGTAAATCCGCATGTTTCGGGCTGAATGATGCTTCAAAGTCCGTGTCGTGAAAGTTTTTTTCAGAACAAGCACCCCCACCAAGGAGTTCCCGATGCTCGATGTCAGCTTTCTGCGTGCAGTGCACGCGCCCACCAAACGTGCCTTCCTCGGTGCGTCCCTGCTTGCCGCGCTCTGCGTGGCCGTGCCCGCGCAAGCCCAGGCGCCGCGGAACTTTGCCACGCTGGCGATGGTGGCCGAGCCCCAGACGCTCGACCCGATGGCATCGACCGCCGACCTGGTGGGCACCATCATGCAGCACGTCTACGAAACGCTCTACACCTTCGATGCGAAGTGGAACGTGGTGGCGATGCTGGCCGAGTCGCTGCCCAAGGTCTCGGCCGACGGCAAGAGCTACTCGATCACCCTGCGCAAGGGCGTGATGCTGCACAACGGCCGTGAACTCAACGCCGACGACGTGGTGGCCAGCCTGCAACGCTGGATGGAACAGTCGCCGCGCGGCAAGGCCGTGAGCAAGGAAATCGACAGCATCAAGGCCAAGGGCCCGCAAGGCGTCGAGATCGTGTTGAAGGAACCCTATGCCCCGCTGGTGTCGCAGCTTGCACTCCCCAGCGGCATGGCCGCGATCATGGCCAAGGACTCGATCGCCACGCCGCTGAAGGACTTCGTCGGCACCGGCCCCTACAAGTTCAAGGAGCGCAAGCCGGACCAGTTCGTGCTGCTGTCGCGCTTCGACAAGTACAGCCCGCGCAAGGAGCCCGCCAGCGGCTACGGCGGCAAGCGCGAGGCGCTCATCGAGGAACTGCGCTTCGTGCCGGTGCCCAATGCCAGCACGCGCGTCGAAGGCTCGCTGGCCGGCCAGTACGACTTCGCCGACCTGCTGCCGGTGGAAGCGCTGCCGCGCCTGGAGAAGGCCGCCGGCAAGACCGTGCCGATCATGACGCCGTCCTTCGGCTTCCCGTACCTCGTGCTCAACACCAAGGAAGGCGTGGCCGCCAACCAGGCCGTGCGCCAGGCGATCCAGACCGCGCTGGGCGAAGGCGAGATGCTGGCCGCGGGCTTTGGCGACACGCGCTTCTTCGTCGTCGAGCCGAACCACTTCCCGAAGGGCTCGCCTTTCTTCTCGACGGCGGGTGCCGACCAGTACAACCAGAAGAACGCACCGAAGGCCAAGGAAGCCGCTGCCAAGGCCGGCTACAAGGGCGAGCCGATCCGCATCCTCACCAGCCGCCAGTACGACTTCCACTACAACATGGCGCTGCTGATGCAGGAGCAGTTGAAGCGCGCCGGCTTCAAGGTCGAGATGAACGTGGTCGACTGGGCCACGCTGGTGCAGCGCCGCAACGACTCCAAGCTGTGGGACATCTATGTGACGCATTCGGGCCAGTTCCCGGAGCCGATGCTGTCGCCGCCGCAACTGGGTGACGGTGCACCGGGCTGGTGGGACACCCCGGCCAAGAAGGCGGCGCTCAACGCCTTCAACACGCAGAGCGATCCGGTCAAGCGCGGCGCGCTGTGGGGCAAGGTGCAGGAAGTGGTCTACACCGAAGTGCCGTACATCAACGTCGGCAAGTTCAATGGCCTCTCCGCCAAGAGCCCCGCGCTGGACAACTACCAGCCTGCGACCTGGCCGTTCTTCTGGAACGCGAAGATCAAGTAAACGCGTAAAGAAATGAACGCACTTCGCTTCATCGCTTCGCGCGCCGCCGGCATGGCCGTCGTGCTCGCCATCGTGGCGGTGCTCGTCTTCGTGCTGACGCGTGCCGCCTCGGGCGACCCGGTGTCGGTGCTGCTGGGCGACCAGGCCACCGCGGCCGACATCGCCCGCGTGCAGCAGGAGTACGGGCTCGACAAGCCCTTGCCCGTGCAGTTCGGCTACTGGATCCGCGAGGTGCTCCAGGGCAACCTCGGCCAGTCGATCTTCCTGCAACGGCCCGTGACGCAGGCGCTCGCCGAGCGTGCCGAGCCGACCACCTTGCTGTCGCTGATGGCGGTGGCCATCGCGGCGCTCATCGGGCTGCCGTGCGGGATCATCTCCGCGGTGTTCCGCGGCAAGGCGGTCGACCAGTTCTTCACCGGCATCGCGATGCTGGGCGCGAGCATCCCGAGCTTCTGGTTCGGCATCGTGTTGATCCAGATCTTCGCGGTGTCGCTGGGGTGGTTCCCGGTGTCGGGCTACGGCGCGCCGGATGCGCCTTTTGCCGAGCGCATCCATGCGCTGATCCTGCCGGCCACGGTGCTGGGCATCCTGAACTCGGCGCTGATCATTCGCTTCACGCGGGCCTCGATGCTGGACGTGCTGGGTGAGGACTATGTGCGGACGGCGCGGTCCAAGGGCCTGTCGGAAAGGGCCGTCGTGCTCAAGCATGCCTTGCGCAATGCGCTGGTGCCGATCGTCACGGTGCTGGGCCTCACGGTCGCGCTGATGATCGGCGGCGCCGTGGTGACCGAGACCGTGTTCGGCCTGCCGGGTGTCGGCAGCCTCGTGGTGAATGCGGTGCTGCGCCGCGACTACCCGGTGATCCAGGGCGCGCTGCTGGTGATCGCGGGCATCTACGTGCTCATCAACTTCTCGATCGACCTGCTCTATGCCGTGGTCGATCCGCGCGTGAAAGTCTGACCATCATGACGATCAAGCTTCCCCGCATGGTGCGCCAGCTGCTGCACCGTCGCATCGTGATGGTCTCGGCCATCGTGCTGCTGATCATCGCGGTGCTCGCCATCGGCGCGCCGATCTTTGCATCGGCCGACCCGAACGACACGGCCGTCCTGGAACGTCTCAAGGGACCGAGCGCAGAGCATCTGCTCGGAACCGACGAACTGGGTCGCGACATGTATGCGCGCATCGTCCACGGTGCACGCTATTCGCTGAGCATCGCGGCGCTCACCGCGCTCGGCGCGGTCGTCTTCGGCACGATCCTCGGCCTGGTCGCCGGCTTCTTCCGCAAGCTCGATGCACCGCTGATGCGCGTGGTCGACGCGATGATGTCCTTCCCCGACATCCTGCTGGCCATCGCGCTCGTGGCCATCCTCGGCGCCTCGCTCGGCAACGTGGTGCTGGCGCTGGTGCTGGTCTACACGCCGCGCGTGGCACGGGTGGTGCGCGCCTCGACGCTGGTGGTGCGCGAGCTGCTGTTCGTCGAGGCGGTGCGGGCGCTCGGCGTGCGCACCTCGCGCATCCTGTGGCGTCACATCCTGCCCAACCTGATGTCGCCGATCCTGGTGCAGGTGTCCTTCATCTTCGCCTACGCGATCCTGGCCGAGGCGGGCCTGTCCTTCCTCGGTGTTGGCGTGCCGCCCGAGATCCCGACCTGGGGCACCATGGTCGCGGGCAGCCAGCAGTATGCGGACAAGGCTTTCTGGGTCGTGCTGTTCCCAGGGCTGGCGATCATCCTGACGGCGCTTTCCTTGCAACTGTTGGGTGATGGCGTGCGTGACCTGTTGGACCCCAAACTGAAGAAGGCTGCGTGATGACGACGCAAATTCAAGCACCGCGACTCAGCGTCAGCAACCTCAGCACCGCCTTCCCCACCGAAGACGGCCTCGTCCGCTCCGTCGCCGACGTCAGCTTCTCGATCATGCCGGGCAAGACCACCGCACTGGTGGGCGAGTCGGGCTCGGGCAAGTCGGTCACCAGCCTCACGCTGATGGGCCTGTTGCCGAAGACGGCCAATGCGCAGGTGAGCGGCAAGACGGCCTTCGTCACGCGCAACGGCAGCACCGTCGACCTGTTGTCGCTCGGCACGCAGGACATGCGGCGGCTGCGCGGCAACGAGCTGTCGATGATCTTCCAGGAGCCGATGACCAGCCTGAATCCGGTCTTCCGCATCGGCGAGCAGATCGCCGAAAGCGTGCGCCTTCACAAGGGCGTCGACCACAAGGCCGCGATGGCGCAGGCGCTGCGCATGCTGGAACTGGTCGAGATCCCGGCCGCCGCGCAACGCATCCACGAGTATCCGCACCAGCTCTCGGGCGGCATGCGGCAGCGCGTGATGATCGCGCTGGCCATGGCCTGCGACCCGACGCTCTTGATCGCCGACGAGCCGACCACCGCGCTCGACGTCACGATCCAGGCGCAGATCCTGTTGCTGATGCGCCGCCTGCAACGCGAGACCGGCATGAGCATCCTGTTCATCACGCACAACCTCGGCGTGGTCGCGCACCATGCCGACGACGTGGTCGTGATGTATGCGGGACGCGTGGTCGAGAGCGCGCCCGTGCGGCCGATGTTCGCGCAGCCGGAGCATCCCTACACGCAGGGCCTGCTCGCCTGCCTGCCGGGCAAGGCGGCGCACACGCCGGGGCAGCCGAAGCCCAAGCGCCTGTTCGCGATTCGCGGCCAGGTGTCGAGCCCCTTGGCACCGCCACCCGGCTGCGCCTTCGAGCCGCGTTGCGACCGGGCCATCGCCGATTGCCAGAAGGCCATGCCGCCCTTGCTGACCAACCTGCCAGGCCGCCAGGCGCGTTGCATTCGCGTGGGCGAGAACCTCGCCCTGAAGCAAGCCGCATGACCCGCACGCCGCTTTCTTCCTCCCTCTCCCGCTTGCGGGAGAGGGCCGGGGTGAGGGTGCTTCCCCTCGCCGAGACCCTCATCCCCCGCCTTCTCCCGCTCGCGGGAGAAGGGGCCAAAACAAGACCCGCACGATGACCACCGCAACCCCCCTCATCGAGGTCCGCAACCTCAAGAAGTACTTCGGCTCCGGCACCCGCCCCGTGCGCGCGGTGGACGATGTGTCCTTCTCCATCCGCAAGGGCGAGACGCTGGGCCTGGTCGGCGAATCGGGCTCGGGCAAGAGCACCATCGGCCGCACCGTGCTGCGCCTGCTCGAGCGCACCGACGGCGCGGTGATGTACCGCGGCGAAGACCTCGGCAAGGCGTCCGGCGAGCAGATGCGCAAGCTGCGCAGCAAGCTGCAGATCATCTTCCAGGACCCGTATGCGAGCCTGAATCCGAAGATGCGCATCAGCGCCATCCTGCACGAAGCACTGTCCACGCACGGCCTGTGCAAGGGTCCGGGCGAACGCGAAAAGCGCATCGCCGAACTGCTCGAAACGGTCGGCCTGCGCCCCGAGCATGCCAGCCGCTTCCCGCACGAGTTCTCCGGCGGCCAGCGCCAGCGCATCGGCGTCGCACGCGCCCTCGCGGTCGAGCCCGAATTCATCGTCGCCGACGAGCCACTGTCCGCACTCGACGTGTCGATCCAGGCCCAGGTCATCAACCTGCTGGCCGACCTGCGCGAGCGCCTGTCGCTGACGATGCTGTTCATCTCGCACGACCTCGACGTGGTCGAGTACCTCTGCGACCGCGTCGTGGTGCTGTACCTCGGCAAGGTGATGGAAGTGGCGACCACGGCAGAACTGTTCGAGCGCCCGCTGCATCCGTACACTCAGGCGCTGCTGGCAGCGAGCCCGAAGCCGGACCCGCTGCAAGTCAACGAGGCCATCGCATTGAAGGGCGACATCCCCAGCCCGATCGCACCGCCCTCCGGTTGCGTGTTCCGCACCCGTTGCCCGCATGCGATCGACGCCTGTTCGAAGACCGTGCCGCCGCTCGAGGAACTGTCGACCGGCCATTTTTCTGCCTGCATCCGCAAGGACCTGCTGACTCCAGTTTGAAACCTATGACGAATCTCCTCGACACGCTGACCGACCCCTTGCTGGACAACAGCTTCAAGGGCTTCCCCCGCACGCTGGCGCCGATGCGCCGCAGCGAGGTGGCCAAGGCGGGATGGAACGTGTTGGCCGGCGACCTGCCGCTGCCGCTCGCGGTGCTCAAGCGCGAGGCGATCGAGCACAACGTCGCATGGATGCAGACGCAGGTCCGCGGCTGGGGCATCGACCTCGCGCCGCATGGCAAGACGACGATGTCGCCGCAGCTCTTCCGCCGCCAGCTCGATGCGGGCGCCTGGGGCATGACCGTGGCGACCGTCACGCAACTGGCCGTGGCGGTGGCCGCCGGTGCGCGTCGCGGACTGATCGCCAACCAGGTCGTGAGCGACCAGGATCTGGCCGGCATCCAGCAGATGCTGCACGAGCATGGCGACTTGCACGTGGTGTTCCTGGTCGATTCGCTGGCGCAGCTCGATCTCATCGAGGCCTGGTCCGCGCGCCACCCCGACAGCCTGCCCTTCGAAGTCATGATCGAGATCGGCGTCGACAACGGGCGCACCGGCGTTCGCACGCATGAACAGGCCATCGCACTGGCCAAGCGCGTGCGCGCCGGCAAGGCCGCGAAGCTGGTCGGCATCGAGACCTATGAAGGGCAGGGCGCCACCGGCGAGAGCGGCCCCGACACCGACTACACCAACATCCTCATGGACCGCGTCGATGCCGTCGCGCGCCATTGCGTCGCCAACGGCCTGTTCGAGACCGACGAGGTGCTGGTTTCGGCCGGCGGCTCCGCCATCTACGACCTGGTCGCGCTGCGCCTCAAGCCCACGCTCGGCGTGCCGGTGCGCGGGCTGCTGCGCTCGGGTTGCTACCTCACGCATGACAACGGCACCTACCAGCGCTTCCAGAAGCCGCTCGATGCGCGCCTCGGTTGCGCGCCCGGCGAGAGCCTGCGCCCGGCGATGGAAATCTGGGCCACGGTGCAGTCCTGCAACGAGTCCAACCTGGCCATCGTCGCCATGGGCAAGCGTGACATCTCTTTCGACCTGTCGATGCCCACGCCGCTTGCGCGCGCGGCACGCGGCGCGACCGTGCCCACCGGCGTCCCCGCAAGCTGGGAGATCACCGCACTGAACGACCAGCACGGCTACCTGCGCTGGAGCGATGCCGACGCGGCGCTGGCGCCCGTCGTCGGCGAACGCATCGCCTTCGGCATCTCGCACCCCTGCACGACCTTCGACAAGTGGCACTGGATGCCCGTGGTCGAGAACGACTACCGCGTCAGCGATGCGGTGCTGATGCACTTTTGAACAGCATGACCCTGACCCTTCTTCAGCGCGTCGCGGAAAACCGGGGCAGCGCCCCGGCCACGCGCCGCGCCATCCTCGACCTGGTGCTGGAAGACCCGGACCGTGTGCTCGAGGAAAGCTTCGAAACCCTGGCCGAGCGCTCGCGCAGTTCGGTGCCCACCATCATGCGCACCGTGCGCGACCTCGGCTTCGCGGGCCTGCGCGAGTTCAAGCTGGCCTTGGCGCAGGAACTGGCCGTCGGCGGCTCGCCGCTGCACCGGCGCGTGAGCATCGAGGACGCGGCCAGCGAGGTCGTGGCCAAGATCTCGCGCAGCGCTGCCGCCACCGTGTCGGGTGTGCGCGGCCAACTCGACATGGACGTGCTCGACCACGCGGTGTGCGCCATCGCCGCCGCGCCGCACATCGACCTGTTCGGCGCCGGCGCCACCTCGTGGTTCATGACCAGCGACTTGCAGGCGCGCCTCTTCCGCCTGGGCCTGTCGGCCAATGCGTGGTCGGACTACCACCTGCAACAGGTGGCCGGCGCGGCGCAGCGGCCGGGCGGCGTGATCATCGCCATCTCGCATGTCGGCGGCATGCCCTCGCTGCTCGATGCGGTCGAGATCGCCCGCGCCCAAGGCGCCAAGGTCGTCGCGCTGACGCGGCCCGGCACCGCGCTCGCGGCCAAGGCCGATTTCCTGCTCGGCCTGAGCGTGCCGGACGATGCGGTGATGCATGTCGGCATCGACGCCTACCTCACGCATCTCACCGTGATCGAGATCATCACGGTGCTGGTCGCGCAGTGCATGGGCGACCCGGCGATGCAACGCCTGCAACGCGCGCGCGAAGCCTTCCAACGCCACGGCATCGATGCCAGCACGCACCCGCTGCAAAGCTGGGATGGCGGCGGCATCGGCGTGGAGAAAAACGCTGCCAACGACACGGGAGCCACACCATGAGCAAGCCGGTATTGCTGGAATCTGGGCTGGTGATCGATGGTTCGGGCGGCCCGTCCTGGCCCGGTGACGTGCTGCTTTCGGGCGACCGCATCATCGCCATGGGCGAGGGCCTGCGCACGCGGCTGCCGCAGGGCATGTCGATCGACGACATCGATGTGCTCGACTGCCGCGCCAAGGTCATCGCACCGGGCTTCATCGACGTGCACACGCACGACGACGCGATCGTGCTGCGCGACCCGGAATGCCTGCCCAAGGTCTCGCAGGGCATCACGACGGTGGTGACCGGCAATTGCGGCATCTCGCTGGCGCCCTATGCCGTGCCGCAGTCGAAGCCACCGCTCACGCTGCTGGGCATCGATTCGTTCCGCCATGCGTCGATGGGCTCGTACCGCGAGGCGGTAACGCAGGCCCAGCCCGCATTGAACGTGGCCGCGCTAGTGGGCCACACCACGCTGCGCTTCGCAGCCATGCAATCGCTCGATCGCCCGGCCAATGCCGACGAGGCCGCGCGCATGGCCGAACTGCTCGATGCCTCGATGGCCGAGGGCGCGCACGGCATGTCCTCCGGCCTGTTCTACGAGGAAGCCTTCCCCGCCCCCGCCGAGGAAGTGACCGCGCTGGCACGCGTCGTCGCGCGCCACGGCGGCGTGTACGCCACGCACCTGCGCAGCGAAATGGCCGCCATCCTGGAGGCCATGCACGAGGCCGGCGACACGGCCTTCAATGCCGGCGTACCGCTCGTGATCTCGCACCACAAGTGCGCCGGCCCGGCCAATTGGGACCGCACGCTGGAGACGCTGCCGCTGGTCGATGCCTTGGCGCGGCGCCAGGAAATCTCGATGGACGTGTACCCCTACGTGGCGGGCTCGACCGTTCTGCGCGAGGACCTGGTCGACGGCGTGATCGACGTCATGCTCACCTGGTCCGACCCGCATCCCGAGGTCACCGGCCGAATGCTGTCCGACATCGCCGCCGAATGGGGCGTCACGCAGCAGGAGGCCTGCCTGCGCCTGAAGCCTGGCGGCGCCTGCTACTTCCAGATGAAGGAAGAGGACGTCGAACGCGTGATCTCGCATCCGCGCACGATGATCGGCAGCGATGGCCTGCCGCACGACCGTCATCCGCACCCGCGCCTGTGGGGCGCCTTCCCGCGCGTGTTTGCGCGCTACTGGCGCGAGCGGCGACTGTTCTCGCTGGAGCAGGCGGTGCACAAGATGACCGGCCTGACCGCGCGCAACATGCGCATCGCAGAGCGCGGGTTGCTGCGCGTGGGGCAGATGGCCGATGTGGTGGTGTTCGATCCGCAGACCATTCGCGATACGGCGACGTATGACAAGCCGCATGGGGTGAGCGAAGGGATTGCGCAGGTGTTCGTGAATGGCGTGTGTGCCTATCGCGGCGATGAGGCGCGGGTGTTGGCGCGCGCGGGGCGGATGCTGACGCGGGCCGGCGCTGCCGATTGACTTTCGAGCGGTGCTACGTGGAGGCCGCGCCTGCGGGCAGCGCCTTGGTCCGAATGCAACCGGCCGCGGCACAGGCCGACGGACTGCTCCAGTAGATCCCGTTCCACTCCAGTGGATTCAACGGACGGTCCCGGTTGAGGAAGACGGCTGCGCCGCCCGGGAGCTTCCATCCGTGAAGGCGAACGCCCGCGTGGGGAAAGATCTGGGAAGCCGCTGGCTGGCCCAGCGTGGCCACCAGGCTGTCCTGCGCCGCGCCCCGAGACCACCAGGGCACGTTGACGATCGCCTGGTGGAGGCGCCCGCCGGAAAAGAAGAACGAGACGAACAGGGCCGGCACCCCGTTGTGGGAGGCGACATCCACGCCGCAAGCCCGCTGAACAGGCAGTGGCCCGCGATAGGCGCTGCAATTGATGGGGAAGCCGGTGAACTTTTCCTGAAGCGTCTTCTCCGTCCAGTCTTCCGAGAGATCAGTGAAGGCAAACGTAGCGGGCTTGCGGTCCTGCGTGAAGTAGAGGCGGTACTCTTCGAGCTTGCCCTTCTGGGACAGCAAAAGCGCGACGATGACCAGGCCCGCGAGGGTGGCAAGCGCCATGCGGAGAAAGCTGATCGATTGTGTGCGCGGCTGTTCGCCTGGCGATAGCGTCATCGGTGAGACCTGGGAGTGGATCGCCGGCATCGTAGCGGCCGCTGCGGCCGATCCCAAGGTCATTTCTCTCGAAAGGCCAGGGCCGCTCGCGTCCCCGCGCGACCGACTTCAGCCCGGCCCGACAAACGACCGCGCCAGCACCTCCGGCGCGACCGCATCCGCCGCCGGCTCCAGCACCGTCACCCGCCACAGCGTGCGCGCATCCTCCGGGTCGATCAGCGTCGCCGAGTGCAGCAGCGCCGCGTTGTCCCACACCACCACGTCGCCCGGCCCGTAGCGAAAGCTCAGCTGGTAGCGCGGTTGCGTCGAATGGGCCGCCAGTTCGTCCAGCAGGTCGCGCGCCTCGTCATCCGGCATACCCACGATGCCGAACGAGCTGCCTGAAACGGCATAGAGCGCCTTCTTGCCAGTGACCGGATGCGGCCGCGCAATCCGGTGCGTGATGACCGGCATCTTTGCCTTCTGCTCGGCGTTGAGCACGGAGGCCGCGGTTCGGCTGCTTTCGTCGAGGTCGTTGCGGTTGCCGTAGTGGTGAATCGCCCGCAGCGGCTCGATGCGCTGCTTCATCGCTTCCGGCAAATCCTCATAGGCGGCCTGCTGATCGGCGAACAACGTGTTGCCGCCCACCTTCGGCACCACGCGTGAATACAGCGTGGTCGCGCGCGCTGGCACCTGCAGGTAGGAGTAGTCGGTGTGGAAATAGCTGCCCGCATCCTGCAACCCGGTCGGCTGGCCATCGACCTTGACGTTCGAGAGGATCAGGATGTTGGCATCTTCAGCGTGATGGAACTGATCGATGACGTGCGGCTGCGGCGGGCCGAGGCGGCGCGCGAAGGCCACGAACTGCGCGGCGCTCAATGACTGCGAACGCACGGCCAGCACATGGTGTTCGTAGAACGCGCGCTCCAGTTCCGCGAAGGCCTCATCGGATAGCGCGGCCAAGTCGACACCCTCGGCCTCCACACCGAAACCAGGCAGGGGTGAGAAGCGAATCATTTGAGGAACTCAGGCGAAACGATCTTGGGCAGGATGAGCGCGATGTCGGGCCAGATGATCAGCATCGCCAGCACCAGCAGCATCGGCACCAGCATGATCATCGTATCTTTCAGCGCGTAGCGCAGCCGGACCTTGGCGATCGCACACGAAATCATCAGGCACATGCCGTACGGCGGCGTGACCAGCCCGAAGGCGAGGGCGACGATGCCGATGATCGCGAAGGACACCGGGTGCATGTGCACCGCCTCGGTCAACGGCTGCAGCGTGGTGCCGACGATGATGATCGCCGGAATGGCATCCAGGAAGCAGCCGACCACGAGGAACACGAAGGCGACGAAGAAGCCGACTCCCACGATGCCGAGCCCCCACGCCTGCACGCCCTGCAGCAACGCCCTCGGGATCTGGTAGTAGGCCAGCAGCCAGCCGAACACCGACGCGGTGCCCACGCAGAACAGCGCGACACCCGCAAGCTTGCCGGTGTCGAGCAGCGCGTTCCAGAGTTGCTGCGAACTGATTTCGCGGTAGAACAGCAGCGACAGCACAGCGGCGTAGACCACCGCGACCGCGGCCGACTCGGTCGGTGTGAACCACCCGAGCAGGATGCCGCCGACGATGATGAAAGGCGTCATCAGCGCCGGCACCGAAATCGCAGCAGCGGCAATGAACTCGCGCAGCGTCGCCCGCCGGTAGGTCGGGTACTTGCGGATCTTCGCGTACGCATGCACGGTGAGCATCTGGGCCAAGCCGATCAACAGCCCCGGAATCACACCGGCCAGGTAAAGCGCGCCGATCGACACCGACAGCACCCCACCCCACACCACCATCAGGATCGACGGCGGAATGATCACCGCCAGCACGGCCGACACGGCAGTGATGGCGATCGAGAAGCTGAGGTCGTAGCCTTCCTTGACCTGCGCCTCGATGAAGATCTTGCCCTGGCTCGCCGCGTCGGCGGTCGAGGAGCCCGAGATGCCCGCGAAGAACACCGACAACAGCACGTTGATCTGCGCCAGCGAACCGGGCAGGTTGCCGACCATCGTTCGCGACAGCGTCACCAGCCGGTCGGTGATGCCGCCGACGTTCATCAGGTTGGCCGTGAGCAGGAAGAACGGGACCGCCAGCAGGATGAACGAGTTGTAGGCCTTGAACATCTCGTTGAAGAGCACCATCGGCGACAGCCGGTCTTCGAACAGCAGCACCGGCAGGCAGGCCAGTGCAAGCGACACCGCGACCGGCACGCGTAGCACCAGCAGCAGGAAGAAGCTGCCGAACAGCACGATGGCCGCCATCCCCGGCGTGAGGGCGGCGGACATCATGCCTGGTCCTCCTTGAGCACGCGCACGTCCCGCACCCAGCCCTGCCAGATGAAGAGCAGCCAGGTCGCGCCCAGCAGCGGCCAAGCGATGAAGATGAGCCACATCGGCAGGTCGGCGATCTCGGAGGTCTGGTACCAGCCGAAGGAGGTGAACTGCACACCCCACCAGAGAAACACGATGGCCGTCACCAGCATGAACACCGACGACACCAGCCGCAGGATCGCGTTGGCGCGCGGCTTGAGCTCCGGCCACACGTCGACGTCGAAGTGCGTCCCTTCACGCGCCGCCACCATCGCGCCCAGCATCACCATCCAGATGAAGAAGAAGCGCGCCATCTCTTCCGTCCAGATGTAGCGCGGGATGATTCCGGTGAAGCGCGACAGGATCTGCAGCATCACCGGGATGATCAGGATCACCACGGTGAGGACGATCAGCACGTTCAGCAACTTGTACCAGGCATCGATCAATTTGCTCAACGTGGGCTCCTGACGGGCATGAAAAAACCCCAGCGCATGGCGCCGGGGCTTTGGGTAGGGTGGATTACTTGATGGCGTCGACCCGGTTGAGGATGGCCACCGCGTCGACTTCCTTGGCATAGGCCTGCTTCACCGGCTCGGCCAGTTGCAGCAGCTTGGGCCGTTCGGTGAAGGGGTAGGTCTTGAGCCGCCCGGCCTTCTCCAGCGCGGCGATCTTCCCGGCGTCCTCGCCGGATTCGAGGTCGCGGCCGAACTTGCCGGCTTCCTTGCCGGCCTTGACCACGGCGGCCTGGAGGTCCGGCGGCAGCTTCTTGAGCGTCTTGCCCGAGAAGGCGATGGGCCGCACCGTGATCGCATGCTGGGTCAGCGAGAGGGAAGGCGCCACCTCGTAGAACTTCATCTGCTCGATGCCTGCGGCCTCGTTCTCGGCCCCCTGGATCACGCCCGACTGGATGGCGTTGTAGATCTCGTTGTAGGCGATGACGCTGGGCTTGGCCGTCACCGATTCGAAGATCTTGGTCTGGATCGGCGCGCCCATCACGCGCATCGTCAGGCCGTTCAGCTCGGCCATGTTGCGCACCGGATACTTCGAGAAGATGTTGCGCGTGCCGCCGCCGGCGTAGCCGATGATCAGCACGTCGGCCTTCTTGTTCACCTCGTCGACGATCGGCTGGAAGGCGTCGGAGTCGAGCACCTTGTTCCAGTGGGCGAGGTCACGGAACAGGAAGGGCATGTCCAGCAGCGGCGCGGCCTTGGCAAAGGTCGACATGTGGGCCGGCGACACGATGGCGTAGTCGACCGAGATGCCCTGGTTCATGTAGGCGAAGTAGTCCTTCTCCAGGCCCAGCTCGCTGTTGCGATGGAGCACGAAGTTGACCGGCTTGCCGTAGTACTTCTTGACCAGTTCCTCGAACTTGAGCAGCGACTTGTTGAAGGCGTGGTCGTCGTTGAACTGCACCGCGCCGTGCAGCGTGATCGGCGCCTGCCCGAACGCGAGGGCCGGCAGCGCCAGTGCCAGAACCATCAGCCCGCGCCGAAGCGCACGAGTCGAAACCTGCAAGTACATGGTTGTCTCCTGGATGGCCTCCGCGTCGACCTCTGCGGGTCGATGAACTGGGTCGTGTACATCTTTTCGTTTAAGCGTGAAAGTGTCAACCGAGTGTTTCTCCTGTGTCTTGAAACGACGGTGGCCCGCAAGCTCGCTGCCTCTCCGTCGCGGCGCAACCAAAGAACAACCGATGACACCGAACGCGATCAAGAAGGACGTCCTTGCCGGCAAGACCGTCGCCGGTGCGATGGTGTTCGAGTTCTTCTCGCCGGGCATGTCGAGCATCCTGGCCAATGCGGGTTGCAAGTTCGTGCTCTATGACATGGAGCACACCGGCCTGGGCTACGAGACGCTGAAGTGGCTCTTTGCGTCGTGCCGTGGCCTGCCGATCGAGCCGATGGTGCGCGTGCCGAGAGGGGAGTACACATGGCTCGCGCGGGCGCTCGACCTGGGTGCGCGCGGCGTGATGATCCCGATGGTCGAGTCGGCCGAACAGGCGCGGTCCATCGTCGAGGCGTGCCGCTATCCGCCGGTCGGCCGGCGCGGGGCGGCATTCGGCTTCGCGCAGTGCGACTACCTCGGCGGCGATGTCGGGCAGAAGATCGCGCAGGCCAACGAGCGCACGACGGTCATCGCGCAGATCGAGACGGAGCGCGGGCTCGAGGATGTCGAGGCGATCGCGGCAGTCGACGGCATCGACGTGCTCTGGGTCGGCCACTTCGACCTCTCGAATTTCATGGGCATCCCGGGGCAGTTCCAGGACCCGCGCTTCGACGCCGCGATGCGCAGGGTGGCCGAGGTCGCGCGACGGCATGGCAAGGCGGCCGGCTTCATGGCGACCGACCCGGCCTGGATCGACCGGGCGCGCGACATGGGCTTCACGATGCTTGCCGCGGGCACCGACAGCGGCTTGTTGCAGCAGGCTTTTGCCGGCCTCGTCGAGCAGATCAACGGCCGCCCAGGAGATCGCCATGTTTGATCTGACAAGCAAGATCGCACTCGTCACCGGCGCCTCGCGCGGGCTCGGCTGGGCGATGGCGCAATCGCTGGCAAGCGCCGGAGCCCACGTCGTGCTGAACGCTCGCGACGGTGCTGCCCTCGCAGAGCGGACTTCAGAGCTGCAAGCGAAAGGGCTCTTCGGCGAGGCGGCCGCGTTCGACGTCAACGACTCGGACGCCGCCGAAGCCTGCGTGGCCGACATCGTCGCGCGCCACGGGCAACTCGACATCCTGGTCGCGAACGCCGGCATCAACCACCGTTCTCCGATCGGCAGCTTCGAGCGCGACGACTTCGAGCGCGTGATGGGCACCAACCTCACATCCGTCTGGGTGCTGTGCAAGGCCGCGGCCAAGGCGATGGCGCCGCGGCGCGCCGGCCGCATCATCATGACCGGCTCGATCAGCGCCCTCAATGCGCGTCCCACGATCTCGGCCTACGTCGCCAGCAAGGGCGCAGTGCATGCGTTGACCCGGCAACTTGCCGTGGAACTGGCGCCCGACCAGATCACCGTCAACTGCATCGCGCCGGGCTTCTTCGCCACCGAGATGAACACGCCCCTGCTGGCCGACGAAAAGTTCAACGACTGGGTCTGCAAGCGAACCCCGGCCGGGCGCTGGGGCCGCTTGCAGGAGATCGGCCCGGCGGCGGTGTTCCTGGCCTCGGACGAGGCTTCGTACGTCACCGGTCTGGTGATGCCGGTGGATGGCGGCTTCACCGCCGCGATGTGAACAACGGGAGAACTTCCCCATGAGTGAATTCCGGGTCGGTATCACCCCTGATGTCCTCGGCTCCAACGGCGAGCCGATCTTCGGCCGCGAGGTGCTCGGCCTGCTGGACGCGGACGGCATCACGTGGGAATACATGGCGAAGGAGGAGGGCGGCGTCGTCACGCCCGCCCAGGCGGCGCGCTACGACGCGATCTGCGCAATGCTGACCCGGGTCAGGGCCGAAAGCCTTTCAGGGCCGGACCGCCGCCTGAAGTTGATCGCGCGCTTCGGCGTCGGCTACGACACCATCGATGTGCCCGCATGCACGGCCGCCGGTGTCCTGCTGACCATCGCCCCGGACGGCGTGCGCCGCCCGGTCGCCACCTCGGCGCTGACCTTCGTGCTGATGCTCGCCCAGAAGGTGCTCATCAAGGACCGCCTCACCCGCACCGGACGCTGGAGCGAGAAGCTGGACCACATCGGCACCGGCCTCACCGGGCGCACCCTGGGCTCGATCGGCCTGGGCAACATCGGCGCCGAGCTGTTCCGGCTGGCTCGGCCGCTGGAGATGAACGGGATCGCCCACGACCCGTTCGCCGATCCGGCCCTGGCTGCATCGTTGGGCGTGCGTCTGGTCGACATGGAGACGCTCTTTCGCGAATCCGACTTCCTCGCCGTGAACTGTCCACTCAGCGATGCGACCCGCGGGCTGGTCAGCGCCCGCCTGCTCGGACTGATGAAGCCGACCGCCTTCCTCATCAACACCGCGCGCGGACCCATCGTCGACGAGCGCGCGCTCCATGATGCGCTGGCGAATGGCCGGCTGGCCGGTGCCGGCCTCGATGTGTTCGAGGAGGAACCGACGCCGGTTTCGAATCCGCTGCTGCAGTTCGACAACGTCATCGCCACGCCGCACGGCATCTGCTTCACCGACGAGTGCATGCGGCGCCTGGCGGAGAGTGCCTTCAGGGCCGTGCTGGACGTGGCCGGCGGGCGGACGCCGCCCTATGTGGTCAACCCATAGGCCCCTCGCACCGCCCCGTTCTCCATTCCCGATGAGCCTCCTCGCCAATCACGGCGTCGCGGCCCGATGCCGCCGCGGATAATCGGCCGCTTTCCACGGCCGGCCCCGGGCCTTGCCCCTCGCGACGGTCCCATCACCCACCGCGACCCGGCCTCATCCACGAAGAGACACCCATGATCCGCAAGTTGTTCGGCGCCCTCGCCCTCGCGCTCGCCTTCACCGCCGCGCAGGCCCAGCCCTTTCCGTCCAAGCCCATCCACCTGATCGTTCCGTTCCCGCCGGGTGGGGGCACCGACATCCTGTCGCGCCTGGTCGCCACAAAGCTCACCGAGGTGGCCAAGTGGACCGTGGTGCCCGACAACCGCGCCGGCGCGGGCGGCACCATCGGCATCGCGGAGGCTGCGCGCGCGCCGCACACCGGCTACGAGATGGTGATGGGGCAGAAGGACAACATGGTCGTCGCGCCCTGGCTCTACAAGGGCCTCAGCTACGACCCGACGAAAGACCTCGTCGCCGTGGCGCACGTGGCCTACACGCCGGTGGTCATCGTGACCCGCAACGAATCGAAGTTCAAGACGCTCAAGGACGTGGTCACGGCCGCACGCGCCGCGCCCGACAGCATCACCTACGGCTCGCCCGGCAACGGCACCACCATCCACCTCGCGGGCGAGATCTTCGGCCGCGCCGCCGACGTCAAGCTGCGCCACGTGCCGTACAAGGGCTCGAACCCGGCCATGATGGACGTGCTGGCCGGGAACGTGGACCTGATGGTGTCCTCGCTGCCCTCGGCAATGGCCCAGATCAAGTCCGGCAAGCTGCGTGCATTGGCCGTGACCTCCGCCAAGCGCAGCAGCTCCCTGCCCGAGGTGCCGACCGTCGCCGAATCGGGCTACAAGGGCTTCGACGTCAGCACCTGGTACGGCCTCTTCATGCCGGCCGGCACGCCCAAGGACATCGTGGCCACCGTCAACACGGAGGTCAACAAGCTGCTGGCCTCGCCCGAGATGAAGGCCGCCATCATTGCCCAGGGTGCGGAGCCGGAAAGCATGACGACCGAACAGTTCGGCACGCTGCTGAAGACTGACTACCTGGCGTGGCGCGACATCGTCAAGGCGTCCGGCGCGACGATCGAATAGGCCACTTTTGTTCGCGGTTCAGCCCGCGATCGAATACCCGCCATCCACCGGTATCGCCGTACCGGTGATGAAGTCCGAAGCCGCACTCGCCAGGAACACCGCGATGCCCGCGAGATGTTCCGGCTGCCCCCACTTGCCGACCGGCGTGCGCGCCACCACGCGCTCGTAAAGCCCGGCCACCTGCGCCCGCGCACCCTCGGTCAACTCGGTCTCGATCCACCCCGGCAGCACCGCGTTCACCTGGATCCCATCGACCGCCCACGAGGCAGCCATCGATTTGGTCAGCTGCACGATGCCGCCCTTGCTCGCCGCATACGCCGGCGCGAAGGACGCGCCGAAGATCGACATCATCGAACCGATGTTGATGATCTTGCCGCCGCCCGCGGCCTTGAAATGCGGATAGGCCGCGCGGCTGCAGAGGAAGGCGCTGGTGAGGTTGGTGTCCATCACCTGGTTCCACTCGGCCAGTTCAAGTCGCTCCACCGGCTTGCGGATGTTGGTGCCCGCGTTGTTGACCAGGATGTCGAGCCGACCGCAGCGCTGGACCACCTCGGCCATCAGCGCCGTCACCGAAGCCTCGTCCTTCACGTCCGCGGCCACCGCGAAGGCATCGCTGCCCAGCGCCTTCAACGCCTCGACCGCCGCCGCCGATTTCTGCGCATTTCGCGCCGCGATCACCACGCGCGCCCCGGCCTGCGCCAGCCCCTTCGCCATGCCGAGCCCGATGCCCCCGTTGCCGCCCGTGACGAGCGCGACCTTGCCTGCCAGATCGAACATCCGGCGAGTCAGAGAATCCGGTTGAACCAGAACAGCGACAACCCCGCCGACAGCAGCGCCAGCGCAGCCGCCGCCATCGCGAACAGGGCAGAGACTTCCGTCTCCTTCTTCTCCACCGTCAGCCGCGTGCTCAGCGTGTCGTACACCTTCTTCAGGTCCGCCGCCGTGCCGGCATAGAAGTAGTCCGCAGACGTCTTGTTGGCCACGGCCTTCAGCGTCTCTTCGTCAAGGCGCACGCGCATCGACCATCCTTCGAAGCCGATCGTCTCGCCGTCCACGGTGCCCACGCCCACCGTGTACACGCGCACGCCGCGTTCGGCCGCGGCCTTGGCGGCATCGAGCGGATCGACGCCAGTGGTGCGCTGGCCGTCGGTCAGCATGATGATCGCGGCCGAGGTGTAGGAGCCCGGCGCCACCGGCGTGAAGGGCTTGGGGCCGCCTTCCTTGCCGGCCTGGTCGATCGAGTTGCCGCGCTGCTTGCTCTGCGGGCCGAACTGCGACACGTCGATGCCCGCGTCCGGGAACAACGTGGCCAGCGACACCACGATCGCATTGCCCGTGGCGGTGGCGCGTTGCAACTGGAAGGCATCGATGGCGGTCACCAGGTCTTCGCGATTCACGGTCGGCAGCTGCGCCACCTGCGCGCTGCCGGCAAAGGCCACGATGCCCACCTTCACGTTGCGCGGCAGATCCTTGATGAAGCCCTTGGCCGCCTCCTGCGCCGCCACGAGCCGGTTCGGGAGCACGTCGGTCGCGCGCATGCTGCCCGACACGTCCATCGCCAGGATGATGGTCTGCTGGTTGGTCGGCAGCATCACCACCGCCAGCGGGCGAGCCGCCGCGATCAGCAGCGCCACCATCGCCAGCAGAAACAGGAAGGGCGGCACATGGCGCTTGATGCTCTGCCCCGCGCCCATCGCCTCGCGCACGATCGACAGGCTCGCATAGCGGATCGCAAGCTTTTTCTTGCGCCGCATCAGCCACACATAGAGCAACACCAACACCGGCACTGCGGCCAGCAACCAGAGGAACTGTGGCCAAAGGAAAGTCATGCTGCCACCACCTTCACGTTACCCGCGCCATTGCGCACGCGGCGCTTGCGCATGTCTGCAAAGCGCACGATCGATTCGACCAGGTCATCCGAGGTCGACAACTCCAGCGCATCGACGCCGGCCTTGGCCAGCGCAGCGCGCAGGACAGCCTCACGTTCGGCCGCGATGCGGGCGAAGCGCTTGCGAAAGCCCGCATCATGCGTGTCCACCCACAACTGCTCGCCGGTCTCGGCATCGGTCAAGGGCACCAGGCCGAGGTCGGGCAGGTTGAGTTCCAGCGGGTCGTACAGCCGCACCGCCAGCACCTCGTGCCGCTGCGCGAGATGGCCCAAGGGCTTCTCCCAGCCGGGTTCGCTGAGGAAGTCGGACACCACGAAGACCGTGGACCGACGCGGCATCAATGTCGCGGCCGAACTCAGCATCTTCGCCAGCCGCGTCATGCCCTTGTCATTGCGCAATTCGGCCGCGCGCCGCTCCATCGAATGCAGCAGGTGCAGCACATGGCGCCGCCCGCTGCGCGGCGGGATCACGGCTTCGAGGTCGTTGCCGTAGACCAGCGCGCCGACGCGATTCCCGTGCCGCGTCAACAAGCGCGCCAGCACGCCGACGAAGCCGGCCGACATCTCGCGCTTGGCCTTCTCGCCCGAACCGAAATCGACCGAGCGGCTCAGGTCGAGGATGAACCACGCGGCCATCTCGCGGTCTTCGGTGAATACGCGCACATGCGGCACCTGAAGGCGCGCCGTGACGTTCCAGTCGATGTGGCGCACGTCGTCATGGTGCTGGTATTCGCGCAGGTCGGCCAGGTCGAGGCCGGTGCCACGCATCAGCGTGCGGTAGTCGCCTTGCAGCAGTCCGTCCAGGCGGCGAATCACGGTCCATTCGAGCCGGCGCAGCGCGCGCTCCGCCCCCATCGCCGGCGGCGCGTCATTGGCCGCTTGGTCAGTCGGGGGACTTTTGCGCCACCAGCTTTTCATGGCGGGTCCGATCTCAGGCTGCTTGTTGCTGCTGCTCGTGTTCGAGCGGCTTCGGTGGGGCGGGTACGGCCCGCATGATCTTGTCGACCAGGCTGTCCGGCGTCATGCCTTCCGACAGACCTTCGTAGGACAGCGTCACGCGATGGCGCAGCACGTCGGGCACCAGCGCGGTCATGTCCTCTGGCAGCGCATAGCTGCGTCCACGCAGCAGCGCCAATGCGCGTGCGCCTTCTGTCAGATTGATGCTGGCACGCGGGCTGGCGCCGAAGGTGATGTAGCGGCGGATGTCCTTCAACCCGTGCTTCTCCGGCGTGCGCGTGGCCGACACCAGCTTCACCGCGTAGGTGATCAGCGACGGGTCCACATACACGCGGCGCGCCTCGGCCTGCAACATCGCCAACTGCTCGGTGGTGGCCACCGGCTGAGCCGTCACCGGCGGTCCGATCACGCGCTCCACGATCACGAATTCCTCCTCGTCGCTCGGGTAGTCGACCAGCACCTTCATCATGAAACGATCGACCTGCGCCTCGGGCAGCGGATAGGTGCCTTCGGTCTCGATCGGGTTCTGCGTCGCCATCACGAGGAAGGGGCTCGGCACCTTGTGGGTCTCGCCGGCGATGGTCACCTGGCGCTCCTGCATCACTTCGAGCAGCGCGCTCTGCACCTTGGCCGGTGCGCGGTTGATTTCATCGGCCAGCAGCAGGTTGGTGAACACCGGCCCCAGCGAGGTGCTGAAGTCGCCGGTCTTCTGGTTGTAGATGCGCGTGCCCACGAGGTCGGCCGGCACCAGGTCGGGCGTGAACTGGATGCGCTTGAACTGGCCCTGCACCGTGTCGGCCAGCGTCTTCACGGTGAGCGTCTTGGCCAGGCCCGGCACGCCCTCCACCAGCAAGTGCCCGCCCGCGAGCATCCCGACCATCACGCGCTCCAGGAAGCGGTCCTGCCCCACGACCACGCGCTTGACCTGGTAGAGGATCTGTTCCATCAACTCGGCGGTATTGCTCTCGGTGCTCATGCTGTTGCTCGCCTTTCAGAAGGGTGAAGTGCCGACGGCCGACGCCGCGTTCTCGATGGGCACCGCAAAACCGATGCCGATGAATGTGCGCGCCTGCGTCGGGTTCAGGATGGCGGTGACGATGCCGAGCACCTCGCCGTCCATATTGACCAGCGGCCCGCCCGAATTGCCGGGATTGGCCGCGGCGTCGAACTGGATCAGGTTGCTCAATTCCTGCTTGCCCTCCGGCGAGCGGAACGCGCGCTTCAGGCCGGACACGACGCCCGCGGAAACGGACGGCCCGATGCCGAATGGAAAGCCCACTGCCACCACCTGGTCGCCCGATTGCAGGTCGTCGGTGGAACGCATGGTGGCGGGAATCAGGTCGTCCGGGATCTTCTTGGCCTGCAGCACCGCCAGGTCGTTCTCCGGTTGCACGCTGACCACGGCGGCGTCGGCCTCGAGCCCGTCGTAGAAGGTGACCTTGATCTTTTCCGAGCCGGCGACCACGTGCAGGTTGGTCAGGATCAGGCCCTTGTCGACGATCACCACGCCGGTGCCGACGCCGCGCTCGACTTCGCCGGGCGGGTCGGGCGCCTCCGGCGGCTTGCCCTTGGCCAGGTTGCGGCCGCGCTTCTCGGTCTTGGCCTCGGGCGTCGCCTTTTCAGGGCCGTAGCCGACCACGCGTACCACGGAGGGACGGATGATTTCGGCCGCCTTGGCGGCCGGGGAGGGCAGGGTGTTGGTCTGCAGCGTGCGCAGGACGGCCGAATCGATGTCCTTCTGCGTCAGCTTCTGAGGGGTATGGCGACCGCCGTACCAATAAGACCCGCTGACCAGGCAGGCGCTCAGCAGCACCAGCACCGCGAAACTCCATGCGCCGGGCTTCCAGCGGGCCTTGGGCGGGGGGGCAGCGGCCACCGCCGCCGCGTCGGCGCCGGGCGCATCGGCAGCGGCTGGCTCGCCTGCGGATTCGGGCGCAGCGCGTGGCGAACTGCTGTAGAGGGCGGGCCTGCGCATTGATACACCTCCGGCAAAGATGATGCGTGGAAGGTTTCACGGTAGCACGCTTTGTGCCGCCGTGCATCCCTTCGGGCATCATGGTGCGATGGCCGCCTACATCGACACCCACTGCCACCTCGACGCGCCCGAGTTCGGCACCGAGATGCCGGCCGTTCGCGCCCGAGCCGCGCGCGCGGGGGTGGGCCTGTGTGTCATTCCGGCCGTGGCGTCCTTCAATTTCGACACAGTGCGCGAACTGGCGCAACGCCAGGGCGACGCCTACGCGCTGGGCATCCATCCGCTGTGCACCGGACAGGCGAGCGAGGCTGATCTCGAGACACTGGCCGGCGAATTGCAGGCGCGCCATGACGATCCGCGCCTGGTGGCGGTTGGGGAAATCGGCCTCGACTTCTTTGTGGAGGGGCTCGACGCCGAAAAACAGGCGCATTTCTTTCACACCCAGTTGCAGTTGGCGCGGCGGCACGACTTGCCGGTGCTCATCCATGTGCGCCGCTCCGTCGACCAGGTGCTGAAGCATCTGAGGCTGGCCGGCGGCCCTGGGGCGCGCTGGCACGGCATCGCGCATGCCTTCAACGGCAGCGAACAGCAGGCGCGCGCCTGCATCGCGCTGGGGCTGAAGCTCGGCTTCGGCGGGGCGCTGACCTTCGAGCGGGCGCTGCAGTTGCGCCGGCTGGCCGCTACCTTGCCTCTGGAGTCCATCGTGCTGGAGACGGATGCGCCCGACATTCCGCCGCATTGGCTCTACCGGACGCAGGCGGAGCGCGCGGAGGGCCATCCGCAGGGCCGCAACGAGCCTGCCGAAGTGCCGAGGATCGCCGCCGAACTGGCCGCGCTGCGGGGCATCGAGACGGATGCGCTGGCGCTCGCCACCACCCGAAACGCGCTGGACGCACTGCCTCGTCTGCAAATCCTGACGTGCTCGTCAGGCTTCGCGCCGGCGCCCGGGTAGGCCAAGTGCCCGATTTGCGACAGACGGGTTACAAGGCCGGTGTTTGGTGTCATCCTCGGGTTCTCGGGGATCGTTGCTGCGAGGTGGCAACCGTCACGTCCGCTGAGATCCAACATTGAAGGAGTTACTGAAATGAACATGCTCAACATCCGCCTGTTGCCCGCGGCACTCGTCCTGGCCGTTGCATCGGTGTGCGTACCGGCCGGCGCGCAGACGGCGGCCACGCCGAGCACCACCGAAAAGGTCGAGGACGCCAGCAAGAAGGCCTGGGACGCCACGAAGAGCGGCACCGAAAAGGCCGTGGACGCCACCAAGGAAGGCAGCGTCAAGGCCTACGACGCGACCAAGAAGGGCACCGTGAAGGCCTACGACGCGACCAAGGAGGGCACGGTCAAGGCCTACGACGCCACCAAGAGCGGAACCAAGAAGGCCTACAACTCGACCAAGTCCGGTACCAAGAAGGCCTGGAACAAGACCAAGTCGACGACGGCCAAGGGCTGGGACGCGACCAAGAGCACGACCGCCAAGGGCTGGGATGCCACGAAGTCGGGCACGAGCAAGGCGGTGGATGCGACCAAGTCGGGCACCAGCAAGGCGGTGGATGCCACGGGCAATGCCCTGGATGCCACCGGCAAGGCGGTGAGCAATGCCGGTACGGCGGCTGCCGATGCCACGCGCAAGGTCGGCGACAAGATCGGTTCGGAGCTTCCGGCTCAAAAGCCTTGAGCCTCGACTCTGCGCAACGAATGAACAAGGCCCGCCATGCGGGCCTTTTCTATTGGGGCTGCGGCACCGCCGGCGGCACGATGCTGCGCCGCACGATCGGCGTTTCCGGCGTCGGATAGCCGGCCGCGCCAAAGGTCTGCACGATGGCACGGTGGGTGTCGAAGTAGACCTGCCAATAGTTGTCGGTATGGGTATAGGGCCGCACGGCCAGCAGCGGACCCTCCGGCGTGAACTGCAGGATCTCCACATCCGGCGGCTGGTCCGGGGAGATATTGGGCACCTTGGCGACCGCCGCCTTCAACAGGTCAATGGCCTGGTGCACGTCCACGCCGTTGGCCACCTTGGCCGTCACGTCGACGCGCCGGAACTTGAGGCGGCTGAAGTTCTGGATGTTGTCGGACAGCACCTTGTTGTTGCCGACGACGACGATCGTGTTGTCGGGCGTGATGATGGTGGTGCCGAACAGGCCCAACTCGCTGACCGTGCCATTGACCCCGCCGATGGTCACGTAGTCGCCCACGCCATAGGGCCGCAGCACCTGCAGGAACACTCCCGCCGCAAAGTGCGTGAGCAGGCCGCCCCAGGCCGTACCGATGGCAAGGCCCGCGCCCGCAAGAAGCACGGCAAAGGACGTGGTCTTGATGCCGAACATGTCCAGGATCGACAGGATCAGCAGGATGTTCAGCAGCACGCCGACGATCGAGACGATGTAGTTGCTCAGCGTGGCATCCATGCGCTTGCCGCGATCCAGCGCCTTGCCCAGCAGCTTCTGCGCAAGCTGGATCAGCCAGCGCCCGATCCCCCAGGCAACGATGGCCCCGATGACTTTCAGGCCAAAATCCACGCCTTGCGTCGTCAGGAACAACCAGATCGCTTCCGTATTCATCATGTCCTACTCCTCGAGGGCGCCGAACTCGGCGGGCCGGCAGACGTCATGAACAAGCTGGCAGCAGGACGCGACGACGAGGCCGGTGCCATGCTCACGGGGCTGGCGCCGCTGGTCTCGACCAACACCGCCATCCTCATCTTAGGGAGCTTTCCCGGGGCGCGGTCAATAGCGCGTCAGCAGTACTATGCGCACCCGCAAAACCACTTCTGGAAAATCCTGCAGGCCGTCTGGCCCAAGGATCCCTTGCCTGATGACGGCGCCGATGGCTATGCGAAGCGCGGCGCCTGGCTGCTCGACCGCGGCCTGGGCCTGTGGGACGTCTACGGCGCCTGCCGCCGCGAAGGCAGCCTCGACACCGCGATCCGCGACGCTGTCGTCAACGACATCGCCGGCCTTGAACTGCCCCGGCTCGCCGCCATCGCCCACAACGGCGGCGAGAGCTTTCGCCATTCCCGCCACACATCGCAACTCGGCGTGCCCGTCTACAAGCTGCCCTCCACCAGCCCGGCCAACGCGAGCTGGAGCTTCCAGCGCAAACTCGATGCCTGGCGCGAAGTGTTCGTGCGCCACGGCATCGCCAAAGATCGTTCATGAAACCCAAAGCCATCGACCTGCCCGAAGTCAATTTCTCCGACTGGGGCGACATCCGCTACCTGCACCTGGGCACCGAATGGGTGCAGGGCTCGATGAAGCTCGATGCGCCCTACGAGATCGAGTTGGAGTACGTGCAGCGCATGATGGCCTGGCTGCTGTTCGTCGAGTCATCGAGCGTGGTCAACCGCCATGCGATGCAGCTCGGCCTCGGCGCCGCCACGCTCACCAAGTTCAGCCGCAAGACCCTGCGCATGCGCACCACGGCGATCGAACTCAACCCGCAGGTGGTCGCGGCCTGCCGTGGCTGGTTCAAGCTGCCGGCCGACGATGCGAAGCTGCGCGTCGTCATCGCCGATGCCGGCGTTGAAATCCGCAAGCCGCAGTGGCTCGGCACCGTCGACGCGCTGCAGGTCGACCTGTACGACCATGAAGCCGCCGCACCCGTGCTGGACAGCGAGGACTTCTACGCCGATTGCCGCGCCTTGCTCACCGAGGACGGCGCGATGACGGTCAACCTGTTCGGCCGCTCGTCCAGCTACGCGCGCAGCCTGGAGCAGATCGTCAATGTCTTCGGCGCCGACGCCGTCTGGGCCTTCAAGCCGACGCGCGAAGGCAACACCGTGGTGCTCGCGCATCGCACGCCGCAACATCCGAAGCGTCCGGTGCTTGCCGAGCGCGCCCAAACCATCCAGACTCGCTGGCGCTTGCCCGCCACCAAATGGCTGCGGGTGTTCAAGGCATTGAATCCATGAGCGCAGTTACGCCGTTGCATCCTTCCAATCCCGCACGTCCCGCCTACGAAGGCCCGCTCGAACTGCGCCAGCTCATCGAATGGCTGGCGGTGGACGGCGTCATCTCGCGCGACGAAGCCAAGCGCACCATCGCGCGCTGCGCCCAGGCCGAGAGCAAGCAGGCGCCCATGGTGCGGCTGGCCAATGTCGCGATGACGCGCGAGCAGGACGGCAAGCCGCTGGACCTGGAAATGCTGACCCAATGGCTGGCCGGTCGCGCCGGCCTGGCCTACCTGCGCATCGACCCGCTCAAGGTCGACGTGGGCAAGGTGGCCGACACCATGAGCGCCGCCTATGCCGAGCGCCACAAGGTGCTGCCGGTGCAGGTCTCGCCAACCGAACTGGTGGTCGCCACGGCCGAGCCCTTCATCACCGACTGGGTGCCCGAAGTCGAGCGCCAGGCCCGCCGCACGGTGCGCCGCGTGGTCGCCAACCCGGCCGACATCCTGCGCTATCGGGCCGAGTTCTTCGCGCTGGCCAAGTCGGTGCGGGCCGCGCAGAAGGCCGGCAGCGGCGGCGCGAGTGCCAGCGCCAGCTTCGAGCAACTGGTCGAGCTCGGCAAGAGCAACAAGCAACTCGACGCCAACGACCAGAGCGTGGTGCAGGTGGTCGATTGGCTCTGGCAATACGCCTTCGACCAGCGCGCGAGCGACATCCACCTGGAGCCGCGCCGCGAGCAGGGCGTGATCCGCTTCCGCATCGACGGCGTGCTGCATCCGGCCTACCAGATGCCGATGGGCGTGATGAATGCGATGGTCGCGCGCATCAAGCTGCTCGGCCGCATGGACGTGGTCGAGAAACGCCGCCCGCTCGACGGCCGCATCAAGACCCGCAACATGCGCGGCGACGAAGTCGAAATGCGCCTGTCGACCTTGCCGACCGCCTTCGGCGAGAAGATGGTGATGCGGATCTTCGACCCCGACACCGCGGTGAAGGATCTCGACGCACTCGGCTTCGCGCAGCACGATGCGCAGCGCTGGCAGCAACTCGTCACGCGGCCGCACGGCATCATCCTCGTGACCGGCCCGACCGGCTCCGGCAAGACCACCACGCTCTACTCGACGCTCAAGCGGGTCGCGACCGAGGAGGTCAACGTCAGCACCATCGAGGACCCGATCGAGATGATCGAGCCCTCCTTCAACCAGACGCAGGCGCAGCCGCAACTCGACTTCGGTTTCACCGAGGGCTTGCGCGCCCTGATGCGGCAGGACCCGGACATCATCATGGTCGGCGAGATCCGCGACCTGGCCACCGCCGACATGGCGGTGCAGGCCGCGCTCACCGGCCACCTGGTGTTCAGCACGCTGCACACCAACGATGCGCCCAGCGCCATCACGCGGCTCATGGAGCTGGGCGTGCCGTCCTATCTCATCAACGCCGTGATGCTCGGGGTGCTGGCCCAGCGCCTGGTGCGTACCTTGTGCCCGCATTGCAAGAAGCCCGACGAGTCGATGACGCGCGAGAAGCTCGCCGAATTCGTCACGCCCTGGCAGATCAGCGGCTCGGTGCGCGCCTGCAAGGCGGTCGGCTGCGTCGACTGCCGCATGACCGGCTACATGGGGCGCATGGGCCTGTACGAACTGCTCACCATCAGCGAGACCTTCAAGGGGCTGGTCAACAAGGAGCCCAACCTCCAAGGCCTGCGCCGCCAGGCCGTGGCCGACGGCATGCGTCCCTTGCGACTGGCCGGTGCGCTGCGCGTCGCCGAGGGCGTGACCACCATCGAGGAAGTGCTGGCAGCCACGCCGCCCCTGGAGTGAGTGCACGCTCGGGGTAATCCCTAGCCCCTCGGTTAGTGAAATCCACATCGAACTGACGGGAGGCTGACTCGACAATGTCCACTCGATTCATTCGAGGAGACTGTTCGTGAAAATCAAGAGTCAGAAAGACTTCTTTTCTGGGCTGATGTTTGCCGTCATGGGGGTGGCATTCGCATGGGGGGCCAGTACCTACAACGTCGGCAACGGCGCGCGCATGGGACCGGGCTACTTTCCGTTGATGCTGGGCATCGTCATGGCCTTGATCGGCCTTGTCATCATGTTCACCAGCATGACGGCGGAGACCGAAGGCGGCGATCCCATCGGCTCGTGGGCCTGGAAGCAGATCATCTACATCATCGGCGCCAACCTCGCGTTCGGCGTGTTGCTCGGCGGCTTGCCGAGCATCGGCATCCCGGCCATGGGGCTGATCATCGCGATCTATGCGCTGGTCCTCATCGCCAGCCTGGCCGGCCATGAGTTCAACCTGAAGAAGGTGCTGATCCTCGCCACCGTGCTGGCCATCGGCAGCTACATCGCATTCATCTGGGCCCTCAAGCTCCAGATCCAGGTCTGGCCGACCTTCATCACGGGTTGAGAGAAGAAAGCAGACCATGGATTTGATTACCAATCTGTCGCTGGGCTTCGGCGTCGCATTCACCTTCACCAACCTGCTGTATTGCCTGGTCGGTTGTATCCTGGGCACCCTCATCGGCGTGCTCCCCGGCATCGGTCCAGTCGCGACCATCGCTATGCTGCTGCCCGCCACCTATGCGCTGCCACCCGTGTCGGCGCTGATCATGCTGGCCGGCATCTACTACGGCGCGCAATACGGCGGCTCGACCACCGCCATCCTGGTGAACCTGCCAGGGGAATCTTCTTCGGTGGTGACCGTGATCGACGGCTACCAGATGGCGCGAAAGGGGCGGGCAGGACCTGCGCTCGCCGCCGCCGGCCTGGGGTCGTTCTTCGCCGGTTGCGTCGGCACCTTGATCCTGGCCGCGTTCGCACCGCCGCTGACGGAACTGGCCTTCAAGTTCGGCCCCGCCGAATACTTCTCGCTGATGATCCTGGGCCTGATCGGCGCCGTGGTGCTGGCTTCGGGCTCGCTGCTCAAGGCCATCGCGATGATCGTGCTGGGCCTGTGCATGGGCCTGGTCGGCACCGACGTGAACTCGGGCGTGGCCCGCTTCAGCTTCGACATCCCGGAACTGACCGACGGCATCGGCTTCGTCGCCATCGCCATGGGTGTGTTCGGCTACGGTGAAATCATTGCCAACCTCTCGCGTCCGGAGCACGAACGCGAAGTGTTCACCGCCAAGGTGTCGGGCCTGATGCCCACCGGCGAGGACTTCAAGCGCATGCTGCCCGCGGTGCTGCGCGGCACGTCGCTCGGCGCGGCACTGGGCATCCTGCCCGGCGGCGGCGCGCTGCTGGCGGCTTTCGCGGCCTACACGATCGAGAAGAAGACCAAGCTGCAACCGGGCGAAGTGCCCTTCGGCAAGGGCAACATCCGCGGCGTCGCGGCGCCGGAAGCGGCCAACAACGCCGGTGCGCAAACCTCCTTCATCCCGCTGCTGACGCTGGGCATTCCGCCGAACGCCGTGATGGCGCTGATGGTCGGTGCCATGACCATCCACAACATCCAGCCGGGCCCGCAGGTGATGACCAGCAACCCCGAACTGTTCTGGGGCCTGATCGCCTCGATGTGGATCGGCAACACGATGCTGGTGATCCTGAACCTGCCGCTGATCGGCATGTGGATCAAGCTGCTGTCGGTGCCCTACAAGTACCTGTTCCCGGCGATCGTTCTGTTCTGCGCCATTGGCGTGTATTCGACCAACAACAACACCTTCGACATCTGGATGGTGGGCGGCTTCGGCTTCATCGGCTACATGTTCTACAAGCTGGGTTGCGAGCCGGCACCGTTGCTGCTGGGCTTCATCCTCGGACCGATGATGGAAGAGAACCTGCGCCGTGCGCTGCTGCTGTCGCGTGGCGACTGGAGCGTGTTCGTGCTGCGCCCGATCTCTGCCGTGTTGCTGGCTTGCGCCGCGCTGCTGCTGATCATCGTGCTGATGCCTTCGATCAAGGCCAAGCGCGAGGAAGCGTTCCACGAAGAAGAGGAGTAACCCATCCCCGAAGCGCCTGCGGCGCTCTTGGACGACACGGCGTCTTCGGACGCCGTTTTCTATGGCGCGGCGGGCAGCGCGATGGCGGTCTCGTGGATGAGCTGCCAGACGCGTTGGGCCAAGGGGGAGGGCGCGCGGTTGCGGCGATGCACCAGCATCACGGCGCGCTCGACCTGCGGCACGAGTGGCACCACCCGAAGGCTGCGAAAGCCCGCGGGCGGCACGGCCAGCGATGGCATCACGCTGATGCCGAGGCCGGCCTCGATCATGCGGAAGGCCGTCGTGGGATGGCCCACCTGCTGGCGCACGATGCAGTGGGCGCCGTGGCGGATCAGCGCCTGGTCGATCAGGCGGCGACTGCCCGAGGCATGGTCGAGCAGCACCAGGGCCTCGCCATCGAGCTGCGACCACTTCAGCTGCTTGCGCCCTGCATGGGCATGATCGGGCGGCACGACGAGGCAGAACGGGTCCGACAGGATCGTCTCGCACTGCAGGTCGTCCTGCGACGCGGGCTCGATCACCACGCCGAAGTCGACCTCGCCGGCCCGCACGCTGTCGAGCACGTCCTGCTGGATGCGGTCGAGCAGCACGAGCTCGATGTCGGGCTCCACCCGCGCGCAGGCCGCGATGCAGGCGGGCATGAGGTTGGCCGACAAGGTCGGGCTGCTGGCGACGCGCACCTTGCCGCGGCGCGCATTCGACATGCCCTGCACGTCGAGCAGGGTTTGCTCCAGTTCATCGAGCACCCGGTGCAGCCGCGCCGCCAGGGATTGCCCGGCCTCGGTGAGCGCGACTTCGCGCGTGGTGCGGTCCAGCAGCTTGAGGCCGAATTGCGCTTCGAATTCCAGGATCGACCGACTGACGGCAGGTTGCGTCAGGCCGATCTGGTCGCCCGCGCGGCTGAAGTTGCGGGTCTCGGCCACGGCCAGGAAGACGCGAAGTTGGCGCAGGGTCACATTCATGCGATCGGATCATATATCTATCAGATAAATCCATTTCCCGTTTGAATGCGCCGCGTGTCAAATCCATGCCTGCGGCTCGCGGGGAGGCGAGTGCGCATGCCGCCCTTCAGATGCCCACGAAAGATCGATCCAAATGAAACGCAGAAGCTTCGCGCTGGCCACCACACTGGTGTTGGCGACCCTGCCCGCCTGGGCGCAGAACTATCCGTCCAGGCCGATTCGCCTGGTCGTGCCCTTTCCGGCGGCCGGCGCCACCGACCTGTTCGCGCGCACGCTCACCCACACGATGGGTGAGAAGCTGGGCGCCACTTTCGTCGTCGACAACAAGCCCGGCGCCGGCGGCTCGATCGGTTCCGACGCGGCCGCCAAGGCCCCGGCCGACGGCTACACGCTGCTGTTGGCCACCACCAGCACGCACTCGATTGGTCCGGCGCTGGCCAACAAGCTGCCCTACGACACGGTGGCCGATTTCACGCCCATCGCCCACGTCGGCAATGCGCCGAGCATCATGCTGGTGCCGACAACCTCGCCCGCAAAGACGGTGAAGGAATTCATCGACTACGCGAAGAAGAACCCCGGCAAGCTCAACTACGCGTCGAGCGGTCCGGGCACCATCGTTCAGCTCTCCGCGGAACTGTTCAAGGCGCAGGCCGGCGTCCACATCACGCACATCCCCTACAAGGGCACCGCGCTCGCCATGCCCGACCTGATGAGCGGCAAGGTCGACCTGCTGTTCGATTCCCTGCCCACCGGCCTGCCCTATGTGCGCGACGGCCGCCTTCGCGCGCTGGCCGTCACCTCGCTGAAGCGCAGCCCGCTGGCGCCGGACCTGCCGACCGTGGCCGACACCTTGCCCGGCTACGAGTCCAACACCGTGTTCGGCCTGTACGGTCCCAAGGGCCTCTCGCCTGAGCTGGTGGCGCGCCTCAACGCCGCCGCCAACGCAGCGCTGGCCGATCCCGACATGAAGGAAAAGCTGTCGCGCCTGGGCATCGAGCCGGTCACCAGCACGCCGGCGCAACTCGCCAAGACCATTGCCGATGACACCGCCAAGTGGAAGAAGATCATCGTCGAGCGCAAGATCACGAGCGACTAAAGGCTGACCCATGAAATTCGACTACGCGAACCCCTATCCCTCCACTCGCATCCCGGTGTTCGCCCGCAACGTCGTGTCGACATCGCATCCGCTGGCCGCGCAGGCCGGTTTGCGCATCCTCTACCAAGGCGGCAACGCGGTGGACGCCGCGATCGCCGCGGCCGCCGTGATGACGCTGGTCGAGCCGGTGAGCAACGGCCTCGGCAGCGATGCCTTCTGCATCCTGTGGGACGGACAGCAACTGCACGGCCTCAACGCTTCCGGTCCGGCGCCCAAGGCCTGGACGCCCGACTACTTCATCAAGAAGTACGGCGCCGACAAGACCACGCCGCCGCAGCGCGGCATCGACTCGGTGACGGTCCCGGGCGCGGTGCGCGGCTGGGTCGCGATGAGCGACCGCTTCGGCAAGCTGCCCTTCGCCAACCTCATGGTGCCGGCCATCGACATCGCCGAGCGCGGCTACCTGATGCCGCCGGTGGTGCAGCAGAAGTGGGCTGCCGCCACGCCGCTGCTGCAAGCGCAACCCGGCTTCGCGCAGGCCTTCCTGCCCTGGGGCCGCGCGCCGGAGGTGGGCGAGTTGTTCCGCTTTGCCGCCGCCGCACGCGCGCTCGAGGCCATCGCACGGACCAAGGGCGAGGCCTACTACACCGGCGAGATCGCCGAAGCCATCGCGGCCTTTGCCAAGGAACACGGCGGCGCGCTCACCGTGGCCGACCTCGCGGCCTACCAGCCCGAATGGGTCACGCCGATCTCGCGCGACTACCGCGGCTACACGCTGCACGAGATACCGCCGAACGGCCAGGGCATCGCGGCATTGATCGCGCTGGGCATCCTCGAGAAGTTCGACATCGCGTCGCTGCCCGTCGACTCGGTCGCCTCCCAGCACTTGCAGATCGAGGCGATGAAGCTGGCCTTCGCCGACGTCTACCGCTACGTGTCCGAGCCATCGACGATGACCGTGACGCCCGCGCAGATGCTCGATGACGCCTACCTGGCTTCGCGTGCCCGGCTCATCGACATCAAGAAAGCTCAGGACTTCAAGGCGGGCAACCCGGTCAAGGGCGGCACCATCTACCTCACGGCGGCGGACGAGAGCGGCATGATGGTCAGCTTCATCCAGAGCAACTTCATGGGCTTCGGCTCCGGTTGCGTGGAGCCCGAGTTCGGCATCAGCCTGCAGAACCGCGGCCACGGCTTCAGCCTCAAGGCCGACAGCCCCAACGTGGTGGCGCCCGGCAAGCGACCCTTCCACACGATCATCCCGGCCTTCCTCACCAAGGATGGGCAGCCGGTGATGAGCTTCGGCGTGATGGGCGGCAACATGCAGCCGCAGGGGCACATGCAGACGCTGGTGCGCATGATCGACTACCGGCAGAACCTGCAGGCCGCCTGCGACGCGCCGCGCTGGCGTTTCAACGCGGGGCTCAACATCAACGTCGAGGCCGCGATGAACGCCAACACCATCCAGGGCTTGAGTGACCTGGGCCACGAGATGGACGTCATCAACGATTCGTACCAGGACTTCGGCGCCGGGCAGTTCATCTGGCGCAAGGGCGATCCGGGTGTCGAAGGCTACGTTGCCGCCAGCGATCCGCGGCGCGACGGACTGGCCGCGGGCTACTAGGCCCATCCCGGCTCCGCGCACTTCGTGTCGCCCGTCCCACCCCCTTCGAGGGGGCAGCAATCGCAGACGGCAGAAGCCGGTCCTGCGGTGCTTTCCGAGAAAGCCATGCGTTCCAAACGCGCGGCGGGGCTGGCGTTGGCGACCGTCGGTGCGATCGCCTTCAGCGGCAAGGCCATCATCGTCAAGCTCGCCTACCGGCATGGCGTGGACGCGGTCACGCTCATCATGCTGCGCATGCTGTTCGCGTTACCGCTTTTCGCGCTCATGGCGTGGTGGGCCGGACACGGCAAGCCGGCACTCACGATGCGCGACCGGCTCGGCGTGCTGGGCCTTGGCTTCTCTGGCTACTACCTCGCGAGTTTTCTCGACTTCGCCGGACTGGCCTACATCAGCGCCGGCTTCGAACGGCTCATCCTGTACCTCAATCCGACGCTGGTCCTGCTGTTCGGCTGGGTGCTGTACCGGCGTCGCGCATCGCGTCGGCAACTGGTTGGCATGGCGATCAGCTACACCGGCGTCGCGCTGGTGTTCGGCCACGAGATCTGGGGTGGCACGGGCGCGGGCGGCGGCATGGCGGCGTGGGGTGCGTTCCTCTGCTTCCTGAGCGCGGTGAGCTATGCGGGCTACCTCGTGTACAGCGGCGAGTTCGTCAAGCGACTGGGCTCGCTGCGCCTGGTCGGCCTGGCGACGAGCGCGGCCTGCCTGTTCTGCATCGCGCAGTTCGCCGTGCTTCGGCCGATGAGCGCGGCCTTCGCGGTGGCGCCGGAGGTGGTGTGGTTGTCAGTACTCAATGCCACCTTGTGCACGGCCGTGCCGGTGCTGATGGTGATGATGGCCATCGAGCGCATCGGTGCGGCGGTGGCGGCGCAGACTGGGATGATCGGCCCGATGTCGACCATCCTGATGGGCATCGTCATCCTGGGCGAGCCCTTCACCGTGTGGATCGCGGTGGGCACGCTGCTGGTGATCGCGGGGATCTTCGTCTTCACGCGTACCGGTCGCTGAAGGTGCGAATCCTTCCGGCCGTCGTCCGAAGGCGACGCTGAGGAGAGCGGACTTTTCCCCGGCGGGGCTACTCAGTCTTCGTCGGCCTCTGTGACCTTCTGTGGCAGGTCGCTTTCGGCCATGGGACGCGGCCCATTCATCATGAAATCGAGCGCATGGGGCGGCCCGAAATCTTCGCTGCGGCACGAACTCAGGCCGTCGATGATCTTGACGACCTGGCGGTGAATGCGCAGCTCGTCGCCGTTCTCAAGAACCACGACGGCAAGCGCGTTTCGAATCAGGTGGAACTCGCAAACGGCGTGATTGTCGACATGGACTTGGTCAGCCGAAGCGAGCGCGGTGAAGAAATCGGTGATGTAAAGGGCCATGCCGGTACTTTAGGGAAAGCGACGGATTCGCGCACGCAATTACTGCACATTCATGGCATCCTTCCCATCTTGGTTGGAGAATTCGTGAAGTAATGCACAGGCTAACACCTTTGGACTAGGCTTTCCCCGCTTCTCATCAAGCTGAAACTTTGGTTGGAATGACAGAAGCCGACCACCCCCTCAATCGGTCGCCGGCCTGTCTTTCGAATGGCGCGCACGTCATCTACCTCAGGGTCGTGGTCGCCAACTGGGCCAGCAGGCGCGCGACTTCCGCCGGCTGCGGAAAGTCCACGGTGCGCAGCACCAGCCGGGCCTGGCGGTCGAAGAAGTAGACCTGGCCGGTGTGCTTGTCGGGGCCGACGGCGCGGCCGGCGAGGAAGTCCAGCCAGGTGTCGAGTAAGGCCGGCGCAGGCGAGAAGGCGCGCCAGCGCGATCCGGCCTGAAAGCGGGCGAGCCATGCAGTCAATGCCTTGGGGTCGTCCCCCAACGGGTCGATGCTGGCCGAGAGCAATTGCAGCGACGAATCGCTGCGCGGCAACGCGGCCTGCACCTGCGCGAACAACGCCCCCTGGATCGGGCAGATCGAACTGCAACCTGTGAACATCAGTTGCAGCGCGGTCGCCTTGCCGGTGAGCAGGTCGCGCAGGCGCGCGGTGCTACCGGTGTTCGACGTCACCTTGATATCGGGTGCCAGCAGCGGTGGGCGCACTTCGCCGGCTGCGTTGTGCGCGCGTGCCTTTCCGATGCACAGCGCGGGAAGCGCTGCTGCGATGCCGGCGCGCAGGAGGGCGCGGCGCTTCATTGCGTGCCCAGGTAGGCCCACAGGTCTTCGCAACCCTGGGGCGAAAGGCTGTAGCGTGGCATGGCGGTGTTGATCATCACGCCGGCCGGGTCGAGGCCCTCGCGCAGCAGGCGGCAGAACGAGGCGGGGTCATAGCGGCTGCCCGGGCCACCGCGCCGTGAGCGCAGCTCATTCAGGTACTTCGACGTGAGGAGCGGCGCGAACGCCGCCTGTCCGGAGGTGCCGGTGGAGGGCGAATGGCAGTTCACGCATCGCACGGCTTCGGCCGGCAGGTCCAGGCTGTGGCCCGGCAGGCGGGCCACCAACGGCTTTTCGCCGACGAACGCGCTGCGGCCGGAGGCAGCCACACCGGAAGGCGGCGTCGGTGCGTCGGCTCTTGCGCCGGGGCCGCTTGCCATGGCGATCATGGCCAGCATCAGGCCCGAGGCGATGAGGGCGGTCTTCATCGTGGATTGAAACCTCGGCGTGAGTCCGCAAGGGCACGCACTGCCCACGGTGCCGTCACGCGACACGCGGCTGCATTTGCTGGCGTGGCCTCAATTCGCATAGAGCCGTGCGGCAGGCGTCGCTGCATAGTCGGCCGCGTCGGGCGTCTTCCACTGCAACCGCGTGACGGCCCAGCCCGTTGCTTCGTAGAACTCGATCTTGATGCTGTAGAGCTGGCCGGCGACGAGGTTCAGGGCTGCGGACTCGTTGTAGGTCGGGCCATGCAGCGTCCAGTTGTCGATGACCAGCTTTCCGTCGATCCAGACGCGGATGCCGTCGTCGCTCAGGGTCCGGAACTGGTAGCTGCCGGAGGCGGGCGCCTCGATCATGCCGGTCCAGCGCGCCGAGTAGTAGTCGGCGTTGACTGTCGCCCCCGGTGCGCCGTTGCCCCAGTCGAAGTCCACCGATTCCACCCGCACCAGCGCCGGTGTGCCGGTCAGGGTGGTGTTGTTGAAGTAGCTGCCCAGCAGGCCGGTGCCGGTGCCTGGATTGTTGGGTGCGCGCAGCTCCTGGCTGCCGATCTGCTTGACGAAGGCGCTGACGGAGAGAACGTCGGCTTCTGTCAGCGTGAGGGTGGTGTGCGCGCGCACAGCGTCTTCCACCGTCTCGGCCGAACCGTCGTGCAGGTACGGCGCGGTGGCCCACACGTCGCGCAGCGTCGGCGTGTCCAGGCCGGTGAGGGCGGCGCCCAGGCGCTTGCCGCTGCTCGGCTTGAGCGTGCCGACGTTGTTGAGCCGGCCGGTCGCGCTGTCGGTGAAGTCGGCGCCGCCGTGGCAGGTGGCACACTGCGCGGCGAACACGTTCTTGCCGGTGACGGCTTGCGTGGTCAAAGTGCCATCGGCATTGCGTAGCGGGCTTTCGCTGAAGGCCTTGAGCGAACCCATGTAAGCGGCGAGCGCGTCGAGGTCGGCGCTGAGGCCGGCCTTCCGATCGCCCAGCGGCTGGCTGCGCGTGCCGGTGTTGAAGGCGGCATCCGTCATCAGGCCGGTGCCGCGCGCGAAATTGCGGATCTGGCCTTCGAAGTCCTGCCCCTCGTCGAAATTGCCGGTCCAGTGCAGCTTGCCCTGGCCGCCGGCGCGACCGCGCAGGCTGATGGTGTTGCGCAGGCCTTCGCCCAGGCCGGTGAAGTCCCAGGTGCGGCCGTCGCTCGCGCCGTCGTTGTGGCAACTGGCGCAACTCATGTAGCTGTCGCGGGCCAGGCGCGGGTCCTTGGCGTCGTAGAAGAACTGCTTGCCGCGCAACACCTCGGCGCTCAGGCGTTCGGTGCCCGCCGTGGTCCAGGTCGCGGCGAGGTTGGCGGTGGATTCCCCGTACTGCAGCAGGCGCGTCAGGTCGTACACGCCGATGCTGCGGTCCATGAAGTTGTGGACGTACAGGCGCATGCCGTCCGAAGACAGCGCGAGGCCCTGAGGCGCGCGGCCCGCGGCCAGACGGAACAACTCGCGCTTGCCGGCGGCGTCGAGCACGGCCACTTCGCGCGAGGCTTCCAGTGCCACGAACAGGTAGGCGCCATTGGGGTGGTAGATCGCCGCGCTCGCCACGCCGCTGTTGTCATGGTCGACGCGGCCCGCATGGTCCTCGGCGTTGGCCGTCAGGTCGAGGCGTGAGGAGATGGCGCGTACGGTGCTCTCGAAGTCGAGCGGCTTGCCGTCGCGCAGGCGGCCGCGCTGGATGTTGTCCTGCTTGGACGGCACCCAGGCGCTGCGGCCATCGGGCGCGATGGCGGGTGCGCCGAGGTAGTTGGGGACGCCGCGCGCCTGCACTGTCGAGTCGGGCTTGTCGCTGTGTTGTAGCACGAAGCGGCGCACCACGGCCAGGGTCGCTGGATTGAGTTCAGTGACATCGCCGCCGGTCTTCACGCCGGCGATGTCGGTGCGCACGGCGGCGGTTCCCTCTCCGGGCTGCGGCGCGGTGACGAAGCGGGTGGCCAGCAGGCGCTGGCCGTCCGCGCTCAGCGCCAGATGACGCACGCCCGGAAGCGCCACGTCGCCCACTTGCGCCCAGGCGTTGTCGAACTTGAGCACACGGCCGGTCGCCTCCAGCGCCACGTAGCTGCTGCCGTCGGCGCCGGTCAGCACGCCATACGGCTGCGATGCGCGCGGCAGCGGCACGGTACGGACCACGCCGAGGCTGGCGGTGCTCAGCACGCTGAGGCTGGCCGTCTCCTTGTTGGCCACGACCGCCACGCCGCCGCGCACGCTCACGCTGCGAGGTTGCGCGCCGACCGCGATTTCCGCGACGCGCGCGCCGCTGCCGGCGTCGAACACGGACACGGTGTCGGCGTCGGGATTGACCACCCAGAGCCGGTCGCTGGCGCCGGTCCGCTTTTCCAGCTCCACGTTGGTGCTCGCGATGGCGCCGGTGCCTGGCTGGACGCCCGCGCTGGTCACGGCCTGCATGAAGTTGCGCGTGGTGATGGTGCCGTCGGCATTGCGGGCCGACACGGTGACGGTGTAGACGCCGGGCGCGGCATAGGCATGGCTCGCGTTGGGGCTGTTGCCGTCGACCCAGCCGGTGGACGGGCTGCCGTCGCCGAACACCCAGCTGTATTGCAGGCCAATGGCCGTGCCGTTGTTGGCCGCGTAGCTCGCGGTATTGCCGGCCGCCACCGCAGGCGCGGCGATCGGTGCGATCACGGGGATCGGGTCGAGGATGCGCCAGGCGAAGCTCTTCGCGGTCGAGCCGCCGCGCCCGTCGCTGACGGTGACGTTCACGGTGTAGCTGCCGCCTTGCGACGGGTACCCGGCGATCACGCCGTTGGCGGGATTGAAGTTGACGCCGGGCGGCAATCCGGCGATGGCGAAGCTCAGTGGGTCGCCGTCGGGGTCGCTCGCCGCCAGCGTGATGACCGTTTCTTCGCCCTGGCGCGCAACGGGTGGTGTCACGTCCGCCAGCAATGGCGCGCGATTGAGTGCAGGCGCGCCGAACACCTCGACCTCCGCCAGGCTCAGGTAGTTGGTGCCCGACAGTTGGACGCGGACATAGCGACCGGTTGCGCCCGGCGCGACCGTGGTCAGCCGCGCCGCGGCGCCCGGCACCTGGAGCTTGGCCACGTTGCCGTCGGCCTGCAGTTGGGCCAGGCTCCTGCCGGTCATCGGCGTGCGCGAGACCAGCACGTTGAAGTTGCCGAGTCGGTCGGTGCAGCAATCGGTGCGATTCCAGAGGCGCATCGTGTGGATCCGGTAGTCGGCGCCGAGGTCCACTTCCCACCAGGGCGTGGCTTCGTAGTTGGTGTGCATGACCGAGTTGGCGCCCCAGAAGCTGCCGTCAATCACGCCATCGACAGCGCGCGTCGCCTCGCCCCCCCAGCCGGTGGACGACTGGCTCGCGGTCTTGCCCCGCGCCAGGTTGTTGAAGTAGACGGTCTTCTGCTCGGCATTGCTGCCGAAGTCGCGCAAGTCGCCTTGCGAGATCGGGTTGCCCCAGTTCACGCCATCGGTGCTCGTGTAGAAGGCGTAGCCGGCCATGGTGGAGTTGGTATCGCCGGGGCGCGGGAGGTAGCTGAAGCCACCGAGCCGTTGGGGCGTGCCGAGGTCGACGATGAACGCGTGCGGCAACGGTGTGGCGCCGGCGCTCCACTGAGTGACCCACCAGGTGCCAGGATTGCCGTCGATGGCCCTGGCCGCGGCGCCGGCTTCACCGGCCGTTTCCGCGCTGCTGGCCTGGGCCGTCCAGCCGGTGCGCGGAAGGATGGCGCCGTCTTCCCCGAGCAGGTTGAATTCGGCCATGGAGATGTAGGGATTGCCCCGGACCTCGCTCGTGGCCACGAGCTTTACGAAGCGCACGCCGGCGTTGGCGTCTGTGATCCGCCAGAGGAACTGCGAACTCACCTTGGCCGCGGAGTTGGCGGCGTAGACGGTCACCGCGTAGTTGCCGGGCTGGCTCGGCGTGCCGCTGATCACGCCGGTGGCGGGGTCGATGCGCAGACCCTGGGGCAGGCCATCGGCGCTGAAGCCCGTGGCCGTGCCGCCGGCCGGCGTGGCCTGCACCGCGAAGCGCACGGCGCCGCCCACGGTGGCGGATTGGTCGTTGGGCGCGACCAGTCGTGGCGCGCCGGCGTCACCGATGGTCACCATCTTCGCGACCGAGGGCGTGCCGTCGGCGTTCATGCCGAACAGCATGTACATGCCGGGCACGGCCCAGCCGGGGTTGCTCGGGACATCGACCTTGTAGTTGTTGTCGCCCACGCCGGTGAAGCTCAGCGAGAGGCGGCGCTGGTCGTTGTTGACCGTGTGCGTGGTCGAGGACATGCGGACCAGCGAGAAGGAGGCGATGGCCGAGTCGGCGCTGACGTTCATCGTGCTGCCGTACGAGGCTTGCGCCGGCGCGCTCAACAGCTTGGGACGCGTGGCGGTCGTTCCGTCGGGGTTGAACAGGTAGTGCGGCGACAGGATCTGCACGTCGCCGTGGTTCGCCGCACAGCTGGCGCCACAGAGGCCGCCGCCCGAGCTCAGCACGCGCGCATCCGGCAGCAGCAGGGCCACGCTGTGGTAGTTGCGCGGCACCGACATGGCCGGCATGGGCGTGAAGGTCTCGGTCACCGGATCGAAGAGTTCGGGGACCATCACCGAATTGCTGTCGCTGAAGGCGGTGGCGATGGTCTGGCCGCCGAGCACGACCACTTGGCCGTTGGGCAGGACGACCGAATTCTGGAAGGCGCGCGCATACGCCATCGGATTGATCTTGCGCACCGAGACGCCGGCGTTCAGGTCGATCACATAGGACAGGTTGTTCGAGGTGGCGCCGGCGTTGTGGATGGCGCCGCCGACCTTCAGGACCTTGCCGGTGTCGTACATCACCGTGTTGCCGAGGACGCTGAACTGGTCGTCGGCGCGCGGGCCGATCACTTCGACCGCGCCGTCACCGCGCGTGTCGAGCCAGTGCATGCGCTGGCCCGGGCCGGCGTGGAATACCTTGCCGTTGCCGGCCGGGATCAGCCACAGGTGGCTGTCGCCGACCCAGCCGATGCCGCTGTCGGGCGACAGCATGGAGTCGATCTTCAGGCCGGGGAGCTTGCGCCAGCCGCCGGCGGCGGTCCAGACCTCGCCGTGCTTGTTGCCGACGCCGCCGTCCCAGGAGCCGCCCAGGGTGAGCACGGAGCCGTCGGACAGCAGCGTGTTGGCGTTGTAGGCGCGCGGGATGTTGAGCTTGGCGCCGGTGCTCCAGGCGCCGGTGCCGGGGTTGTAGATGCTGGTGTTGGAGTCGCCGCTGCCGCCCGTGATCATCAGGCTCCCGTCGGCGAGGTTGGTCGTGCCCGAGCAGAACATGTTGTGCCCGGTTTCGGAGATGAGTCGTTCGGCGGAGGTCGACGTGACCGGGTCGAACATCGCCGAGTAGGTGCGATTGCCGCCGGCGCTGAAGCTGAAGCGGTCTTCCGCGGCCCAGAACAGCACCTTGCCGTCGGGCATGCTGGATGCGGCGGCCGGCACGATCGGCAGCTTGGTGACGGCGGACCATTGCGCCTGGGCGGGGGCCGCGATCTTGCGCCGGAGTTCGCGCTGGCGCTGGAGCTTGGACGCAAAGTCGGCCGGCGAATCCTTGCCGGCGGCCCTGTCGGTCGAGCTGTCGAGGGTGTCGTTCGACCCGCTGCTGCCTTCGCCGGCACCACCGGCTGCGACCATGCCGCCACCACTGTCGCCGCCACCGCACGATGCCAGCAGCAACGACACGGCCAGACTGGCTCCCACCAATTGAACGTAGCTTCACTTGTTCTCCCTGAACTCTCTTGGTTCATTGCACGGCTCGGCATCGATAGTGCGACGCAGAGGTGAAATGAACGATTAAGTTTTCATCGTAACAAGTCCCGCAAGGCAGTTACATACTGCAAGTACCACTTGTGTGGAGGATTCCCTTCAGTACGCAGGGACCGCGGCGCGGATGCGGCCCGCGCGTGTCGTCAATTGGGATAGAGCCGTTCGACCGGCGTCACGGAGAAGTCGCCTGCGCCGGACGGCTTCCATTCCAGGCGCATGTTCGCGCCATGCGTCCACTCGAAGTATTCGATGCGGATGCGATGGAGCCCGGCTGCCAACTCCAGCGGGGCGGTGGTGTCGTAGTCAGGGTGGTAGGTCCAGTGGTCTATCAGCAGCTTGTCGCCGATCCACAGTCGCACGCCATCGTCGAGCAGGGTGCGGAACTGGTAGCTGCCGGTGGTGGGCGCCTCGATGGTGCCGGTCCAGCGCACCGAGAAGAAGTCGACCCCGATCGGGGCGCCGGGCGAACCCAGGCCCCATTCGAAGTTCACCGGTTCGACGCGCACCAGTGCCGGCGGGCCGCTCAACGTGATGTTGTTGAAGTAGTTGCCCAGCAGGCCGGTGCCGGTGGCCGGAATATGGGGGGCGCGGACTTCCTCGTTGCCGATCTGCTTGACGAAGGCGCTGACCGCCAGCACGTCCTCGTCGGTGAGGCTCAGGTTGGTGTGTGCGCGCACGGCCTCCTCGAGCGTGGCTGCCGAGCCATCGTGCAGGTACGGGGCGGTGGCCCAGGCGTCGCGCAGGGTGGGGATGTCCAGGCCGGTCAAGGGCGCGCCGAGGCGCTTGCCGCTGCTGGGCTTGAGGGTGCCGATGTTGTCGAGGCGATTTGTTGCGCTGTTGGTGAAGTCGGGGCCGCCGTGGCATGCGACGCACTGCGCGGCGAACACGGTCTTGCCGTTGACGGCCTGCGTCGTCAGGCTGCCATCGGCATTGCGCAGCGGGCTGGCGCTGAAGGCGTTGAGCGAGCGCAGGTAGGCCGTCAGCGCATCCAGGTCCACGCTCTGGCCGGCCTTGGGGTCGCCCAGCGGTTGGCTGCGTGTGCCGGCGTTCAACGCGGCATCGGACATCAGCCCGGTGCCGCGGGCGAGGTTGCGGATCTGGCCCTCGAAGTCCTGTACTTCGTCGAAGTTGCCGCTCCAGTGCAGCCGGCCCTGTCCGCCGGCGCGACCACGCAAGGAGATCGTGTTGCGCAGGCCTTCGCCCAGGCTGCTGAAGTCCCAGGTGCGGCCGTCGTGCGCGCCATCGTTGTGGCAGCTCGCGCAACTCAGGTAGGCGTCGCGAGCGAGGCGCGGGTCCTTGGCATCGTAGAAGAATTGCTTGCCGCGCAGCACCTCGGGTGTGAGCCGTTCGGTGTCCGTGCCGGACACGGCGCCAATCAGGCCGATGGTGGGCTCGCCGTATTGCAGCAGCCGGCCCAGGTCGTAGGCGCCGACCGTGCGGTCCATGAAGTTGCTGACATAGAGGCGTGTGCCGTCCAGCGACAGCGCCACGCCCTGCGGCGCCCGGCCCACCGCCAGTCGCATCAGTTCGCGCTTGCCGGCGGCATCGAGCACCGCCACTTCGCGCGAGCTTTCCAGCGCCACGAAGAGATAGGCGCCATTGGGGTGGTAGACGGCGGCGCTCGCCACGCCGCTGTTGTCGTGGTCGATGCGCGCCGGGTAGTCCTCGGTGTTGGCCATCAGGTCCAGGCGCGAGGAAATGGCGCGCACGGTGTTCTCGAAGCCCAGCGGCTGGCCGTCGCGCAGGCTGCCGCGCTGGATGTTGTCCTGCTTGGACGGTATCCATGCGCTCCTGCCGTCCGGGGCGATGGCGGGCGCGCCCAGGTAGTTGGGCACGCCGCGTCCTTGTACCGAGCCGTCCGCCTTGTCGCCATGCTGCAACACGAAGCGGCGGACCACGGACAGCGTCACGGGGTCGAATTCGGTGACTTCGCCGCCGGTCTTCACGCCGTCGATGTCGCCGCGCACGGTGGTCGTGCCTTCGCCGGGTTGGGGGGCGGTGATGAAGCGCGTGGCCAGCAGGCGCTTGCCGTCGGCGCTCATGCCGAGGTGGCGCACGCCAGGTGCGGCCACCTCGGCGCTCTGGGTCCAGGTGGTGTCGAACTTGAGCACGCGGCCGGTCGCCTCCAGCGCCACGTAGGTGCTGCCATCGGGCGCGATGAGCACGCCGTAGGGCTGCGACCCGCGCGGCAAGGGCACCGTGCGCACTACCTTCAAGGTGCTGGTGCTCAGCACGCTGAGGCTGGCCGCTTCCTTGTTGGCGACAACGGCGATGCCATTGCCGATGCTCACGCTGCGCGGCTGGGCCCCGACCGCGATTTCGGCCAGGCGGTAGCCATCATCGGAATTGAAGACGGACACGGTGTCCGAGTCCTGGTTGAGTACCCACACGCGCTCGCTGGCGCCGGCGCGCGGTTCGACCGCGAGGATGGCGCTGGCGCTTGCGCGCGGCCCACCGGGTGCGCTGCCTTGCGCGCCGGCCGGTGCGCCGTCCGAGGTGGTGACGGCCTGCATGAAGCTGCGCGTGACGACGGTGCCGTCCGCGCTGCGGGCCGATACGGTGACGTTGTAGACGCCCGGCGCCGCGAAGGCATGGGTCATGTCGGCACCGCCGTCGGCGATCCAGCCGGTCGACGGGCTGCCATCGCCGAACACCCAGCTGTATTGAAGGCCCGCGGCGGCGCCCGCGCTGGCCGCATAGCTGGCGTTTCCGCCCGCGTTCACCGCTGGTGCGGCGATGGGTTCGATCACCGGCAGCGGGTTGAGGATGCGCCAGTCGAAGCGGGTGGCGGCCGTGCCGCCGCGGCCATCGCTGACCGTAGCGGTCACGGTGAAGCTGCCGCTCTGCGAGGGGTAGCCGGCGATCATGCCGCTGGCCGGGTTGTAGCTGACGCCCTCGGGCAGGCCGCTCACTTCGAAGGCGAGCGGGTCGCCATCCGGGTCGCTGGCGGCGAGCGCAAAGGCGGCTTGCTCACCCTGGTGCGTGGAAGGGGGCGCCACGGCGGCGAGCGATGGCGGCCGGTTGGAGGCCGGCACGCCGAACACCTCGACCTCCGCCAGGCTGAGCGCGCCGGTGCCGGCCAGTTGCACGCGCACATGGCGCCCGGTGGCGCCGGGCTGCAAGGTGGTCAGGCGTGCGGCTGTGCCGGGCACCTGCGTCTTGCTGACGCTGTCGTCCGCCATCAACGCCTCGTAGCTCCTGCCGGTCATGGGCGTGGACGAGACGAACACCTGGAAGTTGCTCAACTGGTCGGCGCAGCAATCGGTGCGGTTCCACAGGCGCAGTGCATGAATGCGGAAGTCGGCGCCGAGGTCCACTTCCCACCACGGGTTCGCGGTGCTTTCGGTCAAGGTGGTCGAGTTGACGGCCCAGTTGCCGTCATTCACGCCGTCGACGGCGCGCGCGGCGGCGCCGCCGGCTTGTTCTGACGACGCGCTGGCGGGCCTGCCGCGCGCGACGTTGTTGAAATAGATGGTCTTGCGCCCGAGGTTGGGTCCGTAGTCTCGGAAGTCCCCTTGAGAGACCGGTGGGCCCCAGTTCACGCCGTCGGCGCTGACGTAGAACTCGTAGCGGGCGATGGTGGAGTTGTCGCTGTTCTGGCGCGGCCGGTAGGCGAAGCCGCCGACGTGCTGCATCGTGCCCATGTCGATCACGAAGGCATGCGGCTGCACCGCCAGGGGATCGGACCACTGCGTGAGCCAGTAGGAGTCGGGGTTGTCGTCGATCGCCAGCGCGGCCGGCGCGTATTCGCCGCGGGTCTCGGCGCTGCTTGCGCTGGCCTTCCAGCCGGCGCGGGACAGGACGGCGCCTTGCTCGTTCAACAGGTCGAAGTCGCTGATCGAGGCCAGCGGACTGTCGTTGAACGAGCTGTTCGACACCAGCTTGACGTAGCGCGACGCCGGATTCGACTCGTTGACGACCCACTGGAACTGCCAGCTCACTCTGCTGCCGGACACGGCGGCAGACACGCGGACCACGTAGTTGCCGGTGCGGCTCGGGCTGCCGCTGATGACGCCCGTGGCGGGGTCGATGCGCAGGCCTTCGGGCAGGCCATCGGCGCTGTAGCTGATGGTCATGCCGCCGGCATGCGTGGCGCGAACCGGCAGGGTCAAGGTCGAGCCAACCGCGCTGAGCTGGTCGTTGGGTGCGCTCAGTTGCGGTGCACCGGTGCCATCGATGGTGACCATCTTCGCGACCGAGGGCGTGCCGTTGGCGTTCATCGCGAACAGCATGTAGACGCCGGGAAGCGCCCAGCCCGGATTGCTCGGCACGTAGAGCCGGTAGTTGTTGTCGCCGAGGCTGGTGAAGTCCAGCGGCAGCCGGCGCTGGTCGTTGTTGACCGTGTGGGTGGTCGAGGACATGCGCACCAGCGAGAAGGACGCGACCGGGCTGTCGGTGCCGACCGTCATCGTGCTGCCGTAGCCAGCGCGGGCCGGTGCGTTGAGCAGCACCGGGCGGGTGGCCGGCGTGCCGTCCGCGTTGAACAGGTAGTGCGGGGAGAGGATCTGCAGGTCGGCGTGGTTGGCCGAGCAGCCTTCGCCGCACACGCCGCCGCCGGCCGACAGCACGCGACCGTCCTGCAGCAGCAAGGCGACGCTGTGGTAGTTGCGCGGCACCGACATCGCCGGCAGCGGCGTGAAGGTCTCGGTGATCGGGTCGAACAGCTCGGGCACCATCACCGCGTTGCTGTCGCTGAAGCCGAGCGCGATGGTCTGGCCGCCGATCACGACCACCTGCCCGTTCGGCAGCACCACCGCGTTGTTATACGCGCGCGGGTAGGCCATCGGATTGATCTTGCGCACCGAGACACCGGCGTTGAGATCGATCACGTAGCTCTGGCTGCTGGACTTGTCGGTCACGGCCATGTCGACGCCGCCGGCCTTCAGGATCTTGCCGGTGTCGTACATCACGGCGCTGCCGGTGATGGCGAAGGCATCGTCGCCGCGCGGGCCGGCGGGTTCGACCGAGCCCTCGCCCCGCGTGTCGAGCCAGTGCATCTGACGGCCTGGACCGGCCTGGAACACCTTGCCGTTGCCGGCCGGATGCAGCCAGAAGTGGCTGTCGGCCACCCACGATTCGGCGGCGCCGGGGGACAGCATCGAATCGATCTTCAGCCCCGACACGGTGCGCCATCCCGCGGCGGCGCTCCAGACTTCGCCGCCCCTGCTGGCGGGGCCGAGGTCCCAGGAGCCGCCCATGGTCAGCACCGAGCCGTCCGACAGGAGGGTGTTGGCGTTGTAGGCGCGGCTGATGTTGAGCTTGGCGCCCGTGCTCCACTGGCCGGTGCCGGGGTTGTAGATGCTGGTGTTCGATTCACCGCTGCCGCCGGCGACCAGCAGGCTGCCATCGGCCAGGTTGGTCGTGCCCGAGCAGAACATGTTGTGCCCGGTCTCGCTGACGAGACGATCGGTCGCGGTCATCGCGACCGGGTCGAACAGCGTCGAGTACGTGCGGTTGCTGTCGCTCGAGACGGTGAAGCGGTTCTCGCCGGCCCACAACAGCACCTTGCCATCGGGCAGGGTGGAGGCGGAGGCGGGCACCAGGGACAGGTCGGTCACGGCGGACCACTGGGCTTGCGCCGGGGCGGCGATCTTGCGGCGGAGTTCGCGCTGCTTCTCGAAGGTCGCTGCAAAACCGGCGGAAGTCGGCGACCCTGAGCTTGCGCCGAACTGGCCGTCTCCCTGGCCCGACGAGCCCCCGCAGGAACCCAACAACACCGCCGCGGCCACGCCGGCGCCCAGGCCCACCCATCGCATATTCACGCGTTCTCCCTGAATGATTTTTGACTAGCACCAAACCTTTTGACCTGCTGCAATCAAAGGTCGAGGTTCGTGACTAATTTCACATGCTAACGAATCGTTGAGCAGAGCACTGATACGTTTCTGTCATGTGGCGCGTCGTGTCGACACACGACCACGTTCCGACGATCATCGCTGCACTATTGCGCGATCAGCGGATCGGCATGCGGAACTTTTTCCTTAAACAAGAGGTTGTCAACAATGGATTTCGGAATCGCGGGCAGGACTGCCCTGGTGTGTGGGGCGAGCAAGGGCCTCGGCTTGGGATGCGCGGAAGCGCTGGTGCGCGAGGGCGTGAACGTGGTGATCGTGGCGCGCGGCGCCGACGTGTTGCAGGCTGCGGCGGCGCATCTCTCCGCGCTTCGCCCCGGCGCCGACGCTCCCTTCGTCAAGCAGGTGGCCGCCGACATCACCACGGTCGAAGGCCGCGCCGCGGCCTTCGCGGCCCATGCCGACTACGACATCGTCGTCACCAACGCAGGCGGGCCGCCGCCGGGTGACTTCCGCGACTGGGACCGTGACGCGTGGATCAAGGCGGTGGATGCGAACATGCTGACGCCGATCGAACTCATCAAGGCCACGGTCGACGGCATGGCCGCGCGTGGCTACGGACGCATCGTCAACATCACGTCCAGCTCGGTGAAGTCGCCGATCGACATCCTCGGCCTGTCGAACGGCGCGCGCAGCGGGCTCACCGGCTTCATCGCGGGCGTGGCGCGCACGTCCATCGCTGCCAAGGGTGTGACCATCAACAACCTGCTGCCGGGCGCCTTCGACACGGACCGCCTCAAGGGCACGATGGAAGGCACGGCGAAGAAGACCGGCCAGGACATCGACACCATTCGCGCGGCCCGCGCCAGGACCATACCGGCGGGGCGCTTCGGTACCGCGGCGGAGTTTGGTGCGACCTGCGCTTTCCTCTGCAGCATGCAGGCCGGCTACATCACCGGGCAGAACGTGCTGACGGATGGCGGGGCGTATCCCGGGACGTACTGAGTCCAGCACCGATGCGGGCCTCGCGGATTGCGGGAGGGAGGCTCAGGACCATGCGAGCACGTAGTCGGCGCGCGATTTCGTGGCGGCGATGAGCCGTGCATTCGGCGCATCGGTGCTGTCCACCCAGGCCCGCGCGGCCTCGGCGCTGCGGCCGAACTGCCGATGGCGCTGTATCAGGCGCTCTTCGCGCAGCGCATCGTCGATGTCCACGTACCAGGTCTCGTCGAGCAGCGGGGCCGCGCCGCCCCAGGGCCCCACGTCGTGCAGCAGGTAGTTGCCCTCGGTGATGACCAGTTGCGTGGAGGGCAGCACCGCGATGGCGCCGGCGATCGGCTCTTCGATGTCGCGATGGAACTCGGGGGCGTAGACGATGTCGCCATCCGCGCGCTGGTCACGCAGCCGTTGAAGCAGGGCCACATAGCCGGCGCTGTCGAAGGTGTCGGGTGCACCTTTGCGCCCGGCGCGGCCGAGGCGCTGGAGTTCCACGTTCGCGAGATGGAAGCCGTCCATCGGCACGACCTGGGCGCGCTCGGTGCCGACGGCCTGGAGTAGCGCGGCCGCCAGCGTCGACTTGCCGGCGCCGGGTGCGCCGATCACGCCCAGCAGCTTGCGCTGGCCGCTGGCCATCAGGGCCTGCAGGCGAAATAGCGCGTCGGCGGGAAGGGCGGGCAGATTCGGCGTGGTGTTCATCGTTGCAGCGTACAGCCTGTGGCGCTGCCGGGTGCCGGGGTCTGTCTCGAGCGTGCGACATTGCTTTCCATTTCATGGCACGATCCATCCCCCTTTCACCCGACCCACTGCGAGGATTCACGCACATGCAGAGCAAAGCCGTTCGCATCGACCGCCATGGCGGCCCGGAAGAACTGAAGATCGTCGAGGTCGACGTGGGCGATCCGGGTCCGGGCGAGATCCGCATCAGGCACAAGGCGGTTGGCCTGAATTTCATCGACACCTACCAGCGCAGCGGGCTCTACCCGTTCCAGATGCCGCTGCAGTTGGGCATGGAGGCTGCCGGCGTGGTCGAGGCGGTGGGCGAGGGCGTCATGCACCTCAAAGCGGGCGATCGCGCCGCCTATGCGAGCCAGCCCCCGGGTGCCTACTGCGAGCTGCGCGTGATGCCGGCCAAAAGCGTCTGCAAGCTGCCCGACGGCATCTCCTTCGAGACCGGCGCGGCCATGATGCTGAAGGGTCTGACGGCGCACTACCTGCTCAAGAAGACCTTGCCCGTGGAGGGCTTGCAGCCCGGCGACCACCTCGTTTTCCATGCCGCAGCCGGCGGCGTGGGCCTGATCGCCTGCCAGTGGGCGAAGGCGCTCGGGCTGAAGCTGATCGGCACGGCCGGCACGGATGCCAAGTGCCAGCTCGCCCTGGACCACGGCGCCGCGCATGCCATCAACTACAGCACCGGCAACTTCGCCGCGCAGGTCCGGGAGATCACCGGCGGCAAGGGCGTGAAGGTGGTCTACGACTCGGTCGGCAAGGACACCTTCGAGGGCTCGATCGATTGCCTGCGGCCCTTCGGCCTGCTGGCGGTGTTCGGCAACGGCTCGGGTCCGGTTCCGCCGGTGAGCCTGGGCCTGCTCGCCTCCAAGGGCTCGCTCTATGTGACGCGGCCGACGCTTTTCACCCACATCGCCACGCGCGAGGCCACGCAGGCCATGGCCGACGAACTGTTCGCGGTGGTGGAGAGCGGCGCGGTGAAGATTCCGGTCGACCAACGGTATCCGCTGGCGGACGTGCAACAGGCGCACCGTGACCTCGAGGCGCGCAAGACCACCGGCTGTACTGTATTGACGCTCTGAGGCGGGGAGCCTTCCGCGAGTCCCGACGCCAGAGCAGGCAAAGCGCTGACCGTTCGTGGGCGCCCGCGAAAACGGTGGCATTCGGGGGTGGGTTCGTGCAGGGAGTTTTCCTACGGTCGGTAGCGCACGGGGACTGCGTATCCCTGTGCCACCGGGTCATAGCCTCCGTCGCAAATGACAGCAGTCAGAGTTTTCATCGCCGAGGACAACCCGACGATCCTCCACAACCTCATCGATACGCTGCGCGAAGTGGCGTATGTCGATCCGGTCGGCACAGCCGATGCTGAGGCCGAGGCTGTTCATTGGCTACTCAGCCATGTCGATGAATGGGACTTGGCCATCGTCGACCTGTTCCTCAAGCGAGGCAGTGGCCTGCGCATCCTGGAGGCCCTCCAGGATCGCGACCCCGCGCGCAAAATCGTTGTGCTCAGCAACCATGCTTCCACGGACATGCGCCGCAAATGCGCCCAACTCGGCGCCGACGCCGTGTTTGACAAGGCCAGCGAACTCGACGACCTCGTCGATTTCTGCCTGCGTCGCCGCGAAGTGCCGCACAGCATGTATTGATGCGGCAGATGAATATATCTATCAGATAAATCCATTTCACTTTTGAATGGCATGGGCGTCCAATGGCGCCCATGGCTCGTTCACGCTTTCTCCCCGACAACTTCACGCTGGCCCTTGTCACCACGGTGGTCCTGGCCAGCCTGCTGCCGGCCAGCGGCGGGCCGGGCCGGTTCTTCGAAGGGCTGACAACCTTCGCGATCGGCCTGCTGTTCTTCCTGCATGGCGCCAAGCTCTCGCGCGAGGCCATCGTGGCGGGGGTCACGCACTGGCGGTTGCACCTGCTGGTGTTCGCCTGCACGTTTGCGCTGTTCCCGTTCCTGGGCTTTGCGCTCAAGCCGGTGCTGTCGCCGCTGGTGACGCCGGAGATCTACACCGGCGTGCTGTTCCTCTGCGTGCTGCCGGCGACTGTGCAGTCGGCCATCGCTTTCACTTCGATGGCGCGCGGCAATATCCCAGCGGCCGTGTGCAGCGCCTCGGCCTCGACGCTGTTGGGCGTGTTCGTCACGCCGATCCTCGTCAACCTGCTGGTCGTGCCGCATGGCGGCGGCGGCGCCGGCAGCGCGCTCGATGCCATCGGCCGCATCCTCTTGCAACTGATGCTGCCCTTTGCGGTCGGCCACTTCGCGCGGCCCTGGATCGGTGGCTTCACGAAGAAGCACGCCCCGGTGCTCAAGTTCGTCGACCAGGGCTCGATCCTGCTGGTGGTCTACACCGCGTTCAGCGCGGCCGTCATCGAAGGCCTGTGGAAGCAGGTGCCGATCAGTGCGCTGCTGGGCCTGGTCGTCGTGTGCGTGGTGCTGCTGGCGCTGGCGCTCACCAGCACCACCTGGATCGCACGCAAGCTCGGCTTCGACAAGGCCGACGAGATCACCATCGTCTTCTGCGGCTCCAAGAAGAGCCTGGCCAGCGGCATCCCGATGGCCAAGGTGCTGTTCGCATCGCATGCGGTGGGCGCGATCGTGCTGCCGCTGATGCTGTTTCACCAGATCCAGTTGATGGTGTGCGCGGTGCTGGCGCAGCGCTATGCGAGGCGCGTCGAGCCGGCAGCCATTGCGACGGCGCCGCTTGTGAACCCGGCGGAAGCGGCGGCTGAAGCTACGGCAGATTGAGCCTTTCGCGCCGGCTCAGGACTGCTCGAGTTCTCCAAGCCGCGAGGTCCGCAGCCGGCTCGGCGACAGCGCGCCCACCAGGTCAAGGATGGGGTAGGCGATCGAGCAGATGTGCGAGTTGATGCGCTTCAGGTCGCTGATCAGGTCGATGTGCAGCGAACTGGTCTCGATGCTCAGGGCAGTCTGCTCCGACAACCGATCCAGGTGCGTGCCCGCATAGGTCCGCTCCAGGTCGCGGAAGCGCGCCTTCTCATGCAGCAGCCTCTGCGCATCGCGCACATTGCCATTCAGGAACACGCTCATGCCCAGCCGCAGGTTGGCCACCAGGCGCTGGTGCAGCTCGACGATCTCGGCCATCCCCGCTTCGGAGAAGTTGCGCTGCGGCTTGATCTTCTTGTCCTCGATGTCGATGATCACGCGCTCGATGATGTCGCCGATCTGCTCCATGTTGATGGTGAAGCTGATGATGTCGGTCCAGCGCCGGCTCTCGTCCTCGCCGAGGGCCTCGCGCGAAATCTTGGTCATGTAGTACTTGATCGACGAGTACAGCTCGTCCACCGTGTCGTCGAGCTTGCGCAGTTCCTGCGCGAGCTGCAGGTCGTTGTGCTTGATGACGTTGAGCATGCCGATCAGCATGGTCTCGACGATGTCGGCCTGGTGCAGCGCCTCGCGCGCCGCGTTGGAGATGGCCAAGCTGGGCGTCGACAGCGCGGAGGGGTCCAGGTGATGCTGCCGCTGCGTGGCCACCGATTCCACCGGCACCGGCATCAGCCGCGTCACCAGCGCCGCCACGCGGTTCGTCAGGCCGATGAAGCCGATGCTCACCACCACGTTGAAGGCCAGGTGATACAGCACCACCAGGTGCGTCGCGTCCGACACATAGGGCCGCACATGCCGCAGATACAGCCCGACCAGCGGCGCCGCCACAGCCACGCCCAGCAGCTTGAACAGCAGGTTGCCGATGGTCACGTGTCGCACCTGGACGCTGGACTTCGCGGTCGTCAACACCGCCAGGATGCCGCTGCCCAGGTTGGCGCCGAGCACCAGACCCAGCGCCACGTCGAGCGGCACCAGGTTCGAGCTGGCCATGGTCGCGACCAGCAGTACCACCGCCAGGCTGGAATAGGCCACCACGGCGAAGGCCGCGCCGATGGTGATCTCCAGCAGCACGTCGCTGTTGAGCGAGGCCAGCAGCGCACGCACCGCCGGAGCGGAGAACAGCGGCCCCGTCGCCTGCACCACCAGTTGCAACGCCAGCAGCATCAGGCCCAGCCCGATCAGCACGCGCCCGATGCGCCCGGCTGCGCTCGCCGACTGGGTGATGAACAGCACCACGCCCACCAGGATGAACAAGGGCGACAGCCACGACAGGTCGGTGGAGAACAGCACCGCCATCAGCGCGGTCCCGACATCGGCACCGCGCATCACGGCCAGCGCAGCCGGCAAGGTCACCAGCCCTTGCCCGACGAAGGACGATGTCATCAGCGAGGTGGCCGTGCTCGACTGCACCAATGCCGTCACCCCGATGCCCGACAGGGCGGCAGTGAAGCGGTTGCGCATGCTGCGCGCGAGGAACTTGCGCAGGTTGGCTCCGAACACCCGCAGCACACCCGTGCGAACGAGATGGGTCCCCCAGACCAGCAGCGCAACCGCTGCCAACAAGTTCAACAAATGTTTCATGTAGCAGGGCCACTATAGGGCACGCCGCCCGGCGGTGTTTGCCGGGCGTCTGCGGGCACGCGACGCATGAAGCCAAGGCGAGCAATGCCTGTTCCAGGGCACCCGCGGAACCGGCTTTGCCGGGCCGCTGGGTGCGCCCCCTTGAGGGGGAGCGCCGCAGGCGCATTCGGGGGTGGGTCGCCTTTCAGCTCTTGCGCACGCGGCGCAACTCGTCGAGCACCAGGCAGATCGCGCCAATGGTGATCGCGCTGTCGGCCACGTTGAAGGCCGGGAAGTGCTTGCCGCCCAGGTGGAAGTCGAGGAAGTCGACCACGTAGCCGTGCATCATCCGGTCGATCACATTGCCAATCGCGCCGCCCAGGATGCAGGCCATCGCGAAGGAGAACAGCTTCTGCCCGGCGTGCTTCTTGAGCATCCAGAAGATGAACACGGCCGCCCCGACGCCGATGGCGGTGAAGAACCAGCGCTGCCAGCCCGCCGCATCGGCCAGGAAGGAGAACGCAGCGCCCGTGTTGTGCGCCCGCACGATGTTGAAGAAGTTGGTGATCTCGGTGACGCCGCCGTACTGGTAGTAGCCGAGGATCAGCGTCTTGGTGAACTGGTCGACGATCAGGATGATCGCCGCCAGTCCCAGCCAGGGCCAGACGCCGGCGCCGAATGCGGAGGAGGACGAAGTCGATCGCTTGGCGGGCATCAGGCAAAGCTCCGTGCTTCACCGGCGCCATGCAGGTTGCTGGTGCAACGGCCGCAGATCGTCGGGTAGGCCGCATCGTGGCCGACATCGGCGCGGTAGTGCCAGCAACGCTCGCACTTGGTGTCGGTGCTGACCATGACCTGCGTCGACACGGCGGCGCCCGCGACCAGTTTGATGGCCGAGGTGATGAACACGAACTTCAGGTCCTCGCCGAGGCTGGCCAGCAGCGCGTGGTCGTCCGGTCCTGCGGTGAGTTCGATGTTGGCTTGCAGGGAGGAGCCGACCTTGCCCTCGGCCCGCACCGCCTCGATCTGCTTGTTCACGTCGTCGCGGATCTCGCGGATGCGGTTCCACTTGGCCAGCAGCGCCTCGTCGGGCGCGTCGAACTGGCTGAACTTCTGCGCGAAGATCGAATGGCCGTCGCCCACGAGTGCCCACGCCTCTTCGGCCGTGAAGCTCAGGAAGGGCGCCATCCAGCGCAGCATCGCTTGCGAGATGTGCCACAGCGCAGTCTGCGCGCTTCGACGCGCATGCGAGCCGGCGGCGGTCGTGTACAGGCGGTCCTTCAGGATGTCGAGGTAGAAGGCGCCCAGGTCTTCCGAGCAGTAGACCTGCAGCTTGGCCACCACCGGATGGAACTCGTAGACCTTGTAGTGCGCCAGGATCTCGGCCTGGAACTGCGCCGCGCGGGCGAGCGCGTAGCGGTCGATCTCCAGCAGCTGGTCCAGCGGCACCGCATCCTTCGTGATGTCGAAGTCGCTGGTGTTCGCGAGCAGGAAGCGCAGCGTGTTGCGGATGCGGCGATAGGCATCGACCACGCGCGCGAGGATCTTGTCGTCGCCCGCGATGTCGCCCGAATAGTCGCTGGCCGCCACCCACAGCCGGATGATTTCCGCGCCCAGCTTCTTGCTGACCTCCTGCGGATCGATGCCGTTGCCGAGCGACTTGCTCATCTTGCGGCCCTGGCTGTCGACCGTGAAGCCGTGCGTCAGCAGGCCGCGGTAGGGCGCGCGGTCTTCCAGCGCGCAGGCGATCAGCAGCGAGGAATGGAACCAGCCGCGATGTTGGTCATGGCCTTCGAGGTACAGGTCGGCCTCGGGACCGGTCGCGTGGTGCACCGTCGGGTGCGTGCCGCGCAGCACATGCCAGAAAGTCGAGCCGGAGTCGAACCACACCTCCAGGATGTCGGTGCTCTTGGTGTAATGCGGCGCGTCCTCGGCGCCGAGGATTTCCTCGACGGTCACGCGGCTCCAGGCCTCGATGCCGCCTTCCTCGACGATGTCGGCGGCCTGGTCCAGGATCTCCATCGTGCGCGGATGCAGCTCGCCCGAGTCCTTGTGCAGGAAGAAGGGGATCGGCACGCCCCAGCTGCGCTGGCGCGAGATGCACCAGTCGGGCCGGTTGGCGATCATGTCGTGCAGGCGCGCCTTGCCGTTCTCCGGATAGAAGCTGGTCTGCTCGATCGCTTCGAGCGCGGTCTGTCGCAGCGTCTTCGGCGCCTTGTCCTTGGTGAACACGCCTTCGCCCTCGTCCATGCGCACGAACCATTGCGCGGCGGCACGGTAGATCACCGGCGTCTTGTGGCGCCAGCAATGCGGGTAGCTGTGGGTGATGGCCTCGGTGGTCAGCAGGCGGTTGGCGTCGCGCAACGCCTGGATGATGTGCGGCACGGCCTTCCAGATGTGCTCGCCGCCGAACAGCGGGAAGTCGGGCGCATAGGCGCCGTTGCCCTGCACCGGGTTCAGGATGTCGTCGTAGGCCACGCCATGAGCGATGCAGGAGTTGAAGTCTTCCACGCCGTACGCGGGCGAGGAGTGGACCAGGCCGGTGCCGTCGTCGGCGGTGGCGTAGTCGGCCAGGTAGACCGGTGACAGGCGCTTGTAGCCCGCATCGACGTCGTACAGCGGATGCTCGAACTCCAGCCCGCCCAGCTTCTCGCCCTTGGCCGTGGCGATGACCTGGCCATCGAGTGCCCAACGGTTCATGCACATCTCGACCAGCGAGGCGGCCAGCACCAGCAGGCCGCGCGGCGTGTCGACCAGTGCGTAGTCCAGTTCGGGGTTCAGGTTGATGGCCTGGTTGGCCGGGATGGTCCACGCGGTCGTGGTCCAGATGACGGCGAAGGCGTCCTTGGTCAGGGACGGCAGGTCGAAGGCCGCGGCCAGCTTCGCGGGGTCGTGCGCCTTGAAGGCCACGTCGAGCGTCTGCGATTTCTTGTCCGCGTACTCGATCTCGAACTCGGCGAGCGAGGAGCCGCAGTCGAAGCACCAGTACACCGGCTTCAGCCCGCGATAGACGAAGCCGCGCTCGATCACGCGCTTGAACGCACGCAGTTCGCCGGCCTCGTTGGCGAAGTCCATCGTCTTGTACGGATGGTCCCACTCACCCAGCACGCCCAGGCGCTTGAAGTCGACCATCTGCTGCGCGATCTGCTCCGTCGCGAAGGCACGGCTCTTCGCCTGCATGTCGTCGCGGCTCAGGTTGCGGCCGTGCTTCTTCTCGATCGCGTTCTCGATCGGCAGGCCGTGGCAGTCCCAGCCCGGCACGTAGAGCGCGTCGAAGCCTTCGAGCTGCCGCTCCTTGGTGATCATGTCCTTCAGGATCTTGTTGACCGCGTGGCCCATGTGGATCTGGCCGTTGGCGTACGGAGGGCCGTCATGCAGGATGAACTTGGGTGCGCCGATGCGGGCATCGCGCAGGCGGTGGTAGCGGCCTTCGTCTTCCCAGGCCTTGACCCAGCCCGGCTCGCGCTTGGGCAGGTCGCCGCGCATCGGGAAGGGGGTGTCGGGCAGGTTGAGGGTGGCGCGGTAGTCGGTGGCGCCAGCGGATTTGGTGTCGGACATGGGGGTTCCAGAAATCTGCGCTGCTCACTTTGCAACGCTCGAACAATCGATGGGGCGTGAGGCGCGCCGAATGGAGGCGCGCGCCGCACGCGGCGGATCAGGCTCCGCTCTGAATTCGGTCGCGCGTGGTCTGGCGATGGGTGGAAGCGAAGAACGCACGTGCGTCGTCACCGTCCTTGGCGATGCCCGCTTTCAGGGCCTCGAGGCTGGTGTAGCGCAATTCGTCGTGCAGTTTGAGCAGCAGTTCCACGCGCACGATTTTACCGTAGGCCCCTTCGCCGGCCAGCTCCGCAGGCCATTCGAGGCAGTGCGTCTCCAGCAGCACCCGGCCGGCGTTGACGTCGTTGGCATCGAGCGAAGGGCGGACGCCGAGGTTGGCCACGCCCTGGATCGGCCGATCCACCAGCCCATGCACCAGCACCGCGAAGATGCCGTTGGCCGCGGGCTTCCAGTGCTTGAAGCGCATGTTGAGCGTGGGGAAGCCCAATGTGCGGCCCAGCTTGCGACCATGGACGACGTGACCGCTGATGCTGTAGGGCCGGCCCAGCAGCGCCTGCGCCCGGGCCATGTCGCCCTTGCCCAGGGCCTCGCGCACGGCCGAGCTCGATACGCGAGTCTGGTGGACCTCGTAGCTCTGCATGCGGGCCACGTCGAAGCCGCGGGCATCGCCGGCCGCGTCGAGCATGGCGTAGTCGCCGGCGCGCTTGGCGCCGAAACGGAAGTCGTCGCCCACCAGCACATAGCGCGCGCCCAGGCCATTGACCAGCACCCGGTCGACGAATTCATCCGGCGTCTGGCCAGCGAGGCGGCCGTCGAAGGGCAGCACCACCGTCTGGTCGACACCGCACGCGGCCAATTCGGTCAGCTTGTCGCGCAAGGTGCCCACCCGGGCGGGCGCGAGTTCGGGCTTTTTGGTGAGCGCCGCGAAGTAGTCGCGCGGGTGCGGCTCGAAGGTCAGCACGCAACTCGGCAGCCCGCGATGGCGGGCCTCGGTCGTCAGCAGCGCGAGCATGGCCTGGTGGCCCCGGTGCACGCCGTCGAAATTGCCGATGGTGAGGGCGCATGCCGGCGCGATGCCGGGATGCCGGAACCCGCGGAAAACCTGCATGGTTGGTATCTTTTTGATAGCACGCTGCGCCCACGGTATGGGCTTACAGAGGGCATATTGTCATAAAGCCGGTATATTGTGACGCAGTGCAACGAAAGCGGCGCGTGACGGCCCGATCCTTGCACTGGTAGCTGGTCTCTCTCCGTGGTCCGTCTTTCTGGAGGCGTGTGTGGTGAAGGTCTTGAAGCTGTCAGCCCAAGGGCTGCCCCAATCGTGGATTTCGCTCGAACAGGCGGTGACGCACTACGCCGCCGACGAGGTGCGCTGGGAAGCCGGCGGCGAAATCGCGTTGTTCCGCGGCGGACACAACGCGCGGACGGGCCTGCAGTCGCAGATCGTGATCAACAGCATCATCGGCACCAAGGGCGTGCCGCGCATCAACCCCTTCAACCAGCGCCCCGGCCTCACCAACAGCAAGCTGTTCGCGCGCGACCGCAACATCTGCGCCTACTGCGGAGGCCACTTCCACGAGGAAGACCTGACGCGCGAGCACATCATTCCGTTCGCGCAGAAGGGCGTGGACGTCTGGATGAACGTGGTCACGGCGTGCAAGCCCTGCAACCACCGCAAGAGCAGCCGCACGCCCGAGCAGGCCAACATGCCGCTGCTGTACGCGCCCTACGTGCCGAGCCTGTGGGAAGACTTCATCCTGCGCAACCGCCGCATCCTGGCGGACCAGATGGAGTTCCTCATGGCGCACCTGCCGCACAGCTCGCGGCTGCACGGGTAGCTACTTCGGCGCGATCACCAGCGTCGCGTGCGAGTTGGCGACGCCGGGGGTCACGGTGCCGGTGCGCAGGTAGCGCGCCTTGAAGTTCAGTTGCAGGTTGCCGCTGGCATCCGCGGTGCTGCCGCTGCCCACCCACTTGTATTGCACCGCGCCCGGCTGCGTCAGCGGCAACGGTGCATCGTTCGATTGCAGCAGTTGCACGGCGATGCCCTTGGCAGGGTTGGCCGTGCTGTCCAGCTTGAGCACGCCCTGCGCGCCGGTGCTGTCGTAGCCGTCGGCCTGTCCAACGACGGCCCAGTTCACGGCCGTGTTCTTCGCACATTGCGCGGTGATCTGCACCGGGCGGGTCGAATCGCCCTTGGCGGGCTGGCCGACGGTGGGAAAGCTTCCTGCCGGAACCTTGCCCATGTTGACGTCGACCTGGCCGAAGCTGCCGCAAGGCGTCATCGTGATGCGGGTGTTCTGCGTGAGTTGCAGCCGCACCAGGTTGAACAGCTGCGTGTTGTTGGCCGGCGGCGTGGATTCGTTGTTCATCACCGAGAACAGGCTGAAGCCGTTGCCGCCGTTGTTCTGCAACTGCACGCCCGCGGCCGGCGGGTTGCCCGCCAGCTTGTACAAGGTCGCGCGGATCGAGAACTGGGGCAGTTGCCGCCAGTTGAAGAGGTACTGGCCGTTGGAGCAACTTGTGTAGGCGGGGTAGCCCGCGGCGGCGCCGGTCGAGGCCTTGGCATCCGCGCACGGGATACCGACGATGGGCGTCGGCATCGGCGGGATGTTCTTGCGCGTGCCGCTGGTGGTCCAGGTGAAGGACTGGTCGGGCGCGCCGGCGCTGATCAATTCGGTGGTGTAGCCCACGGTGCCGCTGCCGGTGCCGTCGCCGTAGGGGTTGCCGCTGCCGCTGTCCTGCATGACGTACATCCCGCCACCCGGCGTGGGCGAGGTCACGCCCGCGACCGGGCCGTTGTTGGCGCTGCGCGACCAGTGCTGTTCGAGCCACCAGTAGCTGATGCGATTGCTGGCGTTGTCGCAGTAGCCGAAGTAGCCGCCGTTCTGCGCGCGCAGCACGTCGCCGCTGATCGTGACTTGCGCGATCGGCGAGCCGACCGGCGTGTTCTGGTCGATCACGATCTGGCTGCCGAAGTCGAACAGCAGCGGAAAGTCGTTGAAGGGCGAGTACTTGGAACAGCCCGCATGCGCCGACGAGGCGGCGCCCAACGCCATGAGACACAGCGCAACCGCGGCGAGCCAGCGCCGGGGCAGGCCGGACATCCTGCCCGGCGACCGAAGACGGAGGTCGGTCATGGCATTCATCCTTTGTGCGCCGCGTTGGCCTCAGTGCCTTTGCGCGCGGGTTCGGTGACCAGCAGGCCGGTCGTCGGCTCGCAGGGCAATTCATGCACCTCGATGCCGCCGGTCTGCGTCGAATCCTTCGTGGGCTTGCCGAGGCGGGCCAGGTCGATGCTGCACTGGCGTTCCTCCTTGTCGGTGCCCCAGCTCACTCGCACTGTGCCGCTGTCGGCCAGGTCGCGCAACAGCAACCGGCCTTCGCCGCCGACCACGCCCAGCTCGCGGCCCTTGGCGTCGCGGGCAGTGGCGCCCAGCGGCACGCGCGAGTCGCCGCTTTCCAGCACCAGCAGCGTGGGCTTGCCGGTGGAGGTTTCGAAGGGCAGCTTGACCACGGCGCCGTCATAAGGCGCGACGCGTCGGGTGGTTTCCAGCAACTCGACGTCGTCGGAGGTGCCCTTGGGGTCCAGGCCGATCTCGTTTTCGCGGTAAGACGACAGCGAAGGAACGATGGCGTAGCCGTTGCCGTCCACGGTGACGTTGGTGCGACCGGTGACGGTCGCGCCCTTGGCGCCCTTGGCCTCGATCAGGCCGACGGTGTCGCCCGTCGATTGGCCGAAGGTCACGCCGCCGCCGTGGACCAGCAGCGAGCCGCTCATGCCGGCGGACGCCTGCTTGAAGCCGCGCGCAGCGGAGGCCGTGCCTTGCAGCGTTCCCACGCCGGTGGTCTTGGCCAGGCTGCCGCCGACGCTTGCGTTGTTGCTGGCGTTGTCGCGTCCGGCCGCCGCATAGGCGGAATACGACAGGCTGCGGTTGTCCAGCATCGCGCCGGAGACCTGGGTCTGCGCGGTGCTGTGGCCGTCGGCCGTGTGGCCGAGCGAGGCGCTCATCTGCGGCGCGCCTGCATCCTTGCCCAGCGGGATGCTGAGGGTGAAGTTGATGCCGTTGCTGGCCTGGCCGCGGATCGGGTCGTAGGTGCGCGCCAGGTTGACGCTGTAGTTCGCGCTGCCGATCGAATTGCTGTAGCCGACCTGGAAGGTGCTGGTGCGCTGGGCATCGCCCCAGTAGTCGTTGACCGAGCCGGAGGCGTAGAGGCTGCCCGAGCCGATCGGCTGGCTGGCATAGAGCTGGAAGCTCTGGCGCTGGTTGATGGTGCTGTCGAATTCGAGGGGCATCGCGGCCACGTCGTCGCGGGCCTGTTGCAGGTAGGCCGCGTCGCGCAGCGAGGCGAAGCCGCCGCTCGAATAACGGTAGACCGCCAGGCCGAGGTTGGTGCCGGTGGACGCGAGGTACTTGCTGTACGAGGTGCGCAGGCTCCAGCCATTGCGGTCTTCGTCGCCGAGCGCGGCATGCGACAGGGTGAGGTCGGAGCCGAAGGCGCCGATGGGTGTGTTGAAGGCGACGCCGCCCATGGCCGAGGCATATCGGTTGCTGCCGACCTGCACGCCGGCGGTGCCGGTCACGGAGTTGGTCAGGCCGCGCTGGTAGACGGCTTCCGCGAAGTACGGCGCGTCCTTGAGCGCGCTGTCCTTGACCTTGCCGATCGCGACTTCGTGCTTGGCATGGCCCGGACGCAGCAGGTCGGGGATGGCCGCATAGGGTACGGTGAAGGCTTGCTGGCTGCCGTCGGCCTCGAGCACGGTCACCTTCAGGTCGCCGCCGTAGCCGGTGGGATAGAGGTCGGTGATTTCGAAGGGGCCGGCTGAGACGGTGGTTTCGTAGAGGATCGCGTCATGCTGGCGCACGGTGACGCGGGCGTTGCTGCGCGCCACGCCACGCACCACCGGCGCGAAGCCGCGCTGCGAATCGGGCAGCATGCGTTCGTCGCTGGTGAGCACGACGCCGCGCATCGGCATGGAAGTCGAGAAGCGCGGGCTGGAATAGCTGTCGCCCATGCGCACGACCGAGCCGATGCTCGGCAATGCGCGCTGGATGTAATTGGCGTTGGACTGGAAGGTCACGCCCTGCCGGGTGCCCCAGCTCAACGACGAGTTGTTGCGGTACTGCCAGAGCCCCAGGTTGAAGCCGGCGCGCAAGCCCAGGTACGCGCTGTCGTTCGTGATGCCGCGGGCGCTGCTGTGATAGCCGTTGGCCACATAGTTGACCAGCAGGCCCGAGCTGCCCGCATCCCAGAGCGAGGGATCGACATAGCCGCGCGGCTGGTTGAGCAGCATGATCTGCGGCAGGCTGAGGTTGAGGCGGTATTCGTTGGCGTCGAAGGTGGCCTTGGCGGCTTCGCCCAGGCCTTCGATGCGGACAAGCGTGTCGTTGGCGACCTGTGGGGCGCCCTTGGCGGAGGTGTCGGCATCGGCCGAGGGGCTTTCATCGGTCGAGGCATTGGTGTCGGCCACGCCGACGGGCGTCGTGCCCGTAGCGGCTGCGATGAATTCTTCCTTGACATTGGCCGCGCGCAGCACGGATGCCGGCAGCACGATCTGCTTGCGGCCGGTGTCGCTGAGCACCACCTGCATGTCCGCGCGCTGGAGCATCCGGTCGTTGAGATACACGTCCACCGAGTAGACGCCCGGGTCGAGCGGATTGCCTTCGGCGAAGCGTGCGGTGTCGACACCGGCGCTGACAAAGGCGCTGTTGAACTCGGCGAGATCGTCGGTGGCCGCCGCGCCGGCCGCGGGCTTGGCGCTCGATGGTGCCGACACGGCCGCCGCAGGAGAAGCCTGTGTCATTGCCACCAAGGCAAGCACCAGCGCGGCCGCAGCGATGGGGCTGCGTCGAGCGTGCTCGATGGTTGGGACGACACATGCTTTCAAAGGAGACTCCTCGATCAGGTGGGCATGGCTGCGCCGGCGTGGCCGGTTCATGGGCACGCGGGGCAGGAGACAGGGGCGGGGGCTTAGGGGGCGATGGTCGCGTCTTGCAGAAGCACGGCGCCGTAGTCGTTGACGATGCCGAAGTTCAGCGTGGCCGGCGTGCCCTTCACATCGACGGGCCAGCGGCGCTTGCCGAAGGGCTCGATCATGTCGGCTTCGACCGGTTCGCTCTCGACCGCACCGGTCTTGAGCTTGAGCTGGGTCAGCGAGGCATGCAGCGGTGTGGGGTTGCTGCCTTCGATGAAGGTCTTGCCGTCCTCCTTCACCATGCGCCAGGTCAGGCGCTTGCCGACTTCGTCCGCCTGCTGCGCCACGCCCTTGGGCCGGTAGAACAGCTTGAGGCGTGTGCGGATCGCCATCTGGAGGTAGTTTTCCGCCTTCGGCTTGACCGGCACTTCGAGGATGTTGAGCCAGTAGACCGATTCCTTGTCGGTGGGCATCTTCGACTCGATCTGCTTGATGCGCAGGCTCTGGCCCTTGTCGCCGTCCAGGCGAAAGACCGAGGGGGTCATGAGAAATGGGGAGCGGGCGTCTTCCGGGTTCTTGTTGCCGGCGTTCTCATCGATCCAGGCCTGTACCAGCACCGGACTCGTGCCGCGGTTCGTCATGCGCACCGTTTGTTCGCGTGCACCTTCGTCATAGATGACGCGGGTGCCGGTGACGACGATGTTGGCAAATGAGGGCAGTGCCGCGACAACCAGTGCCAGGGACAGTGCAGCGCGCCGGAGGACTTTGATCATGGAAGGTCGCCCATTTCAAAAGAGAGGTGGAAAGATGGGGGCTTGTCGACGAATGAACTCCGCAACAAATGAAATTGGGGGGCGAGGCCGCAGCCGGCCTCTTGGGTATTTGCCGGCCCCGGAGGCTTTGATGCACTCCGGGCGGCGGGTTGATTTACTTGTACTCCAGTTCGAAGCTGCCGGAAGAAGTCACCGTGCCGGCGCCGACGGCCGAGCCGGTCGAGACGTAATAGGCGTTCAGCGGAATCGACGCGGCGCCCGTGCCGGTGTCGATCGCCGTGAAGCCGCCGGTGTTCTCTGCCGGACGCAATTGCGTGTCCAGTTGATCCCAGACGCCGACCTCGACATTGGACGCCGAGCCGGTGTTCTTGAACAGGCCGCGAACCTGGTCGAGCTGGGCGGCATTGCCAACGAAGCGAACGCCAACTTGGCCGGACGCGGGGACGCAGTCGGCCAGGTCGATGGTGAACAAGGTCTGGCCCGCGCGCTTGCCTTCGCCGCCGTTCAACTGCGAAGCCGTGATCTTCGGCAGCGTGACGTTGATGGCGCCCGTGCCGTCGGCGTTGGCCACGGCGCAGGTGCTGGCGACGACTTCGCCGTTGAAATTGACGGTGCCATTGGCGGCTGAAGCGGTGCCAGCCACCAGGGCGAGAGTGGTGCCGAGGACGGAAATCAGGAGGGTCTTGCGCATTTTCAATTCCTAAAGGGTTGGTTAAATAAATTCTTCAAGCCGACATTCTTTTTAATTTGAATGCATTGTCGAATTGGCTTGGAGCGAATTATAGGTAAAAACCCTCGGATGAAAAGTATTGCGAACAGCCGTTGTTGATGAATTGTTAACTATTTCACACGGGAATTTGCAATTGAATTAATGAAATAGGACGGGTCGCCAATTCAATTGGGAATCTTCCCGCGCGGCCTGGGAAATGGCTGCAATGGCCGCAGGCGATGCCTTGGACGCAGGCGCCTGCGGAAATGAAAACGCCCGACAGTGCAGGACTGTCGGGCGCGACGGTGAGGGAAGGACGGGTCAGGCGCTCAGGCAAACACCCCTGCGGTGTCCTGCATGCGTGCCGACACCTCGCCCAGGTGATGCATCGTGTCGCCGAAGCTCATCTCCATCTGCGTCAACTTGCGGAAGTAATGGCTGCCGATGTATTCATCGGTCACGCCGATGCCGCCATGCAGTTGCACCGAGTTCGCGCCGACGAAGCGCATGGCCACGCCCAGCTGGTACTTGGCGCGCGCCATCGCCTGGCGGCGTTCGGCCGTCGGGGCGTTGAGCTTGAGCGTGGCGTAGTAGCTCATCGAGCGCGCCAGTTCGAGCTGCATCTTCATGTCTGCGACGCGGTGACGCAGGGCCTGGAAGCTGCCGATGGTCACGCCGAACTGCTTGCGCTGGTTCAGGTACTCGACGGTGATGTCCATGGTCTTGTCCATCACGCCGACGGCTTCAGCGCAGGTGGCTGCGATGCCGACATCCACTGCATGTTCCAGCGCGGCCAGGCCGTCCTTGGTGATCAGCGTGGCGGCTGCCTTGTCGAACACGACTTCAGCGCCGCGGCTGCCGTCCTGCAGGCCGTAGCCGCGCGATTCGACACCGCTGGCCGCACGCTCGACCAGGAAGAGGGCGATCTTGCCGTCGAGTTGTGCCGGCACGATGTAGGCATCCGCTTCGTCGCCCACCGGCACGACGCTCTTCTCGCCGGTCACCGTGTAGCCGCTGCCAGAAGCGGCCGCTTGCGCCGCGCACTGGTCCAGCCGGTAGCGCGCCTTGCGCTCCTGGTAGGCCAGCACCACGATGGCCTGGCCGCCGGCGATGCGCGGCAGCCAGTTTTCCTTCGTCGCCTCGTCGGCATGGGCGGACAACACGGCGCCCGAGATCAGCGCCTGCGCCAGTGGCTCCAGCACGATGCCGCGGCCCAGTTCCTCCATCACGACCATGCCTTCGACCGGGCCCATGCCCATGCCGCCGTCGTCTTCCGGGATGTACAGGCCAGCCAGCCCGAGCTCGGCCAACTCTTCCCACGCGTCGCGCGAGAAACCGCCGGCCGCTTCGGTGGCGCTGCGGCGCGCGAAGTCATAGCCCTTGTCGACCCACTTGCGAACCGCGTCGCGCAGTTGTTCCTGGTCGTCAGAAAAATTGAAATCCATTGTCTTGCTCTCCTCAGCCCAGGACGGTCTGCGCAACGATGTTGCGCTGCACTTCGTTGCTGCCACCGTAGATGGTGGTCTTGCGCATGTTGAAGAAGGTCGACGCCAGCGGCGCCAGGTTCGGGTGGCCGCCCGGGAAGTTGCCTTGCCAGCCCGCTTCCATCGCTTCGCGGATCAGCGGCAACGCATAGGGGCCGGCGGCCAGCATCATCAGTTCGGTGTAGCGCTGCTGCATCTCGCTGCCGCGGATCTTCAGCAGGCCGGCCACGTCGAGCGAGTTCTTGCCCGAGGTCGCGGCCGACAGCACGCGCAGCACCATCATCTCTAGCGCGACGACGTCGACTTCGAGCTTGGCGATCTCGTCGCGGAAGCGCTGGTCGTCCCACACGCCTTCCTGCTTGGCGATGCGCTTCAGGCGCTCCAGTTCGCGCTTGGCGCGGTTCACGTCGGCGATGTTGGTGCGTTCATGCGAGAGCAGGTGCTTGGCATAGGTCCAGCCCTTGTTCTCCTCGCCGATCAGGTTCTCGACCGGCACTTCGACGTTGTCGAAGAACACCTCGTTGACTTCATGGCCGCCGTCGATCAGCTTGATCGGGCGCACCGTCACGCCGGGCGACTTCATGTCGAGCAGCAGGAAACTGATGCCGGTCTGCGGCTTGCCTTCGTTGCTTGTGCGGACCAGGTTGAACATCCAGTCGCCGTGCTGGCCGAGCGTGGTCCAGGTCTTCTGGCCGTTGACGATGTACTTGTCGCCCTTGCGCTCGGCCTTGGTCTTGACGGAGGCGAGGTCGGAGCCGGAACCCGGCTCGCTGTAGCCCTGGCTCCACCAGACTTCGCCGCTGGCGATGCCGGGCAGGAAGCGTTTCTGCTGCTCCTCGTTGCCAAAGGCCTGGATCACCGGTGCGACCATCACCGGGCCGAAGGGGACGATGCGGGGCGCACCGGCCAGCGCGCATTCTTCCTCGAACAGGTGCCGCTGCACCGCGGTCCAGCCGGGGCCGCCGAACTTGGTGGGCCAGCCGTAGCCGAGCCAGCCCTTCTTGCCAAGGATCTTGGCCCAATTCTGCATGTCGTCACGCGTCAGTTCCAACGCGTTGTGCACCTTGTGGGCGGTTTCCTTGGGCAGGTTTTCCTTGACCCATGCGCGAATGTCCTCGCGGAACTTCTGTTCCTCGGGCGTGAAGCTCAAATCCATGCGTGCCTCGCTAAATTTTTCCGGTGCCACCGAAGGGCGGCTGTCTCCGTGCCGGCCGGAGTTTTAGCACGATCGTGCGAAGACGAGGTGTCCGCGCGGCGACAAGAGCCCGGGACGGCGTCCGGATTTTTGCCCGATGCCGTGCCGGGATAATCCGCGCCCAATGCAGAAGAACATCGTGATCCTGATTTCCGGCGGCGGCTCCAACATGGCGGCCATCGTGCGCGCGGCGGCGCAGGGCCGTTGGGCCGAACGATTCAATGCGCGCGTCGCTGCGGTGATCAGCAACAAGCCGGGGGCGGGCGGCTTGCAGGTCGCCAAGGAACTGGGCGTCGCCGTGGCGTCAGTGGACCATCGCGGGTTCGCTGCGCGCGAGGATTTCGACGCCGCGCTCTCGACCGAAATCGACAAGCACTCGCCCGCGCTCATCGTGCTCGCCGGTTTCATGCGCATCCTCACGCCGGGCTTCGTCAACCACTACGCAGGGCGGCTCATCAACATCCACCCATCCTTGCTGCCCGCGTTTCCCGGCCTGCACACGCACCGGCGCGCCATCGAGGCCGGTTGCAAGGTGGCCGGCGTGACCGTTCACCAGGTCACGACGGAACTGGACCACGGGCCGATCCTCGCGCAGGCCGTGGTCCCGGTCCTGCCGGACGACGATGCCGAAACGCTCGCCGCACGCGTCCTCACCCAGGAACACCGCATCTACGCTCACGCGATCGAGGGATGGCTGGCGGGCCGGTAATGTGACAGAATGTTTCAATCCCCCGGCGGACCTATGAAGGCCGCCGGGTGTTGACCGGGAAACATCGAGATCGCACCCCATGCAATCCACCGCTGGATTCGCCCGCACAGCGGCGGGCGTCCGGCGATTGCTTCATGGAATCCTGGCGAAGCGCGCTTGCGTGACGCCATCGATCTCGACCGTCTCGCCAAACATCGCCGCCGGTCGCACCCAGAGGCCATGGCTGCCGTAGAGGGCGCGATAGAGCGTCAGGGGCTCCAGCGTTTCGCTGTGGCGAACGGTGCCGATGACCTCGTACTCGCCGCCCTTGTAGTGGCGGTAGCGGCCGGGTGGGGTTTCGATGAGGGGGGGCAGGTCTGTGTCTTGCATTGTTGAGTGAAGGCGGTTTGTGGAACGGGCAGATTTCATTCACCTCGTCCGACTGAGCGAGCATGCCAGTGCGGAAGACAGTGTGCGCTACCGGCGCGGCGTGGCGCTGTTCGCGTCGCTCGGGTACCTGTGGGTCATCGCCTGCCTGCTGCTCGCCGTTGCGGTGTTCGTCTGGGCGCTCGGCTCGGTGGCCCACGGAAGATTTCAGGTCGGCCGCCTGTGGGCGCTGGCCTTTGGCGCGGGCCTGTTCTGGGTCACCTTGCGTGCGTTGTGGGTGCGCTTCGATGCGCCCGAGGGCATGCGCCTGGAGCGCGCGGATGCCCCCGGCCTGTTCGAGGCACTCGATCGCATCCGCCACAAGATCGGCGGCCCGCCGATCCACGAGGTCTACGTCGACGACCAATTCAACGCCAGCATCCAGCAGACGCCGCGCTACGGCATCTTCGGCGGCGCGGTCAACTGCCTCAGCATCGGGCTGCCCTTGCTGATGGCGCTGGACCGGCGCCGGGTGCTTTCAGTGCTGGCGCATGAATATGGCCACCTGCGCGGCAACCATGGCCGGCTCAGCGCCTGGATCTACCGCACCCGCCTGTCCTGGCTCAAGCTCGACGCCAGCCTGCAGCGCGACGAAGGCGTGATGGCGCTGGCCTCGCAGGCCTTCTTCCGCTGGTACTTCCCCCGCTTTGCCGCCCGGACCTTCGCGCTGGCCCGGCAGGACGAATACGAAGCCGACCGCATCTCCTCCTGGCTGCTGGGCAGCAAGGTGGCCGCGTATGCACTGACCGAGATCGCCATCAAGGGCCAGTGGTATGCCGATCATTTCTGGGCCGAGCACTGGTCCCGCGCCGCGCAGGACCATGTCGTGGTCGGCCCCTTCGTCGCCCTGCGCGAACGCATGGCCGAGGCGCCCGCGCCCGCCTTCGCGAGCCAGGCCCTGCGCAATGTGCTGAGCCGCGTGAGTGACGTCGACGACACGCACCCGGCACTGCGTGACCGCCTGGAAGCCTTCGACCGCCGGCCTGAATTACCGTCCTGGTCGGGCAAGTCAGCGCTGCACCTCCTCGCCGATCCGGAGCGCTGGATCGCGCATTTCGACCGCCAATGGTGCAGTCGCCATGCCGAGGACTGGAAGCAGCACCACGCCTGGCTCGGCCGCATCCGCGAACGCGTGGCGGAACTGGCAGCCAGCGCTGCGCGCCACAACGCCAACGAAATGGTCGAGTGGGCCGACCTGGAACGCAGGCTCGACCGCAATGTGCCGGTGCGCGACCGCTACGAACGCGCACTCGCGCTCACGCCGAACCATGCCGGTGCCCTGCGCGGGCTGATCCAGCTGCGGCCGGTGCAGGATCGCGCGGGCAGCATGCGACTGCTCGAGGACCTGCACGCCTCTGACGCCCCGAGCCGCTGGTGGGCCGCGCAACACGCGGTCGGACTGCTCGAGAACCCCGACAGCGGCCACCATGATGCGATGGCTCTGAAGCACTGGCGCGCCCGCCGCAAGGAAGCGGAAGAGGCGGAGAAGCGCGCCTGGGAAGAAGTCGTCGACACCCAGTACTTCAGCCAGATCGCGCGGCACGACCTCAGCGATTTCGAGTTGGGCGAACTGCGCGCCGACTTCGTGCGCTGCAAGCCGATCCAGAAGGCCTGGGTGGTGCGCAAGAACCTGCGCGAGTTCCCCTGGCGGCGCTGCTACATCGTGTTCCTCCAACTGCCGGAAGACTTGGACGACGGCGACCGCTACGACCTGTGTCGCTCGCTGGAGCGCACGGCCAGCATCCCCGGAACGTCATTGGTGCTCTGGGCCGGTCATTCACCCACGCTAGACGAGATCGAGCGACAGGCCTTCGAACCGGTCTGGGCCCGCGGCCTCTGATATCGCAGATCCGGGGCGAATGGGGCGCAATGGGACAATCGCCCCATGCACCCCAAAGCCCTGTTGGAGGCGACCGCCGATCTGGTCGGCCTCGTCCTCAAGTTCGATCATCCCGCCGACGCCGTCGTCTCGCGCTTCTTCCGCGAGCACCGCGAGTTCGGTCCACGCGAGCGCGCCACGCTGGCCGAGACCGTCTACACCGTGCTGCGCAAGAAGCAACTGTTCGACCACCTGTCGCCTTCGGGCAGCGGGCCGAAGGAGCGTCGCATGGCCATCCTCGGCTTCCACGGGCCGCGCGACTTCCTGAAAAGCGCGCTCAACGACACCGAGAAGCGCTGGCTCGACAACTGCGACGCGGTCAACGAGGCGGACCTGCTCGAACGCCATCGCCATAACCTGCCGGAGTGGCTGGTGAGTCCGCTGAAGGCGCAACTCGGCGACGGCTTCTGGCCGCTGGTGCAAAGCCTCCAGCAGCCCGCGCCGCTGGACCTGCGCGTCAACATGCTCAACGACAAGCGCGCCGACGTGCAGAAGGAACTCAAGCTGGCCGGCATTCCGGCCAAGCCCACGCCCTTTTCCCCCTGGGGCCTGCGCATCGACGGCAAGCCGGCCATCAACAAGGTCGACGCCTTTGCCCGCGGTGCCGTGGAAGTGCAGGACGAAGGTTCCCAGTTGCTCGCACTGCTGCTCGACGCGCACCGTGGCGAGATGGTCGTGGACTTCTGCGCCGGCGCCGGCGGCAAGACGCTGGCCATCGGCGCATCCATGCGCAACACCGGGCGGCTCTATGCCTTCGACGTCTCGGCGCATCGCCTCGACGCGTTGAAGCCGCGCCTGGCGCGCAGCAAGCTGTCGAACGTCCACCCCGCCGCCATTGCGCACGAGCGCGACGACCGCATCAAGCGCCTGGCCGGCAAGATCGACCGCGTGCTGGTCGACGCGCCTTGCTCCGGCCTCGGCACGCTGCGCCGCAACCCCGACCTCAAATGGCGCCAATCGGCCAAGTCGGTGGCCGAGTTGACGGTCAAGCAGGCGGCCATCCTGCAAAGCGCCGCGCGGCTGCTCAAGCCGGGCGGCCGGCTGATTTATGCCACCTGCAGCGTCTTGCCCGAGGAAAACGAGGCCATCGCCGAGGCGTTTTCGGCCGCCAACCCGGATTTCGAGGTGCGGGAAGCGGGCGAACTGTTGACCAGTCTCAAGGTGGAAAACGCGGCCAATCTGTGCGCCGGCGGCGATTCCGGCCTGCGCTACCTGCGCCTCTGGCCGCACCTGCATTCGACGGACGGCTTCTTCGCGGCGGTGTGGGAACGTAAGTAATTGTGTTAGGGAAGTAAACCCAAAGATGCCGGAACCATGCGGTAAATCAAGGATTTAGCTCCCTTTTTGGGCACAAACCCTTAAAATCGAAGGCTACCAAGCAAGCTGCACCTTCGTGCGGCTACGGAGTAACTGATTCAATGATGCTTCCTGACTCTGCCGTTCTGAGCGCGGCCATCGACTGGCTCGGACACGGATTGTGGGACCTCACATGGTGGCAAATCGTGTTGTACACGCTCGCCACCACGCACATCACCATTGCAGCGGTCACCATCTTCCTGCACCGCACGCAAACCCATCGCGCCATGGATCTGGGTCCGATCCCGTCGCATTTCTTCCGCTTCTGGCTGTGGATCGGCACCGGCATGGTGACGAAGGAATGGGTCGCCATTCACCGCAAGCACCACGCGAAGTGCGAAACCGTGGACGATCCGCACAGCCCGCAGGTCAAGGGCATCGACGAAGTGTTCTGGCGCGGCGCCGAGTTGTATCGCGCCGAATCAAAGAACAAGGAAACCATCGAGCGCTACGGCCATGGCACGCCGGACGACTGGATCGAACGCAACCTCTACAGCCGCTACAGCTGGCAAGGCGTCGGCCTGATGCTGGTGCTGAACCTGGCGCTCTTCGGCGCGCTCGGCATGGCCGTGTGGGCCGTCCAGATGCTCTGGATCCCGGTCACGGCTGCCGGCGTCATCAACGGCATCGGCCACTACTGGGGCTATCGCAACTTCGAGGCGCCCGACGCCAGCCGCAACATCTCGCCCTGGGGCTTGCTGATCGGCGGCGAAGAGCTGCACAACAACCACCACACCTATCCGACCTCGGCCAAGTTCTCGGTCAAGAAGTACGAGTTCGACATCGGCTGGATCTACATCCAGGCCATGCAGAAGATCGGCTGGGCCAAGGTCAAGAAGGTGCCGCCGAAGATGCTGATGGGCGACATCCAGCCCGTGGCCGACGAGAAGACGCTCGAGGCCGTCATCGCCAACCGCTACGAAGTCATGGCCGGCTACGCCAGCCAGATGCGCCGCACGGTCAACGAGGAACTGGCCCAGCTCAAGGCCAAGGGCGCCGACCTGTCGGTGCTCAAGGCGGCCAACCGTTGGTTGCATCGCGACGACGACAAGGTGCCGGCGGAAGCCCGTCCCAACCTGGTTCAGGCCCGTGCTGCGTCTCCCGTGATCGACAAGATGGTCACGATGCGCGAGGAACTGCGCCAACTGTGGCTCAACACCACGCAGTCGCGCGAGCAACTGGCGGCCGACCTGGCCGGCTGGTGCCGTCGCGCGGAAGCCAGCGGTATCGCGGCGCTGCAGGAATTCTCGATTCGCCTGCGCGCTGCGCGCGGTTGATCAGCGCGCGGACGACGCGAGCGAAACCTGAATGGCAAGCGGCCTCGGTCGCTGCCCCTCAAGACAAAGCCGGCCCAGTGCCGGCTTTTTGCTGCGTGCCACTTTTTAGCCCCTGTTTCGGGCCGTGCCTTGCACAGACCTGCAGACGGGGGGCTAAATGTCGAGCCGGCAAAGCCACACCGACTTGCGAGGTGTGGGCGAAGGTGGGTGCCCTCGTGGGACGGTGAAACACTCGCGCCATCCGGACAACAAAAAAACCCGCTGGATCACAGCGGGTTTTTAGAGAATCAGGCCGAATTACTTCAGCTTGATTTCCTTGTATTCGACGTGCTTGCGCGCCTTCGGGTCGAACTTCATGATCGACATCTTTTCAGGCATCGTCTTCTTGTTCTTGCTGGTCGTGTAGAAATGGCCGGTACCCGCGGTGGATTCCAGCTTGATCTTTTCGCGTCCGCCTTTGCTCGTTGCCATGATTCAGTTCCTTAAGCTTGGCCGCGTGCGCGCAGGTCTGCGAGCACGGCGTCGATGCCGTTCTTGTCGATCAGGCGCAGGGCAGCGCTTGAAACCCGCAGGCGAACCCAACGGTTTTCCGTTTCGACCCAAAAACGACGGTATTGCAGGTTCGGCAGGAACCGGCGCTTGGTTTTGTTGTTGGCGTGGGAAACATTGTTCCCGACCATCGGGCCCTTGCCCGTTACGTCACATACGCGTGCCATGTGGACACTCTTTCATGAACAGCTGGCACCCAAAGAACCCGAAGCATCGAGAAACGCGCAACAGGGCGTTGCGGGGGTGTTTTGCAGCTTGACCTCGCCAGAAACGGGTGGCGGTACCCCGGATTGCCGCACACGACGCCAAGGCGCCAGATTCAGCAAAGCCAAAGATTATAGCCCGGAACGTCGCGCGGCGCGTTGCATGCAGGGGAACCGGGTATGCCGACCCGCTGACATCGCCCCGCAGGACGTGCGAGTACGACGCACGGGCGTGCGAGGCCTGGGTCGAGCCTATTCCTGCTCGAGGAAGCGTTGCGCGTCCAGCGCGGCCATGCAGCCCGTGCCGGCGCTCGTGATGGCCTGGCGGTAGATGTTGTCCTGCACGTCGCCCGCGGCAAACACGCCGGGCACGCTGGTCATCGTCGCAAAGCCCTGCAAGCCCGAGCGCGTCACGATGTAGCCGCCCTTCATGTCGAGCTGGCCTTCGAAGATGTCGGTGTTCGGGTGGTGGCCGATTGCGATGAAGCAGCCCTTGAGGTCGATGTCCTCGGTGTTGCCGGTCAGCGTGCTCTTGACGCGGATGCCGGTCACGCCGGACGCATCGCCGAGCACCTCGTCGAGGGTGTTGTGCACCTTGAGCTCGATCTTGCCTTCGGCGACCTTCTCGTTGAGCTTGTCGACGAGGATCGGCTCGGCCTTGAACTTGTCGCGGCGATGCACCAGCGTGACCTTGCTCGCGATGTTGGAGAGGTAGAGCGCTTCCTCGACGGCGGTGTTGCCGCCGCCGACCACGCAGACTTCCTGCTCGCGATAGAAGAAGCCGTCGCAGGTGGCGCAGCCCGACACGCCGCGACCCATGAAGGCCTCTTCCGAAGGCAGGCCCAGGTACTTCGCGGAGGCGCCAGTGGCGATGATGAGCGCGTCGCAGGTGTAGGTGCCGCTGTCACCGGTGAGGGTGAAGGGGCGCTTGGTGAAGTCGACCTTGTTGATGTGGTCGAACACCACTTGCGTCTTGAAGCGCTCCGCATGCTCCAGGAAGCGTTGCATGAGTTCCGGACCTTGCACGCCATGCACGTCGGCCGGCCAGTTGTCGACCTCGGTGGTGGTCATGAGTTGTCCGCCTTGCGCGATGCCGGTGATCAGCATGGGCTGGAGGTTGGCGCGGGCCGCGTAGACGGCCGCGGTGTAGCCGGCAGGGCCGGAGCCAAGGATCAGGACCTTGGCGTGTTGAGTCGATGACATGTTGGAAAGCCTATGATTTACACGGTCTTAGCGTGTACATTTTGGGGTGATAAACAAAAGTACCACCGTTCGGGGAGACCAAGCGGGATGGCGTTTTCAATGCGCGCGATTGTATGAATCCATGGAATTGGGATGCGACGCGTGCCATACGGGGGTTAGTGAATGTCGATGCTTTCGAATCTTGAATTGTTGAGGCGTGTGCCGCTTTTTGCCGCGCTGACGCCCACGCAATCGGCAAGCATTGCGGATGCGATCATCAAGAAGCGCTTCAAGCGGGCCGAGGTGGTGGTGGAGCAGGGCAAGAAATCCGATGCGCTCTACATCATCCTCACCGGCAGGGCGCGGGTCATGAGCACCGACAGCCGTGGCCGCGAAGTGATCCTGGCGACGCTGCACCCGGGCGACTATATCGGCGAAATGAGCCTGATCGACGACGAGCCCCATTCGGCAACCGTGCGCACCGAAGTGCAGACCGACGTGCTCACGCTGGGGCGCGAGGCCTTCTCGCGCTGCCTGCCGGAGAACGCCTCGATGTCGTACAACATCATGCGCGGCCTGGTCGGGCGCCTGCGCCATGCCGACCGCAAGATCGAATCCCTGGCGCTGATGGACGTCTACGGCCGTGTTGCTCGCTCCCTGCTCGAATTTGCTGTCGACGATGGCGCCGGCAACCTGAAGGTGCGCGACAAGATCTCGCGCCAGGACCTGGCCAAGATGGTCGGCGCATCGCGCGAAATGGTCAGCCGCGTCATGAAGGACCTCGAAGAGCGGGGTTTCGTCCAGACCCAGCCAGATGGCTCGATGATCGTCAAGGACCGTCTCTCTTCGCTCACCTGATGGTGTTGCAGGCGCCGGACTGACAACGCAGCCGCGCCAGTTTCCGTTATCGTCATGGGTTGCTGCCCGCACACAGGTGCGGCGCAGGCGCTCTCTACTGCATGACCTATTCGTTGAACACACTCCACTCTTCGTCCGCGGCTGGCGGTCAGCCGGTCCGCTTGCGCGCCATGCGCTTCGCGCACGAGATCAGCTTGATCGCCGGCTTTGCCGTCTTGCTGTTCTGGTTGCTTGCGATGTTCAGCTACACCGCGTCCGATGCGGCATGGTCTACATCGGGCACCGGCGGCGACATCAAGAACTGGGGCGGCCGGTTCGGCGCATGGCTGGCCGATGGCAGTTATTTCCTCGCGGGCTTCACGATTTGGTGGTGCTTTGCAGCCGGGGTTCGCGTGTGGCTGTCGTCACTGGCCTCCTGGTTGCGTGGCGGTGAGGCGGGGGCGCCGGATGCGCCGCCGCCGGGGCGCTTCAATCGCAGCCGCATCGCGTTCTGGGTGGGCCTGGTGCTGCTGTTGGCGGCCAGCGCTGTGCTCGAATGGTCGCGGCTCTACTCGCAAGAATTCCGGCTGCCGGGAGGTCATGGCGGCGGTGTGCTGGGAACCGTGCTCGGGCCGTTCTTCGTCAAGTGGGTGGGGTTCACGGGGTCGGCGCTGATCGCGATTGCGGTGCTGGTGATTGGCACGGCGCTGGTATTCCGCTTCTCGTGGAGCCAGTTGGCTGAACGCATCGGCGCCCGGGTTTATTCGTTGTTCGAGTCGCGCCGTGAAAAGCGCGAGATTGCCGAAGACATCGCGCTGGGCAAGAAGGCGGTGCGCGAGCGCCGCGAGCTGAGTTCCGACGAACGTGCGCTGCAGCCCGATGGCGTCGAGGCGCCTGACGAGGAGTTGCGGATCGAGCCGCGGCCGAAGCGCCGCGCGGCATCGCCGCCGGTGCAGATCGAGCCGGCCGTGCATGACGTGCCCAAGAGCGACCGCGTGGCCAAGGAACGCCAGAAGCCACTGTTCCGCGAACTGCCTGACAGCAAGCTGCCGCAGGTCGATCTGCTCGACGCGGCGCAGGCGCGGCAGGAGACCGTTTCGTCCGACACGCTCGAGATGACCTCGCGCATGATCGAGAAGAAGTTGAAGGACTTCGGCGTCGAGGTGCGCGTGGTGCTGGCCTCGCCGGGGCCGGTGATCACGCGCTACGAGATCGAGCCGGCGACGGGCGTCAAGGGTTCGCAGATCGTCGGGCTGGCCAAGGATCTGGCGCGCTCGCTGTCGCTGATCTCGATCCGCGTGGTCGAGACGATCCCGGGCAAGAACTACATGGCGCTGGAACTGCCGAATGCCAAGCGCCAGTCGATCAAGCTCAGCGAGATCCTGGGCTCGCAGGTCTACAACGACGGCAAGTCCTTCCTGACCATGGGCCTGGGCAAGGACATCATCGGCAACCCGGTGGTGGCCGACCTGGCCAAGATGCCGCACGTGCTGGTGGCCGGCACCACCGGTTCGGGCAAGTCGGTGGGCATCAACGCGATGATCCTGAGCCTGCTCTACAAGGCCGAGGCGCGCGACGTGCGCCTGCTGATGATCGACCCGAAGATGCTGGAAATGTCGGTCTACGAAGGCATCCCGCATCTGCTGGCGCCGGTGGTCACGGACATGCGGCAGGCCGCACACGGGCTCAACTGGTGCGTGGCCGAGATGGAGCGTCGCTACAAGCTCATGAGCAAGCTCGGCGTGCGCAACCTGGCCGGCTACAACACCAAGATCGACGAAGCCAAGGCGCGCGAGGAGTTCGTCTACAACCCCTTCAGCCTCACGCCCGAATCACCGGAGCCGTTGCAGCGCGAGCCGCACATCGTGGTGGTGATCGACGAACTGGCCGACCTGATGATGGTGGTCGGCAAGAAGATCGAAGAACTGATCGCCCGTCTTGCGCAGAAGGCGCGTGCGGCCGGCATCCATTTGATCCTGGCGACGCAGCGGCCCAGCGTGGACGTGATCACCGGCTTGATCAAGGCCAACATCCCGACCCGTATCGCCTTCCAGGTGTCGAGCAAGATCGACTCGCGCACCATCCTCGACCAGATGGGCGCGGAGGCCTTGTTGGGCATGGGTGACATGCTTTACATGCCGAGTGGTACGGGCTTGCCAATTCGCGTGCATGGTGCGTTCGTGAGCGACGAGGAAGTGCATCGCGTGGTGGCGTACTTGAAATCGCAGGGAGAGCCGGACTACATCGATGGCGTGCTGGAAGGTGGAACCGTCGATGGCGAGGACGGTCTCATGGGCGAAGGTGGTGGCGACGCGGAAAAGGACCCGATGTACGACCAGGCGGTCGAGGTCGTGTTGAAGAACCGCAAGGCCAGCATTTCGCTGGTGCAACGTCACCTGAAGATCGGCTACAACCGCGCCGCGCGGCTGGTCGAGGACATGGAAAAGGCAGGCCTGGTGAGCGCGATGAGCGGCGCCGGGCAGCGCGAGATCCTGGTGCCGGCGCGCGCCGAGTGATCGAACAGGAAAGTTGAATGAAGAAACTGTTGGCAGTGGTCGTGGGTTGGAGCCTGGTGGCGGGCAGCGCGTGGGCGGGCGGCATGGAAAGCCTCGAAGCCTTCGTGAAGGGCGTGAAGTCTGGTCGCGCCGAGTTCACGCAGACCGTGACCTCGCCGTCGAAAGACGGTGCGCCGCCGCGCAGCAAGACTTCGACCGGCACCTTCGAATTCCAACGTCCGGGCAAGTTCAAGTTCGACTACCAGAAGCCCTTTGCGCAAGTGATCGTGGCGGATGGCAAGACCTTGTGGCTCTATGACGCCGACCTCAACCAAGTCACGCAGCGGGCACAGGCGCAGGCGCTGGGTTCGACGCCGGCGGCTGTGATTGCCTCCGCGCCGGACCTTCGCGCATTGCAGGCCGACTTCACGCTCGAAGGCGCACCGGCGCAAGATGGCCTCGAATGGGTCAAGGCCACGCCGAAGAGCAAGGACGGCCAGTTGCAGAGCGTGCTCGTCGGCTTCGACGGACAGAGCCTCTCCGCGCTGGAGATCCTCGACAGCTTTGGCCAGCGCTCGGTGCTGAAGTTCAGCAAGGTCGAAGTCAATCCAGCCTTGCCTGCGGACACCTTCAACTTCAAGGTGCCGAAGGGCGCGGACGTGCTGAAGCAATAAGTCGTGCTCGAGGGACGGGCGGGGCAATTGGCTTGCCGCGCTCCACTTTTTCCGCATAACGCTCCCGCACATGGTGCGAAATGAAGGTGCTGAGTCCGCGGCCACGCCGGGCCAACACCTGCATCACTTCGATCGTCGCGCGACCGGTGCTTGCGTCCGTTTAGACATAGGCGTCGCCGTCCACGAACCGGACCGCAATCGCGCCCGGCGCACACTCGTACGCGGCGACACCTGAATTCCCTGCGAGGTTCTTGTAGCGAGGCATCGCAAAATGATCCCATGGCCGTCAATTCCAGAGCCGCCGCTGCGGCATCCCATCAACCCCTTGCCGAACGCCTGCGCCCGAAGACGCTGGGCGAGGTGATCGGCCAGCAGCATCTGCTCGGCCCGGGCATGTCGCTGCGCATCGCGTTCGAGTCGGGGCAGCCGCATTCCTGCATCCTCTGGGGACCACCCGGCACCGGCAAGACCACGATTGCGCGGCTCATGGCCGATGCATTCGATGCCCAGTTCCTCAGCATCAGCGCGGTGCTCGGCGGGGTAAAGGACATCCGCGAAGCGGTGGACCGTGCCGTTGCCGCGCGCGACGGCCTGGAGCAGCAGCGCACCATCGTCTTCGTCGACGAGGTGCACCGCTTCAACAAGAGCCAGCAGGACGCCTTCCTGCCGCATGTGGAATCGGGGCTCTTCACCTTCATCGGCGCGACGACCGAGAACCCCTCCTTCGAGGTCAACTCGGCGCTGCTGTCGCGTGCGGCCGTCTATGTCCTGCAGCCGCTCAACGAGGGCGACCTGAAGCAGATCATCGCCCGGGCCCAGCAGATCAACGCAGTGCCGGGTCTGGACGATGCGGCGATCGATCGACTCGTGGCCTATGCCGATGGCGATGCACGGCGCCTGCTCAACACGCTCGAAACCCTGGCCGTTGCGGCATCGGCCGAGAAGCTCACGCAGATCAGCGACGAGTGGCTCTTGCGTGTGCTCGGCGAGCGCATGCGCCGCTACGACAAGGGCGGCGAGCAGTTCTACGACACCATCAGCGCGCTGCACAAGTCGGTGCGCGGCAGCGATCCGGACGCGGCGCTGTACTGGTTCGTGCGCATGCTCGATGGCGGGGCCGATCCGCGCTACATGGCGCGCCGGCTGGTGCGCATGGCGAGCGAGGACATCGGGCTGGCCGATCCGCGTGCCTTGCGCCTGGCGCTGGATGCGGCCGAGGTCTACGAGCGGCTGGGGACGCCAGAGGGTGAACTGGCATTGGCCGAATGCGTCATCTACCTCGCGATGGCGCCGAAGTCGAACGCGGTCTACAAGGCCTACAACGCGGTGCGTGCTTTGATCAAACAGGACACCACGCGGCCCGTGCCGATGCACCTGCGCAATGCGCCGACGAAGCTCATGAAGCAGCTCGACTACGGCAAGGGCTATCGTTATGCGCATGACGAGGAAGGCGGCTTCGCGGCTGGCGAGCGCTATCTGCCGGATGGCTTGGAAGGCCAACGCTTCTACGAGCCCGTCGAGCGCGGCCTGGAGATTCGCATCGGCGAAAAGCTGCGTGAATTGCGTCGTCTCAACGACGGCGAGCCTGATTGAAAGCTGACTTCGCGAGGGTCTTCCGAGACCGCAAGCAAGTCCAGGAATCTAATCCCTACCGAGGCGCAAGGTCATCTCGGGGTAAGCGCGCACCGATTCGGGGAATGAGCGTGACTAAAATCCCGCCCACTCCGTCGCCGACTCAACAGGCTGGCTGACTTTTTGCTAGTCGTGCATGGCGCCTGATCGGCGTGAATGCAAAACGAGCGGCGCTGCACAACCGGCGCTTCAAATAAGGGAATCTTTATGGAAATATTGCTGCAGCAGATCATCAATGGTCTGGTTCTCGGCAGCATGTACGCCTTGATAGCCCTTGGCTACACCATGGTGTACGGCATCATCAACCTCATCAATTTCGCCCACGGCGAAGTGCTCATGGTGGGGGCTTTGACGAGTTGGACGATCATCGGCCTGATCAGGGACGCTTCACCCGGCATGCCGGGTTGGCTGGTCCTGCTGATCGCGCTGATCATTGCTTGCGTGGTGGCCGCCACGCTGAATTTCGTGATCGAGAAGGTGGCCTATCGGCCGCTGCGCAACAGCCCCAAGCTGGCGCCGCTCATCACGGCCATCGGCATGTCGATCCTGCTGCAGACGATCGCGATGATCATCTGGCGGCCGACCAACAAGGCCTATCCGACCTTGTTGCCGAGCGATCCGATCATCGTTGGTGGCGCGTCGATCTCGCCCACGCAGATCATGATCCTGGTGCTCACCGCGATCTCGCTGGCGGTGCTGACCTGGCTGGTGAACTACACCAAGCTGGGCCGCGCGATGCGCGCCACGGCGGAGAACCCGCGGGTGGCCTCCTTGATGGGCATCCGTCCCGACATGGTGATCTCGGCGACCTTCATCATCGGCGCGGTGCTGGCCGCGATCGCCGGCGTGATGTACGCGTCCAACTACGGCATCGCGCAACATGCGATGGGCTTCGGTCCCGGCCTCAAGGCCTTCACGGCCGCGGTGTTCGGTGGCATCGGCAACCTGGCCGGTGCGGTAGTGGGCGGCATCCTGCTGGGCCTCATCGAAGCCATCGGCGCGGGCTATCTGGGCACCGTCACCGGCGGCGTGCTGGGCAGCCAGCACAGCGACATCTTCGCCTTCGTCATCCTGATCCTGACGCTCACCGTGCGGCCCGCGGGCCTGCTCGGCGAACGTGTGGCGGACCGCGCATAAGGAGCCGCCATCATGAAAAACAAGAACATCATCTGGTTCCTGGTCGCCGGGCTCGGTTTGCTGGTGCTGCCGCTGCTGCTGCAGACCCAAGGCAATGCCTGGGTGCGCATCGTCGACATCGCGCTGCTGTACGTGCTGCTGGCGCTGGGCCTGAACATTGTGGTCGGTTATGCCGGCCTGCTCGACCTGGGGTACGTGGCCTTCTTTGCCATCGGCGCCTACATGTACGCGTTGTTGGCGTCGCCGCACCTGACCGACACCTTCCCGGCCATCAAGGCCATGTTCCCGAATGGCTTGCATGTCTCGCTGTTTGCGGTGATACCGATGGCGCTGGTGCTGGCGGCCTTGTTCGGCGTGCTGCTCGGTGCGCCGACGCTGCGCCTGCGCGGCGACTACCTGGCCATCGTGACGCTCGGCTTCGGTGAAATCATCCGCGTGTTCCTGAACACGCTGGACCATCCGGTCAACGTGACCAACGGCCCCAAGGGCTTGGACGCGATCGATCCGGTGAGCATCCTGGGTTTCAGCTTCGGCAAGCCGCACAAGCTGTTCGATGGTTTCACCGTTTCGTCGGTGTCGCTGTACTACTACCTGTTCCTGATCCTGGTGATCTTCACGGTGGTGATCTCGCATCGGCTGCAACTGTCGCGCGTGGGCCGTGCCTGGATGGCCATTCGTGAAGACGAAATTGCCGCCAAGGCGATGGGCATCAACACCCGCAACATGAAGCTGCTGGCCTTCGGCATGGGCGCGAGCTTCGGTGGCGTGTCGGGTGCGATGTTCGCGTCGTTCCAGAACTTCGTCTCGCCGGAATCCTTCAGCCTGATGGAGTCGGTGATGATCGTCGCGATGGTCGTGCTCGGTGGCATCGGCCACTTGCCGGGTGTGATCCTGGGCGCGGTGCTGCTGTCGGCGTTGCCGGAAGTGCTGCGCTACGTCGCAGGCCCGCTGCAGGAAATGACCGGCGGCCGACTCGACTCCTCGATCCTGCGCCAGTTGTTCATCGCGCTGGCGATGATCGTGATCATGCTGGTCCGTCCGCGCGGCCTGTGGCCTTCGCCGGAGCACGGCAAGGTGCGCAAGAACGGCAATGGCGGAAACGGCGGAAACGGCGGAAACGGCGGGCCACCGGCCCATCACCATGCTGGCGTGATCCTGGACACCCCCGCCGACGAAGTGCCGGGCGAGCCCGGCCGTCCGATGTCGATCAACCCTTGAGCGGCACGAGAACAAAGATATGACAGACACCATCCTCGATGTCCGCGGCATCTCCAAGCGCTTCGGCGGCCTGCAGGCGCTGTCGGACGTCGGCATCACCATCAAGCGCGGCCAGGTCTATGGCCTGATCGGTCCGAACGGCGCGGGCAAGACCACCTTCTTCAACGTCATCACCGGGCTCTACACGCCCGACAGCGGCAGCTTCGAACTGGCCGGCAAGCCCTACCAGCCGACGGCGGTGCACGAGGTCGCCAAGGCCGGCATCGCGCGCACCTTCCAGAACATCCGTCTCTTCGCCGACATGACGGCGTTGGAGAACGTCATGGTCGGGCGCCACATCCGCACGCATTCGGGTGTGGTCGGCGCCATCTTGCGCACCGGTACCTTCAAGGCCGAGGAGGCCGCGATCAAGAAGCGTTCGCAGGAGTTGCTCGACTATGTCGGCGTGGGCAAGTACGCCGACTTCAAGGCGCGCACGCTGAGCTACGGCGACCAGCGCCGCCTCGAGATCGCGCGCGCCCTGGCCACCGACCCGCAGCTCATTGCGCTGGACGAGCCGGCCGCGGGCATGAACCAGACCGAGAAGCTCCAACTGCGCGAGCTGATCAGCCGCATTCGTGCCGACAACCGCACGGTGCTGATCATCGAGCACGACGTGAAGCTCGTCATGGGCCTGTGCGACCGCCTCACGGTGCTCGACTACGGCAAGCAGATCGCCGAAGGCGTCCCCGCCGACGTGCAGAAGAATGAAAAGGTGATCGAGGCTTACCTCGGCACCGGAGGACATTGAGATGACGACCGCGGAAATGACAGCGCCGGCGACCACACCCGCACGCACCAACGGCAAGGTACTGCTGCAGGTCAAGGGCCTGAAGGTGGCCTACGGCGGCATCCAGGCCGTCAAGGGCGTGGACTTCGAAGTGCGCGAAGGCGAACTGGTCTCGTTGATCGGCTCCAACGGCGCCGGCAAGACGACCACCATGAAGGCCGTGACCGGCACGCAGCCGGCGGTGGCCGGCGAGATCGAGTTCCTCGGCCACAGCATCAAGGGCCGTGGCGCCTGGGACCTGGTGAAAGAAGGCCTGGTGATGGTGCCGGAAGGCCGTGGCGTGTTCACGCGCATGACGATCACCGAGAACCTGCAGATCGGTGCCTACCTGCGCAACGACAAGGCGGGCATCGCCGAGGACATGGAGAAGGTGTTCGCGACCTTCCCGCGCCTGCGTGAACGCAAGGATCAGCTGTCCGGCACCATGTCCGGCGGCGAGCAACAGATGCTGGCCATGGGCCGAGCCCTGATGGCACGCCCCAAAGTGCTGCTGCTGGACGAACCGACGATGGGCCTGTCGCCGATCATGTGCGACAAGATCTTCGAGGTGGTGCAAACGGTGGCGGCGCAGGGCGTGACCATCATGCTGGTGGAGCAGAACGCCAACCGCGCGCTGCAACTGGCCGATTGGGGCTATGTGATGGAGTCCGGCGTGATCTCGATGAACGGGAATGCGAAAGTCATGCTGACGGATCCGAAGGTGCGGGCGGCGTACCTCGGCGAGTAAGGCTCTCCCCCCCCAGGTCGCTGCGCACTTCGTGCGCGACTCCCACCCCCTCACCGGGGGCGACACCAGTGGCCCGGCGAAGCCGGTTCCACGGTGTCCCACGAACAGAACCGTGTCAGTCGACCTGCGCGCCCGTCGCCTTGACGACTTTCTCGTACTTGGCGAGTTCGCTCTTCATGAACTGGCCGAATTGCTCGGGCGAGGTCGGCACGGGTTCCGCCAGCAGGTTGGCGAAGCGGGTCTTGGTCTCGGGCGCGTTCAGCGCGGCCACGAAGGCCTGGTTCAGCTTCATGACCACGTCGCGCGGCGTGCCGGCCGGTGCGACCAGGCCCCACCATGTGTCGATCGAGAAACCCTTGAGCGTGTCGGCGACGGGCGGCACCTCGGGCAGTGCGGCGTTGCGCTGCAGTGTGGTCACGGCGATCGCCTTCAGTTTGCCGGAGCGGATGTTCGGGGCGGCGGTCGCGAGGTTGTCGAAGTTGAAATCGACTTGGCCCGACAGCAGCGCCAGTTGCGCAGGATTACCGCCGTTGTACGGAATGTGCAGCGCGAAGATGCCGGCTTCCTTCTTGAACATCTCGCCCGCCAGGTGGCCGGCGCTGCCGTTGCCGCCGCTGCCGTAGTTGAGCTTGCCGGGGTTCTTCTTGGCGTAGGCGATCAGTTCCGCCAGGTTGTGGATGCCCAGGCGCTCGGCCGTCTGCGCGTTCATCACCAGCACGTTGGGCACGCGGACCATCTGCGTAATGGGGGCGAAGTCGGTCGCCGCATTGAACGGCATCTTCTTGTAGAGCCACGGATTTACTGCATTCGTGGCCGTGGCCGCAATGCCGATGGTGAGTCCGTCCGGCGCCGCCTTGGCGATCATGTCCGCCCCGATGTTGCCCCCCGCGCCGGGCTTGTTGTCGATGATCACCGTGCCTAGCGAATCGTGCACACGCTCGGCCAACGCGCGCGCCGTGACGTCGATCGGCCCGCCTGCCGCGTAAGGAACGATGAGCCGAATTGGCTTCTGCTGCGCCAAGGCGTGTCCGCCACCGAGCAAAGCGAAGGCGGCAAGGGATGAAAGGAGAAAGTGTCTGGTTTTCATAAGCGGCGGGAGAAGTGGCGGAGAAACCGTAGCGAGCGGCCCGAGGTCGCGTCGAGGACCGGAGCCGTACTCCCGTACGGCGAGGACCGCAGGCGCGAGATCGGACCGCGCAGTAGGTTTATCCGCCACTTCTAGGGGAGGGCCTTGTCGGCTTCGGTGGTAAATGCGTCGGCGAAGAATTCTTCCTCGGGCAGACCGGCCTCGGCCACGTAGTCGCGCTTGGCCGAATCGACGACGATGGGCGCGCCGCACGCGTACACCTGATAGCCGGAAAGATCCTGAATGTCTTCGAGCACCGCCCGGTGGACAAAGCCGGTGCGCCCGGTCCAGTTGTCCTCCGGCACGGCGTTGGACACGACGGGCACGTAGCGCAGGTTCGGCAGTTCGGCGAGTTGCTCGCGGATCCAGTCGTCCATGTAGAGGTCTTCCGGACGACGGCCACCCCAGTAGAGCGTGGCCGGCCGGTCGATGCCCTTGAACTTCATGTGCTCGAGCAGTGCCTTGATCGGCGCGAAGCCGGTGCCCGACGCCAGCAGCACCATGGGCTTGTCGGAATCCTCGCGCAGGAAGAAGCTCCCGTACGGCCCCTCGATGCGCAGGATTTCCTTCTCCTTCATCGCGCCGAACACGTGGTCGGTGAACTTGCCGCCGGGCAGGTGCCGGATGTGGAGTTCAAGGCCGGTGCCGGGCTCGCTCAAGGTGTGCGGCGCGTTGGCCATCGAATAGCTGCGGCGTGCGCCGTCGCGCAGGATGAATTCGACGTACTGGCCTGCATGGAACTGCAACGGCTCGCCGGCAGGCAATTGCAGCCGCAGCAACACCACGTCATGCGACTTCTTCTGCAGGGCCAGCACGCGTGCCGGCATCTTGCGGATCGGATGCGCGCCGGCCTCGGTGACCTGTCGGGATTCGAGCACCACGTCGGTCTTCGCATGGGCGCGGCAGGTCAGGATGTAGCCCTTGAGTTCTTCCTCGGCGCTCAGGGCCTTGCTCTGGTGCGCGTCGAGCGTGACCTCGCCCGAGAGCTTCTTGCATTTGCAGGAGCCGCAGGCGCCGTCCTTGCAGCCATAGGGCAGGCCCACGCCCAGGCGGATGGCGGCCGAAAGGATGGTTTCGTCGCCGTGGGCCGTGAAGTGGCGCCCGCTGGGCTCGACGGTGATGTGGAAGCCCGTCTCGTGCGGGGCGGCGCTCGTCATTGGGTATTCTCGGAATCGCGAAAAGGAACCGGATTTTGCCCTCAAACCAGAGCCCCCTCGGCGCGCTGCCAGCGCGCTTCCGCCGCGAACGCGTCTTGATCGTCGGTTGCGGCGATGTCGGATTGCGCGCAGCGCGTGCATTGCGAGGCCGGGTCGGGCTGATCGCGTTGACTTCCTCGCCGGAAAAGTTTCAGCGTTTGCGTGAGGCCGGCGCGACGCCGATCACCGGAAACCTTGACGCACCGGACACGCTGCGGCGCCTGGCCGGCATCGCGACACGTGTGCTGCACCTCGCGCCGCCCGTGCGGGAAGGCGCGCCCTGGTGGCGCGATGCGCGAACCACCGCGCTCGTGCGCGCGCTGGCGGCGCGCTCCTTGCCCGCGTCGCTGGTCTACGGTTCCACGAGCGGCGTGTATGGCGATTGCGGCGGCGAGCGGGTCACGGAGGCACGTTTGGTGCGACCCGGCACACCGCGTGCGCACCGCCGCGTCGATGCCGAACGGGCCGTGCGCTGGTTCGGCCGGCTGGGCCCCGCCGTGCGCGTCCTGCGCATTCCCGGCATCTACGCGCCGGACCGCGAGGGCGGAACGCCACGCGAACGGCTCCGCAAGGGCACGCCGGTTCTGCGGCGCGAGGATGATGTCTTCACCAACCACATCCATGCCGACGACCTGGCGCGCGCCTGTGTGGCGGCGCTGTGGCGCGGCGGCCCGCAGCGCATATTCCATGCGAGCGACGACAGCGACATGCGGATGGGCGACTACTTCGACCTGGCGGCGGATATCTACGGCATGGCGCGCCCGCCACGGATCTCGCGCGAGGAGGCGAAGCAACAGTTGCCTGCGCAGTTGCTGAGTTTCATGGGTGAATCACGCCGGCTGGCCAACGACCGCATGAAGCGCGAACTGCGCGTCCGGCTGCGCTATCCGACAGTGGAAAGCGGCTTGCGAAGCGGGGGAGCGCAAGGATGAAAAGCCAGCGCCTGCATGAGGCGGCTGGTGCCCGGGGCCGGAATCGAACCGGCACACCTTTCGGTGGGGGATTTTGAGTCCCCTGCGTCTACCAATTTCACCACCCGGGCATCGCGAGAAGTGCAGCCCGAAATTATGGCACAGTGACTCCCCATGAATTACCCGACGATTGAAGACGCGATCGGCAAGACGCCGCTGGTTGCATTGCGGCGCATCGGTGCCGAGGAAAACGACAAGCGGGGCAACGTGATCCTCGGCAAGCTCGAGGGCAACAACCCGGCCGGCTCGGTGAAGGACCGGCCCGCGCTGTCGATGATCAAGCGCGCCGAGGAGCGTGGCGAGATCAAGCCTGGCGACACGCTCATCGAGGCCACCTCGGGCAACACCGGCATCGCGCTCGCGATGGCCGCGGCCATCAAGGGCTACCGCATGGTGTTGATCATGCCGGAGGACCTTTCGGTGGAGCGCGCGCAGACCATGAAGGCCTTCGGCGCGGAACTCATCCTCACGCCCAAGAGCGGCGGCATGGAATACGCCCGCGACCTGGCCGACCGCATGGTGGTGCAGGGCAAGGGCCGGGTGCTCGACCAGTTCGCCAACCCCGACAACCCGCGCATCCACTACGAGACCACCGGCCCCGAGATCTGGGAAGACACCGGCGGGCGCATCACCCACTTCGTGAGTGCGATGGGCACGACCGGCACCATCACCGGCGTCTCGCGCTACCTGAAGGAAAAGAACCCGTCGATCCAGATCGTCGGCGCGCAGCCCGACGAGGGCTCGCGCATCCCGGGCATCCGCAAGTGGCCCGAGGCCTACCTGCCCAAGATCTACGACCCGAGCCGTGTCGACCAGGTCGTCAACGTGAGCCAGGACAGCGCCGAGGAAATGTGCCGGCGCCTGGCGCGCGAGGAGGGCATCTTCGGCGGCATCTCGGCGGCCGGCGCGCTCTGGGTCGCCTTGGAGATTGCAAAGACGGTGCAAAACGCGACGATCGTGTTTGTCGTCTGCGACCGGGGCGATCGTTATCTTTCCACCGGCGTCTTTCCAGCCTGATTGCCCACCATGCCTGATCCCAAGTTCTGCCCCGCCTGCGCCACGCCACTCGAATGGATCGCGCAGCATGAAGACGGCGGCCCCAAGTCGCGCCTGCGCTGCCCGGCCTGCGGCCACACGCACTGGAACAACCCGACGCCGGTGCTGGCCGCGATCATCGAGTACCGCGGCCAGGTGCTGCTGGCGCGCAATGCCGCCTGGCCGCACAAGATGTACGCGCTGATCACCGGCTTCATGGAGGCCGGCGAGACGCCGCAGGAAGGCATCGCGCGGGAGATCAAGGAAGAGACCAACCTCGACGCGAGCGAGCTCAACCTGGTCGGCGTGTACGACTTCCAGCGCATGAACCAGGTCATCATCGCCTACCACGCGGTGGCGGACGGTGAGGTGAGCCTGTCGCCGGAGCTGGTCGACTACCGCCTCTACGACCTGCCGGACCTGCGCTGCTGGCCGGCCGGCACCGGCTATGCGCTGGCCGACTGGCTGCGCACGCGTGGCCACGAGCCGACCTTCCTGGAATGGCCGAAGCCCGCGAATCCCGCGCCGGCGAACTAGATCGAAAGCATTGTCGGGCGTGCGTCGCGTCTCTCGCGACGCCACGGAACGCACGGACAAATCCTAGAATCCAAGACTGATTCAAGGATTCGCATGCACATCCACAAAGAGCTCGACACCCGCGGCCTCAACTGCCCCTTGCCGATCCTCAAGGCAAAGAAGGCGCTCAACGAACTCGCGAGCGGCCAGTTGCTGAGGGTCGTCTCGACCGATGCAGGGTCGGTGCGTGACTTCCAGGCGTTTTCGCGCCAGACCGGCAATGACCTGGTGGAGCAGCAGACGCAGGGCGACGATTTCATTCACGTGTTGCGAAGACGCTGAGTTACGGCCGCTCAGCGGCGGGGGCCTTGACGGGCCGGGATGAGGTTGAATCTGCCTGGGGAGGCGTGTCCGGTGATTGCTCGAGTGATATGGATCGCGTTGGGGGCGGGCTTCGCGGCCTTGCTTGGGGCAGTGCTCTGGCCGGACAACCTGCCTGCTTCGGCGCGGCATCTGCCGATCACGACGGCCATTCCGTTGGCGGTGATCGGTGATTCGGGGAGCCATTCCTACCAGGACCCGATCACTTTTCCCTCTGGAGGCGGATTGCGCGACGCCGCGCTGCGCGATCGCACCTTCCAGTGGACGGAAGTTCTGGCCCGCCTGCGCGGATCGGAAATCGACCTGGGGCCCTGGGTGCGCTGGGGACGCACCGGCCATATCGCATGGCTGAGGGACATGGTGGGCCTGGGCGGCGGGCGCGCTCCGCTCAAGGAGGACTACCTCTACAACTTCTCCAACACCGGCGCGGCTTGCAAGAACATCATGGGCGACCGCCTCGGGCAGCGCTATCGGCAGGTTCCGCGGCTGGTGGCGCTGATGGCGCAGGAGCCCGAGCGCTGGCGCCGGGGCGTCGTGGTGATCAACGTCGGCGGCAACGACTGGAATCGGCTGCTGGACCTGCAGGCGGAGGATCCCGCCGCGCCGGAACTCCAGGCCACCATTGATTACTGCCGGGACCAGATCGAGCGTGCCGTCGATGCGATCCATGCCGCGAATCCGTCGACGCGCGTGCTGGTGGTCGGCCCGGCCAGCGATGCGGACGATCCGGGCACCTTCGACAGGTTCCGCGATGCCAATGCAAGGGCGAACATCCGCACCGCCGTGGAGTCGTTCAGCGCGGCGCTGCGTGGCATTGCGACACGCCATCCTGGATTTGTCGGCTTCGTCGACATGGGCACCTGGTTCCGGCAGCGCTGGGGCGAGCGCAGGCCCAACGGCGAGCCGGCCTATCGGGAGGTCACGATCGGACCCCACCATGTCTCCAACACCGCTGGCGACGGGCCGGACAACGTCTGGCTTGGCGACGGTCATGCGGGCACCGCCATGAACACCTTGTGGGCGCAATACCTGCTCGAGCGCATTCGGGCACTGACCGGGGCACCGCTGACGCCGATCAGCGACGAGGAAGTGGTGCATTTTCTCGCGCAATGATGATGCGAGGACTGGGTCACGCTTTCGCTTGATTCCAGGCGCGGCGAGCGTCGGTTGCGCCGCAACTCCCAATGGACAATCGAGTCAGACACATTTGTGAACGAATCATTCTTTAGAGGGGCTCGAATGCAATCCCGCCAAGCGCACCATGCCTGCGGCTGTTACCGCTTCCTGCCGACGCTGGGAGAACGCGTGTGGGGCAGCGTCTTCGGCCAGCCGACGGCGCGGCGGTAGGCCGCATGCGCAAGGCTTGGCGCGACCTTGCGCTGGCCGTCGCACTGGGTCTCGCTTGCGTAGTTGCGGTGGTGGCCGTCTGGGGCGATGGCATGGCGGATGGAACGGCGGCATCCCATGCGGCCATGGCGCCGGCTGGGTCGATGCCGATCGCCGTGATCGGCGATTCCAACAGTCACTCGTACCAGGACAGCATCACTTTTCCGCCCGGCTCGGAGGAGCGCGGCGGTGCGTTGCGCAGCCACACCTTCCAGTGGATCGAAGTCATCGCGCGCTTGCGGCAAGCTCAACTCGATCCGGGGCCTTGGGTGACTTGGGGCCGGCCTGGCGACGTGGCGTGGTTGCGGGAGTTGATGGGTCTTTCCGCGGGCCGCGCGCCGCGCAAGGAGGACTATCTCTACAACTTCGCCAACTCCGGCGCGACCTGCAAGCACGTGATGGGCGAACGGCTCGGACAGCGATTCCGGCAGGCGCCTCGCCTCGTGGCCTTGATGGACGCGCATCCGGAGCGCTGGCGGAACGGCGTGGTGGTGATTCGCATCGGCGACAACGACTGGGCGGGCGTGCGCGACATACAGCGCCGTGACCCCGCGTCGCCCGAACTGCAAAAGGTGACCGACTACTGTGCAGGCCAGGTCGAGGCGGCGATCCACCTCATCCACTCACGGCATCCGACCACGCGGATCATGGTCGTCGGCGTGATCGGCCTGGCGATCGATCCTTCGCCGCTGCGCCCGCAACCCTCGGCGAGGGAGACGGCAAACCTGCAGGCCGCGACCGACAGGTTCAACCGCGCGTTGCGGGCCGTGGCAAGCGGTCCCTACCTGGCCTTCTTCGACGATGCTGCGTGGTTTGACGAACGATGGGGCAGCCTGGATGCGCTGCACAAGCCAACCGCGGTGAACATTGGCACAGTGCTCCGGGTCACCAACACGATTGGCGACGAGCCGGACCATGCGCAGTTGGCGGACAACCACGCTGGCTTGGCCTGGAACGCCATTTGGGCGCAATCCCTGGTCGCGCACCTGAAGTCGGAATTCGACCTGCCGCTGACGCCGATCGGCGACGACGAGCTGGCGCGTTTCGTCGCGTCGCAGCTCGTCCCGGTCAGAGCGCCAGGCTCTTGAGGTAGGCGCGGAACTCGTCGCCGACCTCGGGGTGGGCCAGCGCCAGTTCAACCGTGGCTTGCAGGAAGCCTTCCTTGCTGCCGCAGTCGTAGCGCGTGCCCTGGTAGGCATAGGCGTAGACCGATTCCTTCTTCAACAGCGCGGCGATGCCGTCGGTCAACTGGATCTCGCCGCCGGCGCCGGTGGGCTGGTTGCGGATTTCCTCGAACACGGCCGGCGTGAGGATGTAGCGGCCTGCCACGCCGAGGCGTGAAGGAGCCTCCTCGGGCTTGGGCTTCTCGACCATGCGCGTGACCTTGGTGAGCCCGTCTCCGGCCGCGTCGCCGGCCACGATGCCGTAGCGGCGGACCTGGTCGAGCGGCACTTCCTGTACGGCGAGCAAGGAGCTTTGCAGCGTGGCGAAAGCGCGGGTCATCTGGGCGAGGACGGGCTCGCCGCCTTGCGGGCCGACCATCAGGTCATCGGCCAGCAGGACCGCGAAGGGCTCATTGCCGACCAGGTGTTCCGCGCAGAGCACCGCATGGCCCAGGCCCAGCATGCGTGGCTGGCGCACGTAGGAGCAGGTCATGTCGTCGGGGCTGACCGAGCGGGCGATGTTCAACAGCGCGGTCTTGTTGCTGGCCTCGAGCTGGCTTTCCAGTTCGTAGGCGGTGTCGTAGTGGTCCTCGATGGCGCGCTTGTTGCGGCCGGTGACGAAGATCATGTCGCGGATGCCCGCGGCGTAGGCTTCCTCGACGGCGTACTGGATCAGCGGCTTGTCGACCACCGGCAGCATCTCCTTGGGCTGGGCCTTGGTGGCGGGCAGGAAGCGGGTGCCGAAGCCAGCAACCGGGAACACGGCTTTGCGAATGGGGGTGGAAGAAGACATGTGGTGTATGAAGAAGAAAGTAGCAGCGGGCAACTGTTGGATGTTAGTGGCCCTGCTGCCCGGTTCCTGTCAGCCAACGCGCCTAGCCCGATCGGACATGTGAACTAAGTCGGGTCTGGTGCCGTGAGCGTTTCCGCTCAACCCAGGCGCGCGAGCTGGTCCTGCAACCTTGCCAGGTTGGCGCTGAAATCGACCAGGCGCTTGCGCTCCTGCTCGATCACCGCCGGCGGAGCCTTGGCGACGAAGGACTCGTTGCCGAGCTTGCCATGCACCTTGGCGATCTCGCCCTCGATGCGTGCGGTCTCCTTGCCGATACGTGCCTTCTCCGCGGCCTTGTCGATTTCCATGTGCAGGCAGAAACGCACCGCGCCGGCGACGGCCACGGGTGCGGCTTCCGCTGCGGCGGACCATGCCGCCTCGTCGTCGAAGAGCTTCACTTCCTTGAGCTTGGCCAGCGCTTGCAGCACCGGTGCGGCTTCGCGGATGAAGGCGGCTTCGTCGGCGTTGTCGGCGACGGCGTAGAGCGGCAGACGCGTGGCGGGGGACACGTTCATCTCGCCGCGCAAGGTGCGGCAGGCGTCGACCAGTTGCTTGAGCTTGGCGACGTGGGCCTCGGCGGCTTCGTCGACCTTGCCGGGCTGCGACTGGGGGTAGGCAGCGATCATGATCGACTCGCCGGTGCGGCCTGCGACGGGCGCGACCTTCTGCCACAGCTCTTCGGTGATGAACGGGATGATGGGGTGGGCGAGACGCAGCAGCGCTTCGAGCACGCGAATCAGCGTGCGGCGCGTGGCGCGCTTCTGCGAGTCGTTGCCGTTCTGGATCTGGACCTTGGCAATCTCCAGGTACCAGTCGCAGAACTCGTCCCACGCGAATTGGTAGATGGCCGTGGAGACGTTGTCGAGGCGGTATTCCTCGAAGCCCTTGGCGACGGCGGCTTCCACGCGCTGCAACTGCGAGGTGATCCAGTAGTCGGCCTTGCTGAAGGTGAGGTAGCCATGGGCCGGACCACCGACGGCACACTCTTCCTTGGTGTGCTCCATCAGGCCGCAGTCCTGGCCTTCGCAGTTCATGAGCACGAAGCGCGTGGCGTTCCAGAGCTTGTTGCAGAAGTTGCGGTAGCCCTCGCAGCGCTTCGGGTCGAAGTTGATGCTGCGGCCGAGCGAGGCCAGCGATGCGAAGGTGAAGCGCATCGCGTCGGCGCCGAAGGCGGGGATGCCTTCGGGGAATTCCTTCTGCGTGTTCTTGCGGACTTGCGGTGCGGTCTCGGGGCGACGCAGCCCTTGCGTGCGCTTGTCGAGCAACTCGGGCAGCGCGATGCCGTCGATGAGGTCGACCGGGTCGAGCACGTTGCCTTCGGACTTGCTCATCTTGTGGCCGTGCGAGTCGCGCACCACGCCGTGGATGTAGACGTCGCGGAAGGGCACGCGGCCGGTGAAGTGCTTGGTCATCATGATCATCCGGGCGACCCAGAAGAAGATGATGTCGTAGCCCGTGACCAGCACGGAGGAGGGGAGATAGAGGTTGTAGTCGGAGGTGGGGGCGTCATCGACCTCGGGCCAGCCCATGGTCGAGAAGGGCACCAGCGCGGAGGAGTACCAGGTGTCGAGCACGTCCTCGTCGCGCGTGAGCGTCTTGCCGGCGCCGGCTTGCGCTTGCGCATCGGCCTCGCTGCGTGCGACGTAGACCTTGCCGTCCTCGTCGTACCAGGCCGGGATCTGGTGGCCCCACCAGAGCTGGCGGCTGATGCACCAGTCCTGGATGTTGTTCATCCACTGGTTGTAGGTGTTGATCCAGTTCTCGGGCACGAAGCGGACCTCGCCGGATTGCACGGCGTCGATGGCCTTCTGCGCGATGGATTGGCCCTTGGCATCCGGCTTGCTCATGGCGACGAACCACTGGTCCGTCAGCATGGGCTCGATGATGGCGCCGGTGCGGGTGCAGCGCGGGACCATGAGCTTGTGCTTGACCGTGTCGACCAGCAGGCCCAGCGCTTCGAGGTCCGCCACGACGGCCTTGCGCGCGACGAAGCGGTCCATGCCACGGTATTTCTCGGGCGCGTTCTCGTTGACGGTGGCGTCCAGCGTGAGCACGCCGATCATCGGCAGCTTGTGGCGCTGGCCGACGGCATAGTCGTTGTTGTCGTGTGCAGGAGTGACCTTGACCACGCCGGTGCCGAAGGTCTTGTCAACGTATTCGTCGGCGATCACCGGGATCAGGCGGTCGACCAGCGGCAGCTTGACGTTCTTGCCGATCAGGTGCGTGTAGCGCTCGTCCTCGGGGTGCACCATCACGGCGGTGTCGCCGAGCATGGTTTCGGGGCGCGTGGTCGCGACGGTGAGCGAGCCGGAGCCGTCTTCCAGCGGGTAGGCGATGTGCCAGAGGAAGCCGTTCTCTTCCTCGCTCTCGACCTCGAGGTCGCTCACGGCGGTCTTGAGCACCGGGTCCCAGTTGACCAAGCGCTTGCCGCGGTAGATCAGGCCTTCTTCGTAGAGCTTGACGAAGGTGTCGGTGACGACCTTCGACAGCTTGTCGTCCATCGTGAAGTATTCGCGGCTCCAGTCCACCGTGTCGCCGAGGCGGCGCATCTGGCCGGTGATGGTGTTGCCGGACTTTTCCTTCCACTCCCACACGCGCGCGACGAAGTTCTTGCGGCCGAGCTCGTGACGGTCCTGCTTCTGCTCCTGCAACTGGCGCTCCACCACGATCTGCGTGGCGATGCCGGCGTGGTCGGTGCCGGGCACCCAGACCGTGTTCGCGCCGGCCATGCGGTGGTAGCGCGTGAAGCTGTCCATGATCGTGTGGTTGAACGCATGGCCCATGTGCAGGGTGCCGGTGACGTTCGGCGGCGGCAGCTGGATCGAGAAGGCCGGGGCGCCTTCCCTGGGCGCCTGCGTGCCGCGATAGCCGGCCCTGGCATAGCCGCGCTTTTCCCATTCCGGCCCCCAGTGCGCCTCCAGCGCGGCGGGTTCGAAGGATTTGGAGAGGCTTTCAAGGCCGGGTTGGTGCAGGGTGTCGCTCATGGCGGGGGTGCAGGCGGTGCAAGGTACGAGACGGCGCCCGGTGGGATGCCGTTCGAGGGGTGAGAAGGGAGCCTGCGATTTTATTCGACCGCGCGACGGCCCCTGCGGTCGCCATGAAACGGGACCGACTCAGCCCGGATGCAAGGCGTCAGACCGGTGACGCGCCACATCGGTCTTTCTGGCGAATAAATCACAGCCAGAGATTTCCCTTGTAACAACGGAAATTTCCCACCTGCTGATTGGAAATTCCGGCGGCTCGCAGTCGAAGGGCCTTGCATCCCGTTTGTGCACGGCGCGGTTGAATTGAGCCAACAAGTCCGACGGCGATTCATGCAAGGCGCTGGCGGTCTATTTCCTCTCCGAATCGAGAATTTCATGCTCAACCGTTCGCGTCGCCAATTCCCTTCTTCCGCACTGGCCGGCCCTCGCGCCAAGACACTTTCCACCCTGCGGCTCCAGGCCCTGGAACCCCGTGTCCTGCTGGACGCCGCTGCCGCCGCGACAGCCGCGACGATGGCCGAACAGGCCCAGCCCCACGCCGTGGCCGAGCCGAATGCCGCCGACGCCCAGTTGATGCAGGCGCTGGAGAAGGCGCAGGCGGCGCCGGTCGATGCCGGGCGCCCGGCCGACCGTGCGGCAGCGGCCACGGGCGCCAATGTCTTCTTCATCGATCGTTCGCTGCCTGACGTGCAGACGCTGGTGGCAGATCTGCCGGCCGGTGCGGAAGTGCATTTCATCGAGCCCGGCACGGACGGCGTCCATGCCATGGCCCAGGCGCTGCAAGGCCGCAGCGACATCGCATCGATCCAGATCGTCAGCCACGGCAGCGAAGGCGAGTTGCACCTGGGCAGCGCGACGCTCACCGCTGCCAGCATGCAGGGCCAGTACCACGACGACCTGGTCACCATCGGCCACGCGCTCTCGGCCACCGGCGACATCCGCATCTATGGCTGCGACTTCGGCGCCGGCGCAGACGGCCTGGCGGCGGCCCAGCTCCTGTCCGACCTCACGGGCGCCGACGTGGCCAGCTCCACCGACGACACCGGCGCGGCGGCCCTGGGCGCCGACTGGGTGCTCGAGCGCGAGGTGGGCACCGTGGAGGCGCAGACCTTCGTCGCGGCCGACTGGCAGCACGAGTTGGGCGACAACCCACCGACGCCGCAGATCACCAACTCGACCTTCGACACCACCGCCGGATGGACGAACAGCACGGGCTTCATCCAGAACGTGGGCTGGAACCCGGTCGGCGGCTACCTGATGATGGACGTGAACAACAAGCCCGCCAGCACGCTGACCTGGAACACCCCCATCAATGGCTGGAACGACGGTCCCGGCGCCAACGGGGCGGCGACGGTGGCCTTCGACTTCGCCTGGAACAACGGCTGGGGGACCAATCCCGCCACCAATCTCGCCGGCAACAAGTTCGACGTGATGGTGGGCGGCGTGCTGTATGCGCGGATCGAAACGGCCATCGGCGGCGCCGTCAACTCGCCGGGCGATGCGACGGTGACGTACTTCAACGGCGCCTCGGGCAATGTGGCGTCGATCGCGGCCGGGATCTACAAGTCCTGGACCTTCACCAACGTCGTCGTTTCATTGCCCAAGGGCATTGCGGACGGCAGCAAGCTGAGCATCGTCGGCAGCACCCAGGCCAGTTCGGACGACATGGCCGTTGACAACATCCAGGTCTACACGAGCCTTCCGCAGAACAGGCCGCCGGTCGCGGCCGACGACACGGGCACCGTTGCCGAGGACGAGTCGCTCGTGGTGCCGATGGAGTCCGGCCTGCTGTCGAACGACAAGGATCCCGACGGCAACACCTTGACCATCACCAGCTACACGGTGCCAGGCATTGCCGATCCCATCGCTGCGGGCAACCCGGCGGAAATCCCCGGCGTCGGCACGCTGACAATCCACGCCGACGGCAGCTACTCCTTCACGCCGTTGAAGAACTACCACGGCGACGTGCCGGTGGCGACCTACACGGTGACGGACGGCGAGGCCTCGACGACCGCGACCCTGAGCCTGACCGTGACCCCGGTCAATCATCCGCCGGTGGCGGTGGGCGAGCTCTACTTCACCGAGGAGGACAAGCCGCTCGCGATCAACCTGCTGGCGAACGACACCGACCCGGATGGCGACGCGCTGACGATCCAGTCGATCAACGGCATGACGCTGACCCCGGGCACCGCGCAATCCATCGATGTGCCCAATGGCAAGGTGGACGTGGCGGCCGACGGCTCCATGATCTTCACGCCGGCGCCCAACTTCAGCGGCACTTACACCAGCTTCGACTATGTCGTGGCCGACCCCTCGGGCGCCACGGCCACGGCCACGGCGCGGGTCGGGGTCAAGCCCGTCAACGATCCGCCGGTGGCCGTGGACGACAACTTCACCACCCCGCAAGGCACCGCGGTCCCGCTGGATCTCATCGGCAACGACACCGATGTGGACCGCGGCGACAAGCTGCGCCTTGCGTCCATCAACGGCACGCCCATCACTCCGGGTACGGCACAGGCGATCCCGGTGCCCAACGGCACGGTGAACGTGGCGGCCGACGGCACCCTGAGCTTCATGCCAACGCCCGGCTTCAGCGGCCCCGTCACCTTCGACTACGTCGTCTCCGACGATGTCAATGCCACGGACACGGGCACGGTGCACATCGACGTCACCGCGACGAACCATCCGCCGGTGGCTGTGGACGACAGCTTCGTCGTGGACGAGGACAAGTCGGTCGCGCTGGACCTCGTCGGCAACGACACCGACGTCGACGGCGGCGCGCTGCATGTGGCCTCCATCAACGGCGTGGAGCTCATGCCCGGTACCGCGCAAAGCATCGACGTGCCGAACGGCAAGGTCACGGTGGCGGCCGACGGCACCCTCACTTTCGTGCCGAACCCCAACTACAACGGCAAGGTCGAGTTCGACTATGTCGTGGCCGATGCCGCGGATGCCCGCGACACGGGTCACGTGACCATCACCGTCAATCCCGTGGCCGACCGCGTCAACGTCGGCGGCCTCAAGGACGGCGTCGTCGCCGGCACGGATGCGCAGGTGAGCGAGAGCGGCCTGCCGGGCGGCACCGATGCGGGCGGCCCCGAAAGCACGACCGGCGGCACCTTCACGATCGGCCCGGTGGAAAACCTGGTCGACTTCACGCTCGGCAAGGGAACGCTCTTCACGCGCGCCCAGCTCGAGGCAGCCACGCCGGACGCGCCGCTCGTGTCGAACGGCAACTACGGCCAGTTGCGCGTCACCGGCTACGACGCAGCCACGGGCACGGTCAGCTACACCTATACCTTGACCAAGCCGGCCGACCAGAGCCAGTACGTCATCAACGACTCGTTCCGCATCGACGTCACCAACATCGATCGCATCCAATACGAGAAGACCTCCTACCTGCTGATCAACATCGTGGACGACGCGCCGAAGGCCAGCGACGACGTGGACTCCGTGGACATCCACGACGCCATGGTCAGCGGCAACGTCACGTCGAACGACAAGCTCGGCGCGGACGGCAAGGCCGCCAACGGCCCGGTCACCGGCGTGGCAGCAGGTGCGGGCGCGCCGGTGGGCGGCGTGGGCACGCCAGTGGCGGGCAGCTACGGTTCGCTCGTGCTGAATGCCGATGGCACCTACTCGTACACGGTGGACAGCCTCAACCCGAGCGTGGCAGCACTGCAAGCCGGCCAGACCCTGACGGAGACCTTCACCTACCAGATCACCGACGGCGATGGCGACAACGCGACGGCCACTTTGACCATCGTGCTCCAGAACAACCAGGTCATCCAGCCGGTGCCGCCGGAAGTCTTCATCACCGGCCTGGACGATGGCCCGCGCACGGGCACCGACGCGCAGGTCCGCGAGGCCGGCCTGGCGACAGGCACCGACCCGGACGCCACGAGCGAAGTCGCCAGCGGCAGCTTCAACATGTCGCCGGGCTGGAACGTCGGCAGCATCAGCCTCAACGGCGGCGACCCCATCACGATCAACCAACTGATGGCGGCCACGCCTGCTGCGCCAATCACCATCGTGGGCGACTACGGGACGCTGTCGATCACCGGCTTCGACCCCAACAGTGGCACGGTCGACTATGTCTACACGCTGACGAAGCCGGCCGACCAGCACGCCGGCCCGGCGAGCGATGAATTCGTCATCGACATCACCAACAGCGCCGGCACCACGACGCACAACGCTGGCGTGCTGGCCGTCGACATCCTGGACGACAGCCCGGTCGCGAAGCCCGACACCGCCGATGTGAACGAGAACGCGGCGCCGGTGACCGGCAACGTCATCGGCAACGACACCTTCGGCGCGGACGGCAAGGCGCTCTCCGGCCCGGTGACGGGCGTGGCCGCGGGCCTCGCCACGGCGCCCGAGGGCAACGTGGGCAGCGGCGTGCCCGGAACCTACGGCACGCTCAAGCTCAACGCCGACGGCAGCTACAGCTATGCGGTGGACAACGCCAACCCGAAGGTCGATGCGCTCAAGCCCGGCCAGACGCTGACCGAAGTCTTCAGCTACAGCGTGAAGGATGGCGACGGCGACGCCGCGCAGGCCACGCTCACCATCACGATCCATGGCGCGAACGATGCGCCGGTGGCCGTGGACGACACGGCCGTCACGCAGGAAGGGAAGCCGGTTGCGCTGGACCTGATCGGCAACGATACGGATGTCGATGACGTCACGCTGCACATCGTGTCGATCAATGGCGAGCCTCTCACACCGGGCACGGCACAGGCGATTCCGGTGCCCAATGGCACGGTCAATGTCGCCGCCGACGGCACGATCAGCTTCATGCCGGCACCCGGCTACAACGGACCGGTCACCTTCGACTATGTGGTGGCCGATCCTTCGGGCGCCGAGGACACGGGCACGGTGAACATCACCGTCACGCCGGTGAATGATCCGCCGGTGGCGGTCGACGACACGGCCACCACGCCGGAAGGCAAGTCGGTCACGTTGAACCTGATCGGCAACGACACCGATGTCGATGACGTCACGCTGCACATCGTCTCGATCAACGGTGAGCCCCGCACGCCTGGCACGGCGCAGTCGATCCCGGTGCCCAATGGCACGGTGAATGTCGCCGCCGACGGCACGATCAGCTTCATGCCGGCACCCGGCTACAACGGACCGGTCACGTTCGACTACGTTGTGGCCGATCCTTCAGGCGCCACGGACACGGGCACGGTGAACATCACCGTCACGCCGGTGAATGATCCGCCGGTGGCGGTCGACGACACGGCCACCACGCCGGAAGGCAAGTCGGTCACGCTCAACCTGATCGGTAACGACACCGATGTCGATGACGTCACGCTGCACATCGTGTCGATCAATGGCGAGCCTCTCACACCGGGCACGGCACAGGCGATTCCGGTGCCCAATGGCACGGTCAATGTCGCCGCCGACGGCACGATCACCTTCATGCCGGCACCCGGCTACAACGGACCGGTCACCTTCGACTATGTGGTGGCCGATCCTTCGGGCGCCGAGGACACGGGCACGGTGAACATCACCGTCACGCCGGTGAATGATCCGCCGGTGGCCGTGGACGACAGCTTCACGACGCCGGAAGAAGAGTCCGTCGTTCTGAACCTGATCGGCAACGACACCGATGTCGATGACGTCACGCTGCACATCGTGTCGATCAATGGCGAGCCTCTCACACCTGGCACGGCGCAGTCGATCCCGGTGCCCAATGGCACGGTGAATGTCGCCGCCGACGGCACGATCAGCTTCATGCCCGCGCCCGACTACAACGGTCCGGTCGCCTTCGACTACGTGGTCGCCGATCCCTCGGGCGCCACGGACACGGGCACGGTGAACATCACGGTCACGCCGGTGAACGACCCGCCGGTAGCCGTGGACGACAGCTTCACGACGCCGGAAGACGAGTCCGTCGTTCTGAACCTGATCGGCAACGACACCGATGTCGATGACGTCGCGCTGCACATCGTCTCGATCAACGGTGAGACCCTCACCCCAGGCACGGCCCAGTCGATCCCGGTGCCCAACGGCACGGTGAATGTCGCCGCCGACGGCACCATCACCTTCATGCCCGCGCCCGACTACAACGGCCCGGTCAAGTTCGACTACGTGGTCGCCGACCCGTCGGGCGCAGAGGACACTGGCACGGTCAACATCACGGTCACGCCGGTGAACGACCCGCCGGTCATCAGCGTGCCGACCAAGCCCGCAGGCCCCGGCACGCCCGGCTACCCCGTCACCCCGGGCGAACCAGGCCAACCGGACGTTCCTGGCGAGCCGGGCCATCCGGTGACCCCGGGCGCTCCGGGCACGCCCAGCGATCCGGCCAAGACCGCAGTCTCCACGCCCGAGGACACCACCCTGGTGGTCAGCCCGAAGGACGGCCTGTTGTCCAACGTGACCGATGTCGATGGCGATCCGCTGGTCATCAAGGACTACACGGTGCCTGGCCTGCCCGGCCCGATCAAGGCTGGCGAGCCAGCGACCATCCCCGGCATCGGCACCGTCACCATCGACCCGGACGGTGGCTACAAATTCACCCCGGTGGTGGACTACCACGGCCCGGTGCCCGAGATCACCTACACGGTGGATGACGGGCATGGCGGCACGGCCGAAGGCAAGCTGGACATCGTCGTCACGCCGGTGAACGACGCGCCGGTGGCGATCGACGACAGCGTCACGACGCCCGAAGACAAGCCGGTCACACTGAACCTCATCGGCAACGACACCGATATGGACGGTGACACGCTGCACATCGTGTCGATCAACGGTGAGACCCTCACCCCGGGCACGGCCCAGTCGATCCCGGTGCCCAACGGCACGGTGAACGTGGCCGCCGACGGCACGATCAGCTTCATGCCGGCGCCCGACTACAACGGCCCGGTCAAGTTCGACTACGTGGTGGCCGACCCGTCGGGCGCCGAGGACACCGGCACGGTGAACATCACCGTCACGCCGGTGAACGACCCGCCGGTCATCAGCGTGCCGACCAAGCCTGCGGGCCCCGGCACGCCCGGCTACCCCGTCACCCCGGGCGAGCCGGGCCAATCGGACGTTCCTGGCGAGCCGGGCCATCCGGTGATCCCTGGCGCGCCGGGCACGCCCAGCGATCCGGCCAAGACGGCAGTCTCCACGCCCGAGGACACCACCCTGGTGGTCAGCCCGAAGGACGGCCTGCTGTCCAACGTGACTGATGTCGATGGCGATCCGCTGGTCATCAAGGACTACACGGTGCCGGGTCTTCCAGGTCCGATCAAGGCTGGCGAGCCAGCGACCATCCCCGGCATCGGCACCGTCACCATCGACCCGGACGGTGGCTACAAATTCACCCCGGTGGTGGACTACCACGGCCCGGTGCCCGAGATCACCTACACGGTGGATGACGGCCACGGCGGCACCGCCGAAGGCAAGCTGGACATCGTCGTCACGCCGGTGAACGACGCGCCGGTGGCCGTGGACGACCAGTTCACGACGCCCGAAGACGAGGCCGTCGTGCTGAACCTGATCGGCAACGACACCGATGTGGACGGTGACACGCTGCACATCGTCTCGATCAACGGTGAGACCCTCACGCCGGGTACGGCCCAGTCGATCCCTGTGCCCAACGGCACGGTCAACGTGGCCGCCGACGGCACGATCAGCTTCATGCCCGCGCCGGACTACAACGGCCCGGTCAAGTTCGACTACGTGGTCGCCGATCCTTCGGGCGCCACGGACACGGGCACGGTGAACATCACCGTCACGCCGGTGAATGATGCGCCGGTGATCAGCGTGCCGACCAAGCCCGCGGGCCCCGGCACGCCCGGCCATCCCGTTGACCCGGGCAATCCCGCCAAGCCCGGCCAGCCCGGCGAGGCGGTGGAAACCGCCATCTCCACGCCCGAGGACACCCCTCTGGTGGTCAGCCCGAAGGACGGCCTGCTGTCCAACGTGACCGACATCGATGGCGATCCGCTGGTCATCAAGGACTACACGGTGCCGGGGGTGCCTGGCCCGATCAAGGCCGGCGAGCCAGCGACCATCCCCGGCGTCGGCACCGTCACCATCGATCCGGACGGTGGCTACAAATTCACCCCGGTGGTCGACTACCACGGCCCGGTGCCCGAGATCACCTACACGGTGGACGACGGCCATGGCGGCACCGTCGAAGGCAAGCTGGACATCGTCGTCACCCCGGTGAACGACGCGCCGGTGGCGATCGACGACAACGTCACGACGCCGGAAGACAAGCCGGTCACGCTGAACCTGCTGGGCAACGACACCGATGTCGATGGCGACACGCTGCACATCGTCTCCATCAACGGCGTGGATCTCACGCCGGGCACGGCACAGTCGATCCCGGTACCGAACGGCACGGTCAACGTGGCCGCCGATGGCACGATCACCTTCATGCCGGCGCCCGACTACAACGGCCCGGTCAGCTTCGACTACGAGATCGCCGACCCCTCGGGCGCGAGGGACACGGGCACGGTCAACATCACCGTCACACCGGTGAACGATCCCCCGGTCGTGCAGGACGAGACCGTGCAGGTCATCGACGGCCACCCGGTCCATGCGGGCCCCAAGGACGGCCTGCTGCCCAACGACCGCGATCCGGAAGGTGACCCGCTCACCGTCAAGGACATCACCGTGGACGGCCTGCCCGGTCCGATCAAGACCGGCACGCCGGTGCAGATCCCCGGCAAGGGCGTGCTGCTGGTGAACGAGGACGGCAGCTACAGCTTCACGCCGGAGCGTGGCTACACCGGCGACGTGAAGGTGCACTACACCGTCAGCGACGGCCATGGCGGGCTGACCCCCGGCCTGCTCACGTTGCAGGTGAAGGGCGACCTGTACCGCGGCGACTACCCCTTCGTCTTCGAGCCCTCGGACTCGCTGTTCGAACACCGCGGGACCGACAAGCGGATCACGGCGGAAGGCGCGGTGCTGGACGCGGTGAATGGCATCGATTCGCTCAATGGCACGCAGATGCTCGACGCGAATGGCGCGGTGCTCCAGGCGGTCAATGGCGTGCAGACATTGCATGGCAGTTCGCTGGAAAGCTCTGGCCGCTCGCTGGGCACGGACACGGGCAGCAACGTGGTGTCCCGCGTGGCCGCCGACAACCGCCTGCGCGAGCAGTTCGGCCGCTTCGAGAACGCGCTGCCGGAGGAAGAGGGCGAGGGCGAGCAGGCGCAAGGTCTCGGGACCTGCAAGCTGGCGCCCTCGCGCCCGCCAGTGGCCGAGGACGTTCCACGCGCCAACGACAAGCCGAACAAGCCGACGGTCCAGAAGGACATGAAGGCGCGCATCGTGGTCAAGGCCCAGGTCCACCACGACGCCACCAAGGGCAAGGGCACCAAGCCCCTGGCCAAGCGGCCGGTGAGCTTTGCGAAGCAACTCGCGAAGGCCAGCCGCAGTCCATCGGCGGACCAGCAGGGATTGATGAAGGCGCTGGGGGGCGGTTGCTGAACCAGGCTGGACCTGAACCGGAGCGTCCCGGTTCCGGCCCCGCAAGAACGCGGCGCCAGAACCGGGAATGCGGGAATGCGGGAATGCGCGCAAGTACAGGCTTTGTCCGCCGCCGTATTCGCCGCTGCCCCCGCAAGTCTTGCAAGTCCGGATCGGGATCGCGCCGATTCATCGCGGTGTTGCTGACCGGGCGAATTCCGGCTGCTGATGCGAAATATCGGTGTCGCCTTCGGAATGGTCTTGCAGACCCCGATTTTCATGGCTCCTAACATTGCGATCAATCCATTATTTCGTTCGCCTGGGGCGGTTTTGAGGCCCGTGCGACATGTTTTATTTGTCGAGGTGTCATCTCGAAAGTAATTGATCAATATCTTCGAATGGCCCATTTCAGCGAAATCGGCATTCATTCATCAACGATTTGAAGACTGGCACAAGCCACTTATTAAATGAAGCGACGCGCAGGTGCGCGTCACCGCAACACGAAATTCCAGGTGAACATGAAACAAGCCCATTCCCTCAAGCCCGCCCAGTGGATCCTCAAGGGCCCTGCGGCCGCCGCGCTGGTGGCGATCGCCCTGACGGGTTGCGCGGTCTCGCCCCAGCCCTTCGAGGCGCAGCAGAACAAGGACCGCGCCACCGACCTGATCCAGCGCGTGGCCGCCGACCAGGAGCCCGTTTCTGGCCCGATCGACCTGTACGAAGCCATGGCGCGCGCCATCAAGTACAACCTCGACTCGCGTGTCGAACTCATGTCGCTGGCGCTGTCCAAGCGCGACCTGGACCTGAAGAGCTACGACATGCTGCCCAAGCTGGTCGCCACCATGGACTACGCCGGGCGCGACAACGACTCGGGTGGCGTGAGCCGCTCCATCACCACCGGGCGCGTCTCGCTGGAGCCTTCGACTTCTTCCGACCGCAACGTGCTGGCCAGCGACCTCACGCTGAGCTGGGACGTGCTGGACTTCGGCCTCTCGTACGTGCGCGCCAAGCAGGCCGCAGACGAAGTCAACATCGCCGAGGAGCGCAAGCGCAAGGTCGTCAACCGCATCATCGAGGACGTGCGCACCGCCTACTGGCGTGCGGTCTCGGCCGAGCGCCTGCTGGGCAAGATCAACGAACTCGAAGCCGTCACCAGGACCGCACTCGAACAAGCCGAGAAGCAGGAAAAGGCCGGTCTCTCTGCCCCGCTGGCGCCGCTGACCTATCAACGCGAACTGCTGAGCATCCGCCGCGAAGCACAGAGCCTGGGCCGTGAACTGAGCGTGGCCAAGCAGCAACTCGCTGCCCTCATGAACCTGCCGGCCGACACCCCATACAAGGTCGCCATGCCCACGCGCAACATGCAGTGGAAGCCCTTCAGCCTGCCGGGCAAGGACATGCTGCAGACGGCCATCGAGAACCGTCCGGAGCTGCGTGAAGTGGCCTATCAACTGCGCAACAACGACCGGGAAGAAACCGCAGCGTACCTGCGCGCACTGCCCAGCCTGCGCATCTTCGCGGGTCTGGACAACAGCAGCAACAGCTTCCTCTACAACGCCAACTGGCTGGGCTTCGGCGCCCGGGCGAGCTGGAACCTGCTGAACGTGTTCAGCCTGCCGGCCGCGCAAGCCAAGGTGAAGGCGCAAGGCCAGTTGCTGGACCAGCGAGCCCTCGCCCTGACGATGGCTGTCGGCACGCAGGTGGAAGTGGCGCGCGCGCGCTACGAGTTCCGCGTGCGTGAACTGGACACGGCGGGCAACTATTTCAAGGTGCAAGAAAAGATCGAGAAGCAGATCGATGCGGGCTTCAAGAGCGACAAGCTCAGCCGCCAGACGCTGATCCGCGAGCAGATGAACACGCTCGTCTCGGAGGTGCGCTACGACCTGGCGCTGGCCGACCTGCAGAACGCGTATGCCAACGTGTACTCCTCGCTGGGCATCGACCCGGTGGAGAAGGACATGAGCAGCGCCCAACCCGTCAATGAACTGGCCGGCAAGCTGCGCGGCATGTGGGCCAAGCGGCAGGATGCCGTGGCCATGGCGTCCAGGGGCTGAGCCCCGAGGGTCGGGCTGCGCCCGGCCCGACCCCCGAGCGGACTTGGTCGAGACAGATCCATATCGACTGGAGAGCACCAGGGCTGGCCCCGGGCCCTTCCATCCAGGGGGCAAGTCGGTCGCAAGCCGAGCGACTTGAGAGCCCCGGGCCCTGTTTGGGCTCGGTCCGCCCCAGCCTTCGCTGGCCGGCGCACCCGCTCTGGTGCGCCTGACGGCCTTCGCACCTGCTGCGGGGCGCCACCCCGCATCCGCGGATCTTTTTTTGACCTCTCGGCGCCGCCAGGACGCGGTGTGTGGTCCGGGCACTTCTCCGCCGGCCATCCCAGCCCGGCAATCGCCTCCCTTCGCATGCCACGGGCCGGCATGCGATTGCATTGCGTCGCCCTTGGCGCGCGCATGGCGGTTTGCAGCCCCATCGCCGCAAACGGCCCGCCGAGCCCCCGATTTACTTCCCGTCCGAATATTCCTCACGCCCAATCAGAAATGTCAGCGGCGCCGTGGGAATGAACTCGCAGACCGGAATTGCCTCGACTTTTAACATTGAACCCGGTCAATAGCTCCCAGCGTGCCGAAGCGCTGGAACCCGCAAATGACCGGCAATTCAGGACTTCGTCGAGCAGTGTTCCCCGAATGAAAACGATGTCTCCGAATAGCTCTTGCAGCGACCAGTTGCTGCCTTCGGGTCGAATTTAATTGGCCGTGAATTGAAGATCCATTCAATCCGCGTCCTTGAAAAAACGGCAGATGTTGATTGATTCGAGTAACGCGCAATTGCGCCACGGCAAACACGGAGTTCCAGACGATATGAAACAAGCCCATTCCCTCAAGCCCGCCCAGTGGATCCTCAAGGGCCCGGCGGCCGCCGCGCTGCTGGCGATCGCCCTGACCGGTTGCGCGGTCTCGCCCCAGCCCTTCGAGGCGCAGCAGAACAAGGACCGCGCCACCGACCTGATCCAGCGCGTGGCCGCCGACCAGGAGCCCGTTTCTGGCCCGATCGACCTGTACGAAGCCATGGCGCGCGCCATCAAGTACAACCTCGACTCGCGTGTCGAACTCATGTCGCTGGCGCTGTCCAAGCGTGACCTGGACCTCAAGAGCTACGACATGCTGCCCAAGCTGGTCGCCACCATGGACTACGCCGGGCGCGACAACGACTCGGGTGGCGTGAGCCGCTCCATCACCACCGGCCGCGTCTCGCTGGAGCCCTCGACTTCTTCCGACCGCAACGTATTGGCCAGCGACCTGACCATGAGCTGGGACGTGCTGGACTTCGGCCTCTCGTACGTGCGCGCCAAGCAGGCCGCAGACGAAGTCAACATCGCCGAAGAGCGCAAGCGCAAGGTCGTCAACCGCATCATCGAGGACGTGCGCACCGCCTACTGGCGTGCCGTCTCGGCCGAGCGCCTGCTGGGCAAGATCAACGAACTCGAAGTCGTCACGAAGACAGCGCTGGAGCAGGCCGAGAAGCAGGAAAAGGCCGGCCTGTCCGCTCCGCTGGCGCCGCTGACCTACCAGCGCGAACTGCTGAGCATCCGCCGCGAAGCGCAAAGCCTGGGCCGTGAACTGAGCGTGGCCAAGCAGCAACTCGCCGCTCTCATGAACCTGCCGGCCGACACCCAATACAAGGTCGCCATGCCCACGCGCAACATGCAGTGGAAGCCCTTCAGCCTGCCGGGCAAGGACATGCTGCAGACGGCCATCGAGAACCGTCCGGAGCTGCGTGAAGTGGCCTATCAACTGCGCAACAACGACCGGGAAGAAACCGCAGCGTACCTGCGTGCACTGCCCAGCCTGCGCATCTTCGCGGGCCTGGACAACAGCAGCAACAGCTTCCTCTACAACGCCAACTGGCTGGGCTTCGGCGCCCGGGCGAGCTGGAACCTACTGAACGTGTTCAGCCTGCCGGCCGCGCAAGCCAAGGTGAAGGCGCAAGGCCAGTTGCTGGACCAGCGAGCCCTCGCCCTGACGATGGCTGTCGGCACGCAGGTGGAAGTGGCGCGCGCGCGCTACGAGTTCCGCGTGCGTGAACTGGACACGGCGGGCAACTATTTCAAGGTGCAAGAAAAGATCGAGAAGCAGATCGATGCGGGCTTCAAGAGCGACAAGCTCAGCCGCCAGACGCTGATCCGCGAGCAGATGAACACGCTCGTCTCGGAGGTGCGCTACGACCTGGCGCTGGCCGACCTGCAGAACGCGTATGCCAACGTGTACTCCTCGCTGGGCATCGACCCGGTGGAGAAGGACATGAGCAGCGCCCAACCCGTCAACGAACTGGCCGGCCAGCTGCGCGGCATGTGGGCCAAGCGCCTCGATCCCGTCGCAGCCGCCGCAGCGACTTCCTCCAATTCCTGAACCTTAGAAACGAGTACACGCCATGTCCCACTTCCCCTCCCAAGTCGGCTCCTTCAAGCGCGCTGGTCGCCTCAGCCTCCTTTGCCTGGCCCTTGCCGCACCTTTCGCGATGGCCCAGACCGCTCCCGGCGCCGATGCCGGTGTTGCACGCGGCGTGCTGCGTGCGCAGCAGGAAGCCGTGCTGTCCTCCAGCGTTTCCGAGCGCATCACGAGCATGCCTTTCCGCGAAGGCGACCACTTCCCCAAGGGCGCCGTGCTGGTCGGCTTCGACTGCGCCCGCCTCGGTGCTGAACTCGCCGCGGCACGCGCCGGCCAGAAGGCCGAGGCGCGCAATGCCGAAGTGCAGGCCGCCCTGCTCGGCATGGAAGCCACCGGCCGCGCCGAAGCCGAGATCGCCGGCCTGAAGCAGAAAGAGCGCGAAGCGCAATCGCAAGTGATCCAGGAACGCATGTCGGGCTGCCGCATCGTGGCGCCCTTTGCCGGTCGCGTCGTCGAAACGATGACCCGCGTGCATGAATCGCCGCAGGCCAACGAGAAGCTGATGCGCGTCGTGAGCGACGGTCCGGTGGAACTGCACATGGTCGTGCCGTCGAAGTGGCTGTCCTGGCTCAAGGCCGGCTCCGACTTCGACTTCAGGGTCGATGAGACCGGTGACGTGTTGAAGGCCAAGGTGCAACGCATCTCGGGCGGCGTGGATGCGGTGAGCCAGACGGTCAAGGTGATTGCCGCGGTGCCGAAGGTGCCATCGCAAGTCCTGCCCGGCATGAGCGGCCGCGCGACCCTCGGCGGCGCGGCGCCTGTGGCTGCCATGCCGGCCGCGCCGGTTGCCGCCGTGTCAGCCGCGCCTGTCGCTTCCAGCGCCACGGCTGCGGCGCCTGCGGTCGCCATGTCCAACGGCGCGAAGGCCACCTCCGTCGCGCAATCCACGGCAGCGGCTCGCGCCCGCTGAAGACGTCATGACGAACGCCCAGAAGATCGAGCCGGCCATGGTCGGCGAGACAGCCAAGCCCTTGCTGCGTCCCCGCCTCGTCGCCCGTGACAGCCGTGTCGCGGCATCGCAACCGGCTTCACAACAGCCCGCCGCCGCGGCCAGGCCGGTCGCGGAAGCGCCCAAGGTCGTCGCGGGCACAGTCGCGGCGGCCAATGCCAATGCCGCGATGAGCCCCAGCATCGCCCACCTGATCCGCATCGAGGGTGAACTGCGCCGCATCGCCACGCGTGAAGCCCTGTGGCAGCACCTGGCCAACGAAGCCGTGGCGCTGCTGCCCTTCGGCCAGGCGCTGGTGCTCGAATCGCGCGAGTCGCTCGCGAAGGTCGCCAGGTCGAAGTACCTGGAAAAATTCAAGGCACAAGCCCCGGCGTCGGAATCCGATGCGACCGCATGGTCCGTCGCCGCCGTCTCCGGCCTGGCCAAGGTCAACCGCGACGCGCCCATGCTGCGCTGGTACGAGAACCTGACCGCCACGCTGTGGCGCCAGGGTGAAGTCGCGCGCAAGCCGCACATCTTCAGCCTGCCGTCGTATGCCGATCCGGCCGACCCCTGCACCGAGGAAGCGCCCCTGCGCCACATGCTGTGGGTGCCTCTGGTCGACGGCGAGCAAGCCATCCGGGCCGGCTGGCTGCTGGCCCGCGACACCGAATGGGAAGAGTCGCACCAGAAACTGGCCGAGCGCCTGGCGCAGGCCTATGCGCATGGCGCGAGCGCCATCGCCGGTCGCGCCAAGCCCGTGCGCAACTGGCGCCAGCACTACCGCAAGGCGGCGATCGGCTCGGCCGTGGCCGCGCTGCTGCTGGCCTTCGTGCCGGTGCCGCTGACGACGTTGGCGCCGGTCGAAGTCACGCCGCAGGACCCCTTCGTCGTGGCCGCACCGGTGGCCGGCGTGGTCGAGCGCATCCTGGTCGCCCCCGGCGCCCAGGTGAAGGAAGGCACGCCGCTGGTGCAACTCGTGGACACCACGCTGCGCAGCGAATTCGATGTCGCCACGCAGAAGCTCGAAGTGGCGCGCGCCAAGATGCTGCGCTTCCAGCAAGCCGCGGTGGACGACCAGAGCGCCAAGCGCGAACTCGCGGTGGCCCAGAGCGAAGAATCCGTGGCCAGCGCCGAACTCGAATTCGCCCGCGCCCAGTTCGACAAGTCGATCATCAAGGCCAAGGAAGCCGGCGTCGCCCTCTATGGCGATCCGCGCGACTGGGTCGGCCGTCCGGTGGCCGTGGGCGAGGCCATCATGCGCGTCGCCAATCCGAAGGAGGTCGAGTTCCAGATCAAGATGCCGGTGGCCGATGCGGTCAACCTGCGCGATGGCGCCGAAGCCAAGGTCTTCCTCGATGCGGCACCGCTGTCGCCTATCAAGGCCACCGTGGTCCGCGCCGCCTACAAGGCCGAGGCCGATGCGGCCGGCGTGGCCAGCTTCACGGTCACGGCCCGCGCCGACGACCTCAAGGCACCGGCCGAGCGCCTGGGCCTGCGCGGCACGGCCCGCGTCTATGGCGAGCCCGTCTCGCTGTTCTATTACCTGATGCGGCGTCCCTTGACGGCACTGCGTCAATGGACAGGAGTCTGATGCCATGGAACAAGCAACCGTCCTCCCCGGTCTGCAAGCCGCTGCGCAGAAGCCCAAGTTCGACGACCAGATGCTGCCGCCGCTGCGGCAGGACCTGCGCCTGATCGAAGGCGGCGCCGGCGGCGCCAAGGCCGGCCATGAAGGCCAGTGGAAGATCCACGATCCGATGGCCCAGCGCTTCTTCGAGATCGAGCGCGATGCGGTCGACCTGCTGTCCTGCTGGGACGCGGGCAGCGTCGGCGCGATGCGTGCCCAGGTGGTGGCCAACACGGGCCGCGAAGTCTCCGACGAGTCGATCGCCGCGCTGCTGGAATTCCTGCAACGCCACGAGTTGGTGCGCCCCGCGCCGCAACAGACCTTTGCACGCGTGCGCCGCCAGGTCGAGGGCGCGAAGCGCTCCTTCGGCAACAAGCTGCTGCACAGCTACCTGTTCTTCAAGGTACCGCTGGCCCGCCCCGACGCCTTCCTGCGCAAGACCCAGCATCTGGTGGGCATGTGCTTCCAGCCCGTGTTCTGGTACGTGCTGGCCGGGCTGGGTCTTTTCAGCCTCTATCTGGTCTCGCGCCAGTGGGACACCTTCCTGCACACCTTCCCCGACATGTTCTCGGTGGCCGGCGTGGCCACCTTCGGCATCAGCCTGGCGGTGGTCAAGACGCTGCATGAACTGGGGCACGGCTATGCGACCGTGCGCATGGGTTCGCGCGTCACGACCATGGGCGTGGCCTTCGTCGTGATGACGCCCATCCTCTACACCGACACCACCGATGCCTGGCGCCTGCCGGACCGTCGGCAGCGCGTGTTCATCGATGCCGCCGGCATGGCGGTGGAACTGATCATCGCCGTCATCGCCACCTACATCTGGATCTTCACGCCCGAAGGCGCGCTGCGCCATGCCGTGTTCGCACTGGCGACGACCAGCTGGGTCATGAGCATCGCGGTCAACTGCAACCCGCTGATGCGCTTCGACGGCTACTACCTGTTCAGCGACCTGATCGGCGAGCCGAACCTGCAGGAGCGTTCCTTCGCGATGGGCCGCTGGTTCCTGCGCGAGCAGCTCTTCGGCTACGGCGACGAGCAACCCGAGCCGGCGGAAGGCCGCCAACGGCTGCTGCTGATCGGCTTTGCCTACGCCACCTGGGTCTACCGCTTCTTCCTGTTCATGGGGATCGCGTTCCTGGTCTATCACTTCTTCTTCAAGGTGCTCGGCATCTTCATGTTCGCGGTGGAAATGGGCTGGTTCATCGTGATGCCGATCTGGCGTGAAGTGAAGGTGTGGCTCAAGCGCCGCGAGGAGACGGGTGCGCGCGTGCGTGTCACCGCGGTGGTCACGCTGGCCCTGGTGTTTGCCTTCCTGGTGCCGTTCCCGTACATGGTGCGCATCCCCGCTGTGCTGACGGCCGCCGAGCAGGCGCCTTCCTTCGCACCGCGTCCGGCGCGCATCGAGCAGATCCTGGTGAAGACCGGCGATCCGGTGAAGGCCGGGCAGGTGATGATGAAGCTCTCCGCGCCCGAGATCGAGCAACAGTTGCAAGCCGCCTTCGACCGCGCAGCGCTGCTGGAAGAACGCATGGGCCGCCGTGCCGCCGACTCGCGCGACCTCTCCGACAGCCTGGTGCTGGTGCGTGAACTGCGCCTGGAGCGCGACCGCATCGAAGGCCTGCAACGCGAGAAGGCACGCCTGGTCGTGCAGGCGCCGATGGACGGCGTCGTGATGGAGATCGCACCGGAACTGCATTCGGGCCGCTGGATCAACGCGACGACCATGCTCGTGCTGGTCGGCAAGCCCGGCACGCTGGAAGCACGCGGCTACATCGACTCGGAAGACCTGGAGCGCATCCACGAAGGCGACAAGGGCAGCTTCGTCGACGAGCACCATGTGGCCGCTTCGCGCGACATCGAGATCAAGCGCATCGGCGCCGCGGCCTCGGACACGCTGGACAACTGGTTGCTGGCCTCCACCTTCGGCGGCCCGGTCGATGCGCGCGCCGAAGGCAAGAAGGCGCGGCCGGAGCATGCGATGTTCGAGATCGCCGCCTCGGCGAGCAGCCCGGAAGGCGCGGCGCCGCGCACCGAGCTGCGGGGCGAGATGCATGTGCGCGGCGACTTCCAGAGCATGGCTTGGCGCGTGTTCAAGCGCGTGACCCATGTGCTGGTTCGAGAAGGCGCGGCGTAAGGCGCCCCGGTCCTCGGATACGACAACGGCCACCTCTCGAGGTGGCCTTTTTCATTGGCGCATTCGAAAGGCTTTTCCTCCATGCGTGGGAAATTCAGGCCCGAACGTGCCCCGACTCGGAAATTTCCCATGCCGGAGCGGGACGTCTCGCGAAGCCAATCATTGCTCGCTTCGGTATATTCAGGGTTAACCCTTAAAGGTGTTCGGCGCAACAGGAATTGCGATATCGATCGGGCATTGAAAAAGCCTTCTTCGAGACATCTCCCGAGTGAGACTGCAGGAGTTTTTTGAATTCAATTGGAGCAGGATGGCTCCGGGATTTCCAGGCGGAAATTGGGTTGTTTTTGAATTGAATTGACGGGAAGTCAATTGGTTGCGCGAAATTCATCGCGCCAGCCGATCCCGTGAATTCGATTGCCCACCTCAGATCGGAGTCCCCATGTTCAAGCGCCATTCGCAACGTCAATCTTCTTCCACCAAGTCGGCCCGCAAGGCCGCCCCGAAGATCCGATTGCAGGCGCTGGAACCTCGCGTCCTGCTGGATGCCGCCGCGGCCGCCACGGTCGAGGCGATGGCCGACCAAGGCCATGCCCCGGTCGACGCGCAACCCGATGCGTCGAATGCCGAGCTGATGCAGGCCCTCGCCCATGCCAACACGCACATGGCCCCGGTCGATGCCCGCGACGCGCATGCCGGCGATGCCGCCGCACCCGCGGCCAACGTCTTCTTCATCGACCGCTCGCTCTCCGACGTGGACGCCCTGGTCAAGGACCTGGGGCCAAACGCGGAGATCCACTTCATCGGGCCCGGCCAGGACGGCGTCAAGGTCATCGCCGACACGCTGCAAGGCCGCACCGACATCGGCGCGATCCACCTGGTGAGCCATGGCGGCGAGGGCGAACTGCACCTCGGCACGGCCACGCTCACCTCGGGCAGCATGCAGGGCGAGTACCGCGACCTGCTGGCCGCCATCGGCCACAGCCTCTCCGCGGATGGCGACATCCTGATCTACGGCTGCGACTTCGCGGAAGGTACGGTCGGCCAGCACGCGAGCGAACTGCTCGCCAGCCTGACCGGCGCCGACGTGGCCGCCTCCATCGACCCGACCGGGGCCGAATCGCGCGGCGGCAACTGGACGCTCGAAAGTCGTACCGGCGCCATCGAGGCCCGTTCCATCGAGGCACGCGACTGGGACCACCTGATGGTCGCGCCCACGCTGACGCTGGACGCCAACGGCTCCTCCGGCGGCACGGGCGGCAACTACCGCATCACCTCCGGCCCCGGCGGCACGGAGCCCACGCACCTGGCCGACGTGGACGCGCTCGTCTCCGACGCCGACAACGACATCCAGTCGCTGACGCTTTCGCTGGGCGGCTTCGCCAACGGCGCCAAGGAAAGCATCACCTTCGGCAGCGGCAACGCCATGCAATTCGTGCGCATGGACGGCGTGGCCCACGATCCGATGAAGGTCACGGTCGGCGGCACGCAGTTCGAGATCAACTACAACGGCTCCTCCATCACCGTCTCGCGCAGCGGCGGCGGCAACATCAGTGCGGCCGAGCTCAACGGCCTGCTGCGCACGGTGGGTTACCTCAACGACGCGACCACCGCGAGCGTGGCCGTGGGCAACCGCACGGTGGGCTTCACGGTGAGCGATGGCGCCAGCACCTCGGCCGCCCGCTTCACCACCATCAACGTCGTGGCGCAGCAGCGCTTCGACGACCAGGGCAATGCCTACGTCGTCATCGCCAACACGGCGCCGGTCGTCGGCAGCGACGGCAAGACCTACGCGGCCAACCGGTCCAGCCAGATGGTGACCATCGCCTTCGGCGACGCCGAGCTGCATCGCTCCGAATGGTCGGCCGGCATCAACGTCAACGCGATGGGCTTCAACACGGCCGATGGTTTCGCCTACGGCATGAACGGCAACAACCTGGTTCGCATCGGCGGCGACGGCTCGATGGTCATCCTCGGCACCATCGACGCCACCGGCGCGCCCGCGTCCTTCTCGGCCGGCGGCTTCACCTCGGGCGACTTCGGCCCGGACGGCATGCTGTACGTCTACAGCAATTCCTATCGCACGCTGCAAGCCATCAACGTGCAGACCATGAAGTGGGATCACTCGGTCGACTTCACCGTGCCCACGGGCGGCGCCAACATCGCCGACATCGCCTACAACGCGAAGGACGACAAGTTCTATGGCGTGCTGCCGGCCGCTTCCGGCGGCGGCCTGCTGTCCATCGACCGCAGCACGGGTGCGACCCGCGTGATCGGCGCCACCGGCGTCGGTCCGGCGGTCGCCTTCGGCGGCATGTTCTCGGACGTCTCCGGCAACATCTACGGCTTCGCCAACAGCACGGGGCAGGTCTACCAGTTCGACCTCAACACCGGTGCGGGCACCGCACTGCCGAATTCCTCCGTGGGCATCGTCACCGGTGCGGACGGCTTCTCCAACCGCGAGCTGTCGCTCATCAACGTGGCGCCGGTGGCGCGCGACGACGGCGTCTACACGGTCGACAGCGGATCGCTGGTGCTGGACAAGCTCACGCAGAACGACACCGACGCCAACGGCGACCTGCTGCGCGTCTCGGCCATCAACGGTGTGCAGATTGTGCGCGGCACGGAGCAGAGCATCGCGGTCGAGCACGGCACGGTGCTGGTGGCACGCGACGGCACGCTCACCTTCGTGCCGGAGGCGGGCTATTCGGGCCCGGCCACCTTCGGCTACACGGTGGATGACGGGCAGGGCGGTCGTGCCGATGCCAAGGTCTTGCTGGACATCGTGGCGGCCAATGTGCCGCCGGTCGCCAAGGACGACGTGGGCGTTGCCACGGAAGATACGCCGCTGGTGGTGCCGAAGAGTGCCGGCCTGCTGGCCAACGACACCGATGCGGATGGCAACGCGCTCAGCATCACCGGCTTCAGCATCGCCGGCATCACGGGCACCTTCGCGCCCGGCACCGCCGCCACCATTCCTGGCGTCGGCGTGCTCACCATCAACGTGGACGGCAGCTACAGCTTCGAGCCGGCGCACGACTACAACGGCCCGGTGCCCGTGGCCACCTACACCGTGAGCGACGGCATCGCCAGCACGACGGCCAAGCTGTCGCTGTCCGTGACGCCCGTCAACGATGCCCCGGTCGCCAGGGACGACGTGCTCGTCACCAATGAAGACACCGACCTGCCGATCAACCTGATCGCCAACGACACCGATCCCGAAGGTGACCCGCTGCACATCGTCTCGATCAACGGGGTGGCCATCACGGGCGGCTACCAGGTGATCCTCGTGCCGTACGGCCAGGTCCACATCGACTGGGACGGCACGATGAAGTTCGTGCCCAACACCGACTACAGCGGCCCGTCCGCCTTCGACTACGTGGTGGCCGACAACTCGGGCGCCCAGACCACCGGCCATGTCAGCGTCACCGTGCTGCCGGTGAACGATGCGCCTGTCGCGCATGACGATGTTGCCTTCACCAGCAGCGACAAGCCGGTGGTGATCAACCCGCTCGCCAACGACACCGACCAGGAAAGCGACCCGCTGCACATCGTCTCGATCAACGGCGTGGACCTGACGCCAGGCATCGCGCAAGTCATCGACGTGCCGCATGGCAAGGTCGAGGTGGCCGTCGACGGCACCATCACCTTCGTGCCTGACGCGGGCTACAACGGCCAGGCCAAGTTCGACTATGTCGTGGCCGACCCCGATGGCGCCACCGACACCGGGCACGTGACCGTCAACGTCACGCGGGTCAACAACGCACCCGTGGCGCAGAACGACACGGTCGTGACGCCGGAAGACACGCCGATCGTGCTCGACCTGATCGGCAATGACACCGATGCCGACGGCGATGCGCTGCACCTGGTCTCGATCAACGGCGTGGCGATCACGCCGGGCACCGCGCAATCCATCACCGTGCCCAACGGCAAGGTCAACGTGGCCGCCGACGGCACCATCACCTTCGTGCCCAAGGCCGACTACAACGGTCCGGTCGCCTTCGACTACGTGGTGGGCGACGCCTTCGGTGGCAAGGCCACCGGGCACGTCAATGTCAGCGTGACGCCGGTCAACGATGCACCGGTCGCGAAGGGCGACAAGCTCAGCACCGACGAAGACACGCCGCTGGTGATGAACCTCCTCGGCAACGACACCGATGCCGACGGCGACGCGCTGCACCTGGTCTCCATCAACGGCGTGGCCATCACGCCCGGCACCGCGCAAAGCATCGACGTGCCGAACGGCAAGGTCAACATCGCTGCCAACGGCACCGTGACCTTCGTGCCGAACCCCGACTACTACGGCCCGGTCGACTTCGACTACGTGGTGGCCGACCCCGCCGGCCTCACGGACACAGGTCATGTGAACATCACGGTGAATCCGGTCAGCGATCCGCCGATGGCTTCCGACGACAACTTCACGACCAACGAAGACACGTCCCTGGTGATGGACCTGCTTGCAAACGACATCGACAAGGACGGCGACCCGCTGCACCTGGTCTCGATCAACGGCGTGGCCATCACGCCGGGCACCGCGCAATCCATCGCCGTGCCCAACGGCACGGTCAACGTGGCTGCCGACGGCACGCTGACCTTCATCCCCAAGGCCGACTACACCGGCCCGGTGGACTTCGACTATGTGGTCGCCGATACCTCCGGTGACGCCGATACCGGCCATGTGCACGTGGCTGTCGCGGCCGTCAACGATGCGCCCCGCGCGGCGGACGACAACCTTGTCACGAATGAAGACACGCCCTTGGTACTCGACCTGCTCGGCAACGACAGCGAGCCCGATGGCGAGGCGCTGCACCTGGTCTCGATCAACGGCGTGGCGATCACGCCCGGAACCGCTCAGAGCATCGACGTGCCCAACGGCAAGGTCAACATCGCCGCCAACGGCACCATCACCTTCGTGCCCAATGCCAACTACAACGGCCCGGTCGACTTCGACTACGTCGTGGCGGATACCTCCGGCCTCACCGACGCCGGCCACGTCAAGGTCTCGGTAACGCCCGTCAATGATCCGCCTGTTGCCTCCGACGATAACTTCAGCACCAACGAAGACACGTCGCTGGTGCTGAACCTGATCGGCAACGACACCGACGCGGACGGCGACGCGCTGCACCTGGTCTCGATCAACGGCGTGGCTATCACGCCGGGCGTGGCGCAATCCATCGCCGTGCCCAACGGCATGGTCAACATCGCCACGGACGGCACCATCACCTTCGTGCCGAACGCCAACTACAACGGTCCCGTCTCCTTCGACTATGTCGTGGCCGACGCCAACGGCGCCACCGACACCGGCCATGTGGGCATTGCCGTCGCAGCCGTCAATGATGCGCCCCACGCAGCAGACGACAACCTCGTCACCAACGAAGACACGCCGCTCGCGCTCGACCTGCTCGGCAACGACACGGATCCCGATGGCGAGGCGCTGCATTTGGTCTCGATCAACGGCGTGGCCATCACGCCCGGCATCGCGCAATCCATCGACGTGCCCAACGGCACGGTCGACATCGCAGGCGACGGCACTATCACCTTCGTGCCGAAGGCCGACTACTACGGTCCCGTCGACTTCGACTACGTGGTGGCCGATGCCGCCGGCCTCACCGATACCGGTCATGTGAAAGTCACCGTGAACCCGGTCAACGACCCGCCGCTCGCCTCGGACGACAGCTTCGCCACGAACGAAGACACACCGATCGTGCTGGACCTGCTCGGCAACGACAACGACAGGGACGGCGACCCGCTGCACCTGGTCTCGATCAACGGCGTAGCCATCACGCCCGGGACCGCGCAATCCATCGCCGTGCCCAACGGCACGGTCAACGTGGCCGTCGACGGCACCCTGACCTTCATCCCGAAGGCCGACTACAACGGTCCGGTCGATTTCAACTACATCGTTGCCGACACCTCCGGTGCCGCCGACACAGGCCATGTGCATGTGGCCGTCGCAGCCGTCAACGACGCGCCCCGCGCGGCGGACGACCACCTCGTCACCAACGAAGACACCCCGCTGGTGCTCGACCTGCTCGGAAACGACAGCGAGCCCGATGGCGAGGCGCTGCACCTGGTCTCGATCAACGGTGTGGCCATCTCGCCGGGCATCGCGCAATCCATCGACGTGCCCAATGGCAAGGTCAACATCGCCATCGATGGCACCATCACCTTCGTATCGAATGCCAACTACAACGGCCCGGTCGACTTCGACTACGTGGTGGCGGATACGTCCGGCCTCACCGACATCGGCCATGTGACGGTCGCGGTGCAGCCGGTCAACGACGCACCGGTGGCGTCCGACGACCACCTCGTCACGAACGAAGACACGCCCCTCAAGCTGAACCTCATCGGCAACGACACCGACGTGGACGGCGACGCGCTGCACCTCGTCTCGATCAACGGCGTGGCCATCACGCCGGGCGTGGCGCAATCCATCGCCGTGCCCAACGGCAGGATCGACATCGCCACCGACGGCACCATCACCTTCGTGCCCAATGCCGACTACAACGGCCCGGTCGATTTCGACTACGTCGTGGGCGACGCCAAGGGCGCCACCGACACCGGCCACGTGGACATCCGCGTGAAGCCCGTGAACGATGCGCCGGTCGCCAGGGACGACAACTACAGCACCGACGAAGACCAGCCCATCGAGCTGAACCTCATCGGCAACGACATCGACGTGGACGGCGATGCGCTGCACCTCGTCTCGATCAACGGCGTGGACATCACCCCCGGCACCGCGCAGGTCATCGACGTGCCGCACGGCCAGATCCTCGTGTCCGCCGACGGCACCGTGACGCTGGTCCCCGAGGCCGACTACAACGGCACCATCGACTTCGACTACGTGGTTGCAGACCCCACGGGCGCCTCGGACATGGCCCACGTGCGCATTGCTGTTCCGCCCGTCAACGATGCACCCATCGTCGGCAACGACAGCTTCACCACGCCCGAAGACAAGCCCGTCACGCTCGACCTGCTCGGCAACGATCGTGACGTGGATGGCGACGCGCTGCACCTGGTCTCGATCAACGGCGTGGACATCACCCCGGGCGTCGCGCAGGCCATCGACGTGCCGCATGGCACGGTCAATATCGCCGCCGACGGCACCATCACCTTCGTGCCGGACGCCGACTACAACGGCCCGGTCGACTTCCACTATGTCGTGGCCGACCCTGACGGCGCCACCGGCACGGGTCGCGTGCACGTGAACGTGACGCCGGTCAACGATGCACCGGTGGCCGGCGACGACCATCTCGTCACGAACGAGGATGCGCTGCTGACGCTGAACCTGCTCGGCAACGACGCCGATGCCGACGGCGACGTGCTGCACCTGGTCTCGATCAACGGCGTGGCCATTACCCCCGGCATCGCGCAATCCATCGACGTGCCCAACGGCACGGTCAACGTGGCCGCGGACGGCACCATCACCTTCGTGCCCGACGCCGACTACAACGGCCCGGTCGCCTTCGACTATGTCGTGGCCGACCCCTCGGGCGTGACGGACACGGGGCATGTGAGCATCGATGTCGTTCCGGTGAACGATGCACCCGTCGCTGCACCCGACACCTTCACCACCGCGGAAGACAAGCCGCTCGTGCTCGACCTGCTGGGCAACGACAGCGATGCCGATGGCGACGTGCTGCACCTCGTGTCAATCAACGGCGTGGCGATCACACCGGGCACCGCCCAGCAGATCGGCGTGCCCAACGGCACGGTCCACGTGGCCATCGACGGCAGCATCACCTTCGTGCCGAAAGCCGACTACAACGGCCCGGTCGACTTCGCCTACGTGGTGGCCGACACCTCCGGCGCCACCGGCACCGGCCATGTGCGCGTCGACGTCACGGCCGTGAACGACGCCCCCGTGGCCCACGACGACGGCCCGATCGCGACGCAGCCGGGCACATCGGTCTCCGGCAACGTCCTGACCGGCCCCGGCGCAGACTTCGACGCCGATGGCGACCCGCTCTGCGTCACGCAGTTCAGCGTGGACATCGATGGCGACGGCGTGCCCGACACCTTCTCCGTGCCCCCGGGCGGTTCCGCCACCGCGCAGCTCACCAACGCCGCGGGCGAGACCATCGGCCAGATCACCATCGGCGCCGACGGCAGCTTCACCTTCACGCCCGCGCCGGGTTATGACGGTCCGGTGCCCGACGTGACGTACACCGTCAGCGACGGCATCGCCAGCGACAGCGCGACCCTGCGCTTCCAGGACGTGCCGAAGCCGCCGCTGAAGGGCGATGGCACGGGCGACCTGGGAAAGGTCGACGGACCCGATGCCGTCGAGCCGCCGGCTGGCCTGGTGCCACCCGCAGGCCCGACACTGCCTGCTGGCCTCGTGCCGCCCGCGACCGAGATGCCCTGGCGTGGCGATGACGTCTTCGTCCTGCGCCCTTCGGATTCATCCTTCGGCCAGGGCACGGCCGGCGCATCGCGCTTCGCGACGGGCACCTCGCAGGTCGCGGCGGACGCCCGGGTACTCGGCGCGGTCAACGGCCTGGACTCGCTCAACGGCACGCCCGTGCTGGACGGGGAGGGCGCGGTGCTCAAGGCGGTCAACGGCGTGGCCTCGCTGCACGGCAGCGGGCTGGCCGGTGAACTGGTGGTGTCGCAGGTCAGCCAGGACAACGCGTTCGGCGATCGCCTCAGCCATTCGGCCCTGCGTGACCATGACGGCTTCGACACCGAGGTACGCTCCATCGCGTCGCTGCGCGTGCAAGGCGAGGTACGGCTGGAAGTCAGCTCGCGGGGTCCGCAGACCTGGGTCCTGGTGGAAGACCATGCCCCTGCCGGCCGGGCCGGCATCTCGCAAGTCAGCGCCACGATGGCCGATGGCCGAGCCCTGCCGAGCTGGATCCGCCTGGACGGCCACAGCTACATCGCGATCGACCGCCCGGTGGGCGAGGACCTGATCGCCTTGCGCATCACGGTGGAACGCAGCAATGGCGAAACGCGCTCGCACACGATCGAGATCGACAACAACGCCGGCGAGATGCGCGAAATCGGCCACGGCACGCTCGACAAGGCGGCGGGCAAGGACAAGGCGGCCGGCGACAAGGCGAGCACAAAGGCTGGCGCCAAGTCCGCCTCGCTGGGCTTCTCCGCGCAACTTGCCCAGGCCAGCCGCCAGGCGGCCCCACCCACGGTCGATGCCGAATTGATGCAAGCCCTCGGCTGATCGAGGACCGGAGCACCCGGCCCTGGCCCGATCACTTCTCGCCTCCCGGCGGGCGGTGGTCGGGCCTTTTTTCGTGAACAACAGCACGTTTCACCCATGGCGGGAAATTTCCCACGCCGGGCCCTGAGCTTTCCCATCGGCAGTCGGAAGTGCGCGGCAGACCCGAAAGCGTCGATCTTTTCTAATGGATGCAAGTGTCAATTGACTGTCAATTGATGCAGCGAGAGACCTCCGATCCCTCGCAATCCGCATCAAGAAAACAGCTCTTCAAGGTCGCGCAAGTCCATCGTCGCAACGCCTTGAAATCACCGGAAAAAGGAAACCATGTTCAAGCGTTCGCGTACCCAGAAGCGTCAATCCACCGTCATTCAAGGCAAGCCGGCCGCACAGCCGAAGAAGATGCGCCTGCAAGCCCTCGAGCCGCGCGTGCTGCTCGATGCCGCCGCCGCAGCCACCGCGACGGCGATGGCCGAGCAGGCCCAGCCGCAGGCCGTGCACGATGCGCCCGACGCACACAACGCCGACCTGATGCAGGCGCTGCAACGCGCGAACGCCCAAGCCGTGGCGCCCGTCGACGCTGGCGGCGCCCGCAGCGCCGACACAGCCCATCCGGCCAACGTCTATTTCATCGATCGCTCGCTGCCCGACGTCGACACGCTTGTGAAGGACCTGGGCCCGAACGCCGAAGTGCATTTCATCGAACCCGGCCAGGACGGCATCCAGGCCATCGCCGACGTCCTGCAAGGCCGCACCGATGTCGCCTCGATCCAGATCCTCAGCCACGGCAGCGAAGCCACCGTGCAACTGGGCACCGCCACGCTCGATGCGGCCAGCATGCAGGGCCAGTACCACGACCTGCTCGTCGCCATCGGCCACAGCCTGTCCGCCGACGGCGACATCCTGATCTATGGTTGCGACTTCGGCGCGGGCGCGGACGGCCTGCATGCCATGGAACTGCTCAGCGACATCACCGGCGCCGACGTGGGCGCTTCGGCCGACATCACCGGCGCCGCCGACTTGGGCGGCAACTGGGTGCTGGAGCGCCAGGTCGGCTCGGTGGAAGCGGACGTGGTGTCCGCCGGCGATTGGCACCATGACCTCGCCCTTGGCGCGCCCTCGGGGCAGATCACCAATCCGGGCTTCACGGGCACCACCGGCTGGACCAGCGACACGGGTTTTGCCTCGGGCAGCGGCTGGTACCTGTCGGGCAACACGATGCTGATGTATGCGGAAAACGCCAAGTCCAGCGTGACCTGGAACGCGCCGATCAACGGCTGGAACTTCGGGCCGGGCACGAACGGCGCGGCCACCGTCTCCGTCGATTTCGCATTCAACAATGGCGACAACCCCGCGGTGGCCGCCACCAACGGCTTCACCAGCTGCACATTCGACATCCAGGTCGGTGGCGTGACCTATGCGCGCGTCACGACGCCGCCGGGCGGCGCGAGCAACGAAGCCGGCACCGCCACGGTCACCTACCTCAATGGCGCCTCCGGCAACGTGTCGACGATCGCAGCGACGCCCTGGGGTTCATGGGCCTACACCACCATCCTCGTCTCGCTGCCCAAGGGCATCGCCGATGGCAGCCAGCTGCGCCTGGTCGGCAATTCGACGAACGCCGCCGACGACATGACCTTCGACAACGTCCAGGTCTACACGAGCCCCTACATCAACACGACACCGGTGGCCGTGAACGACACCGTGGTCACCGCGGAAGACACGCCGGTCGCGCTGAACCTGCTGGCCAACGACACCGACGCAGACGGCGACACGCTGAAGGTCTACTCGCTCAACAACGTGACGCTGACCCCCGGCACGGCGCAGTCCATCTCCGTGCCCAACGGCACCGTCGACGTGGCGGCCAGCGGCGCCATGACCTTCCGGCCGAATGCAGACTACAACGGCACCTCGAGCTTCACCTATGTTGCGGCCGACCCCATGGGCGCGAAATCCACGGCCACCGTCAACCTCACCATCACGCCGGTCAACGACGCGCCGGTGCTGAATCCGGCCGCCGTGCTGACCCTGCCCGACGTCAACGAAGATGCGCCGCTGCCCGCGGGCGGCGTCGGCCAGCTCGTTTCGAGCCTGATGACCGCAAGCAACGTGACCGACGTGGATGCCGGCGCTGTCAAGGGCATGGCCGTCACCGGCGTGGACACGAGCCACGGCACCTGGTATTACTCGACCAACAACGGGACGACCTGGAGCGCGATCATGGGCGTGTCGGATGCCAACGCGCTGCTGCTCTCGGCCTCCAGCAATGCCCGCGTGTACTTCCGTCCGAACGCCGACTGGAACGGCACGGATACCGGCCTGACCGTGCGCGCCTGGGATACGACCAGTGGCGTCAACGGCGGCTTCGCGGATGCCACGGTCAACGGCGGCACCAGCGCCTTCTCATCGGCCTCGGACACGATCGCCGCCAAGGTGCTGCCGGTCAACGATGCGCCGGTCAACAACCTGCCCGCAGGCGGCTGGTCGACCAACGAAGACACCGCGATGCCGATCACCGGCCTGTCGATCGCCGACGTGGATGCCGGCACGGGCAGCATGCAGGTCCGCATCTATGTCAACTCGGGCACGCTCACCGCGAACTCGGGCAGCGGCGTCGCCGTCACCGGCTCCGGCACGGGCGACTTGTACCTGACGGGCACGCGCGACGCGATCAATGCCTACCTGGCCTCGGCCGGCACGCCGGTGTTCAACCCGGTCGCCAATTTCAACGGTTCGGTCTCGATCCTGGTCCAGACCAACGACAACGGCAACACGGGCTCGGGTGGTGCGCTGACGGACAGCGACTGGTCGACCATCAACGTGGCCTCGGTCAACGATGCGCCGGTGCTGAATCCGTCCATCGCGCTGACGCTCCCCGCCGTCCAGGAAGACGCCGGCCCGCCGGTCGGTGGCGTGGGCCAGTATGTGTACTACCTGACGACCGGCGCCGGCAACACGACCGACGTGGACACCGGCGCCGTCAGCGGCGTGGCGATCACCGGTGCCGACAGCAGCCATGGCACCTGGTGGTACTCGATCGACAACGGCACGACCTGGAAGGTCATGGGCCCGGTGTCGGATGCCAACGCGCTGCTGCTGTCGCACGGCAGCACCTTTTCGCGCGTCTACTTCCAGCCGAATGCCGACTGGTATGGCACGCTGCCCGCCGGCCTGACCATCCGCGCCTGGGACAAGACCAGTGGCGTCGAAGGCGGCCGTGCGGACACCACCGTCAACGGCGGCAGCACGGCCTTCTCCGCGGCAACGGCCAAGGTATCCCAGACGGTCAATCCGGTCGCCGACATCGTGGCCGACTACGTGACCACGGTGGAAGACACGCCCGTCACCTTCAACCCGATCACGGGCGCAGGCGAAAGCAGCGGCGCCGACAATTTCGAAGACCCGGGCCGCATCATCACCGCGGTCGGCGGCACGGCCATCACGGCTGGCGGCCCCGCTGTGGCCGTGGCCAATGGCATGGTCTCGCTGGCCGCGGATGGCAGCACGCTGAATTTCACGCCAAGCCCCGACTACAACGGCACGGCCGTCTTCAGCTACACGGTCACGTCGGGCGGCGGCGCGACCGAAACGGCCAACATCAACATCACGGTCACGCCCGTGGCCGATGCGCCGCGCATCGACCTGGACACGAGCACGCCAGGCACCGACTACGCGGCTGTCTTCGATCAGGCCCCCATCGCGATCGGCCGCATGGTCTCGCTGGTCGACCCGGACGGCGCGGAGTCGCTGACCTCCATGACCGTGAAGCTGACGAATGTTCAGGCGGGCGACGTGCTGTCGGCGGGTGGTCTGCCGTCCGGCCTGACCGGCACGTACAACCCTGCGACCGGCGTCTACACCATCACCGGCTACGCCAGCCCCGCCAACTACCAGACGGCACTCTCGCTGATCCAGTTCTCGACGACCTCGGGTTCGCTGGCGGATCGCGTCATCGAGGTGCAGGCCTTCTCGAGCGTTGCGCCGATGCCATCGAACATCGCCCGGACGACCGTCAGGATCCTGGACACGGACAGCGACGGCGTCGCCAACGTGATCGACATCGACGACGACAACGACGGGATCCTCGACATCAATGAGGACCTGCTGCCGCCATCGCTTGTCGACGGCACCAACGAGGGTGCCATCGGCGTTGCATGGACGGAGGACACCAACACCGGTTCCCTGAATTCGACCGTGGCCGGCACGGGCTGGAATCCGTATGAGGGATCGCCCGACACCTGGAAGGGTCCCTTTTCGCTCAACGGCTCAGGCTACTGGGGCGGTGCGATGAACGGCGTACCCGGCGCTGCCGACGGCGAAGTGTTCATGGCCATCTACAACGGGTTCACGAACGAATCCGTCTTCCGCACGATCCCCGCGTCCGCGGGCATTCAGGTCGGGGACGCGATCCAGATCAACTACGCGCAGATCTTCGGCGGCGTCAATGGCTTGACCCCGGTGGGGCGCCAGGCGAGTTTCGTGTTCACGATCGACGGCGTCGACTATGTCGGTCCGGCCCTGACGTACGAGGGCAACGTCGTGAAATCATGGTCCGAGGCCAGCTTCACCTTCATTGCCAAATCGGCAACGCCCACGATCATCGTGTCCATCACCTCCACCGGCGATGGGAACTATCTCGGCTTCGACTCGTTCAAGATCTTCAAGGTCGCGGACGTCCAGGCCCTGCGCGATCCGGACCACGACGGCATTCCCAATCGACTGGACATCGACAGCGACAACGACGGCATCACCGACAACGTCGAGGCGCAGCGCACCGGCTCGTACATCGCACCTTCGGGCAGCGGTGCGGCGATGATCGACCTGGACCATGACGGGCTGGATGACCGCTATGACGCCAACGTCGGCAACAAGACGGCGGCCGGCAGCAAGGGCCTGACGCCGGCCGACACCGACGGCGACGCAACGCCCGACTTCCTCGACAGCGACAGCGACAACGACGGCAAGCTCGACATCGTCGAGCGTGGCGACGGCGCGCCCACGTCGATCACCAGCACGGCCGACTCGGACGGCGACGGTCTGCTGGACATCTTCGAGGGCAGCAATCCGAACAACGGCTTCGTGGTCAATGGCAACAATCTGATCGGCTCCAACTTCAACCTGGCCGACAGCGATGGCGACGTTGCCGCCAACGGCGTGGGCGCCATCCCGCTGACGAAGGACTTCGACTACCGCGATGCCGTCAACGCGCCGCTCATCGACCTGAACTCGACGGCGACCGGCAGCGACACCTCGCGACAACGCGTCGTCCTACACCGCCGGCACGGGCGCCATCGCGGTCGCCAAGCCGACAGCGGATGTCACTGATTTTGGCGACAACGACCTTGCCACGCTGAGCATCAAGGTCGCGGGCAATGTGGATGGCCCGAACGAAATCGTGAGCATCGGCGGCGTGGACTTCGCGCTCGATGCCAACAAGACGCAGGTCATCACGGTGGGCAGCGACAGCCTGTCGGTGGCCCACACGACGGCGGGCGGCTTCGTTATCACGAAGTCGGGCGGCGGCGTGATGTCGCAGGCCAGCCTGGACGCGCTGATCCGTGGCATCACGTACCGCCAAGCGAGCAGCACCGCGACGGCCGGCGATCGCACGCTGACCTTCACGCTGACGGACGTCGGCGGCGCGGTGTCGCCCGCGGCGGTGGCGAAGATCTCGGTCGTGCCGGGCAACCATGCACCGGTCGCGGGCGACGACTCGCTGAGCACGAATGAAGACACGGCCCTCGCGTTGAACCTGCTCGCCAACGACACGGACGCCGATGGCGACGCGCTGCACATCGCTTCGATCAATGGCGTGGCCATCACGCCGGGCGCGGCACAGGACATCGCGGTGCCGCACGGCACGGTCAAGGTCGCGGCCAACGGCAGCATGACTTTCGTGGCGGATGCCGACTACAACGGCCCGGTCGCTTTCGACTACGTGGTGGCGGACACCGCGGGCGCGACGGGCACGGGCCATGTGGCGATCGCCGTGAAGCCAGTCAACGACGCACCGGTCGCCACCGCGGACACCGGGACCATTGCGGAAGACAAGGAGCTCACGGTCCCGGCGTCCTCCGGCCTGCTGGCCAACGACCGCGACGTGGACGGCGACACCCTGGCCGTCAGTGGCTTCACCGTCGCCGGCATCGCCGGTTCGACGGCGCCCGGCCAGGCGATGTCGATCCCGAACGTCGGCGTGCTCACCATCAACGCCGACGGCGGCTACACCTTCGTGCCCGCCAGGGACTTCAACGGTGCGGTGCCCACCATCACCTACACCGTGAGCGACGGCCAGGGCGGCACCGCCACGGCCACGCTGAACCTCGTGGTCATGTCGGTGAACGATGCGCCGGTGCTGGACCTCGACGCCGGCGGCAGCGCCGCCGAGCCCCTCAGCCTGACCGGCAGCACGAGCGGCGGCAACAACGACCCCACCGCGCCGAACACGTTCGGTGGCAATGGCACCACCACGGGCACCTTCAATTCGCCCGACGGCGCCACGTCCAGCGGCGCCCCGTCGACCTTCGATTTCGCGTTCACGCCGACGGCCGGCGCTGCCAGCTCGGTGGAATCGGTGATCAACCTGAACACCATCGACAGCACCTTCCGGATCACCGTGAATGGCCAGAACATCTGGTCGGGCGCCACGGAGTTCGAGGTCGAGTTCATGTCGGCCAACATGTTGCCGACATCGACGGGCCTGAAGTTCGTCGCCGACCCGAGCGTGCAGATGACCGAGTTCTGGGAGCCCAACGCGAACGGCCTGCCACGCGTGCAGGTCCGCATCACCGCCGACGGCATCGAGTTCTGGGGCACGTCCACCCCCACGTCCACCACGCTGGAACGCATGATGCCGGCCAGCGGCACCTTCGCCGCGCCCGGCTTCGTCGAGGGCGTGAACCACATCGCCCTCACGTTCTTTGACATCGGTGACTCCACGGCGTCCGGCACGGTCACCGTGGCCGACAGGCCGCACGACTACGCCGCCAGCTACACCGAAAACGGCGCCGGCGTTTCCATCGCCGCACCCGCGGCCATGGTGAGCGACGTGGACAGCGCCAACATGCAGTCGGCCACGATCACCCTGACCAACAAGCAGGCCGGCGATCTGCTGCAAGTCAACGGCAGCTCGGCCGCATCGGGCACCGTCAACGGCCTGGCCTACACGCTGGTGGACAACGGCGGCACCGTCACGGTGACGCTGACGGGTGCCGCGAGCAAGGCGGCTTATGCCGACGCGATCGAGTCGATCACCTTCCTCAACTCGACCGACAACCCGGCCGCGAACCCGGTGCGCGACATCACCGTGCAGGTCAGCGACGGCAGCGCGGGATCCAATGTGGCGCACACGCGGATCACCGTGATCCCGGTGAACGATGCCCCCGTGGCGCATGACGACGTGCTGTCCGTGAACGAGGATGCGACGCTGGTGTTGAATCTGACCGCCAACGACACCGACGTCGACGGCGACACACTGCACGTGACCTCGGTCAACGGCGTCGCGCTGACGCCGGGCGTCGCGCAATCCATCGCCGTGCCGAACGGCAAGGTCAATGTGGCCGCAGACGGCACGATGAGCTTCGTGCCGGATGCCAACTACAACGGCACGGTCGGCTTCGACTACGCGGTGGTCGATCCTTCCGGCCTGAGCAGCACGGCGCATGTGCAGATCCAGGTCGCGCCGGTCAACGACGCGCCGGTGGTTGTGAACGACGGGCCGGTGGCCACCGCGCCCAACAAGCCGGTCTCCGGCAATGTGCTGGCCAACGACAGCGATGTGGATGGCGACAAGCTGACCGTCACGCAGATCAGCGTCGACAAGAACGGCGACGGCGTGGCGGACGTCATCAATGTGCCGGCCAACGGCAGCGCCACGGTCGCGCTCACCGACAAAAGTGGCAACGCGATCGGCTCGATCACGGTCGGCCCGGATGGCGCGTACACCTTCACGCCCGCGCCGGCCTATGACGGCAAGGTTCCCGCGGTGACCTACACGGTCAGCGACGGCACCGACATGGCCACCGGTTCGCTCACGTTCCAGGACGTGCCGAACACCGCCCCCACGGTGGCCAACGAAGGCCCGGTCGCCACGACCCCGAACACGCCGGTGTCGGGCAATGTGCTGGCCAACGACAGCGACACTGACGGCGACAAACTGACCGTCACGCAGATCAGCATCGACATGAACGGCGACGGTATTGCGGACCTCATCGACGTGCCCGCTGGCGACAGTGTCAAGGTCGACCTCGCCGACAAGAACGGCAACGCCATCGGCTCGATCACGGTCGGCTCCAACGGCGACTACACCTTCACGCCGGCTGACGCCTATGACGGCAAGGTGCCCGCGGTGGGCTACACGGTCAGCGACGGCACCACGACCGGCACCGGTACGCTCACGTTCCAGGCCGTGCCCAACACGGCGCCCACGGTGGCCAGCGAAGGCCCGCTCGTCACGACCCCGAACACGCCCGTGTCTGGCAACGTGCTTACCAACGACAGCGACGCGGATGGCGACACGCTGACGGTGACCCAGATCAGCATCGACAAGAACGGCGATGGCATTGCCGACCTCATCGACGTGCCTGCCGGCGACAGCGTCACGGTCGAACTGACCGACAAGAATGGCAAGGCCATCGGTTCGATCACGGTGGGCGCCGACGGCGACTACACCTTCACGCCGGCCGACGCCTATGACGGCAAGGTTCCCGCGGTGACCTACACGGTCAGCGACGGCACCACCACGGCCAATGGCTCGCTCACGTTCCAGGACGTGCCCAATACGGCACCCACGCTGGTCAACGACGGCCCGGTCGTCACGACCCCGAACACGCCCGTGTCCGGCAACGTGCTCGCCAACGACAGCGACGCAGACGGCGACACCCTGACGGTCACGCAGATCAGTATCGACAAGAATGGCGACGGCATTGCCGACCTCATCGACGTGCCCGCTGGCGACAGCGTCACGGTCGAACTGACCGACAAGAACGGCGTTTCAATCGGCTCGATCACGGTGAGCTCCAATGGCGACTACACCTTCACGCCGGCCGACGCCTATGACGGCAAGGTTCCCGCGGTGACCTACACGGTCAGCGACGGCACCACCACGGCCAATGGCTCGCTCACGTTCCAGGACGTGCCGAACAACGCCCCCGCGGTGGCCAACGAAGGCCCGGTGGCCACCACCCCGAACACCCCGGTCTCCGGCAACGTGCTTGCCAATGACAGCGACGCCGACGGCGACACGCTGACGGTCACGCAGATCAGTATCGACAAGAACGGCGACGGCATTGCCGACCTCATCGATGTGCCTGCTGGCGACAGCGTCACGGTCGAGTTGACCGACAAGAATGGCGCTTCCATCGGTTCGATCACGGTGGATGCCAACGGCGACTACACCTTCACGCCGGCCAACGCCTATGACGGCAAGGTGCCCGCGGTGGGTTACACGGTCAGCGACGGCACCACCACGGCTAGCGGATCGCTCACGTTCCAGGACGTGCCCAACACGGCGCCCACGTTGGTCAACGACGGCCCGATCGCCACGCAACCGAACACCCCGGTGTCTGGCAACGTGCTCACGAACGACAGCGACGCCGACGGCGACACGCTGGTGGTCACGCAGATCAGCGTGGACATGAACGGCGACGGCATCGCCGACCTCATCGACGTCCCTGCTGGCGACAGCGTCACGGTCGAACTGACCGACAAGAACGGCAAGGCCATTGGTTCGATCACGGTGGACGGCAACGGCGACTACACCTTCACGCCGGCCGACGCCTATGACGGCAAGGTGCCCGCGGTGGGCTACACGGTCAGCGATGGCACCACCACGGCCAGCGGATCGCTCACGTTCCAGGACGTGCCCAACACGGCGCCCACGTTGGTCAACGACGGCCCGATCGCCACGCAACCGAACACCCCGGTGTCTGGCAACGTGCTTACCAACGACAGCGACGCGGACGGCGACAAGCTGACGGTCACGCAGATCAGCATCGACATGAATGGCGATGGCATTGCCGACCTCGTCGACGTGCCTGCCGGCGACAGCGTCACGGTCGAACTGACCGACAAGAGCGGCGCTTCCATCGGTTCGATCACGGTGGGCGCCAACGGCGACTACACCTTCACGCCGGCCGACGCCTATGACGGCAAGGTGCCCGCGGTGGGCTACACGGTCACGGACGGCACCACCACCGGCACCGGTACGCTCACGTTCCAGGACGTGCCCAACACGGCCCCCACGCTGGTCAACGACGGCCCGGTCGCCACGCAACCCAACACTCCGGTCTCCGGCAACGTGCTGGCCAACGACAGCGACGCCGACGGCGACAAGCTGACGGTCACGCAGATCAGCATCGACAAGAACGGCGACGGCATTGCCGACCTCATCGACGTGCCCGCTGGCGACAGCGTCACGGTCGAACTGACCGACAAGAACGGCAAGGCTATTGGTTCGATCACGGTGGGCGCCAACGGGGACTACACCTTCACGCCGGCCGACGCCTACGACGGCAAGGTTCCCGCGGTGAACTACACGGTCAGCGACGGCACCACCACGGCCAATGGCTCGCTCACGTTCCAGGACGTGCCGAACAACGCCCCGGTCGTGAAGCCCGAAGGCCCGGTCGCCACGCAACCCAACACCCCGGTCTCCGGCAACCTGCTGGCCAACGACCGCGATGCCGATGGCGACACGCTGACGGTCACGCGGATCAGCGTGGACATGAACGGCGACGGCATTGCCGACCTCATCGACGTGCCTGCTGGCGACAGCGTCACGGTCGAACTGACCGACAAGGCCGGAAAGGCCATCGGCTCGATCACCGTGGATGCCAATGGCGACTACACCTTCACGCCTGCCGACGCCTACGACGGCAAGGTGCCCGCCGTGACCTACACGGTCAGCGATGGCACAGATCCGTCCACCGGTTCGCTCACGTTCCAGGACGTGCCGAACAACGCGCCCACGGTGGCCAACGAAGGCCCGGTGGCGACCGACCCGAACACGCCCGTCTCCGGCAACCTGCTGGCCAACGACAGCGACACTGACGGCGACAAGCTGACGGTCACGCAGATCAGCATCGACAAGAACGGGGACGGCATTGCCGATCTCATCGACGTGCCCGCTGGCAAGAGCGTCACGGTGGATCTCACCGACAAGAGCGGTGCTTCCATCGGCTCGATCACGGTTGGCTCCGACGGTGCGTACACCTTCACGCCTTCAACGGCCTACGACGGCAAGGTGCCAGCGGTGACCTACACGATCAGCGACGGCACCGACACGGTCGATGGCACGCTCAGCTTCCAGGACGTGCCGAACAATGCGCCGACCGTTGCCAACGAAGGCCCGGTCGAGACGAAGCCCAACACGCCCGTGTCGGGCAACGTGCTGGCCAACGACAGCGACGCCGACGGCGACAAGCTGACGGTGACCCGGATCAGCATCGACAAGAACGGCGACGGCATTGCGGACCTCATCGATGTGCCCGCTGGCGACAGCGTCACGGTCGACCTCACCGACAACGGCAAGTCGATCGGCTCGATCACGGTCGGCTCCGACGGTGCGTACACCTTCACGCCAGCCGACGCCTACGACGGCAAGGTGCCTGCTGTGACCTACACGGTCGGCGACGGCACCGACACGGTGGATGGCACGCTCAGCTTCCAGGATGTGCCGAACAATGCGCCGACAGTGGCCAACGAAGGCCCGATCGCAACGACCCCGAACACGCCCGTGTCCGGCAACCTGCTGGCCAACGACTCTGATGCCGACGGCGACAAGCTGACGGTCACGCAGATCAGCATCGACAAGAACGGCGACGGCATTGCCGACCTCATCGACGTGCCCGCTGGCGACAGCGTCACGGTCGAACTGACCGACAAGAAGGGCGCCTCGATCGGCTCGATCACGGTCGGCTCCGACGGTGCATACACCTTCACGCCGGCAACGGCCTATGACGGCCAGGTTCCCGCGGTTGGCTACACCGTCAGCGACGGCACCGACACGTCCACCGGTTCGCTCACGTTCAAGGACGTGCCGAACAATGCGCCCACGATCGCCAACGATGGCCCCGTGGCAACACTGCCCAACACGCCCGCCAGCGGCAACGTGCTCGCCAACGACAGCGACGTCGACGGCGACAAGCTCACGGTCACGCAGATCAGCATCGACAAGAACGGCGACGGCATTGCCGACCTCATCGACGTGCCTGCTGGCGACCGCGTCACGGTGGACCTCACCGACAAGGACGGCAACGCGATCGGCTCGATCACGATCGGCTCCGATGGCGCCTACACCTTCACGCCGGCTGCCGGCTTCGACGGCAAGGTACCCGCGACCACGTACACCGTTTCGGACGGCACTACCACCGGCACCGGCACGCTGAGCTTCCAGGACGTGCCGAACAATGCGCCCACGGTTGCAAACGAAGGCCCGGTCGAGACGAAGCCCAACACGCCCGTCTCCGGCAACCTGCTGGCCAACGACAGCGACGCCGACGGCGACAAGCTGACGGTGACCCGGATCAGCATCGACAAGAACGGCGACGGCCTTGCCGACCTCATCGACGTGCCCGCTGGCGACAGCGTCACGGTCGAACTGACCGACAATGCCGGCAAGGCGATCGGCTCGATCACGGTGGGCGCCAATGGCGACTACACCTTCACGCCAGCCGACGCCTATGACGGCAAGGTGCCTGCGGTGACCTACACGGTCAGCGACGGCACCGACACGTCCACCGGCACGCTCACCTTCCAAGACGTGCCGAACAATGCGCCCACAGTGGCCAACGAAGGCCCGATCGCCACGACCCCGAACACGCCCGTGTCCGGCAACCTGCTGGCCAACGACAGCGACGCCGACCACGACAAGCTGACCGTCACGCAGATCAGCATCGACAAGAACGGCGACGGCATTGCGGACCTCATCGACGTGCCCGCTGGCGACAGCGTCACGGTCGAACTCACCGACAAGAGTGGCAAGGCGATCGGCTCGATCACCATCGGCTCCGACGGTGACTACACCTTCACGCCTGCAACGGCCTATGACGGCAAGGTGCCCACCATGACCTACCAGGTCAGCGACGGCACCGTGAGCGTGCCCGGCACCCTGAGCTTCCAGGACGTGCCCAACACGCCCCCGGTCGTCAGGAACGACGGCCCCTTCGACACCGCGCCGAACTACCCTGAAATCGGCAACCTGCTGGCCAACGACACCGATGCCGACGACGACAAGCTGACGGTCACGCAGATCCGCGTGGACCTGAACGGCGACGACACCGACGAAGCCATCGACGTGCCCGCCAACGGTTCCGTCACGGTCAAGATGACCCACAAGGACGGCTCGCTCATCGGCTCGCTCACGATCAGCTCGAACGGCGACTTCGTCTTCATGCCGGCCGAGTCCTATCACGGCGAAGTGCTGCCGGTGACCTACACGGTCAGCGACGGCACCACCACAGCCCGGGGCACGCTGTCCTTCGTCGACGTGCCCAACACGGCGCCCGTCGCGGCCAACGACGGCCCGGTCGCCACCACCCGCAACTCGCCGGTGTCCGGCAACGTGCTGGCCAACGACTCGGACGCCAACAACGACGTGCTGACGGTCACGCAGATCAGCATCGACCGCGACGGCGACGGCATCCCCGACGTCATCACGGTGCCCGCCAACGGTACGGCCAGCGTCGAGCTGACCGACAAGAGTGGCGCTTCGATCGGCACGCTCACCATCGGCTCCGACGGCGCGTACACCTTCACGCCGGCGAAGAACTACGAGGGCCCGGTGCCCGAGGCGACCTACACCGTGACCGACGGCGAAGCCACCGGCACCGCCAGGCTCAGCTTCCAGGACGTTCGCAACGCGCCGCCGGTTCTGGCCGAAAAGCCCCCGGTCGAAACCGCCGGCCAGGACAAGTCTGCCAAGGGCAACCTGCTCACCGGCGACACCGACCCGGACGGCGACACGCTGACGGTCATCGGCTTCACCGTCGACGTCGACGGCGACGGCATCCCCGACACCTTCACGGTGACCCCGGGCGCGCCGACCACGACGACGATCAGGGACGCCGAAGGCAACCCCATCGGCACGATCACCATCGGCTCCGACGGTTCCTTCAAGTTCACCGTCGATACCGGCTTCAGCGGCCCGGTGCCCCAGGTGGTCTACACCGTCACCGACGGCACGGCCACGGGCCAAGGCACGTTGAAGATCGCGGATGTGCCCAACCTGCCGCCGGTCATCGATGGCGGCCTGGTCAACACGGTCGATGGCGGCAAGCCGTTGAACGTCCCTGGCGACAAGGGCGTGCTCGTCAACGCCCGCGATCCCGAAGGCCGCCCGCTCGCGGTCACCGATTTCACGGTGCCTGGCGTCCAGGGCCCCGTCACGGCCGGCGAGCCGATGAACATCCCCGGCGTGGGTGTCCTGACCATCAACCGCGATGGCAGCTACAGCTTCGTGCCGGACGCGCACTACGCAGGCGACCTTCAGGTGGCCTTCACGGTGAGCGACGGGCAGGGCGGTACCACGACCGGCGCGCTGACGCTGCATGTGAAGTCGGCGGTCGGCAACGCTGTCGCCTTCGGCAAGGCGACTGATCCCGCCAGCGCTGCGCCCGGCGCTGCGATCGCGGCGGGCGACGTGCCCTACCGCGGCGACTATCCCTTCGTCTTCGAGCCGACGGACGACAACGGCCACACCGTCGAGTCGCAACGCCTCAGCGTGCAGGGCGCGGTACTGGATGCCGTCAACGCCATCAGCTCGCTCGAAGGCAACGCGTCGCTCGACGCCGACGGCGTGGTGCTCCAGGCCGTCAACGCCATCGACTCGCTGCACGGCAGCTCGCTCGAGAGCACGGGCCACTCGCTGGGCATGGCCACGGGCAGCAAGGTGGTCTCCAGCGCCAGCGGAGACAACGCGCTGCACCAGCAGGTCGAAGGCTCGGCGCTGCATGGACGCGACGGCTTCGACACGCCAGTGCGCGCTATCGCGTCGCTGCCCATCGGCACCGACCTGCACCTGGAACTCGTCTCGCGCGGTCAGCAGTCCTGGCTCGACGTGAGCGATGCGGGCAAGGGCCGCACGGCCATCGTCTCCGTCAGCGCCACGCTGGCCGACGGCAAGGCGCTGCCGAGCTGGATCCGCGTGGATGGCCGTGGCCACATCGCGATCGAGCGTCCGGTGGGCACCGACCAGCTGACCCTGCGCATCACCGTGACGCGCAAGGACGGCGCGTCGCGCACGCACACCGTGGAGATCGACAACAACGCCGCCGAAATGCGCCAGTTGGGCAAGAGCATCGACCACAAGGCCTGGGGCAAGGACAAGCCCGCCAAGGCGGCCGATCGCAGCGCCTCGCTGCCCTTCTCGCAACAGGTGGCGCAAGCCAGCCGCCCCGCGGAAACGGTCGATTCGGCGCTGATGGAACTCCTGGGCTGATCCGACTCACAACAAGAAGCAAATCTGCTGAAGAAAGGCTGGACCACCCGGCCCTCACCCGCCCATCGCCCGTCTCATCGCGGTGCGACGGGCGGGTATTTTTTTGCCCCGAAAGTGCGCTTTTGCCCTCGTCCGATAATCGATCGATGCTCTTCCTGTTGTCCCCCGCCAAGTCGCTCGACTACGAAACCCCCGTTCCCGCCAGCCTCCCCGCCACGCAACCGGTGTTCGAAGGCGCGAAGGGCCCGTCCGACGAGCTGATCGCCCTGATGCGCAAGAAGTCGCCGCAGCAGATCGCCGAGCTGATGCATCTGTCGGACAACCTCTCCGCGCTCAATTTCGCGCGCTACGCAGCCTGGTCCAGCCAATCCACGGCGAAGAACGCAAAGCAGGCCGCGCTGGCCTTCGACGGCGACGTCTACGGCGGCCTCGACGCCAAGACGCTCAAGCCGAAGCAGCTCGAATGGGCGCAGGAACACGTCGTGATCCTCAGCGGCCTCTACGGCGTGCTGCGGCCACTCGACCGGCTGCAGCCGTACCGCCTGGAAATGGGCACGCCGCTGGCCAACCGGCACGGGCACAATCTCTACGACTTCTGGGGCACGCGCATCTCGGAGTACCTCAACGAGCGCGCCGCGGCGGACCGCACACCGGTGGTCATCAACCTGGCGTCCAACGAGTACTTTCGTGCGGTCGATCGCAAGGCCCTGAAGGCGCGCGTCGTCGAATGCGTGTTCGAGGAGTGGAAGGGCGACCGCTACAAGGTCATCAGTTTCTTCGCCAAGCGTGCGCGCGGCCTCATGGCGCGCTGGGCGATCCTGCACAAGGCCGCAACGCCGAAGGCGCTCGAGAAGTTCGATCTCGAGGGTTATTCTTTTGACGCCGGCGCATCGAAGCCCGATCGCCTGGTCTTTCGGAGGAAAACGCAATGAGCAGTGGGCAAGCAATCAGCCCCGAATTGCGCCAGTGGATGGTGGCGCAACTCGCGGCTGGCCATTCGATCCCGGCCTTGCGCATCTCGATGCGCGAGGCGGGCTGGCATGACGACGTGGCCGATGCGGCGCTGGCCGAACTCGGGCCCTTGGCGCCCATGGGCGTGGCCGCCGCACCCGAGCCGCCGCGCCAGATGCCCGGGCCCGACCTCACCGACTCCCCGCTGGAAGTCGAGGCCGACGGCCGCAAGATCACGATCCTGCAGACCATGCAGAACCCGCGCGTGGTGGTGTTCGGCAACCTGCTTACGGACGAGGAGTGCGAAGGCCTCATCGCCGCCGCACGCGTGCGCCTCGCGCGCTCGCTCACCGTGGAGACCAAGACCGGTGGTGAAGTGCTCAACGTCGACCGCACCAGCGACGGCATGTTTTTCGAGCGCGGCGAGAACGACATCGTCAAGGCGCTGGAGTCGCGCCTGGCCGCGCTGCTGCGCTGGCCTATCGAATACGGCGAAGGCCTGCAGATCCTGCGCTATGCGCCGGGGGCGCAGTACCGCCCGCACTACGACTACTTCGACCCGGTCGAGCCCGGCACGCCGACCATCCTCAAGCGCGGCGGCCAACGCGTCGCCACGCTGGTGATGTACCTGCAGTCGCCCGAGCGCGGCGGCGGCACCACCTTCCCAGACGTCGGCCTGGAGGTCGCGCCCGTGCGCGGCACCGGCGTCTTCTTCAGCTACGACCGACCGCATCCGACGACAAAGACGCTGCATGGCGGCGCCCCCGTGCTGGCCGGCGAAAAATGGGTGGCCACCAAGTGGCTGCGTGAAAGAGAGTTCAAATGAAAGTGAAAGCGAACGGCCTGCAGATCGAGGTCGATGACAGCGGCGCCGACGGCAGCCAGAACGAGCGCCCGGTGGTGCTGCTGATCATGGGCCTGGGCATGCAGTTGATCGGCTGGCCCGACTACTTCGTGCAGCCGCTGGTCGATGCGGGCTTCCGCGTGATCCGCCATGACAACCGCGACATCGGCCTGAGCCAGGGCTTCGAGCACACCGGCCAGCGCAGCATCGTGTGGCAGAGCATCCGCCAGAAGATCGGCCTGCGCGTGCAGTCGGCCTATTCCCTGCAGGACATGGCCAACGATGCGCTCGGCGTGCTCGATGCGCTGGGCGTGCAGAAGGCCCACATCGTCGGCGCGTCCATGGGCGGCATGATCGCGCAACGTGTCGCGGCCACCGCGCCGCAGCGTGTGCTGAGCCTCACCAGCATCATGAGTTCCAGCGGCGCGCGCGGGCTGCCCGGCCCGCGGCCCGAGGTGGCGCGGGGGCTGTTCAGCCGGCCCACCAGCCGCGACGAGGATGCGCTGGTCGACTTCAGCGTCAAGTTCGTGAACCTGATCGGCAGCCCGGCCTACCCGAACGAACCCGCCGCGCTGGCGAGGCGCGTGCGCACCGGCATCCGGCGCGCCTACCGGCCGGACGGCCTGGTGCGACAGATGCTCGCCATCGGCGCCGACAACCAGCGCCCGACAGTGCTCGCCAACATCAAGAGCCCGACCCTCGTCATTCACGGCGACGCCGACAAGCTGGTGCCCATCGAATGCGGGCATGACACGGCCCGGCGCATCCCGGGCTCGCGTTTCGTGTCCGTGCCGGGCATGGGGCACGACCTTTCGCCGAAGTTGTCGGATGTGCTGATGGGGCACATCATTCCGTTCTTGCGGGGGCCGGCATGACCCTGTTGAACACGCCGCAGGAATCACAGCTTGGCAAGGCTTCGGCCTATATCGACCAGTACGACGCCAGCCTGCTGTTCCCCATCGCACGCGCCACCCAGCGCGAGGCCATGGGCATCAAGGACGGTGCCTTGCCCTTCTTCGGCGCCGACCTCTGGACCGGCTTCGAGCTGAGCTGGCTCAATCCGCGCGGCAAGCCGCAACTGGCCATCGTGCATTTCACGATCCCGTGCGAGACGCCGAACATCATCGAGAGCAAGTCCTTCAAGCTCTATCTCAACAGCTTCAACAGCACGGTGTTCGCGAGCGCCGATGCGGTGCGCGACCGCTTGCGCGCCGACCTGTCCGAGGCCACCTGGCGCGGCAGCGATCGCAGCGGCACCATCGGCGTGCGCCTGGTCCTGCCCGATGCCTTCGACCAGGAGCCGGTGCATGAGCTGGACGGCCTGAACCTCGACCGGCTCGACATCGAATGCACGCACTACCAGCCCGCGCCGGAGCTGCTGCGCGCCGACCAGGACGAGGTGCATGTGAACGAAACACTGACCAGCCGCCTACTCAAGAGCAATTGCCTGGTCACCGGCCAGCCCGACTGGGGCAGCGTGCAGATCCGCTACAGCGGTGCGCCCATCGACCAGGCCGGGCTGCTCGCGTACATCGTGAGTTTTCGCAACCACAACGAATTCCACGAGCCCTGCGCCGAGCGCATCTTCATCGACATCTGGCAGCGCTGCCAGCCGACCAAGCTGGCCGTCCATGCGCGCTACACCCGGCGCGGCGGCCTGGACATCAACCCTTTTCGTACCAGCTGGCCGCAGGACTTGCCTGCCAACATCCGCACCGCGCGACAGTAGGCCCGCTCCTACAGCCCCCGCGCGCTGGCGGGACCATACTCACGGCTTCGACAATTTCCCCTGGAGGGCCGCCCTTGAACGTCTTGATCGTTGACGACAACGAGTCTGCGGCCGACCTGCTGCAGGAGCTGCTCTCGTTGCAGGACCACACTGCCCGCTGCTGCTACAACGCGCGGCAGGCGCTCGATGCCTCGGCGGCTGAACAGTTCGACGCGGCGCTCATCGACCTCTCGCTGCCCGACCTGCCCGGCAGCGAGGTCGCCCGCCACCTGCGCAGCACCGCCGGTGCACGCCCGCCACTGCTGGTCGCGATATCCGGTTACTCCGAGCAGGACTCGACCGGCGCGAACGCACGCGCACTGTTCGACCACTACCTGCAGAAGCCGATCGATTTCGACGCGCTCGACCGCATCCTCGCGGCGCCGCGCGTGCCCGCTTCTGCATGAAGGCTTCGCCCAGCGCCAGGAGCTGGATCGCGGCGGGCGTTCGGCACGAGTTGCTGACGCGTGCGTTGCCTGCCTTGCGCCACGACATGGTGGCGCCGGTGTCGGTCATCCGCATGGGCTTGCTGATGCTCAAGCGCCAGGTGACGGCGGACCCGATCGATGCCTCGACCTGCGCCCAGCGCCTGGAACTGGTGGAAAGCCAGGTCGGCGCGCTGGTGGCCGGTGTGCGCTCCCTGCGTGACTGGGAACTGGCCACCACTGACGAGGGCATCACGCGTTCGGCACTCGTTGCGCAGTGCGTTTCGCTGATGCGCGCGGCTTATGAGATGCAGGGTATCGCGCTCGATGTCGACCCGGCGCTGGAGCCTGTCGAAGGTGAGACGCATTGGCCCCAGTCGGCCGCCTTGCGCTACCTGCTGCTGGGCGCGATGGGCCATTTGCATGACAGCATCCAGGGCCTCGGCGCGGTCCGCATCTCGCCCGAGGGTGCGCACGCGCTGCGACTGACCGCCGTCACGCATGACCAGGAAGGCGCGCCGCGCGACAGCGCAGACGCGCACCGCGCACCCCGCGCCTTGGCCATCGATGCCATCGCGCTGCAAAGCCTGGCGGACGACCTGGGCTATGCGGTGACGCGAGACGACTCGACCTTGCGCCTCGATTTCGGCACGGCCTGAGTTCGCGACGTGCGGCGGCGTTGCAGCCGCAGGAATGCCAGCAACCGCGTCTCCGCGCCACGCAACCGGCGCACGCTGGACGTGCGGCCAGCGATCTCCTTCCAGATGTCGTTCATCGCGCCCGCATCGGCTGCGAGGCTGCTGCCCAGCGCCAGCACCGCGGGATGGACGTAGGCCTTGCGGCAGACGGCCGGCGTGTTGCCGAGTCGCGCGGCCACCGCGGCAAGTATTTCCTTGGTGCCCTGGCGCGTGGCGCCCGGCGTGCCGCATGACTGCGCGTTGCATGCCAGCCGCGTGAGCTCCAGCGCCTGCACGGTGCCATGCCAGGTGCGGAAATCCTTGGCGGTGAACTGGCCGTCGGGCGCGGCTTCGCGCAGGTAGTCGTTCACATCGGTGGAGGAAACACTGCGCGGCGTGCCGTCCGCGTCTTCGTACTGGAAAAGTTCCTGCCCCGGCAGTTGCTGGCAACGCCGCACCACGCCGGCCAGGCGCGGATCGTCGACGCGCGCCTCGTGCATCACGCCGCCCTTGCCCCGAAAGCGCAGCCTCAGGGCGCCGCCGCGCACTTCGGCATGGCGGTTGCGCAAGGTGGTCAGGCCGTAGGAGCCGTTGCTGCAGGCGTATTCCTCGTTGCCCACGCGCAGGAAGGTGGTGTCGAGCAAGCGCACCAGCGTGGCCAGCACCAGCGAACGCGCCAGCGGGGCGCCACGGCCAGGGCGCAGGTCCCGCTCGACGCGGGCACGAATGCGCGGCAGCGCCCGCCCGAAGGCTTCCAGCCGCTCGAACTTGGCCTGGTCCTTCAGCGCGCGCCAGCCGGCGTGGTAGCGGTATTGGGTGCGCCCGCGCGCGTCCAGGCCGGTCGCCTGCAGGTGGCCGTTGGCCAGCGGGCAGATCCACACGCGCTCGTAGGCCGGCGGGATCGCCAGTTGGCGGATGCGCGCAATTTCCTCCGCATCGCCGATCCATTCCCCATTCGTATCCCGGTAGCGGAATTTGGTACCGGTTTTGACGCGCGAGAAGCCCGGCATGTCTGGCCTTACGTAGACAAGGCTCCGACCATCGGCCATCAGAGGTCTAGGTTCGCTCTTCATGTCACGTTATTCACGGATACTTTTTTGGGAGAAATCAAAAAAACGGCGTGAGTTGTGGTATTGGAATAAGTTACCGCTGCGTGCCGTTTCTGCCTCAGAAACTCACGGGAGCGTTCCATGTCGATACCACCGCCAGACGCCACGCGCCTGAATTTCCCTGTTTCCGTCCCTGGCGCGAACCCGCCATGAGCGCCGCCCGGCCGCCCGAAGGCGCTCGCACCGCAGCGCGCAGCGCGGAGGTTGCCCGATGAGCGCAGGCCACGAGGCACCCGGGCGCTACGAGTCGCTGCGAACCTGCAGGGCCGTCGCGGCCATCCTGCTGGTGTGCTTCCACCTTTCCGACAACCTTGCGCGACCCAAGTACTTCGGCAGCGATGCCGCGCCGCTGGAGCAGTTCTTCGCCCTCGGCGGGCATGCCCGCGTCGCGTTCTTCTTCGTGCTCAGCGGCTTCATCATCACGCTGATGCATCGAAAGGACATCGGCACGCCGGGTCGGCTGCTGCCGTACCTGCGCAAGCGGGTGACGCGCATCTATCCGACCTACCTGCTGGTCTTTTCCTGCGCATACTTGGCGTCCTTGAGCCTGCCGTCGCTGCGCGACAGTGCACCGACGGACCTGGGCGTGCTGCTCAAGTCGCTGCTGTTGCTGCCGCAGGACCCGGCCGTGGTCGGCGGCACCGGGGCGCCGGTCCTCTACGTGGTCTGGTCGCTCCAGTACGAGATGGTGTTCTATGCGGCAATGGCTCTCGCCATCGTTCATCGCATGCTGCTGGCCGGCGCCTTGCTGCTGTTCGTGTTGAACATGGCGTGGCACCTGTTCACCGGCAGCACGTCCTTCCCGGGGAGCTTCTTCGCCAACGACCTGCTGCTGCTGTTCGGCATCGGTGCGGCAACGGCCTGGGTGGTGCAGCGCGACGACTGGCGCCTGCGCCGTCCGGGTTGGGTGGCCGCGGCGGCCGGTGGGAGTTTCTTCGGGATCGGGGCGTTGGCCGAGATCCTCGATGGCGCCGTGCCGCTGCCGCTGCTGCACATGGGCTACGGCCTGTTCGCCGCCATCCTGATCGTGGCGCTGGTGCAGGCAGAGCAGCAGCGCCAGCCCGGACGGCGCTTCGGCAATCGTTTCACCGCGCTCGTCGGGGATGCCTCCTATGCGCTTTTCCTGCTTCACCTTCCATTGCTGGCGCTGTTGACCAGGGTGGCCGTGGGCGCGGGGCTGCATGGCGTGGGGGGCATGCTGGTCACCTTCGTGCTCATCCTGGCGGCTTGCGTGGCGGTGGCCATCGCCTTTCACCAGTGGATCGAGCGTCCCCTGCTCAAGGGGCTGGCGCCGTGCAGGCCGAAGCAGCGGACTTCCGCTTCGATCGGACTGCGGGGGCACGAGCCGGCTGCGCGTTGAAGCGCACGGCGCGCGGGGCAGGGCGCGAGCGATGGACAGGCGGACGGCTGTGGACATGCTGCCGATATGCCGCTGAATCGAATCCGTCGACGTAGGACGCGACGGGTATTGCCGGTGCGGCTTGCGCTCGGCAGGGCTAGCGCTGCACGGGTTGCAGGTGCCGCACCACGTTGAAGTCGAACGGCGTCCACCGGCTCACCGTGACACCGGCCTGGCGCAGGCCGCGGCCGGTCCAGTTGTTGCAGGTCTCGATCATGCTGTAGCGGCCTTCGGCCTCGTAGAAGGCATCGTTGGGGCCGTAGCGCACCCCGGCGACCAACGTGGCGCGGCCCTGCGGCAGGGAGGCGCGCACGTAGTCGCGCAACAGGTCGTGCTGGCGCTGCGAGAGCGGCAGGCGGTGGGCCTGCTTCTCGAGTTCAGCGCGGCGCAGCCAGGTCACGTGCAGCACCGATCGGTGGATGCCTGCCAGCGCACCGAGCGCGCGCTTCACGGTCAGGTCGGCCCAGGTCGGTGTGTAGAGGTAGAAGTCGCGGTCGCCCCAGCCGATGGCGATGTAGTCGGCGTCGGGCGGCACAGCGCGGGCATCGGCGGGCGGGAACAGCTGCGACCAGTCGGTGCCATGGCCGCGCAGTGGCAGCACGATATCGGTGTGCACGCCATTGCTGAGCACCCAGGCTTCGATGTTGCGGTCTTCAGCGGGCGGCGATGCGTTGGCCGGCCAGAACATCAGCGCGCCCGCTACCGCAACGTACACCAACGCGATGACGAACGGCGCCAGCAGCACCAGCGCGAACCAGAGGAGAGGGCGCCACATGGGGGCTTCAGAACAGCCAGGCCGTCGTGGCCTGCGCATCGTCGTCGGTGCGCACCCGCTTGCCGGCCGTCGTCACGGTGCTGGCCGTCAGGGCCTCGCCGGCGCGAACCAGCGTGCCCACCCGCACGCCCAGCAGGCGCAGCGGGCGTTCCAGCGGCACCCGCTTGAGGCATTGCCCGGCGACCTGGCGGATCGTCTTGCCGTCGGCGGTGAAGGTGGGCATGGTGTGGTCGCGCGTGGCGGTCTTGAAATCGTCGTAGCGCAGTTTGATGCCGATGGTCTTGCCGACATAGCCCTTGCGCTGCAAGTCCTCTCCGACCTTCTCGCAGAGCTGCGTGAAGATCGTGCCGAGCTCGGCCCGGTCGCGCACCGCGTGCAGGTCGCGCTCGAAAGTGGTCTCGCGGCTCATCGACACGGGCTCGCTCTCGGTCACCACGGGCCGGTTGTCGCGGCCCCAGGAGACCTCGTGCATCCAGGCGCCGCTGGACTTGCCGAAGTGGGCGATCAGCCAGTCGCGCTCCTTCGCCGCGATCTCGCCGACCGTGTGGATGCCGAGGCCTTTCAACTTCTCGTCCGCCTTCGGTCCGATGCCATTGACCTTGCGCGCGGCCAGCGGCCAGATCTTCGATTCCAGGTCGCTCTCGTACACGATCGAGATGCCGTTCGGCTTGTTGAACTCGCTCGCCAGCTTGGCGATGAGCTTGTTGGGCGCCACGCCGATGGAGCAGGTGAGGCCGGTGGCCTGCAGGATCGACTTCTGGATCAGCCGCGCCAGCACGCGCCCGCCTTCGCGCTGGCCGCCGGGCACGTCGGTGAAGTCGATGTAGACCTCGTCCACGCCGCGGTCCTCCATCACCGGCGCGATCTCGCGGATGGTGCTCTTGAACAGGCGCGACAGGCGCCGTACCTCGTCGAAGTCCACCGGCAGCACGATGGCCTGCGGGCACAGCTTGGCCGCCTTCATCATGCCCATCGCCGAGCCGACGCCGAACTGCCGCGCCGCATAGGTGGCCGTGGTGATGACGCCGCGGCCGACGTAGTCCTTCAGCAGCGGAAAGGCTGCGACCGGCACCTCGTGCAAGGGCAGGCCGGCATGGTCGCGCGACAGGATCTCGTCCACCTTGCGCCGCCCGCCGCCGATCACCATCGGCAGGCCCTTCAACTGCGGATAGCGCAGCAACTCGACCGACGCGAAGAAGGCGTCCATGTCGAGATGGGCGATGCGGCGAATGGGCGGGGTGGTGGAGTCGGGCGGCGGCACTGCGGGCATTTTCGCGCGATGCCGGTGTTTCCTAGCGTCGCTCGACGGTGACGAGCAGGGGCGAGTCGAACATCGCCACGGGGGAGATCACTGGCTCGTCCAGCGGCACTTGATCGCCGTAGCGCTCGCGCATCCTGGCGCGCACCGCAGGATCGGAGAGGTTGAAGTCCCGGATGCGGGCCAACTCGCCGATGCGCACGCCGGTGGCGCGCTGGTAGAGCTTCCAGACCAGTTCGGAACAGTAGATGCGCTGGTCCGACCATTCGAAGGTGAGGTCGTACCGACGGCCCTCGAAGGCACCCGCCTCCGTGCGCAGGCGGGCCAGGGTGGCCGGTGTCAGCACAGCGTCGGCATCGCCCAGGCGCTTGACCACGTAATGCCCGCCGTTGCCGCGCGCGGTCCATTGCGCCAGCGGTGTGTAACGCACCGTGTCCACCGCCTCGAACACGAAGGGCTTGCCGTCCCGGTACAGGACCATGCCCATGTGGCTGTAGCGCGAGCCCGTGGCGCGCTGTACGGCCACGCTCTGGGCCGAGCGCGAGGTGTGGAAGATGATATCGCCGTCCTTCAGCACGGCAGCCTGGGCAGTGCCGCCGCCGGCAAGAAAAGCCGTGGCCAGTGCAACGGCGGCGGAAGTTTGCGATCTCGACATGGGACGAATTGTGCTTCGGGCGGCTTGCGCTGCGCGATGGCACAGGTCATCATCAACGCATGCAACCCGTTGCCTCCACCCTCTGGCACCGACTCGACCTTCCAGGCCACGATGCCTGCCGGCTCGATCGCCAGGGTGATTCGTGGCAGCTGGACGGAACGGCCCTGTTCCGGCAGTCCGATGGCCGCATCGCGCAACTGCATTACCGCGTGCGCTGCGACAAGAACTGGCACACCCAATGGGGCACGGTGCGGGGCTGGATGGGCGGCAGCGCGATCGACTTCTCGGTGGCGCGCGGCGCGCATGGCGAGTGGAAGCTCAACGACGTGCCGGCGCACGACCTGGCGCATTGCGTGGACCTCGACCTGGGTTTCACGCCGGCCACCAACCTGATCCAGCTGCGCCGGCTGAACCTCAAGCCCGGCGAGGCCGCCGATGCGCCGGCCGCCTGGCTCGACGTGGAGGACGGTGGATTGACCCTGCTCGCGCAACGCTATGAGCGCCGCGACAACAACAGCTACTGGTACCAGGCGCCGCGCTTCGACTACGCCGACCTGCTGCACGTGACGAGCGAAGGCTTCGTGCGCGAGTACCCGCGGCTGTGGATGGCGGAGCGCTAGCAGACTGTTGAAATACGTTTCGGGGTCGCGGCGGTGTCTTTGCGGGATGAGATGCAAGGCGCAGTGCGCCGCATGGGCTTATGCCCATGCAAGCGCTGCAACGCCGCAGATCGCCCGCAAAGGCACCGCCCCGAAGGGTTTGCGAGATAAAGGGCCTGCTGGGGCGTTACGAGGCTCGGTCGTACGCGCGGTACGACGCTTCGCCTCGCGCCTACCATCAGGCCCTTTCTCTCGCAAACGCGACCCCGTAACGTATTTCAACAGCCTGCTAGCTCCTTTCCCTACGCTTCGTCAGGCCTCCGCGCGCAGGCCGCGTGGATACTGTGGCGTTCCTCATCGAGCGGACGAACCGCCCGCCCATCCCAACGGAATCCATGAAGCGAACCGGACCCAGTCTCACCGCCCGCGGCGTCGCCGCCAGTCGTGCCGCCCATCAACTGCTCGACCGACCCGTGGTCATGGACGACCCGATCGCGGTGCCGATCATCGGCCGCGAGGATGCCGACCGCATCGCGCTCGGCGGGCGCTTCTTCGACAACGAGGCCGCACGCGCGCTGCGGGCCTTCGTGGTGGCGCGCGCCCGGTTCGCGGAGGCGGAGCTGGCGGCGGCGGTCGAGCGGGGCGTCGGCCAGTTCGTCGTGCTCGGCGCCGGGCTCGACACCTTCGCCTACCGCAATCCGTACCCGGCTTCGAAGCTGCGCGTGTTCGAGGTCGACCATCCGAACACCCAGGCCTGGAAGCGCGAGCGCCTGGCGGAGGCTGGCATCGCCGAGCCTGGCCCGCTGCGCTATGTGAGCTGCGACTTCGAACACCAGGACCTGGCGACGGAACTGCGCGCCGCAGGCTTCAAGCGCGACCAGCCGGCCTTCTTCTCGTGGCTCGGCGTCTCGATGTACCTGGAGCACGAGGTGGTCATGGACATGATGCGCTTCTTCCGGTCCTTGCCGGCGGGCAGCGGCGTGGTGTTCGACTACCTGGCGCCGGTCGAGAGCCTGGGCTACGTGCGCCAGATCCTGATCGGCATGCTGACCGTGCAACTGGCCTGGATGGGGGAGCCGTGGAAGTCCTACTTCGATCCGCGAGAGCTTGCGGAAGCGCTGGAGGCGCTGGACTTCGCGCATGTGAGCGACCTGGGGCCGGATGACCTGAACGCGATGTACTTCCCGGACCGGCCCGACCAGCTGATGGCCGGCGGGCTGGGGCACATGATGACCGTTCGCGTCTGAAGGCATCACGGCGGGTCGCGCTTCGTGCATTTGTGTGCACTTCGCGCGACAGCGGGTGTTGTCACCGATTCAGTTCACTGAAACATAAGTTAACAATTGGGTAAATTTTCGAGGCCCAATCGTGATGAATGCTTCTCGCTGGATCAGATCAGTCCGTCGCTACCTGAGTGGTTTCTGGAGAGGCCCGAGAAGACACAGGCTCGCGCGGCCGGCGCCTCGCGTGATGTCGTTCGAGGGTGGGCCGACCGCGGTGCCACCGCAGACCACCGCGTCGCGGGCGCCCGCGCGGAACGTGCCGCCGACAGCGCCATTGGCGTCTGCGGTGCGCGCGGCGCAGGCCAAGGCGGTGGCCGTCGCGACCGCGGTCCCTGCGGCGACGGTCTTGGCAGATGCCCCAGTCAAACCCGTTGCGCCTGCGGCGGCCGCACCCTCGCAACCGGAATCGACGCCTCGCATCGAACCGACCCTGGCGCCACCACTGGCACCGATGGCCGCAGCGCCCGTCAAGAAGGCCGTTTCCGTGGTCCCGGTCGACTGGGAAGAGCAACTCAGCAAGCCCCCCGCACCCAAGCCGGAGCCGCCGCTAGTCGTCGCCGCGCCCGTGGCCGTGCCCGCGGTCGCCAAGCCGATGCGTTCGCTCGAGGAAGTCCGGGCTGACCTGGCGCGACTGCGCGCGAGTGCCAAGGAGCGTCACACGTTGGCGCCCGTCAAGCGCGACACGCATTTCGAGCCGACCGACTTCCAGGATTTCGTCGTGCCGGAACCTCGCCCGGAACCCGACAGCTACGCGCCGACGGCGTACATGGGCTTCACCAACCTGAAGCCGCTTCCGGCGACGCCGCAGCGCGACGATTGAAGCGGTCTGGCGAGGAACCGGCGCATGTCGCGCTGTCCCTGTACTTCGCGGGGAGCGCCCGGCAGACCATGCCCTCCGGTCGCCTTCACTGTGACGGTCGCTGCGCGACTCCCCTGCGGTGCTCGCTTTCCGCGGGGTCCACATGAACTCGCCTTCGGCTCAGACAGCATGTGGCCCTGACCCGCGGAAAGCTGCGCTCCTCGGCGCCACAGAGGCGGCGACCGGAGGGCATGGTCTGCCGGGCTTGGCGTGATCGGAGGTTGTAGCGTCTCGAAGAGTCAAAACAGCGCCATGCAATCGCCGCTGACCGTGGGCCCGTTGCAGCCCCCGCGGCCGTGAAGCCGAAGTCGAAGCAACGGTGCAGTGAAGCGGCGCAGCGTGTTGCCGCTCAGCGGCGCCAGAGCCCGTCGATCAACCCCGGAGCCCGGCATGCGGTGCGCGACGGATGCCGCCTCTGTGCCGCTGAAGCGCGCAGCGTTTGGCGGATCAGGGCCATGTGCTGTTTGAGCGAAGCGAGTTCACATGGACCCCGCCGAACGCGAGCACTGCAAGGGAGTCGCGAAGCGACCGGCACAGTGAAGGCAGCCGGCGCGCACCGCATGCCGGGCGGACTTGGCAGTGCGCCACATTCCCGCAACAGGCCCAATCGGGTCAGGCTCAGAACGTCCCCGGCACCAGGATGCTCGAATCCACCTGGTCGATCTTCGTCCGCCCGCAGAAGGCCATCGTGATGTCCAGTTCCTTGTGCAGGATCTGCAGCGCCCGCGTCACGCCTTCCTCGCCGAAGGCGCCGAGCGCATAGAGGAAGGTGCGGCCGATCAACGTGCCCTGCGCGCCGAGGGCACGGGCCTTCAACACGTCCTGCCCGCTGCGGATGCCGCCATCCATCCAGACCTCGATTTCACGGCCCACGGCATCCGCGATGGCAGGCAGCGCCTCGATGGAGGATTGCGCGCCATCGAGCTGGCGCCCGCCATGGTTCGACACGATCAGTGCATCCGCGCCGCTCGCGACGGCCAGCCGCGCGTCTTCCACGTCCATGATGCCCTTGAGGATGATCTTGCCGCCCCAGCGCTTCTTGATCCATTCGACATCTGCCCAGCTCAGGGCCGGGTCGAACTGCTCGGCTGTCCATGACGAGAGCGAGGACACGTCGCCCACGTTCTTCGCATGCCCGACGATGTTGCCGAAGGTGCGGTGCTTGGTATTCAGCATGCCCATGCACCAGCGCGGCTTGGTGGCCAGGTTGATGAGGTTGGCAATGGTCGGCTTGGGCGGCGCGGTGAGGCCGTTCTTGATGTCCTTGTGGCGCTGGCCGAGCATCTGCAGGTCGAGCGTGATCTGCAGCGCCGAACAGTTGGCGGCCTTGGCCCGGTCGATCAGGCGCTCGACGAAGTCGCGGTCCTTCATCACGTAGAGCTGGAACCAGAACGGATGCCCATTGGTGGCGGCGGCGATGTCTTCCAGCGAGCAGATGCTCATGGTCGACAGCGTGAACGGAATGCCGAAGGCCTTGGCCGCCTTCGCACCAAGGATCTCGCCGTCGGCATGCTGCATGCCGGTCATGCCGGTCGGCGCGATGGCCACCGGCATGGCGACCTCCTGGCCGAGCATGGTGGTGCGGGTCGAGCGGCCTTCCATGTTGATGGCCACGCGCTGGCGCAGCTTGATCTTCTGGAAGTCGCTTTCGTTGGCGCGGTAGGTGCCCTCGGTCCATGCGCCGGAGTCGGCGTAGTCGTAGAACATGCGCGGCACACGGCGCTTGGCGATCACTCGCAGGTCTTCGATGCAGGTGATCTTGGAAAGGTCGGTCACGTCGCGGTTTCCTGGCTGGTTAACGATTGCAGCCGGCATTATCGGCAGGTGGGCTGGAACTTGTGCGATGCATCTATCCCACCAGTGATTGCGCGGCCTGGTGCAGCGGTGCGAGTTGGCCGTGGATCAGGCGAAGTTGTTCGGCCACCAGGTGTTGAGACGACGCCTGGATGCTGTTCGCGCCGCCGCCCTGGTCCGTCGGTATGCCCGGCGGCAGACCCTCGGCCGAAGGCGCCTTGCCCTGCACCAGGCTGCCGCCCAGCGCCTGCAGGAAATCCGCGACCTGCTCGGCATCGGCCAGCAGCGCACTCGACCGCTCGCCGGCGGCCAATGCCTCTCGGTGCGCGCCCAGGCCCGAAAGGTAGTTGAGCACCGTGTGCGAATGCACCAGGAAGCGCAGGCCGCGCTCGCCTTCCTCCGCGCGGCGGCCGGGCTCGGTCATCAGGTTGTTCAGTGCCGTCGAGAGCGCGGCATCCGCGTTGTGCGCGTTGCGCCGCGCGAGGCGATAGGCCAGGTCGTCGACCCGCCCGTCGCGAAACTGCCGCGCCAGCGCGCGCAGGTACTGCGACAGCGCCGCGAGGCAGCGGCCGGCCAGGGCGTCGAGCCGTCGGCCCTGCCAGTCGGGCAGCACCAGGAACACGGCCGCGCCGGCGAGCGCGCTGCCGATCAGCGTGTCGACCATGCGCGGAACGATCAGCACCTGGCCGTCCCCGCTCTGGTTGAAGCACATCAGCACGACCAGCGTCATCGAGGCGGTGGCGATGGTGTAGCGCGTGGTGCGCGTGCTGAAGAACAGGACCCCGGCCACCACGGTGAACATGGCTTGCAGCAGCAGGCTCGGGAACAGGTCGAACAGCGCCCAGCCCAGGGCCAGGCCGATGAAGGTGCCGGCCACACGCTGCAGCATGCGTTGCCGCGTCGCGTTGAAGCTGGGCTGGCAGACGAAGATGGTGGTCAGCAGGATCCAGTAGCCCTGGTGGGCATGGATCGCACGCATCAGCCCGTAGCCCGCGGCCAATGCCAGGCTCAGGCGCAAGGCATGCCGCAGCAGTGGCGACGAGAGGCGGAACTGTTCGCGCACGCGGCCCCAGGCATCGGCCCACGAGCGCGGCGTGCGGTCGTAGAGCGCACCGTCGTTGACGCCGAGTTGCTGTGCCGGATGGCTCGCGCCAGCGAGTTGCGCATCGAGCGTGGCCAGGTTGCCGGCCAGGGCTTGCAGCGAGGTCAGCAGCGCGGCCTGCTGCGCATCCGGATGCGTGTGGAGGTGGTCGATGGCATTGCGCAGGTCGCGCAGGGCCATGGTGCTCTCCTTCCCTTTGGCGAAGGGCACGCGCAACAGGATGGCCCGCCCCAGCTTGCCGCATGCGCGCCCTTGCACGCGCAGCAGCCGCTGGCAGCGGAACAGCACGTCGCTGTGGAAGAAGGCATCGATGAGCGCGTCGTACGGATAGTGCGAGGAACTGGCCCGCTCATGGACGTCCTGCGCGATGAAGTAGAGGCCCAGGTACGCTTCCATGCGCTGGCTGGGGCGCGTGGCGTCGATGCGGTTGAAGAGGCCTTCCTTGGCCTGGTTCAGCGCCATCACCACGCGGCCGCTCTGCTGCGCGAGCCGCAGCCGGCGCACCTCGCCCTGGTCGTCGCGCACCGGCTCGAACAGCGTGGACTTGAGCCGCAGGTAGTCCTCCAGTTCGCGCATCACGAGCGCCAGGTACTGCTGCACCGGCTGATGGACGAAGAGCGCGCACCAGATCACCGACAGCAGCCCGTACCAGCTCGCCCCGGCCAGCAGCAGGGCCGGCTCCAGCCAGAAGGCCTGGCCCGCATCGCCGCGCTGGTCCATGCCGATGGCGGTGTACAGCGCCAGGATCAGCGTGGCGAAGCCCATGGCCTGGTAGCGCCGGCTGATGGCGCCGAGCATCGTGAGCGCGAAAGTGCCCCCCATCAGCCCGAGCACGAACACCGTGCGATGCGCGAAAGCGGCCTGCACCGCGAAGGCCACGGTCGCGAAGCACGCCAGCGTCAGCATCAGCGTCTGGGCGCGGCCGCGCCAGTTGTCGTCGGTCTCGGCCAGCGCGCTGGCCACCACGCCAAGGAACAAGGGCACCAGCAACGGCATCCGGTCGAGCGACCAGCAGCCCGCCACCAGCACCGTCAGCGCGATCGCCACGCGAATGCTGTACGCCAGGCTGTTGATCGCCCAGAGGCGGCGCAGCGTGGAGGACAGGTCCAGGGAGAACATGGTCGCCTGCCGCAATGATCGTGCCGACTGCGGGACGTTCAGGCACGCCGTGCGGCACGCAACGCCCGGCTGCGCGACTCCAGCCCGCGCAGCACCACGTCGACCCACGCCTCGAAGCCGCTGTCGAGCGGCCGCGTCTTGCCGCTTGACCAGCGCAGCAGGAAGGCGCGGTTGCGCAGGGCGTCGAGGTTGCGGCCGAGGTGGGGGTGCCGCGCAGGGTCCACCGCGTCGATCTGCGCACGGCAGGCGGCTTCCCAGTGGGCCGTGTCGTCCATGGGCGCGCTGGACAGTTCCAGCGTGGCAAAGCCGCACATCGCGGCGATGACGACGTTGAAGGCGTCGACCAGCGAATCGCCCTCGAAGCGGGCGTCCTCCAGCGCTTCCACCACATGCTGCAGCAGCGGCGCATCGAAGGCCGCGTTGAAGGCCAGTTCGCTGGCCACGGCGGGCGCGAGGTTCGGATGCTGGCGCAGGGCCCCCCGGAAGCGCAGCAGCACGGCACGCAGGCGGGCTTGCCAGGTGCCGTCGGACAGGTCGGCGGCGACGTCGGCGAGGGCCAGCGCGATGGCGCCGGAGACCAGGGCATCGCGACTCGGCACGTGCCAGTAGATCGCGGCCGGGAACACGCCGAGGTCGGCGGCGAGCTCGCGGATGCTGAAGGCCTGGAGGCCCTTGCGATCGATGAGGGCGAGGGCGGCTTGCAGGATGCGATCGCGGCCCAGCGCCGGGTTGCCGCCGCCTGCCGTGTCCTGCTTGCGCGGGCGACCGGGGCGCGCTTTTGCGGGCGGCGGGGCCTTGCGGGAAGCGGCGGTCTTGCGCGGAGGGGGCATCGGCGCATTGTCGTTGATCGGTGTTCAATTTTAATTGAACGACGTACAATTAATTTGCCAACTTGCCGTTCCAAAGCCTTCAAGGAGATCCAACGTGTCGATTCCTGCCACCCCGCCCGTCGCCCAGTTCGAAGGCGGCTGCGTCTTCATCGATGGTGCGTATGCGCCGCTGTCGGAGGCCAAGGTCTCCCTGTTCGACTGGGGCTTCACCCGCTCCGACGTGACCTACGACGTCGCCACCACCTGGAAGGGCAGCTTCTTCCGCCTCGATGCGCACATGGACCGCTTCTTCAGCAGCCTGCAGAAGATGCACCTCGCCATCCCGTACTCGCGCGCCGAGTTGCGGGAGATCCTGCACGGTTGCGTGCGCGCCGGCGGCCTGCAGGATGGCTACGTCGCGATGGTCTGCACGCGCGGCGTGCCGCCGCGCGGCGCCCGGGACCCGCGCATGGCGCAGAACCGCTTCTATGCCTATGCGCTGCCGTACGTATGGATCGCCTCGCGCGAGAAGCAGTTGGCCGGCATCGACCTGCACATCAGCGAGCGCCAGCGCATCTCGCCGGCCTCGGTCGACCCGACCGTCAAGAACTACCACTGGATCGACCTGGTGCAATCGATGTTCGACGCCTACGACCGCGGGCACGACACCAGTTGCGTGGTCGATGCGGAGGGCAACGTGACCGAGGGGCCGGGCTTCAACGTGTTCGCGGTGAAGGACGGGCAGGTCTTCACGGCGGACCGGGGCGTGCTGGAAGGGATCTCGCGACGCACGGTGCTGGAGTTGTGCGGGAAGCTGGACATTCCGTTGCATGTGGGACCGCTGCCGGTCGATGCGCTGCGCAATGCCGACGAGGTGTTCCTCACGTCGAGCGGCGGCGGCGTCCTGCCCATCGGCAAGATCGACGGGAAGCCGCTGCCGCCGTTCCCCGGGCCGGTGACGACACGGCTCTACGAAGGGTATTGGGCGTTGCACGATGACCCGGCTTTCAACGATCCGGTGGACTACGGCAGCGAGGGCTGAGTCCGTTGCCGTGGTTTCAGTTGGGCGCGCTGCGGGCTCCGAGGATCAGTGTTTCGTGGAACCCACCAGTGCTTGCACCCGTTGACCGAACGCCGTCAAGTCAAAGGGTTTGGTCAAGACTTGCATGCCGGTCGGCAGGTGCCCATGACTGAGCGCCGCGGTTTCGGCATAACCCGTCACAAACAAGACCTGCAGCTTTGGAATCATGGCACGCGCTGCATCTGCCACGTGCCTGCCATTCATGCCGCCGGGCAGACCCACATCGGTCACCAACAGCACGATGGAGCGATTCGCCTGCACGATCTCGATGGCGCGAGGTCCGTTCGCTGCTTCCAGGACTGTGTAGCCCAGTTCCCGCAGCGCCTCGGCCATCAGCATGCGCATCGAGGATTCATCGTCGACGACCAGGACGGTCTCGCCAGTCCCGCTCACGTTGAAACTCTCGAGAGGCCTGGCCGCGCGCGCCCCCGGCTCCATCTCGCCGTCATGGCGAGGCAGGTACACGCACACCGTCGTCCCGCGGCCGACTTCAGAGCAGATCCGCGCGTGCCCCCCGGACTGGCGGGCGAAGCCATAGACCATCGACAAGCCAAGTCCGGTACCCAGGCCGATGGGCTTGGTCGTGAAGAAAGGGTCGAACGCCCGCGCGATCACATCTGCCGGCATGCCGCAACCGTTGTCGCTCACGCACACCGAGACATACTGGCCCGGCAGCATCTCCTGCGCGCTGGCCGTGTGCTCGTCGAGCGAACGATTGGCAGTCTCGATGACAAGCCGGCCGCCTTCGGGCATCGCGTCCCGGGCATTGATGCACAGATTGAGTATCGCGTTCTCGAGCTGTCCCGGATCCGCACTCACGGTCCACACCTCCGTGCCGGGCAGCACTTCCAGAACCACTTGCGGACCAATCGTTCGCCTGACCAGGTCCTCGAAATCTGCAATCAGCCCGTTGACGCAGATGATTCGTGGCTCCAGCGTCTGCTGCCTCGAGAACGCCAGGAGACGGTGCGTGAGTCCGGCCGCGCGCCTGGTGGCAGTCTGGCCGATATCGACGTAGCGCGCGACAGCCGGGTCGTCCTGCAGCCGACGCTTCAGCATTTCAAGGCTGCCCGAGATGGCGCCCAGCAGGTTGTTGAAATCATGCGCCAGACCGCCTGTCAGTTGCCCGACCGCCTCCATCTTCTGCGACTGGCGCAATGCCGCTTCGATCTTCATCAAGTCGGTGGTGCGCTCCTTGACTTGGCTTTCGAGGGACGCCGCCAGTTCGCGCAGCTTCTGCTCCGCGCGGCGGCGCTCCACGGCCTGCCGGGTCCGGTGAGCGACTTCGCGCACGAGTGACAGCTCATCGGGTGTCCAGGGGCGTGCAGTTGCATGATTGAGATACAGAAGGGCGACCAGGTCGCCATCTTCGCTGACTGGCATGTTGACCACTGACTGTGCGCTGATGGCGATCAGCGCGTCTGCCGTGGCGCGGGTGCGGGGATCGACGCGGGCGTCGGCAAAGATCACCGTCTCACCGCGCTTGAGATCTTCGATGTAGCTGCCGTAGTCCCTGAAACGCAACGTGCCCGCCAGGGTCTTGATTCCCGGCGCGTTCCAGTCGCGTTCGATGGTGATGGTCTCTTGCTGCTTGTTGATCGTTCCATAGCCGGCGCGGCTCACGTCCAGGGTACGACCCAGCGCCTCGGCCGCGCGAAAGGCAATTTCGGCCGGGTCGTCGATCACCGCGTACGCATACCGGTCCAGCGACTCCAGCAGTTCGGCACGACGCCGGGCGATCATCTCTTGCGAGATGTCTTGAGAGACACCGGCCATTCGCAAGGGCTGCCCGTCGATGGATCGTTCAAGCCGGGCGTGGATGCGCACCCAGCCGAGCCGGCCATCGGGGCGGACGACGCGGTACTCTATGCGGTAGTCCTTGCCGGAGGCCACGGTCTCCGCGACCGCAGCCCGCATCCGTGCCCGATCGTCCGGATGAACCGCCTCGAGCAACTCGCTGTATGTAAAGGGCGCCGCCGCATCCCGGCCGAAGTTGAGCTTGCAGTGTTCCGACGCGGAGAGCTCCCGAGTCGAGAGGTCGAGGTCCCAAATGCCCAGCTCCCCCGCCGAAGTCGCAGCCAGCAGGCGCGCTTCTCCATTGCGAACAGCGCGCACCCGGTCTGCCAGCTCCGCGGTCAGGGCGGCGTTGGAACTCTCCAGGCCTTGCACGCGCTCGCGCTCCAGCGTCACGTCGACCTGGCTCGCGAAGAAATAGGCAACCTCGCCATCCGGCCCGGTCACCGGGCCCAGCAGAAGCCGGTTCCAGAACGCTTCGCCGTTCTTTCTGAAGTTGAGAAGATCGAGCTGGACCGACCTTCGAGCCTCTATTGCCTCGCGGATCTGCCTCACCGCCTCGCGGTCGGTCCCGGGTCCCTGGAGGAAGCGACAGTTGCGGCCCAGGATCTCGGCGCGCTCGTAACCGGACAGGCGGCAGAACGCATCGTTGACGAAGACGATGGGGTTGTCCGGCTGGCGAGGGTCGGTAATGACCATTGGCATCCGCGTGGCACGCACGGCGGCAACGAACGGGTCCGTTCCGTCATCGGAACCCTGGATGCGCGGGTCATCTGAGCCAGTTGCTTGGAATGCCGGCAAGTTGTTGGATTCCTTCGAATGCGTTCGCGCGCAGGATACCGCGTCCCGGCGATTGCGGTTGAGATTGCGAAATGTGGTGGGGTGCAATAGTTGCCAGTGGCGTGCCGCGCAGCGACCGCCGCGGTGAAGGCGATCGGAGGGCATGGCCTGCCGGGCGTACTCTCCGGAGGAAGCGGCCGGGACGGCACGCCAGTTGCTTGCACTCGAAGCGAGTTCAATCCCAAAGGAGCCAAGCCATGAACCGCAACGACGTCACCGAAAAGATCATCACCGCCAAGGTCGCCAAAGGCATCCAGTGGGCCGATGTCGCGAAGAAGGTCGGCCTGTCGAAGGAATGGGTGACGGCCGCCTGCCTCGGCCAGATGACGCTCGATGCCGCGCAGGCCAAGGTCGTCGGCAAGATCTTCGGCCTCAGCGCCGAGGAGCAGAAGTGGCTGCAGGTCGTGCCGTACAAGGGCTCGCTGCCCACCGCCGTGCCGACCGACCCGCTGATCTACCGCTGGTACGAGATCGTCAGCGTCTACGGCACCACGATCAAGGAACTGATCCACGAGGAATTCGGCGACGGCATCATGAGCGCGATCGACTTCAGCATGGACATCACGCGTACGCCGGATCCGAAGGGCGACCGCGTCAACGTGGTGCTGTCGGGGAAGTTCCTGCCTTACAAGACGTACTGAGCCTGCTCACGCGCGGCTCAGGATGCCTTGGGCATTTCGCGCATGCTCCCGATGACGCCGCCCTTGGGCAGCATCAGCGACAGCACGATCGTTCCCACGCTGGTCAGCAGCAGGGCGATGAAGGTCAGATGCAGTGCGCCGCCGAGTGCCAGCCGCGTCCCCGCATCGGCCGCGGCCTGCACCGTCGAATCGCGCAGCAGATGGCGAAGCTGATCCTCCGGGATCGCCTGGCCGCCATGCAGCCGCGCCAGCCCGAAGTTGAACACCGCGCCAAAGAACGCGGCGCCCAGCGCGCTACCGAGGTTGCGCGAGAACACGTTCGATGCCGTGGCGATGCCGCGCTGCGCCACGTCGACGGATTCCTGGATGATGATCAGCGACGAGAGGCTCAGCAGCCCCATGCCCAGGCCCAGCAGGAACGAGCCCACGCCGGCCACCATCGGCGGATGGCCCGGGCCCAGCAGCGCGAACACGGCAGTGCCCAGCGGCAACAGCGTTCCGCCCACGATCATCAAGCGCCACAGTCCGAAGCGCAGGAAGGTGCGCGAAGCCAGCGTCGCGCCGATCGGCCAGCCCAGCGTCACCATCGTGAGCATCAGCCCCGCGACCACGGGCGTCTGGCCCAGCACCACCAGCACATACATCGGCACGAAGCTGGTCGCGCCCATCAGCGCCATGCCGCCGAGCAGCGCAGAACCGTTGAGTGTGGCCATGATGCGCGTGCCCCAGAGCCGCAGCGACACCATCGGGTCGGCCGCGCGCCGCTCCTGCGCGATGAACAGCAGCGCCACGACGGCGAACACGCCAGACCAGGCCCAGCCCACGCCCGCGTGGCCCAGCCCGAATTCGGTGAGGCCGATCATCAGCGCCGCGATACCCACCGTGAAAAGGATTGCGCCGGCGATGTCGATCGATGTCCGTCGGACCGCGGGCGCCTCGTGCAGGAAGAACCAGAAGCCCGCCGCGGCCGCGATGCCGACGGGCACGTTCATCCAGAAGATCCAGCCCCAGTCCACGTTGCCCACGATCAGCCCGCCCACCAGCGGCCCCAGCACCGACGACGCGGCCCACACGCTGGCCAGGTAGCCCTGCACCTTGCCGCGCTCGCGCGCCGGGTACAGGTCGCCGACGATGGTCAGCGCCATCGGCTGCACCGCGCCGGCGCCTATGCCCTGGAGCAGCCGGAAGGCGATCATGGCGGGCATCGACCAGGCAAAGCCGGCGAGCAGCGAGCCCGCAAGGAAGATCGTGATGCCCACGAGCATCACCGGCTTGCGTCCATACAGGTCGGACAGCTTGCCGAACACCACGGTCATCGCCGTCTGCGCGAGCAGGAAGGATGCAAACACCCAGCTGTAGAGGCTCAGGCCGCCGAGGTCGGAGGCGATGCGGGGCATCACGGTGGAGACGACGGTGGCCTCGATCGCGACCATGGCCATCGAGGCCATGACCGCGGCGATGACCAGCGGACGGTGGGTGTTCTTGTTCATGGAGCGGCGCGCGGAAACAACCGCGCTGCAATTTCTGTGTGTCTCGATCTGCGAACTTCCCGATGCGGGACGCCGGATGATCGGCGAACGGCGCCACCCGCGCAGGGGTGGGGCTACTGCCTTCGTGCCATGCCCGGGTTGACGGCGTTTCCGGCCCTGACGCCGGCGCCGCGAACCTCCAGCCGGATCTCGTCCAGCACCGTGCCCTGCGCATCGGTCAGTTGCACGACATGGCGGCCGGGCCAGGGCAGCCATTGCACGCTGTTCTCCCGCGCGAAGGGCTTGCCGTCCATGCGCCAACGCACGGCGCGGCCGGTGGCCTCGAAGCGCACGCGCTGGCGCTCGGGCGGGATATCGGGGTCGAGCGCGAGGATGGTGCCGTCGGCGGGTGCGGTGATGCGGGCCGCCACGCCGCCGCCCATCGCCGGCTCGACGGCGAACAGCGATTGCTCGGTGCCTGGCAGGAACCACTCGCTGCGCGCCGCTTCGAGCGGCCCGTTGTCGGCACCTGCGCCGAAAGTGACCCGCGCCTGCACCAGCCCGGGCGGCGGCGAGGGCGCGCGGCTGGGTTCGCGCCGGTGCAGGAAGCCCATCACCTCGGCCCACACCGGCGCCGCGCCGCTGGTGCCGCTCACGTCGCGCATCGGCGCGCCGCTGGCATTGCCGACCCACACGCCGACGGTGTAGCGCTGAGACCAGCCGATGGCCCAGTTGTCGCGCATGTCCTTGCTGGTGCCGGTCTTGACGGCGGTCCAGAAGCGGGTACCCAGCACGCTATCGAGGCCAAACGTAAGTGCACGCGCGTTGGGGTCGCTGAGGATGTCGCCGACGATGAAGGCCGCGCCTGCGTCGATGACCTGAACCGCCGGGCCGGTTCCTGGTTGAGCCTGCACCACGTCCCGCGTCGGACTGAAGCGGCCGCCATTGGCCAGCGTCCGGTACCCGTTGGTCAACGACAGCAAAGTCACCTCCGCGCTGCCGAGCGCGAGGCTGTAGCCGTAGTAGTCCCCACTCTCGCGCAGCGATACGCCTGCTGCCCGCAACTGCCGCGCGAAGGCCTCGGGCGACACCATCACCAGCGTGCGCACGGCCGGCACGTTGATGGAGGAGGCCAGCGCCGTGCGCACCGACACATGGCCCTTGAACTGCCGGTCGTAGTTCTGCGGGATGTAGAGCCCGCTGGCCGTGCTGATCTGCGCGGAGGAGTCGTCCAGCAGCGATGCGGCGGTGAGCCTGCGCTCGGCGATTGCCTCTGCATAGAGGAACGGTTTCAGCGTGGAACCGGGTTGACGCTGCGCCAGCACGCCATCGACCTCGGCGGCCTGGCTCAGCGGGCCCGACGAGCCGACCCATGCCAGCACCTCGCCGGTGGCGTTGTCGAGCACGACCAGCGCGCCGTCCTGGACCTCGCGCCCGCGCAACTCGCGCAGGTGGCGTTGCAGGCTCCCGAGCGCGAAGCGTTGCAGCGGCGCGCGCAAGGTGGTGCGGACGCTTTCCGCGCCGTTCGCGCTCTTCGCCACGCGGCGCCCGAGATGCGGTGCGATGCCTTCGCTCGGATCGAACACGCGCCGCTGCAAGGCCGCGCTGGCGAACATGTCCATCGCGTCACAGTCGGCCTTCGAGGCTTGAGTCGCCTCCATCGTCCGCAACACCTCGCAGGCACGCTGTGCCACCTGCGCGGGCCTGGCGTTGGGCGCGCGAACAAGCGCAGCGGCAAGCGCGGCCTCGCGCATGTCGAGCCCGCTCGGCGCCTTGCCGAACAGCGTGCGCGACAAGGCATCGATACCGACCACCTCCCCGCGAAACGGCACGGTGTTGAGGTAAGCCTCGAGGATCTGGTCCTTGCGCCAACTGCGCTCCAGGCGCTGCGCATCGACGGTCTGACCGAGCTTCTGCGACAGGCTGCGACCACCGGCACCCTGGCGCAAGTCCTCGTCCAGCAGGCCGGCCAGTTGCATGGTGATGGTCGAGGCGCCGCGCGTGCGCGTGTTCCACAGGTTGCCCCACGCAGACGCCGAGACCGCGCGCCAATCCACGCCGCTGTGCTCGTAGAAGCGCTTGTCCTCCGACAGCAGCATCGCGCTGCGCAAGGCCGGGGATACGTCGGCCAGCGCGATCCATTGCCCGCGCCGCACGGCGGCGTCGGTGCGCACGCGCTGCAGCAGTTCGCCGTCGCGGTCGAGCACGCGCACGTCGGAGGGATGGAAATCGCGTCGCACTTCGTCGAAGGCCGGTACCGCCTGCGCGCGCGGCATCGCCGCCACCCACAGGACGGCAAACGCGAGGCAGGGCAATGAACGGCGAAGAAGGACGGGGCGCATGGGGCGTGGGCCTACTCGGACACGGGCGGAAGCGGCGTTGTGAGCCACCGGCACGCCGGCCATTGTGAAGGCTGAAAAGGAAAAGGAAACATCATGAAGAAAACAGTCCTTCTGCTGGCCGCCGCGGCCGTCACCGCCTTGTCGGGTTGCGTCGCCGTGCCCTACGACGCCGGCTACTCGCGCGCCGAACCGCCGCCACCGCATTCACGCGGCCGGGGTGACCGCGACCGCGACGGCATACCGAACCGCTACGACCGCGCGCCCGAAAACCCGGCTTATCGTTGAACGCCGCAGCCGCGCAAATGAACACAGCCAAGAACTGTCTTGGCTGTACTTTTTTGCGACATCCGCGTTCGGCTGTCCGAATTCCTTCCGCCCATACGACAACCCTCGTAGCATCCCGCGGAACGGGAAACCGCTTCGGAAGGAGCCGCGATGTCGTGGAACGAAATCTTCCTGGCCCTGGGTGGCGTCGCCGGTGTCGCGGCGGGTCTCACGCTGTTCGCCAAGCTGGTCGCCGAGAAGAGCGCCGACGCGGCGCTTCGGCGCTTCGAGCACACGCTGAAGCTGGCGGAGGAGAACCACCGCGCCGCCCTGACGCTGGCTACAACGGTCGACACCGAGTTGCGCACCCAGCGCAGGGCCGCCTACATCCTGCTGTGGTCGCTCACCGGCAAGCTGCCGCAGTGGCCGCGCAATGACGAACTGCAATACAGCGACCTGCGCAAGCTTTCCGAAGACCTGCGCGACTGGTACTTCCAGACCGGCGGCATCTACCTGTCGGAGTCGGCGCGCAAGGTCTACGGCAACGCGCAGGAGCGCATCCATGCGGTGCTGGCCGAAGGGCGCACTGGTGCGGTCGGCAAGGCTCACTATGAAACCTTGCGCAAGGCCTGCAGTGCGTTGCGCACCGAGCTGACCGAAGACCTCGCCTCGCGTCGCGAGTCGCCGGCACTGCCGACGTCCGGACTTGCCACGCCGGAGCGCTGAACCTATCGTCGGGCTCTCCCCAACGCACCTCATGGATCGGAGCACCTCATGCCCAAGGGTTACTGGATCGCGCGCGTCGACGTCTCCGACCCGGAGCAATACAAGGCCTACGTCGCCGCCAACGCGGAGCCGTTCCGCAAGTACGGCGCGCACTTCTTGGTGCGGGCGGGCGCGTTCGAGAACCCTGAAGGCACCAGCCGTTCGCGCAACGTCGTGATCGAGTTCCCGTCGCACCAGGCCGCGCTCGACTGCTGGAAGTCGCCGGAGTACCAGGCGGCGATCAAGCTGCGCACCTCGGTGGCGACCAGCGACCTGGTGATCATCGAAGGCTACGAGGGGCCGCAGCCGGCGGACGCGAAGACTTGAGACTCGCGCGGGGCGAGATTCAAGCCCGTTGGCCGAACCTCGCGGCTGAACGGGCCTTGGCCCGCTGCGCCTCGATTTCCCGGTCGCGTGGCTCGGCCGTGGTCACCAGCGACTGGATCAGCGTCCGCGCCGTGGACGCAACTTCTTCCACCGCGCGATCGAAGGCTTCGGTGTTGCTCTTGGAGGGCACGGTGAAGCCGCTGAGCTTGCGCACGAACTGCAGCGACGCGTCGCGGATCTCCTGCTCGGTGGCCGGCGGCTCGAAGTTGAAGAGGGTCTTGATGTTCCTGCACATGGGCGTGCTCCCGATGCATTGGGCGTCTACTGGACCCGCATCGAGCAATCCGGGCCGGTGAAGCCCGCCTTGCATTCGGTGAGGACAGCAGGCCGCTTGACGGTCGATGAAGGGGGCGAAGCGCTGCCGCCCGAACCGGCGGCCGGCACGTAGAGGATCTTGCTCTTGCCGTTGCCGCAGGTGCCCACCACCCGGCCGGGTTCGGTCGACGCGGCATCGGCAATGGTCAAGGTGAAGCTGACGATGCCGCCCGCCTTGATCTTCTGGTCGATCTCGGCCTTGAGTTCGTCGCACGAGAGTGCGTGGCTCGACGCCGATGCGGCGAGGAGGGCTACAAGAAATGCAATCAGCCTGGTCATGGCTTTCCCTGTGGAGTGGTCTGGATGTCGCGCACCACGGCGGCGAGACGATCCAGATTCTGCTCGTTCGCCTCGGGCACCACGTGGGCGATGCGTTCGCGCTCCTCCGGCGTGTCGAAGACCTGGCGCCAGGTGACCAGCGTGCGCTGGCCCTGGTCGGCCAGGTCGATGGTCAGGATGAAGTGATGCGGCGAGGCGATGTGCTCGATCACCACGCGCTGCTGAGGCACGATGTCGGCGAAGGTGTTCTCGTTCGGGTAGTCGGTGCCGTCCGGGCCATGCAGCGTGAAGCGCCACGCGCCGCCCTTGCGAAAATCGAAACCGCGGAAGGTGCTGGAGAAGCCTCGGGGCCCCCACCAGCGCGAGAGATGCTCGGGATGGCTGATGGCACTGAACACCAACTCGCGCGGCGCGTCGATCAGGCGCGTGTGCAGGAAGTAGTTGGGAGCGGGGCGTGCATAGCTTGCCGTCAGCATCTCCCACTGGTGGCCGTCGGGCACGTTCCAGTAGATCATCCGGCCGCCGTACTCGGTGTTGATCTGGTTGTTCATCGGGCCGGTCACGGTGTTGCGGAACGGGATGTCGGCGGCCTGGATGCGCCCGAGGATGGCGTCGAACTGCTGCTCGCTCACGCGGAAGCAGAAGTGGTAGACGGGGAAGTCTTCATCGGTGTCGATGAAGTCGAGCGTCAGGCCGTCGTTGACGAAGACCGGGGAGAACGGGCCGAGGGAAGTTTCCGCCCACGGCACGCCGAGCAGGTCGGCCAGTTGCTTCGCCGATTCGAGCTTGTGGCGCGTGGGGACGATGGTGTGGTCGAGTTCGATGGGCATTGGGGTCTCCTTGGCTTCCTCGGTTCGCCGCAAGACGTGGGTGGTTCAACCCCCGCCGTCGAGCACCAATTGCGTCTGCGTGATCACCGCGCACAGCTTGCCATCGGCGTTCTTGATCGTGGTCTGCCACACCATCGTCGTGCGCCCCCGGTGCAGCGCCAGGCTCTCCCCGGTGACCACCGTGCCGACGCGTGCCCCGGCGATGAACTTGGTGCTGGAATCGGTGGTCGTCGTCTTTTTGCCCTGCGCAAGGTTCAGCACCGTGCCGACGGCGCCCAGCGTGTCGGCGAAGGCCATGTACGCGCCGCCATGCAGGATGCCGCCGGTGGTGCAGAGGTCGGGCCGGACTTCCATCGTCGCGAGCACGCGCTCGGGCGCGACCTCCACGAGCTTGACGCCCATGAGGCCCGGGAAGACCGGGTCGAGGAATTTCTGTAGCGTGGCGAGGTCGAGCATCAAGTCTCCTGGGTCGTTGTGAGCAGTCGGGTCATGAAGGCGCTGTGCGGGTCTTCGACATAGTCGCCGAAGGGCGGGCAGTAGGCAAAGCCGAAGCTGGCGTACAGCTTGTGCGCGGGCTGGAAGGTCGCGATGGGCCCGGTCTCCAGGCTCAGGCGAACGTAGGCGCGCCGGCGTGCTTCCTCGATGATGTGCGCGAGGATGGCGCGGCCGGCGCCCTTGCGTCGGCGGGCTTCGGGGGTGCGCATGGACTTGATCTCGCCGTGGGTCGGGCTGAGTTCCTTGAGGGCGCCGCAGCCCAGCAGTTCGTCGCCGTCCCAGGCGGTCCAGAAGGTGATGTCGGGCCGGCGCAGCGCATCGAGGTCCAGCGCGTGAACGCTTTCCGGCGGCGAGATCGCCCGCATGTTGCGCAGGTGTTCGTCGAGCAGGGCGTGGATCTCGGGGCCGCGGAGGTCGTCGGTTCGGATGTGCATGGTTCAGGTGGCGTGGGCTTGCAGACGCGTCTCCAGGTTCAGCCGGACGGCCGGCCATTCGTCGTCGATGATGCTGAAGCGCACCGAGTTGCGCTTGCGTCCATTGGGCATGATCCGCTCGTTGCGCACGATGCCTTCCTGCTTGGCGCCGAGGCGGAGGATGGCGGCGCGCGATCGCTGGTTGGTCTCGTCGGTCGTCAGTTGCACGCGTACGCAGTGCAGTTCCTCGAAAGCGTATCGCAGCATGAGGTACTTGGCCTCGGTGTTGACGAAGCTCTTCTGCCATGACGCAGCCAGCCAGGTGCTGCCGATCTCCAGTTTTCGGTTCGCGCGGTCCACCTTCCAGAAACGGGTGGAGCCGACGACCTCGCCGGTCGAGACGAGCTCGATGGCGAAGGGCAGCACGGTGCCGGCGTCGCGGCCCGCGAGCGCGGTGGCGATCCATGCGTCGACGGTGGCCGCTGAGGGCACGACGGTGAAGGGCAGCTTCCAGAGTTCGCCGTCGGATGCGGCGCGGACCAGCGCGCCGGCATCCGATGCCTGCAAGGGCCGCAAGCGGACGCGCGGGCCGACCAGCGGATGCATGTCAGCTGTCTTCTTCCAGGTACCCGCGCCGCGAGGCGAGCCCTTGGTCCTCGAAGATCGCCATGGCCGTCGTCATGCGACGGAAGCCCAACGATCGATAGAACGGCTCCTTGCCCGGCACCGCGTAAAGGATGATCTTGCGGTGCCCCCTCGAAAGCTCCACCAGCGTCGACAGGATCTGCCGCCCGAGGCCTTGGCCCTGATGGCTCGGCAGCAGCGCGACGTCGCAGATGTACGAGCAGTCAGCGCCATCCGCGAGCGCCCGGCCCGCGCCGACCAGGCGACCGTCGTCACGCACGAAGCAGCGGAACATGCTGTGCGTGAAGACGCCCTTCAGCCAGTCGGGACGTTTGTCGCCGAGCGGTGCGGCGCGGTAGAGCGCCGAGAGTTCATCCCAGTCGATGTCCTCGATCGAATGCGACCATTGCAGTGCCACGAATTGCCTCGATTGAAAGCGTGAGCCAGTTGCGTTTATAGCAACCCGGCCCTCGCGGCGCTGCGAGGCGACAAGGTGTTACGGCAAGGCCAGGTCCACGCTGAGGTCGTTGACCGCGATGATGGCGGCCGCACCCGGGTGCGCGGCGTCGCGGCGGGCGATCAGCGCGATGGTGAGCCGGATGTCGGTGAGCGCATCGTCTTCCAGCGTCATGGAAGCGGTGAAGGCCGCGTCGTCCTTGCCCGGTGCAAAGTTGGTGACGCTTTGCTGTCCGTTGGCCGACAGGATGATGGCCGTGCTGGCGCCTGCTTCCGTGCTGCCGAAGCCGTTCGCCACGATCGAGGTCTTGACGCGCCCGCCGCTCGCCGGGATGACCGCCGAATACACATTGGTGCTCACCGGCGCGCGCGACTTCGGCACGCCTTCGAACACCACCGCGCCGACCGCGGCGGCCATCGCCGGGTCGAAGCGGATGAGGAATGATTTCTTGTCGTCCGTCAGCTCGAAGCTGGCGCTTCGCTTGCTCGAAAACGCGAGCTTCTTGCCGAAGGTGACTTTGCCGTTTGCGGGATTGCCGGTGGCCATGGTGTTCTCCTTTGCAATGGGAGTTCAGTTGGCCCGAGCATGCGCCGCGCGCGGCAAATTGAAATCACTTCTGCGATGGATGAACCTCTCAGTACGCTTGCCCGAGCTGCTCCAGGATCGCCGGGTTCTCCAGCGTCGACGTATCCTGCGTCGACGTCTCCCCCTTGGCCACCGAGCGCAGCAGGCGCCGCATGATCTTGCCGCTGCGCGTCTTCGGCAGGTTCTCGGCGAAGCGGATGTCCTTCGGCTTGGCGATCGGGCCGATCTCGCGGGCGATCCAGCTGCGCAGTTCGCCCGCAACGGCGGCGGCCTCCTTGCCGGCGGGCAGCGCGCCCTTCAGCACCACGAAGGCGCAGATCGCCTCGCCGGTGGTGTCGTCGGGCCGGCCCACCACGGCGGCTTCCGCCACCAGCGTGGTGCACGACACCAGCGCCGATTCGATCTCCATCGTGCCCATGCGGTGGCCGCTGACGTTCAGCACGTCGTCGATGCGGCCGGTGATCGTGAAGTTGCCGGTCACGGCGTCGCGGATCGCGCCGTCGCCGGCGAGGTAGTAGCGGCCCTGGAAGTCCTGCGGGTAGTAGCTGGACTTGTAGCGTTCCGGGTCGCCCCAGACGTTGCGGATCATCGCGGGCCAGGGCTTCTTCACGACCAGGATGCCGCCCTGGCCCCAGGGGACCGGGTTGCCGGCTTCGTCGACCACGTCGGCGGCGATGCCGGGGAAGGGCAGGCTGCAGGAGCCGGGCACCAAGTCATGCGCGCCGGGCAGCGGCGTGATCATGTGGCCGCCGGTCTCGGTCTGCCAGAAGGTGTCGACGATGGGGCAGCGGCCGCCGCCGATGTGCTGGTGGTACCACTCCCAGGCGGCGGGATTGATGGGCTCGCCGACCGAGCCGAGGATGCGCAGGCTGGAGAGGTCGTAGTTGCGCGGATGCGCCGTCGGCGTGCTTTCCGCGGCCTTGATGAGCGAGCGGATGGCGGTCGGCGCGGTGTAGAACACGGTGACCAGGTGGTCCTGGATCATCTTCCAGAAGCGGCCGGCGTCCGGATAGGTGGGCACGCCCTCGAACACCACCTCGGTCGCGCCGAGCGCCAGCGGGCCGTAGGCGATATAGGTGTGGCCCGTGACCCAGCCGATGTCGGCGGTGCACCAGAACACGTCCTCGGGCTTGAGGTCGAAGGTCCACTTGCAGGTCAGCGCCGCATGCAGCAGGTAGCCACCGGTCGAGTGCTGCACGCCCTTGGGCTTGCCGGTGGAGCCGGAGGTGTAGAGCAGGAACAGCGGATGCTCCGCGCTGACCCATTCGGGCTCGCAGGTGGTCGGCTGCACGGCCAGCAGGTCCGCCATCCACAGGTCGCGCGGCGCGTTGAACGGCACCTCGGCGCCGGTGCGCTTGGTAACCAGCACGTGCCGCACGCTGTCGCAGCCGCCCAGCGCCAGCGCATCATCGACCACGGCCTTGAGCGGCAGGTGCTTGCCGCCGCGCACCTGCTGGTCGGCGGTGAGCACCGCCACCGCGCCGGTGTCGGCGATGCGGTCGCGCAGCGCCTGCGAGGAGAAGCCGCCGAAGACCACCGAATGGATCGCGCCGATGCGGGCGCAGGCCTGCATCGCCACCACGCCGTCGACCGACATCGACATGTAGATGACGACGCGGTCGCCCTTCTGCACGCCGAGCGAGCGCAGCGCGTTGGCGGTGCGGCAGGTGCGTTCGAGCAATTCCGCGTAGGTCACCTGCGTCACGGCGCCGTCGTCGGCCTCGAAGATCAGCGCCGTCTTCTGGCCGAGCCCGCGTTCGATGTTGCGGTCCAGGCAGTTATAGGAAGCGTTCAGCGTGCCGTCCGCGAACCACTTGAAGAAGGGCGCGTTGCTGTCGTCCAGCACCTGGGTGAAGGGGGTCTTCCAGGTGATGAACTCGCGCGCCAGCCGGGCCCAGTAGCCCTCGTGGTCGGCCTCGGCCTCGGCGACCAGGCGGTCGTAGGCGGCGCGGCCGGAGATGTGCGCGTTGCGCACGGTGTCCTTCGAGGGCGAGTAAGCCGAGGGCGATGAGACGGCGGTCGTTGCGAGGTCCATGATGTGTTCCTTGGAAGCGTTCAACAATGGCCCGAAGCATCCGCGATCAACGTTGCAGCAGTCGGCTCGAAATATGACGAATGTTTGCAAGCCTTCGCTGGGCTATAAATCGGACTCGGCGCCCGCGTCGCCGACGCACGGCTGGGAGACAACTTGAGAGACAACGAATTCGCCGCCGCCACGGATGAGGAGGCCGCCCCGCTGGCCCGATACCAGACCTTGCAGGCCGGGCTCGACCGGCTCGACCAGGGCCTGTCGATCTTCGACGCCAACCTTCGCCTGGTCGCGTGGAATCGCGCCTACGAGCGGCTGCTGGACTTCCCCCCGGGCATGGCGCGCCTCGGCACGCCCTTCGAGACCTTCATCCTCTACAACGCCCGGCGTGGCGAATACGGACCCGGCGACCCCGATGCGCTGGTCGCCGAGCGCGTGGCCGCGGCCCGCACCTTCCGGGCGCACGACCTGGAGCGCACGCGGCCAGACGGCTGTGTGCTCCACATCCACGGCGAGCCGCTGCCCGGCCACGGCTTCGTCACGCTGTATTCCGACGTCACCGCCCAACGCAACGCGGAGCGCACGATCCGGCAGCAGAACGCCGAACTGGAGAGCCGCGTGGTAGCCCGCACCGCCGAACTGGTCAGCAGCGAGCAGCGCATGCGCCTGGTGATGGACTCCATCCCGGCGTTGGTCGCGTACTTCGACCGCCGCCGGGTGTACGGCTATCTCAACCGCGGCTACCACGAGTGGTTCCGCATCGACACCACGCGGCCGGAGACCGTCAGCGCCCGGGCCTTCCTCGGCGACGAGGTCTACGCACTGGTCAAGCCCCATGTGCTGCGCGCGGTGGCGGGCGAATCCGTCACCTTCGAGTACGAGCTGTTCATCCACACCGGCGAGCGCCGGTCCGTGCGCACCTCGCTGGTCCCCGAATTCGCCAGCGACGGCACGGTGGCGGGCTGCTTCGAGCTGACCTTCGACATCACCGAGCAGAAGCGCGCGCAGGAGCTTCTGGCACGCACCCAGAAGCTGGAGTCGTTGGGCCATCTCACCGGCGGGCTCGCGCACGACTTCAACAACATCCTCACCGTCGTGATCGGCAACCTCGCGGCGCTGAAGGACGCTTGCCCCGGCGACCCCAACGTGCCCGAGTACATCCAGCCCGCGCTCGATGCGTCGCGGCGCGGCGCCGACCTGGTGAAGGGACTGATGCGTTTTGCGCGCCGCCAGCCCTTGCAGGCGGGGGCGGCGGATGCGGCGGCGCTGTTGCGTTCGGTCGAAGGGCTGGTCCGGCATTCGCTGCCCGAGCGCATCCATCTCGGCGTGGACGTGGAGGCACAGCCGCTGGGCATCTGGATCGATGCCGCCCAGCTGGAACAGGCCATCCTCAACATGGTGCTGAATGCGCGCGACGCCATGCCCTCGGGCGGCGAGTTGACGCTGCGGGCGCGGCCGGCGCACCTGGATGCCAATGCCGCCGCCGCCCTCCAGACCACGCCGGGCAACTGCGTGCGCATCGACGTGCAGGACAACGGTTGCGGCATGGACGCCCGCACCATGGCCCACATGTTCGAGCCCTTCTTCACCACCAAGCAGCCGGGCAGCGGCACCGGCCTGGGCATGGCCATGGTCTACGGCTTCATCAAGCAGTCGGGCGGCGCGATCGACGTGCGCAGCCAGCCGGGCCGCGGCACCACCATCTCGCTCTGGCTGCCGGCGAGCGAGCGTGCCGTCGATCCGCGGCCCGCGCCGGCAGCCGCGCCCGAGGCTGCGGGCCGGCGCGGCCTGGCACTGCTGGTGGATGACGATGCGCAGGTCCGCCGCGTGGTGCGGCGCACCCTGCTTGACATGGGCTACGCCGTGCTGGAGGCCGACAGCGGCGTCGAGGCGCTGGCCCTGCTGCAACAGACTTCCGACATCGCGCTGCTGCTGTCCGACGTGGCCATGCCGGGCGGCGTCGACGGGCGCGAAGTCGCTGCCACCGCGCGCCAGCTGCATCTGGCGCAGGCCGTGGTCCTGATGAGCGGCAATGCCGCCGGCGATCGCGCCGTGGCCGGCGTGCCGTGGCTCGTCAAACCTTTCACCCCCGCGCAACTGGCCGATGCCATCGAGGCATGCCGCGCATGAGCGATTACCCATGAGCACACACGCAGCCCACCCCCCGCGCGACGAGAGCGCCCCCCGGTCCCTGATCTTCGTGGTCGAGGACGATCCGGCCGTGACCAAGCTCGTACTCAATGCGCTGGTGGAATTCGGCTTCAACGCCGAAGGCTTCCAGACCGGCACCGCCATGCTGCGCCGACTGCAAGCGGAAAAGCCCGACCTCTGCATCGTCGACCTCGGCCTGCCGGACATGGACGGCATCGACCTGGTGCGCCGCATCACCACGCAGACCAGCGCGGGCGTGCTGATCCTCACCGGGCGCGGCCACACGGCCGATCGCGTGATGGGCCTGGAGCTGGGCGGCGACGACTACATGACCAAGCCCTTCGAGTCGCGCGAGTTGGTGGCGCGCGTGCGCAGCATCCTGCGGCGGCGGATGGCTGCGAACGGGGCGCCCGGCGCGCAGCAGCGCCGCTATGCCAGCTTCCTGGGCTGGCGCATCGATTGCGCCGCCAACATCCTGCGCGCGCCGGACGGCAGCGAGCATTTGCTGGGCACCGCCGAGACGCAGGTGCTGCGTTGCTTCGTCGAACGCCCGCACCAGATCCTCACGCGCGAGCAACTGATGGGTGCGCGCGACCTGCTGCCCACCGACCGCAGCATCGACGTGCGCATCTCGCGCCTGCGCCGCAAGATCGAGGTCGATCCGCATGACCCGGTGATCATCAAGACGGTCTATGGGGCGGGGTACATGTTCGCGGCGGCAGTGACCTGGACTTGATACCGTGCATGAGGATTGAGCGAACAGGCCGCCGCCATAGGCGGGATTTCGCGCGAGAAGTACCAGCAATGTGACGAATCTTTGCGTCCGTCCCCTCGGGTGGAAACGTCGACCCAGAATCGCGCCGACGTTCACATCCAACCGAGGAATCACGCATGCTCGATCCTGCCGTCCAGAAGATCCAGTCGAATACCAAGTACCTCGAACTCCGACGAAAACGCAACGCGTTCGGCTGGCTGCTCGCAGCGCTGATGATGATCGTGTACTACGGCTACATCGCGCTGATCGCCTTCAACAAGCCCTTCCTGGCACAGCCGCTGGGTGCGGGGGTCACCAGCATCGGCATCCCGATCGGCCTCGGCGTGATCGTCTTCACCATCGTCATCACGGCGGTCTACATCCGCCGCGCCAACGGCGAGTTCGACCGCCTGACCGCGGAAATCATCGAGGACGCCAAGCCATGAACCGCAGCAACCTCAAATCATTCGCGCTGGCGGCAACGCTGCTGCTGGGCACCGGTGCGGCGATGGCCGCGGGCGGCGATGTCGGCCAGGCAGAAAAGCAGCCGACCAACTGGATCGCCATCGGCATGTTCTCGGCCTTCGTGCTGCTGACGCTCTACATCACCAAGTGGGCTGCGGGTCGGACCAAGTCGGCATCGGATTTCTACACGGCCGGCGGCGGCATCACCGGCTTCCAGAACGGGCTGGCGATCGCGGGTGACTACATGTCGGCAGCCTCCTTCCTCGGCATTTCAGCCGCGGTGATGGCGACCGGCTACGACGGGCTGATCTACTCGATCGGCTTCCTGGTCGGCTGGCCTGTCATCACCTTCCTGATGGCGGAGCGCCTGCGCAACCTTGGCAAGTTCACCTTCGCCGACGTGGCGGGCTACCGCTTCCAGCCCGGGCCGATCCGCGCCTTCGCGGCCTCTGGCACGCTGGTGGTGGTGGCTTTCTACCTGATCGCGCAGATGGTGGGCGCGGGGCAACTGATCAAGCTGCTGTTCGGGCTCGACTACATCGTGGCGGTGGTCATCGTCGGCGTGCTGATGATGGTGTACGTGCTCTTCGGCGGCATGACCGCGACCACCTGGGTGCAGATCATCAAGGCGGTGATGCTGCTGGCCGGCGTGACCTTCATGGCGCTCATGGTGCTGGCGCAGTTCGGCTTCAGCCCCGAGGCGCTGTTCGCCAAGTCGGTGCAGGTGCGCTCGCAGATCGCGGCCAACGGCGGCAAGAGCCCCGAGGAGGCGGCGGCCATCGGGCTCAGCATCATGGGACCGGGCGGCTTCGTGAAGGACCCGATCTCGGCCATCTCCTTCGGCATGGCGCTGATGTTCGGCACGGCCGGGCTGCCGCACATCCTGATGCGCTTCTTCACCGTGCCCGATGCCAAGCAGGCCCGCAAGTCGGTGTTCTGGGCGACGACCTGGATCGGCTACTTCTACCTGCTGATCTTCATCATCGGCTTCGGCGCGATCACGCTGGTGCTGACCAACCCCGAGTTCGCCGACACCGCGACGGGCACGATCAAGGGCGGCGGCGGCGCGGCCAACATGGCGGCGGTGCTGGTGGCCAAGTCGGTCGGCGGCAACGTGTTCTACGGCTTCATCTCGGCGGTGGCCTTCGCGACCATCCTTGCGGTGGTGGCGGGCCTGACGCTGTCGGGTGCCTCGGCGGTGTCGCACGACATCTATGCCACGCTGGTCAAGAAGGGCAAGGCCGACAGCGCGTCGGAGCTCAAGGTGTCGCGCATCACCACGGTCTGCCTGGGTGTCGTGGCCGTGCTGCTGGGAATCGCCTTCGAGAAGCAGAACATCGCCTTCATGGTGTCGCTGGCCTTCGCGGTGGCGGCGTCGGCCAACTTCCCGGTGCTGTTCATGTCGGTGCTGTGGAAGGATTGCACGACGCGCGGCGCGGTGATCGGCGGCTTCCTGGGGCTGGTGTCTTCCGTTGTGCTGACGGTGGTGTCGCCTTCGGTGTGGGAGGCGACGCTGGGCTATCCGAAGGGGTCGGCGCTGTTCCCGTATGCCTCGCCGGCGCTGTTTTCGATGACGATCGGGTTCGTGGGCATCTGGCTGTTCTCGTTGCTGGATCGCAGCAGGAATGCCCAGCAGGAGCGCAACGCGTTTCCGGCGCAGCAGGTGCGGTCGGAGACGGGGCTGGGGGCTGCGGCGGCTTCTGCGCATTGAGGGCGGCGAGGGGGCAGATCCGGTCTGCCTCCGCGTTCAGCCTTCCGTGAGCCCGAAGTTGATTGCGTGACTCGCGACCGTCCGCACCCTGGGGCCAAAGCTTGAGATGATGGTGAGCGTCGCGTTGTGATGCTGGATGACCTGCCGGGGCGTCACGAAGGCATTGCCCTCGGTCGTGTGCGCGTCCTCGACCAGGAGGACCGGATAGCCCAGCGCGAGGGCCTTGCGTGTGGTCGTGTCGACGCAGAACTCGGTGTGCATGCCGCAGATGACCAGTTCGCTGATTTCGCGTTCTTGCAAGGCGGCCTCCAGGCCGGTGCGCAGGAATGAGTCGGTCGTTGTCTTTCGGATGCGCAGGTCCGCCGGTTCCGCATGAAGTCCTTGCGCAAGTTGCCATTCGCGCGTTCCGTGCTTCAGCAGGCCGCCGTCTTCATGCTGAATGAAGATCACTGGAACGCCCGCTGCCCGGGCCTTCGCGGAAACCGTGTTGATCCTGTCGATCACGAGTGCCGACTCAAAGGCCTCATGCGCGCCTTCGCACAGGCCTTGTTGCACATCGATGATGAGGAGTGCCGTGTCGTTCATGGTGCGGACGTGAAGAAGCCGGTGTAGGTTGCCTTGTACTTGGCTGGAACCTCGACCGGCTGGATCTTGCCGGCGAGGGAGAGCACGAGCAGCGATGAGATGACCGTGCCGACCAGCATCGGCAGCGCGAGGACCCATCGCCGGGCACGCAAGGACGCGGGTTGCATTCGCCAGAAGAACGCGCAACCGATGTGCGTGAACAGCGCCAGCACGGCGAGGAAGTAGTAGGGCACGAAGAAGAGCGGGAACGGCCAGACGTGGAAGCCCGCCGAAGAAAAGTAGAAGTTCGTGTCGAGGTCCAGCACGCCGCGCGCATACAGGACCGCACCCACATGGATCAACAGAAAGCCTGCAATGACGAAGCCGGACAGTGCCTGCAGCCAAGCCACCGCGCCCCGCCTTTGCCGCCAGCCGCGCAGCACGAGCCAGAGCCCGCTGCCAACCTGGAATGCGACGCAAGAGAGCAGGAGCGTTTCGACCACGGGCTGCCGGTAGATGTGTCGCGCGCTCTCCATGAACGCGATGTGCGCCGGCACGCCCGAGAGCGAGACCAAGTGGTTCGCAAGGTGCAGGCATGCGAAGGCGGCGACGACGATCGCCGAAGTCTTGTGCAGTGAGCGGAGGTTCATGCGGTCTCGCCTCTCGGAAGGAAACCGGGCACGCTCGGCCGGAGCGCGCCCTCAGGAGACGTGCATGATGCTCCGACGCAGCTTGCCGCGCACGCGGTCGATGCGCCGCCAGCTGCTGTTGTCGTTCATCGTGATCCAGCGCCGCTCTTCGCTGCGGTAGAACCAGTCCTTGTCGTTCTGGAAGAACACCTGCACGTCCTTGCCTTCGAGGATGTTCAGGATCTCGTTGCCGTGGGCGCGGATCTCGTCGAAGTCGGTCGTCGCCTTCTGTCCCATCTCGCTGTAGAGGCGGTTCAGTTCGAGCAGCAGGGCGTTCACGTCGGGTTGCAGCGGCGCCACGTTCAGGCCGATCTTGCGCGCCTCGTTCAGCAGGATCGGATAGCTGTGCGAGGGGTACTTGGAGTTCAGCGCCGCGGCAATCTCGTGCGCCTGCTTTTCGTCGGCGATGTGGTACGCCAGCAATTCCCGGCACAGCATGACCGACAGCGACTCGGCCCGGTCGACCGCGCCGATGACCAGCGGATGCACGTAGCTGAACAGGCTCTTGTACGGGTTCTCGGTGGCGTCGCCCTGCTCGGCGCGCCAGCGCCGGATCACGCGGTTCAGTTCGTCCAGGCTGACGCTCACGCGGTCGTTGTCCCGGTCCAGCGGTGACAGTGCATGGTTCAGCGAGGTGTCCACGGCCGTGAGGTAGGCCGTGGGCCCCATCTGGATCTGGTTGGCGCCCAGCGTGATCATGGTGGCGGCGGACGCGCATTCCAGCGGCACCAGCGCGACCAGGTTCCTGCAGTGCTGGCGCAGCAGGTTGACCATCCGCAGCGCGACCTGGCCGCTGCCGCCATCCGACTTGAGGAATAGGTAGATCGTCTCGTGCGAGCCGATGCGCTCCAGCACCTCGTTCAGCGCGATGACGTCACTGGAACAGACCGAGCCGCGCTGGTTGTTCCAGTAGGTGATCAGCGGGCCGCCAAGGAGCGATGCGGCCTGCTCGATGACGGCCTGCGTGCGGGCGAACAGGACCGGGGGTTGCTTGATCTTGGGAGTAGCAGGGGTATCGGTAGAAGACATTCGGAGGTCTGGAAAATTGGCTGGGGCGATCGTAGCCAGCGCTGCATTCCGATCCCAGGTATTTCGGCACGTATGTGCTGGCTGGGCGACAGGCCACGTTGCTCTTTTCCACAATTGCAAGCCCCTGTTCGCATCGGAAAAAATGGGTCGGGTACTCGCCGTCCAAACAGCCGAGATGAACTGGAATGAAAAGCAGGCGGCCGACTACTTCCCGGCCTCCACCTTCACCCGCGCATTCGGCACCTCCCCGAACATCTCCGGCGCATACATCGCCTCCACCCGGCTCGGTGGCAGCGCGAAGTCGCCGACGTTGTTGAGCCGCACCGTGTATTCCATCTTCACCACGCCCTTCGGCAGGTACTCGTAGTAGCTGCGGAAGGATTCGAAGGACCGTTCCTCGAAGGCGGCCCAGCCGGTGCCGGACTTCTTCTCGCCTTGGGTCGCGATCTGCGAATCGCGCCCCAGCCCGCCGCCGAGGATCGTGGCGCCACCAGGGATCGGGTCGGTGATGACGACCCAGGTCATGTCGGCGCTGGCATTGATCTCCAGCGACACGCGCAGCACGTCGCCGCGCGTGTACTTGCCGGCCGTGGCCTGCTCGACCGGGGTGATGCTCTTCTTGATCGCATAGCCGGCCGCGAAGGGCGCCTTCAACTGCACGGCGGCCACGGACTGCATCGTCAGCCAGGGCTTGCCGGTGCCGGTCTGCGTGACCTGCAAGGTGTCGCGCGCAGCCGGCGAATCGGGCCACGGCAGGAACATGCTGTTGTTGCGCAGGTTGCCGGGTGAGGCCGGCGCGCCGAAGGCCGTGGTCTGGTTGGGCGCACCACCCGCGTCGCTGGTCTTGATGCGCTCGACCTTGCCCCAGTCGACCTGCGCCTTCATCGCGCCGAGGGTCGCGGCGGTGAGGCCGGTGACTGGCGTGGCCTCGAACTTCTTCGAGAACTTCTCCAACGCCAGGCCGCCCCACAGGTTGGCCGTGGTGGTGAGCCATGCGCCTTTCTGCTGGCGGCCGATGAAGCCGTTGGCCAGCCGGCCCATGTCCTCCTTCCATTCGGGGTCGTCCATCACGGCGAGCATCAGGCGGGCGGTGTTGACGTCGCCGTTGGTCATCAGCCACCACCAGTAGTCGTCCTGCTCGGTGCTGAAGATCAGCTTGGTGCCCTGGTAGCTCAGGCGCGCCTTGAGGATGTTGCTGGCCTCGGCCATGCGCTCGTCGCGCTTGGGCACGTCCTTCACGCGTTGCAGGATTTGCAGCCAGTCGATCACGGCACCAGTGGGCCACTGGTTGGGCGCGATGGTGATGCTGCCGAGCATGCGGCCCTGCGCCTTGCCGTAGCGCGAGAGGGCTTCGAGCGCGGCCAGCTTGCGCACGTCGAGGTCCTTGCGCGGGCTCCAGAAGTCGCGCTGGATGCGGCCCTCGACGAAGGCGATCAAGCCAGCTTCCATCGGCGCGCGCACGTCGTCGGCAATGGCGAAGCCGGGGTCGATGGCAGAGGCTTCATGCGTGGCCGCGAGCAGGTAGGCGGTGAGCGTGTCGCTGCCGCGATTGGACTCGCCGTCGCGCGGCGGGAAGTAGCTTGCAAGGCCATCGCCGTCGAGGTAGGTGGGCAGTTGCGCGAGCACGGTTTGCCACAACTTCGCGTCGCGCAGGCCGACCGCCTTGCTGGTCTTCTGTTCGAGGCAGATGAAGGGGTAGTTGGCGAACCAGTCGCGCACACCCGGCAGGCCTTCGGCGAGCTTGGGCTGCAGGGCCAAGCGCAGGCCGCCGCGGCCGGGCAGGGCGTCCGCCGGTGGCGCCACGTCAAGCGTGAAGGTGCCATCGACCTGGACCAGCGTGGCCTGCTGCACCGTGAGCGGCACGGCGGGGACGATGCGCTGGCGCACCTTGAGCGCATCGGCCGCGCCGTTGAGCGAGTCCTTGGCCGAGATCTCCCAGAGGATGGCTTCGGCACGTGTCTGCGCCAGTTGCGCAGGCGCCGTCACGTTCCAGGCCACTTCGCGAGATTCCCCGGCGGGAATATCGACCGTCTGCGGCTCCATCGTGAGCAGCGTCGCGCGCGGCGTGGCCACCACCTTCATCGGCTTCTGCGTGGTGTTGCGCAGCGTGATCTGCGCGCGGAACTGGTCGTCCTCGCGCACCAGCGGCGGCAGGCCGCTGATGATCTGCAAGTCCTGCGTCGCCTGGATGCTGGCCTGGCCGGTGCCGAACATTCCGGTGCCCGCATCGGCCACGGCGACGATCCTGAAGGTGGTCAGCGCATCGTTGAGCGGCACTGTCACCTTGGCCTGGCCATTCGCGTCGAGCACGACCTTCGGGTTCCACAGCAGCAGCGTGTCGAGCAATTCGCGCGTCTGGCCCTTGCCGCCGCCACCACCGGCCGGCACCGCCTTGCGGCCATAGTGTCGGCGCCCGACGATCTCCATCTGCGCAGTCGACGTGCCCACGCCCCAGCTGCGCCGCTGCAACATCGCGTCGAGCAGGTTCCAGCTGGTGTTGGGCATCAGTTCCAGCAGGGCCTGATCGACCGCGGCCAGGGCCACTTCGGCACCGGTCGCGGGCTTGCCGTCGGGCAGCTTGCCGGTGATGGTCACCTCGGCCTTGCTGCGCACCGGGTAGCTTGGCTTGTCGCTGGCCACGCTCACCGTGATCTGGTGGGCCTGGGTGCCGACGCGGATTTCCGCCAAGCCCATCCGGAAGGCGGGCTTGCTGAGGTCGACCAGCGCGGTCGGCGCGACGTATTCGCGGCCTTCGTACCAGAAGGCGGTCCACCATTCGCGCGGCGACTTGAAGCCCCAGGTGAAGAAGCTGTACCACGGCACCTCGCGCAGCCGGCCGCGCAGGGCCAGCACGCTGACGTAGGCGTTCGGACCCCATTCGGGTTTGACTTGCAGCGTGACGGTCGGGTCCTGCCCGTTGAGCTGCACGACCTGCGTCTCGATGACGCCCTCACGCTCCACCGCGACCAGCGCCGTCGCAAAGCGGAAGGGCATGCGCACCTGGAAGCGGGCGACTTCGCCGGGCTGGTAGCTCTTCTTTTCCGGCAGCACGTCGATGCGGTCGTTGTCTTCGCCGCCGAACCAGATCTCGCCCTGCTTCGTCACGTAGACGGAACTGGCAGCCAGGCTGGTGCGGCCATCCTTGTCGCTGGCGTTGACGACGAGTTCGACCTGGCCGGGCTCGGACAGCGAGGCGTCGCAGAGCAGCAGGCCGCGGCTGTCGCTCTTGCCCTTGCAGACGCTGCCCAGGTCCTTGGTCTCGGTCTTGTTGTCGTAGGTGTAGAAGCCGCCGACCATGCGCTTGCGGCTGCTGGTGGTGATGACGGCGGTGGCCTTGACGTCGATGGGCACGTCGGCCAGCGGCTTGCCCGCGAGGTCGAGCGCGAGCGCCTGAAACTTGAGCTTCTTGTCGGTGGAGATCCAGTTCTCGGCCTTGATGCCGGCGATGACGGCGGCGGGCCAGAGGGTCTGCGTGCTGCGGATCGTCTGCACCTCGCCGTTCGGGTCGGCATAGCTGGCTTCGAGCAGCAGTTCGCGCGGGGCCTTGGTGGCGGGCAGCTTGTCGACCGTGACCTTGCCGGCGCCGTTGCGGTCCAGCGTCACGGGCAGCTTGTCGGCCACGATGCGGTTGTTGTCGGAGGCGGCGGCTTCCTCGTCGGCGTTGCTGGCGCTGTCCTGCTTGCGCGGCGGCGTGAAGCTGAACATCTCGTAGTCAGAAAAGCCGATCGACTTGCTGCGCGTGAGGGCCGACACGCGCACCGGCAGGTTGGCCGCGCCGCCGCCGGCGACGTAGTTGATCTGCACGTCTGTCGGCACCGAAGCGACGGCCACCAACGGGTTCTTGTCGGCGGGCGCGACGCGGCCTTCCAGCACGGGCAGGCGGAACTCCTCGACGCGGAAGCTGCCGGAGTTGTAGCTTTGGCGACGGCCGTCCTCGTTGTCGCCCTCGGCCTGTTCCTTGCCGTTGCGCAGCACCACCTCGTACACGCCCAGCTTGGCGGCGGGCGGGATGGCGAAGGTGTTCTCCGCGCTCTGGCCGCCGGTCGCGGTCTTGCGCCATTTCAGGTCTTGCGTGAACTGCTGGCCGCTGCCGGTGTGCGTGATGACCAGGGTGTCGGGCACGCTGTCGGGCAGGCCGAAACCGGTGCGCGTCTGGGTGCGGATCAGGTGCTTCATCGACACCGTCTCTCCCGCGCGCAGCAGCGTGCGGTCGAAGATGGTGTGGGCGACCCGGTCGGGTTCCGGGTCGAGGCTGGTCGGCACGTTGAAGCGCCAGGGCTCGATGCCGCGTTGCCAGTCGCTCCAGGTGAAGGCGAGGTCTTCGGCGCCCTTGTCGTCCTTGGCGCGTGCGCTGACGAAGTACGCGCCATTGCTGTAGTCCACGTCGTCCTCGCCGCCGTCGCCGGGGCACTTGGGCGCTTCGGGCGAGATGCCGTTGAGCGTGACGAGGCCGTTGGCATCGGTGACGCCGCTGGCCACCTCCTTGCCGGCGCAGCCAGAGACGCGCACCTTCGCGCCGGCCACGACCTTGCCCTTGTCCAGCGTGGTCACCCAGGCCACGGCGTTCTCGCGGCCGAGCTTGAAATGCACGGCCAGGTTGGTGGCCAGCGCGCTGGTGCGCACGTACATCGTGCGGTCGGCGCCGAAGCGTTCGTCGAGCAGCGAACCGCCGAGCTTCTGCGAGGCGATCTCCAGCACATGGAAGCCGGGCGTGAGCGGAATGCCGACCACCTCGAAGGGGCGCGGGCCGGCGCCTTCGCTCTTGGGCATGTCCAGCGTCTTCACACCGGTCTGGCCGTTGAGCAGGGACAGCATGCGCGTCTGCACGCTGTCCTTGTCGTCCTTGTCGATGATCCTGGGCAGCGGGCCCTTCACATCGCGCGCGGCCACCTTGCGGGTGACGGTGTAGCTGTTGTCGTAGCGGCGCACCTTGCGGAACCACGCGATGATTTCGTCGTCGGTCTGCGGGTTGAGGTCGCTCACCTTGCCGGGCGTGAGGGCCTGCAGGTGCAGGGCCGGCTCCACGTTGCGCACGGTCACCGGCATCACGGCCATGCCGCCCGGCTCGGCAAAGCGCTCGACCACGCCGAAGGGCGCCGCCGCGAACTTGGCCAGCGGCGGCATCGCGCCCGTGGCGACCTTCATCGGGAAGGCGCCGGGCGAGGCGATGGTGCGGTCCGACGCGTCCTTGAAGCCGGCGGGCAGTTCGATGGTGAAGGGCGTCTGCTCGGGGAAAGGCGCGGGGAAGCTCACCGAGTCCACCAGCGTCTCCGCATTGGCCTGGCCCTGGTCGTCGAACTTGGGCGTGATCGTCTTGCCGCCGCCCTTCAGCGCGATCTGCGCGGCAAGGGCCCGCGACACCGGCGAATTGAAGGTCAGCGTCATCGGCCGCAGCGGCAGGCAGGCGGCTTGTGCGTTCTCGCGCTCGCAGGTGAAGGACACGGCAAAGGGTTCGCGAACCTGGAAGTTGAAGCGGCGCTCCACCTTGTTGACCACGCCCGATGGCGTCGCCACGCCGACGCCGTAGACCAGTTGCACCTTGGCCGACGGCGGCAGTGTGCGGTTGCAGCGCACCGTCGCAAAGCGCAGCGGTTCCCTGGCGGCGCGCTCGGTGGCGTTCATCGATTGCAGCAGGGCGGCGCGGTCGGCGTCGGCCAGCGCCACGACCGGAATGCGCTCTCCGATGCCCTCGGCCTGGCACCACATGTTGGCCAGGAGGCTCTGCGACGTGGCGGCGCCGTTGAGTTCGAGCAGGAAGAACTGCTGCTCGTCGATGCTGCCGCCGCCCGGGCGCACGCTGCGCACGAAGGGGCCGCCGGTGTTGAACTGCCAGCTCGCGGCGCCGGTCAACTCCGCGCCGGAAGCCGACTTGAAACCCGCGACCCGCGTGACCGTGCAGCGCACGCCCGGGCCCAGGTCGTTCTCGAAGTCGTACACCCACTGCTTCTCGTTGACCCACCGGCCCGTGCCCTTGGACGCCGCCGCATCGGTGCAACTCACGGTCAGCGGCGCTGGCGCCTTCGGGTCGCCGAAGTTGACGGCGGCCTGGTCGAAGCGGGCGGAGATCTGCCGCACGCGGGCCACTTCGCCCTGCGGCGTGAGCCCGGTGAGCTGCAGTGCCTGGGCACCGAACGCGACGGCGGCCAGCACGGTGGCGGCCACGACCTTGTGATGAATATTCAAACGGTCACTCCTCGACGACCAAAGGTTGGCAAGCTCAGTTCACACAAAGATACACTTGTGTACGAGTACCAAAGGACACAGTGCCATGACTCCAACGCGCGGGCGGGCCGACGCCGCCATCACGCCATTCTGGTTGCGATTGCCTCGGTTTTTCCTGTTCCCTCTGCAAGCGGAACCGCTCTTGTATGCGGCGGTGCTGGCGCTCGCGAGCCTGATTGTCTTCGTCGTCCCGCTGCCCTTCGTCGCCATTCTGGTGGAGATCGGCATCCTGCTGGCGGCGAGCCGCTATGCCTTCAAGGTGATCCACTTCAGCTCGCAAGGCTTCCTGCATACGCGCGACTTTCCGACGCAGTCGGACCCGGACCTGGTCGGACTGCCTTGGAAGCTGTTCGCGGTGCTGCTGGTGATGGGCGCGGTGACGGCTGCTTGCGGCCTGCTGTCGAAGAACCTGTCGATCCTGGCCTGGGCCGTCATGTCGCTGGCGCTGCCGGCCGTGGTCGTGACGCTGGTGCAGACCGCCAGCATCGGCGAGTCGCTGAATCCGGGGCAGTGGTGGAGCGTGATGCGGGCCATGGGTTGGCCCTACCTGTCGCTGTGGGCCTTCCTGTTCTTCCTGAGCGGCGGCACCGACATCGCCGTGCCGATGCTGGTGCCGCTGGTCAAGCCGTGGATGCTGCTGCCGCTGATCAACTTCGCGCTGATCTATTTCAGCTGGGCCATGGCGGCGCTGCTGGGCTATGCGATGTACCAGTACCACGATGCGCTGGGCATCGACCTGCGTTTCGTCTCGCGGGCCAACCCGGCCGAGCGCGATGCCTCGGACGAGGCGCGCGAGATCGACGCCCACGTGGCCGACCTGATCGAGCACGGCGAGGCCGACATCGCCATCGGCATCGCCTACGACGCGGCCCGCGTGGCCGAGAACGACCTGCATGCGCAGCGCCGCTACCACCGTGTGCTGGCCGTCGCGGGCAAGCAGGAGGACCTGCTGCGGCACGGCAAGAGCTTCATCGAGCTGCTGATGCGCGGCAAGCTGGAGTCGGAGGCGATGTCGGTCCATGCGACCTGCGTCGCGAAGGACCCGAGCTTCCTTTGCCTGAACCCGTCCAACATCGTGAGCTTTGCGCAACTGCAATGGCGCGCCGGCGATGCGCGGGCCGCGCTGGCCCTGCTCAAGGGTTTCGACAAGCGCTACGCCGGGCATGCGGCGATTCCGGATGCCTACGAGTTGGCCGCGCGGGTGCTGATCCAGGGCATGGACCGGCGCGACCTGGCCAAGCCGATCCTCGACGTCATGAAAAAGCGCTACCCGAAGACGCCGCAGACCGAGGAAGTGCGCTGGCTGCTGCGGGATGACGATCCGACGACGCGCGGGGCCACGCTCGCCGGCTGACCCCGAAAGCGCGATTTCCGGGGTGGGGCACGTCGACACGCGACGCGGGCCGCGACAATACGCGTCCGCGCGGCCCGCTGCATGTCGAGGCCGCCCCCCAATCCAGCCAGCAGTCATTCCCATGGACAAAGAAGTCGACTCCGCGGTCCTCGCGGTCATCAATGAAAAACGCCTGACGGGCGAAAAGCGCACGCCCGTGGACATCATCTCCCGGATGGGTGTGTTCGATGCGCGCGAGAAGGCCTCCGACCAGGCCTGGCTCGCATCGGGCGACAACGTCATCATCACCATCTGGGCCGAGTTCGTGAGCGTCGGCACGGGCGGGCGCTGGTTCTACCTGGAGTCGCTGGACACGCACCACCGGCTCGGTGGCGGCGGCGAGCGCACCGCGTTGCAATCGCAACGCGCCAAGGACCGGGCCCAACTGCTCAAGCGTTCGCTGGACCTGGGCCTCAGCGTGCGGGCCGTGTTGCAGACCAACCGGGTCGCCATCGCCGGCCTGGAGACCGACAAGGCGGCCAAGGTGTCGGTGCGCGTGCAGGACGACCAGGAATGGCACGTTGCCTCCTGGGATGCCGACCAGAAGCTGGCCGTGCTGGTGCGCGGGCCGCAGGGTTGGTTGCCGAGCGAGGATGAGGTGAAAGCCGCACGGGCGCGGGGCAGTGTTCCGGCGGCGCCGGTGCAGGCCGTTCCCGTTGGCGACATCACGCCGGAATCGGTGCATGCCGCTGCGATGGAGTACCTGACCAAGCATTTCGCCGGCTACGGCTACAAGCCCGAGAACGTGTCCAGCCAGAAACTGGGCTATGACATCGAGGTGACGGACAAGAAGGGCAAGACCCTGCTCAAGCTCGCGGTGAAGGGCACCGCGCCGGAGGTGAAGACCTTCAAGCTTTCGGACGAGGAACGTGCCGGCGCCAGGAAGGGCGATCTCTGGCGGCTGGTGGTGGTGACCGATGCGATCGGGCCGGCGGCGCAGCACAAGATCTACAAGCCGGAAGAGGTGGAGAAGGTGCCTGGGCTCGAATCGTAGTTTGCTGCCTGTATGAGTTTGCAATTGAAGCGTCCGAGGTTCTCTCATGCCGAAAGGCCTGACTATGTCGTCTACCGAGTAGGTGGCGATGGCTTGCACGATGCATCCTGCATGAAGGCGATGAGCGCCTTGCCAGGGTTGCGCCGGGGTTGAAGGAAGTAGGGAAGTAACTGCCTTGGCGCAGCCTGGGAATCTTCAACTCGGTGCTTCCTGGTGTCGCGGGCGCTTCGGTAGCCATTGCGGCTGCCGAAGCGCCCGAAACTGCTCTCGTCGCAGGCGGCGCCGCAGCCTTCGACGTAAAGCTATATGAGGCGCGGGGCCATGAATTGCATCGACTGGCGCAGTACGGCGACGTCGATGCCCTCATTTGCGAGGTCGTCAATGCCATAGTAGCGTTGGTCATTTTGAATTCCCTCAAGGCAAGTTTGGTGGGCCGCACTCAAACTTCTCCGGGCCTCACGATGCCCCCCAATAAGAGCGGTCGCTGGGCGGCATGCCGCTTCGGGCTATGCCATACGCGCCTTGCCTTGCAGCAGTTATAGAAGACTTGCACCAAATTCAGAGACACTAACCAACACATCGCTCGGAGGAAGCCTTGACCACCCATCTCTCTGCTCGCCTGACCTGGCACGACAGCGCTTGGAACGGTCATCTGTGCCGGAGCCCATCGACCAATGCTGCCTGTATGGAACATGAGCATGTCCGCGACGGTCGAAAGCTGAAAGTTGAAGAGTCGAATTCCGGTTGCGCGCTCGATACGCTCGCAGCTGCCACGGGCTACCTGCCACCGTGTCAACGAGATGCCAACGCTTTCGGCGAGCGTCGCTATACGGTCCGCCACCACGATCCCCTCGCCGAGCGCGGCCTGCCTCCGGTGGACGAAGAAGTTCCACCCGCAACGATCTGCCCGACACCGTATCGATGGATGCTCGAGGCCAATTTTCGGGATATCTGCGAAGCGGAAAACCTCCTCTTGCGAGGCTCACCGCGCGAGCAACCAGGAACTTGGGTTCAAGAAGACGATCGCCAGCGCGCGATGCTTGAACGCTTCTGGGGCAAATTGGACGAGGGCAAGTCATTTGTCTTCTTCTACTGCAATCGCGGCAATGCCGTAGATGACGCGACAAATCGACTACTAGTTGGCGTAGCTCGAATCGCCGAAGTCGGCGAGCAGCTTTACTTCGGCAAGAGCACGCGGACCCCCGGCCGTTTCCCAGTGTGGTCACGGCGCGTGACTCACAACTTTCCTGGCGAAGGTGTGCGCCTCCCGTATCAGGAGTACATCGCTCGCAACCTTCCAGTTGAGTCCATCGCATGCCGGCCGCCGGCGGATCTGGCACTGCCATTTTCCTACGTGGCTGAGCATCTGTCCGACGGGCACGCCGTGTCGGCGCTTCTGGCACTGACCTCAGCCTTTGAGAAGGTACGAGCCGATCAGCGCGAAGGGCGCGGCGTAAAGGGCGACTGGGACGGCGCTCTCTCTTGGCTGAGTGGGGCCCTCGACGAGGTGTGGGGAGGGCGTGGCGCATTTCCTGGCATCGGAGCTTTGCTGCATCACCTTCAGTTCGCCCGGGGTGTCGCGTACCACGCGACAGTCTTGAGAGCGGTCGAAGAGTCGGGAGAGAACTCCTGGGCATACCTCAAGGCAATCCTTGAGGGGCGGCAGTCGCTCAAGCCGCAGTTCGCAGAAGGCTTACTGATTGCCGCTGCAGAGTGGCGAAAGCTTGCACCCTCGCATACGTTGCTCGAAACATTGATCCGCTTCGAATTGACATCGGATCAGTTCACCGACATCGTGGTCACCGGAACGCGCAAGGACCGAGGCATTGAGGCCTCAGTAGACAATCTCATCGCCAATCCCTACCTCATCTACGAACAGGACCATGGCACCGCGCGCAGCGCCGCTGTAAGCCTTGAAGTCATCGATCAGGGAATGATGCCGGAGGGACATGCCGCACGTTTTCGCACCGAGCCGAAGATGGCTCCCAACGACAGACGACGTATCCGAGCGACGATGTGTGCCGTCCTTCGCCGAGCAGCAGACGCAGGGGACACTGTTCTGCCCTTTGAAGCACTCGTATTGCGAGCAAGCAACTTTCATTCTGAGAAGCGTCGCTGCACAGTGAATGCCGATGTTGCGTGGAGCAGCGAAGACCGTCGGTTTCATGAGCAGATCCTTTGGATGAAGGCCATCCCAGTGCCAACCTCATGGGAAGCTGTCGACAAGACGCCGGCCGAGGACGATGAGCTGGCTGAGCTCCGAGAGGATAAGGGAGCAGATGGCGGCGCTGGCCAAAGCCCCGACGAGATTCAACTAGTCGCGCTCAAGCGCGTGCGCCGATGCGAGATCGAGATCGCCCAAGTCATCAAGAGTCAAGCGGGAGAGATTCCTGACATCGGCGACTCGCCCGACTGGGTTGCCGTTTTGACGGCGCCAGTCGAACAAGGCGGCTTCGGAGAACCGAAGACCGATCGACAGCAAGAGGCAATTCAGGAGAAGGCCGCTGCGCTGGAGATTTTATTCACGCACCGCCTGAGCATCCTTACAGGAGGCGCTGGAACCGGAAAGACCTCCGTGCTCAAGACGTTCCTGCGCAAATTGAACGAGCTTCAAGGCCCGCGCTCGATGATTCTCACAGCACCCACCGGGAAGGCGCGCGTTCGCTTACAGGGAAGCACCGGTCGGCAAGCCAACACCATCCATCAGATACTCAACGACGCGGGCATGTTGGGCGCAAACTTCCGCGTTTTGGATGAGCCGACCAAAGGAAAGCGGTTCGCGACGACACTGGTTATCGACGAGAGCTCGATGCCATCGGTCGAACTGCTTGCGGCATTGTTCCGCGCGGTCGATGCCAAATCAATCGAGCGCCTGATCTTCGTCGGCGACCCCTTTCAACTACCCCCGATCGGCCCCGGACGGCCGTTTATCGACATCATCCGCTGGCTGCAAGGCAACCACCCCAGCGCAGTAGCCGAACTCCAGACATGCATGCGAGTCGAGACAGTAGGTGACAAAGAAAGTGTAAGTGCGGGTCTGCAGTTGGCCAATGGATACCGCGACTATGCTGCGCCAGCCGATGACCGTATCGCCGCCGAGGCGGCGCGCGCGGGAACTTTCGGCGATGTGACATTCCTGACTTGGAACGATCACGAAGAACTTCTCGCACGGACTCAACAAGCGCTTGAGTTGATCGGAGTGCCTGTGGGTGACACGAAGGCATTCGATCGTTCGCTGGGAATCAGTGCCGAGAAGTGGAGCGAGTCCGAGGCATGGCAGATTCTTTCGCCGACGCGAATCCACGCATTCGGAACAAGCGAGATCAATCGAGTGTTGCAAGGCCAGTTTCGCGCCGCAGAGATTGCCAATGCAGTCGTCGCGAGATCGCGCTGGCCTGCACCGATGGGTGACCAAGGCATCGTTTACAGAGACAAAGTGCTTCAGACGGTCAACATGCCGCGGTGGCTTCCCAAGGACAGCGCGGGCCTACGCTTCGTGGCCAACGGGGAGATCGGCATCGTCGCGGAGACCTGGAAGAAGCGCCCGCAGGATCGTGAAGATCGTGCAGTCGTTTTCTTTTCAACGCAACCGACCGCGCGATACAGCTTCCTGAAAAGCGAGGTAAAGGAATGCCTGGAGTTGGCCTACGCGATCACCGTGCACAAGGCGCAAGGTAGCGACTTCGGTGACGCGATCTTTGTCCTTCCTCGCAAGGCCCAGACACTTACGCGCGAATTGCTGTATACGGCACTAACGCGCTTTCGCCGACGCCTCATCGTCCTGCTGGAGCGTGATACTGAGGTTCTCGATGCGCTGCGTAGTCCAGCGTACTCAGAAACTGCGCGACGTAGCACATTCATGTTCGACCTGCTACTTGGAGAGACTGCAAACGAGCTGAGGGTATCGGAGAGATTTCGTCCCGATGGCCTGATCCATCGCGCAGAGGATGGCACTCCGATGCGCTCCAAAAGCGAGGTAATCGTGTACGAGGTGCTCAAGCGCTGCGGCCTATCGCCTAGGTACGAGGAACGTCTCTTTGCTCCGGGGTCTAAGGATGACTATCGGCTTCCGGACTTCACGGTCAGACACGGAGGGCGCACCTGGTATTGGGAGCATCTCGGAATGCTGTCGAGCAAGGCCTATCGAGACGACTGGGCAGAGAAGGAAGAGTGGTATCGAGAGAATGGTTTCCACGGACAACTGCTGACGTCGAAGGACTATCCTGGCGAGCGGTGGGGTGTGGTGTATGCCGACGAAATTCGGAGCCAGGCGATGTACCGGATCCTGGGCAAGAAGGTGTGAGCAATCGGCAAGCATCGACATTGATAGTCGCGGTACTTCCCGAGACGTTTGACTCACCGGCCAGTGCCTACGTCGATCCACCGTGCGGGCCACACGCCTGACTTGACCATCTGCTGAATCAGTTCCGTCGCCAGCGCGATGACCGCAGCCGCGGCAGGCGTCGACGGCCGCGCAAAGTTGGTCGCACTCACCACGCGCCGCGTCATGCCTTCATCCGTGATGGTCGCGGCGCGCAACTTGCCGGCCGCCACTTCCTCGGCCACCGATGACATCGACAGGATGGTGCTGCCGATGCCCGCCTCGACCGCCTTCTTCACGCTCGTCAGCGAATCGATCTCGGCGATCACGTCGAGTTCGATGGATGCGGCCGAGCACGCCTGGTCGATGATGCGGCGCAGCCCGTGCTCGCGGCCGGGCAGGACCAGCGGATAGGCCGCTACCTTGGCCAAGGGGATGCGCGTGGCGAGACGCGGTCCGTTGGCAGGCGTCACCAGCGCCAGCCGTTCCTCCAGCAGCGCACGCTTGGCCAGCGCGGGCTCCGAGGCATCGCCGAAGAGGATCGCGAGGTCGAGCCGTCCACCTCGCAGCCACTCGCTCAGGAAGCCGCTGTAGGCCTCGACCACCTTCAGCCGCACATGCGGCAGGCGCTCGCGGCAGGCCTGCACCAGCGGCACCGTGACTGACAGCGCGATGGTCGTCGGCAACCCGACGGCGACATCGCCACGCGGCACGGCATTGGCGTCGCGCACCGAGAGGCGCGCACGTTCCACGTCGGCCAGCACCACCCGCGCATGTTCCAGGAAGGCCCGTCCCGCATCGGTCAACGCCATGCCGCGGCTGGACCGATCGAAGAGCTTGCCGCCGACCTCATGCTCCAGCGCGGCGATCTGCTGCCCGAGCGCCGGCTGCGCCACATGCAACCGGCTGGCCGCCTGCAACAGGCTGCCAGCCTCGCAGACCCCGACGAAGTAGCGCAACTGGCGCAGTTCCATGGCTAGGTGTTTGTCATATAGCTTGTAGGCTGACAATGTATTTCACAAATAGCGGCGCGCCAACCAGAATCGGTCTTCAAGAGAACAGGCAAGGAGACCCCGCATGACCCTAGACATCGAACACCTGCGCAGCTGGATCGGCCGCACCGAATCGCGCACCGACATCGCCGCCGCCATGCCGGTGCAGGCCCTGTCGGCCACGCTGGACCGCGACGACGCCGCACCGCAGCCCGGCGATCCGGTGCCGCCGTGCTGGCACTGGCTGTACTTCCTGCCGATAGCCCGGCAATCGGAGATCGGACCCGACGGCCATCCGCAGCGCGGCGGCTTTCTGCCGCCGGTGCCGCTGCCGCGCCGCATGTGGGCCGGCAGCCGCATCGACTTCCTGCGCCCGCTGGCCATCGGCAGCAGCATCCGCCGCGACTCGCGCATCGCCGATGTCAGCGGCAAGGAAGGGCGCAGCGGCTCGCTGGTGTTCGTGCGCGTGCACCACGAGATCTCCGATGAACACGGCGTGGTGATCCACGAAGAGCACGACATCGTCTACCGCGACAACCCCAAGCCCGGCGACCCGGTGCCGCCCGCGCAGGCCGCGCCCACCGAACGCGATTGGGTCCGCCCCATCCAGGCCGACGACGTCTTCCTGTTCCGCTACTCGGCCCTGACCTTCAACGGCCACCGCATCCACTACGACCGCCGCTATGTCACCGAGGTCGAGGGCTATCCGGGCCTGGTCGTGCACGGCCCGCTGATCGCGACGCTGCTGCTGGACCTGCTGCGCCGCAACCTGCCGGATGCGAAGGTCACGCGCTTCGTCTTCCGCGCGATGAAGCCCACCTTCGACACCACGCCCTTCGAGGTCTGCGGACAGCGCAGCGAAGACGGCCGCGCCGTCCAGCTCTGGGCCCAACACACCGATGGCGCGCTGGCCATGGAAGCCACCGCGACCCTCGCCTGACCATCACTTCACAGCAAGACACCCATGTACAACGAATCCGACCAGCACCAGGAAATCCGCGATGCCGTCCGCAGCCTGTGCGCGCAATTCCCCGACGAATACTTCCGCAAGGTCGACGAGCAACGCGCCTACCCCGAGAAGTTCGTCGATGCCCTGATGGAAGCCGGCTGGCTCGCCGCGATGATCCCGGAGGAATACGGCGGCACCGGCCTGGGCCTCACGGCCGCGAGCGTCATCATGGAAGAGATCAATCGCAGCGGCGGCAACTCCGGCGCCGTGCATGGCCAGATGTACAACATGGGCACGCTGCTGCGCAGCGGCAGCAAGGCACAGAAGGACAAGTACCTGCCGCCCATCGCCGCCGGCAAGCTGCGCATCCAGTCCATGGCCGTCACCGAGCCGACCACCGGCACCGACACCACCAAGATCAAGACCACCGCCGTGAAGAAGGACGGCCGCTACGTCGTCAACGGCCAGAAGGTCTGGATCTCGCGCGTGCAGCACTCCGACCTGATGATCCTGCTGGCGCGCACCACGCCGATCGCCGAGGTCAAGAAGAAGTCGGAAGGCATGTCGATCTTCATCGTCGACCTGAAGCACGCGATCGATAACGGCCTCTCCGTGCGGCCCATTCCCAACCTGGTCAACCACGAGACCAACGAGCTCTTCTTCGACAACCTCGAGATCCCCGAGGAGAACCTGATCGGCGAGGAAGGCAAAGGCTTCAAGTACATCCTCGACGGCCTCAACGCCGAGCGCACGCTGATCGCGGCCGAATGCATCGGCGACGGCTACTGGTTCATCGACCGCGCCACGAAGTACGCCAACGAACGCATCGTGTTCGACCGGCCCATCGGCAAGAACCAGGGCGTTCAGTTCCCGATCGCCGATGCTTTCATCGAGATCGAGGCGGCCAACCTCATGCGCTTCAAGGCGGCCGAGTTGTTCGATGCCAACCAGGCGTGTGGCGCGCAGGCCAACATGGCGAAGTACCTTGCGGCCAAGGCCTCGTGGGAAGCGGCCAACGTGTGCATGCAGACGCACGGCGGCTTCGGCTTTGCGAACGAATACGACATCGAGCGCAAGTTCCGTGAGACGCGGCTGTATCAGGTGGCGCCGATCTCGACGAACCTCATCTTCTCGTACGTGGCCGAGCACCTGCTGGGCCTCCCGCGCTCCTTCTAAGGCGAATGACCATGCGACCCCTCGATGGCATCACCGTCGTCACGCTGGAGCACGCCATCGCGGCGCCGTTCTGCACCCGGCAACTGGCCGACCTCGGCGCGCGCGTCATCAAGGTCGAGCGCCCCGGCAGCGGTGACTTCGCCCGCGCCTATGACGAGCGCGTGCGCGGCCTGGCCTCGCACTTCGTCTGGACCAATCGCTCCAAGGAAAGTCTCACGCTGGACGTCAAGCAGGCCCAAGCCCAGGACGTGCTGGCCAGGCTGATCGAAGGCGCCGACGTGTTGGTGCAGAACCTGGCGCCGGGCGCGGCGGCGCGTCTCGGCCTGTCGTACGAAGACTTGTGCGAGAAGCATCCGCGTCTCATCGTCTGCGACATCTCGGGCTACGGCGACGACACGCAGAACAAGGGGCCATACCGCGACAAGAAGGCCTACGACCTGCTGATCCAGAGCGAGTCGGGCTTCCTCTCGATCACCGGCTCGCCCGATGAACCCGCGAAGGCCGGCTGTTCCATCGCCGACATCGCGGCGGGCATGTACGCGTACACCAACATCCTGTCGGCCCTGATCCAGCGCGGACGCACGGGCAGGGGCTGCCGCATCGATGTGTCGATGCTGGAAAGCATGGTCGAGTGGATGGGCTACCCGATGTACTACGCCTTCGACGGCGCCATGCCGCCGCCGCGCGCGGGCGCCGCGCACGCGACCATCTATCCCTATGGCCCGTTCCCGGCGGGCGACGGCAAGACCGTGATGCTGGGGCTGCAGAACGAGCGCGAATGGGAGGCCTTCTGCCGCCTCGTGCTGCAAAGCCCGGCGCTCGCAACCGACGAGCGTTTCTCATCCAACTCGAAGCGCACGGCGGCCAGACAGGAACTGCGGCAGCTCATTGTCGACACCTTTGCATCGCTCAGCGCCGAGCAGGTGATCGCGCGCCTCGACGACGCGCAGATCGCCAACGCACACATGAACGACATGCAGGACGTCTGGAGCCATGAACAGTTGCAGGCGCGCGGACGCTGGACGCAGGTCGAGACGCCGACCGGCCCCGTTCCCGCGCTGCTGCCGCCCGGCCAGAACGGCAACTTCGCGCCCCGCATGGACGCCGTGCCCGCGCTTGGGCAACACACCGAATCGATCCTCGCCGAACTGGGCTTCAGCCCGGACGCGATCGAAGCCATGCGCACTGAAAAAGCCATCTGAACAGAATCCAGGAGACATCGATGCAAACCTTCTTCCAGCGCCGCCGCGCGGCCGTCGCCTGCGCGCTCGCCCTAGTGACTGCGCTCGCGGCGCCAGTCGCCCTGGCGCAGTCCTATCCCGACAAGCCCGTGACCCTCGTTGTTCCTTTCTCGGCCGGCGGCCCGACCGACCTCGTGGCACGCACGCTCGGCGCCGCGATGAGCCGCACGCTGCACCAGCCGGTGCTCATCGAGAACAAGACCGGCGCCGGCGGCACCATCGCCGCCACCTACACCGCCAGGGCCAAGCCCGACGGCTACACCTTTCTCATCCACCACAACGGCATGGCGACGGCGCCCGCGCTGTACCGCAAGCTCTCCTACAACCCGCTCACCGACTTCGAGTACGTGAGCCAGGTCATCGACGTGCCGATGACGCTGCTCGGCCGCAAGGACCTGCCCGCCAAGGACTTCAACGAACTGCGCGCCTACCTCAAGGCCAACGGCGACAAGGTCACGCTGGCGCATGCGGGGCTCGGCGCGGTGTCGCACCTGTGCGGCATGCTGTTCCGCCAGGCGACGGGCGTCAACCTCACCACGGTGCCCTACCAGGGCACGGGCCCGGCGATGAATGCCCTGCTGGCCGGCCAGGTCGACCTGCTGTGCGACCAGACCACCTCGACCACGCAATACATCAAGGCCGGTTCGGTGAAGCTGTACGGCGTGACGACGCCCGCGCGCATCAAGTCGATGCCCGATGCACCGACGCTGTCGGAGCAAGGGCTCAAGGGCGCGGAGATCGTCGTCTGGCACGGCATCTATGCGCCCAAGGGCACGCCCAAGGAAGCGGTCGACAAGTTCGGCGCGGCGCTGCGTGCGGCCCTGGCCGACCCGGCCGTCGTCAAACGCATGGACGAGCTGGGTGCGGTCATCGTGCCAGAAGCGAAGCAGACGCCGGCGGGCTTGCAGACTTGGCTCGTGCAGGAGACTGCGCGCTACGCCCCTGCGATCAAGGCGGCGGGTCAGTTCGCCGATTGATGCGAGGCGAACCATGACGATGAACGCCATGACCCAACGCTGCGCCCAGGCGCGCAGCCTGCTCTTCGTACCGGGCAACCGGCCAGAGCGCTTCCAGAAGGCCGCGCGCAGCGGCGCAGATGCCGTCATCCTGGACCTGGAAGACAGCGTGCCCGCCGCGGAGAAGGCAACGGCGCGCGAGGCCATCGCGCGCGAGTGGGTCGCGCTCCAGGCCTGCGACGTGCCGCTCGTGGTGCGGATCAACGCCTCCGACACGGCCGCCGGTGAAGACGACTTGGTGTGGCTCAAGGGATTGAATCCACGGCCCGCCGCCATCATGGTGCCCAAGGCCGAATTGCTCCAGGCACTCGCCGCTGTGCACGAGCGCCTGGATGGCATCGCGACCTTGCCAATCATCGAGAGCGCAGCGGGTTATGCCGCGCTCCCTTCCCTGGCCGCAGCGCCCGGCGTGCTTCGCCTCGCGGTCGGGCACATCGACTTCATGGCCGATATGGGCATCCAGTGCGGCGACGAACAGGAGAGCGAACTGGCGCCGCTGCGCTTCGCGGTCGCGATTGCCACGCGTCTGAACCGGCTCGCACCCGCCGTCGACGGCGTGACGGTGCAGATCGACGACGAAGCACGGCTGCGCATCGATGCCCAGCGCGCACTGCGATTCGGCTACGGCGGCAAGCTCTGCATCCATCCACGCCAGGTGGCCTTGATCCACCAGGCGCTCGCCCCGACCGAACCTGAGCTGGATTGGGCACGCCGCGTGATCGCCGCCGATGCCGCGGCAGAGGGCGCAGCGGTGCAACTGGATGGTTGCATGGTGGACCTGCCCGTCGTGCTGCAGGCGCGTCGCACGATGGCGCGGGCTGCGGGCGCCAGCACAGTGCAGCCCTGACCAGCGGGGAGCTGGCGGCTCTCGTCGAGAGCGGTGGCCAGTTCAGCCCGAGCCCCTTGCCGCAGAGGTGCTGTCGTAGCCCGATACGATCGAGGCATGACAACCATCCAGTCCCGGCGCAAGCTGATCGTGATCGTCCTGCTGTGCATCGCCGTGGCGGGCGCGCTGTTGCGGCACTTCGCGGCGCAGGGTTCCATGCTGCGCGACATCGGCACCTTGCTGATGCTGCTGTGGCTGCCGATCGTCGGCAACATCATCGGGTGGCTCATCGGTCGGCTGCGGCGTCCGCCCGCGCCGGAGCCGCCAACCTTCGGCGGGCCGGAGACTTTCGCGCCGCATGTGTGGGTGGAGCTCACATTGCGATCGACATCCGTGCCGAGCGAGGACGTGCCGGCCGCCATCGGCGAGCATCGTTGCGCACTCGTCGTCGGCAACGATGGCTTCACCGCGCGCTGGTTCGTGCGCCCCGGCGAAACCGTGCGGCGCGGCCAGCCGCATGCGGTGCAGATCGAGTTCCTGGCGCCCGCCCTGGCAATGCCGAGGTTTCAGCGCGATGCGGCCTTCAGGATGCTGGTGGGCGGCGCGTTCATCGCCGACGGAAAGGTGCGCGAGTTGACTGGCCAGCCGCAACCTGTTGGGCCAACCTGAACCGTGATTGGCATCTATTGCATCTGCTTGAGGTTCCCGATGCGCACGAGCATCTCGGTGAACATCTGCATGTCGGCATCCAAGTCGACCACTTCCTTGAATTCCTTCGCGTTGTGCGCGGTGTATTTCTTGCCCGGCATGGCCGGCCCGAAGTTGATGGCGTTGGGCATCAGCTTGGCCGTGGTGCTGCCGGCGGTGGGCACGGGCTTGGCCTCGAGGCCAGTGGTGTCGCCAAAGATGTTGAGCAGCGTCGACAGCCATGCACCCTTGGGGTCGCGTGCCATCCAGTCGCCCTGGTCGTAGTCGATGGTGATCTTCGCGGAATTGGATGCGGCCCAGGCGTCGACCTTGGCGGTGACAGCCTTCTGGAGTTCCTCGGGCGTGCGGCCGCGTGGCATGCGCACGTTGGCCGTGACTTCGAGCTTGCCGTCGTTCTCGCGGATGAGGTTGGGCGAGAAGGTCAACGGGCCCATGAAGTCGTCCTTGTAGCCAAGGCCCATTTTCTCGCCGAGGTAGCCGGTGCCGTAGAGGTCGACCAGGTACTTCGTCGCCTTCGCGTAGTGGTTGTTGGCGAGCGGCACGCCGGATTCCTGCAGGAACAACGCCAGGCGCGGCAGGGGGTTCACGCCTTCCTCGGGACGAGAACCGTGGGCCGAGACGCCCGTGAGCTTGACGTCCACGCTGTCGGCGCCCTGCGTCACATCGATCGAGAACTTGCCGCCCTGGCTTTCGTACTTCTGCATGAAAGCGGCCTTGGTGGCGTTCAGTTTCGCGGCGACTGTCGCCAGGTCGCCGCCCTTCAATTTGGCTGTCGCGTTCTGCGGGACCGTGTTGGCGGCCGCGGCGCCCGCCATCGCGACGATCGCCACCGTCGAGCCGTCGGTGGGCTCGGCCGGGAAGAACACCTTCAGGGCGCCGGAGCCCTTCTCCGCCACCACGGCCGGGTACTTGCTGTCGAGCACGATGTTGTAGTCGGGCAGGGCAGTCTTGCCCCGGTAGTACTTCATCGCATCGCCGCCGGTTTCCTCGGTGGTCTCGATCATGAGGCGGATGGTGCGATCCAGCGGCAGGCCGCTTTCCTTCACCGTCTTCATCGCGAACAGCACGGCCGCGATCGAGCCCTTGTCGTCGATGGTGCCGCGGCCATAGAGGTAGTCGCCCACGCGCGTGAGCTTGAAGGGGTCGAGCTTGGTGCCGTCGTCCAGCACCCATTCGTCGGCCACGACCGGCACCACGTCGGCATGCGTGAGGATGCCGAACTCGCCGCCGGTCGTCGCGGTGTTGGCGGGCAGCTTGACTTCGAAGATGCGGTTGTCGACGTTGCGGAACTGCAAGTCGAAGTCCTTGGCCATGCCCTCGACCAGCGTGCCGAACGCGATGATGGCCTTGTTCTCGTGCGGCGGGATCTTGTCGTCGCGCACGGTCGGAATCGCGACCATGCGCGCCGTGGTGGCGATCACCGCGTCATGGTTGCGAAGGCGGTTGTAGAGGCCGAGCAGGCGGCTGATGTTGGTGAGGTCGTCACCGGCGAGCGGGGCCTTCTTGCGATACGCATCGATGGCCGCCTGGAGCGTTGGGTCGGCCTTGGCTGCGGCGTCGAGGAGGGCGTTGAAGTCGGTCGGCGGTGAGGCGTGCTGTGCTGTGGCGAGCTTGTCGAGTCCGGGCTTCTTGATCGTGTCTGCCACGGTTGCCGACGCAACGAGCGCAAGCGCAATGCCGAGTGGGAGGAGGGTGAATTTCTTCATGAGGGGCTCCGCTGAACGTTCTTGTCTCGACGATGCGACCCACAAGGGGTGCGTTGGACGCACCCTTGTTTTAACTCAACTCCGTAGCGACGAGCGTCTTCAAAAGCAACGGCCACTGGCGGGCGTCGCTCGGCACCCCTTTGCCGGGCTGTCTAACCGAGCATGCGTGTCACGGGATGCGCAGGCGCCAGCTTCTGCAACTGCGGCAACCAGCTCAATGCCTGCTCGCGCTTCCCCGTCTGCCATTCGCAGGACGCAATCATGGTCAGCGCCTCGACCGTCGCGCCGTCATCTGGCGCACTGGCCAACAAGGCCTGGCACAGGCGGCGCGCATCGTCCATGTAGCCGCCGCGCGCGAAGCGTGTGACCAGCCGGCCCATGTCGCGCGGTTTCAGCCGAACCGAAGGCTTCGCCTGGTCGAGGTAGACCTTGTAGCTCTCGTGCTGGAAATCGACCGTGGCCTGGCCGGCGTCCTTCATCCGGAAGATCTGCTTGGCCGCACGATGGAAGGCATCGCTCGACGGATGCAGGCGCGCGGTGTTGAAGAAGGCGCGCAGGGTCGGCTGGTCTTCCGGCCGCAGCTTGGCGGCAGCGGCCCATTCGGTGGCGGCGCGGTCGAACTGCAGGCGCGCGCTGAACTGCGTGGCTCGCTCCACATGCCCATGGAACGGATCGGGCGGCGCCGTCGGTGCCACCACGGGCTCGCTGCGACGCGCGGCGGGCCACAGCAGCATCAACAGCGTGCCGGTGAGCAGCCCGCCCAAGTGGGTCATGTAGCCGACGCCGGTGTGGCCCGTGACGTGCTGCACCACCTCGTTGACCATCCAGATCGGCAGCAGGATCAGCGCCGGCGCCGTGATGTAGTTGAAGTAGAAGAAGAACTGGTAGAAGAAGCGGATCCGGCGCAGCTTGTAGATCAAGGCATACATCGCCATCAACGCGGCGATCGCACCCGAGGCGCCCAGGCCGTAGCTGCCCTTGCCGCCATAGGCCCACATCGCCATGGCCGATGCGCCCAGCGCGCCGATCACATAGAAGCCCAGGTAGGTCGCGCGGCCCAGCGCCAGTTCAACGGTGAAGCCGAACAGGAACAGGAACACCATGTTGCCGATGAGGTGGCTGGTGCTGCTGTGCAGGAAGGCCGAAGTCAGCCAGGTCACGGGCTCGACCTGAGCGCCCTCGTTGAAATCCATCGCCCATCGGCGCGTGAAGGAGGGCGGCAGCATGCGCTCGTAGTCGGCGCGTTGCGACTTCCAGTCGGCGTAATGCGGGTCGGTGGGCGTGATGACCTTGTCGGCATGGAGCTTGTCTTCGAACTTGCGCTCGCTGCGCATCAGTTCCACCAGTTCGCCACGCTGGTCCTTGCGGCGCAGCGCCTGGCGCGCCTGCTTCGCGAAGCGGTGGCCGCTCTGCTCCAGATGGGCCACGAAGGGAGGCAGCTCCCAGTCGGGCAGCTGGGTCGAGAGGTAGCGGGCCGTCGCGCGGGCCTCGGCCTTTTCTTCCGTGCGTTGGGGGCCGAAGAATATCGCGACGTTGATGAGGATCAACAGGATCGTGAGCCATGGCGGATTGCGCCATGTCGGCTTGCTTTCGAGAGGGATGGCGTAGAACACCCGGGTGAGCGTAGCCGAAACCACCCGGCAGGATTGACGCTGTGTAACAGTTTTGCCACGGGCTTTCAAAGGTCGCCCATGGGCTTTCGTGAAATCCTGTGCGGCTGGCGCCTGCCGCCGCCAGCGCAGTAATTCAAAAGGCCGCAGGCCGGGGGAATTCCGCGGAAGGAGCCACGTGTCGCCCCTCGGCCTTGCTCCCCGGACCTGCGTGATCTCAGCCGATTCGAACCGGCACGAAGATCTTGTCGTCCCCGCGCTGCACCAGCAGTGCCACCGACGCCGGCGACTTGCTCATCACGTCCTTCACCTGGTCCACGCTGCGAACCGGCGTGCCATTGACCGCGAGCACCACGTCGCCGGGTTGCACGCCCGCCAGCGCTGCGGGGCCGCGCGCCGCCTCGACCACCAGGCCGCCGCTGTCGATGCCGGCTTCGCGCCGCTCATCGGGTTGCAGCGGACGCAGCGCCAGGCCCAGCTTGCCCTGGCCGGCCGCATCGTTCGCGCTTGCGACCTTCTCGGCCTTGTCGTTGGCATTGCCGAGCTTGGCCGTGATCGTCTCGGCGGAGCCCTTGCGCCAGATGTCGAGTTGCACCTTCGAGCCCGGCGTGGCCATGCTGATCACCGACGGCAGGTCGCCCGACGAAACGATCGGCTTGCCATCGACCTTGCGGATCACATCCCCGGTCTGCAGGCCGGCCTGGTCGCCGGGGCCACCCTTCTCGACGTTGGCGATCAGCGCGCCTTCCGGCTTGTCCAGCTTGAAGGAATCGGCCAGCGTCTGGTTCACTTCCTGCACGGACACGCCCAGCCGCGCATGCTCGACCTTGCCGGTCGCCACGATCTGCTTCTCGATCTTGTTGGCCAGGTCGATCGGGATCGCGAAGGACACGCCCTGGTAACCGCCGGTGCGGCTGTAGATTTGCGAGTTGATGCCGACCACTTCGCCGCGCGAATTGAACAGCGGGCCACCGGAGTTGCCGGGGTTCACCGCCGCGTCGGTCTGGATGAAGGGCACCGCGCTGTCGTCGGGCAGCGAGCGGCCCTTGGCGCTCACCACGCCGGCCGTCACCGTGTTCTCGAAGCCGAAAGGCGAGCCGATGGCCAGCACCCATTCGCCGACCTTCAGGTCATCGACACTGCCGATCTTGACCACCGGCAGGTTCTTCGCCTCGACCTTGAGCACCGCGATGTCGGTTTTGGGATCGGCGCCCAGCACCTTGGCTTTGAGTTCGCGCCGGTCGGTGAGCTTGACGGTCACTTCCTTGGCGCCCTTCACCACGTGCGCGTTGGTCAGGATGATGCCGTCCGCGCTCACGATGAAGCCCGAGCCCTGGCCGCGCACGGTCTGCGCGTCAGGTTGCGAAGGCATGCCGCGCTGGCCACGCTTGCCGGGTTGCTGCATGCCCGGAGGCACGCCGCCGAAGCGCTTGAAGAACTCGCTGAACGGATCGCCGTCGGCAAACGGGTTGCCGCCGTCGTTGCTGGCTGTTTCGTCCGCCGAGCGCGTGCCGACCACGCTGATGTTCACCACGGCCGGGCCGTTCTGGGCGGTGATCTGGGAGAAATCGGGCAACGCCACCGGAATGCCGGTGGTGGTGGTCGCCGTGGCCACCGGTGGCGTTGCCGCAAAAGCGTGTGTCCCTTCCAGCGCCTGGACGCTGACGCCGCCAATGACGCCGGCCGTCACGAGTGCCAGCATCAGGCGGGTGGGGGTGAGGGATTGGAGACTCATGATTCGGTCCTTGTGAAGTGGATGACGGAATGATGAGGAGGGGGGCTTAGGAGGGGCTTAATCTGCGGCGGCGATTGGATTGCGCTCCCCGAACCGCTTGCGCGATTCGCGCGACGAGCTTCTGCTGGCTTGAGGCGATGCCTCAAGCAGCCGAATGCGACGCCGCAGGAAAGGACACGCTGACCTTCAGGCCACGGAGCCGATCCGACTTCTCCAGCCGCACCGTGGCCCCATGCCGCTGCGCGATCGCCTGCACGATCGCCAGGCCCAGTCCGCTGCCGCTGGCCTCGACGCCCGCTGCGCGGTAGAAGCGGTCGAAGGCGCGCTCGCGGTCCGCTTCGGGAATGCCCGGCCCACTGTCCTCCACGCGAAGCACCGTCGCGTCGCCTTCCGCCGCGATCGTCACGTCGATGCGCCCATTCACCGGCGTGTACTTGACCGCGTTGTCGAGCAGGTTGCCCAGCAGGATGTGCAGCGCGGCGGGCTGGCCCTGCACGCGCGCCGGCACGGACTCTGCGAGGCCAAGGTCGATGTGGCGTTGCTGCGCCTGCGGCAGCACGGCCGCGATGGCTTCGGCGACCAGCGCCTCCAGGTCTACCGTCTGGCTCGGGTCGTCCGGCGGCATCGACGACGACTCCTGCCGCGCCAGCGCGAGCAACTGGCCCACGAGCCGGATCGACCGGTCGATGCCCTGCTGCAGGCGCACCGTGGCTTGCTCGCGGCTAGTGTCGTCGGCGGCGCGACGCAGCGATTCGGCCTGCAGCTTGAGCGCGGTCAACGGCGAGCGCAGTTCATGCGCCGCGTCGGCCACGAAGTTGCGCTGCGCATCGAAGGCATTGCCCACGCGCTGGAACAGCAGGTTCAGCTCCCGCACCAGCGGTCGCACCTCGTCGGGCAGGCCCTGTTCGGGCAGGGGCGAGAGGTCGTCGTCGGCCCGGCCCGCGACCTCGCGCTGCATGCGCTGCACCGGCGCCAATGAGCGCGTGATGATCCAGCCGACCGCCAGCATCAGCAGCGGCGCCATCAAGGCCAGGGGCAGCGTCGCGCGCAGGGCCAAGCCCCTTGCGCGGGCCAGGCGCGCGTCCATGTCCTGCGCGATCTGCACGGTCTGCAACGGCGTCTGCAGCGAATAGACGCGGTAGCGCGTGCCGTTCACCGTCGCATCGGAAAAGCCCAGCACCGCTTGCGGCGGCAACTCGGCGCGTGCGGAGCGGAACACCTGCGTGCCGTCCGGCCCCCAGATCTGCACGAACACGTCGTAGCCTTCCTCGCCGTAGTCGCCATCGGCATTGGTGCCGAGCAGGGTGCTGCCGCGCAAGGTGTGCGCCATCTGCTGCAGGTGCATGTCGAACAGCGCATCGGCATCGCGCAAGGCGCCTCGATACGTCGTGATGCCAAGCCCCAGCCCGGCCAGCAGGATCGACGCGAGCACGAAAAGCAGCAGCCGCCCTCGCAGCGAGTGCCGGGGGCCACGCGCTGCAGCGTTCATTCGCGCGGCACCATGTAGCCGAGGCCGCGCACCGTCTGGATGAGCCCGGCGCCGAGCTTCTTGCGCAGGCCGTGGATGTAGACCTCGACGGCATTGCTGCTGATGTCGTCCTTCCAGCTGTAGAGCTTTTCTTCCAGCTGCGCGCGCGACAGCAGCACGCCGGGACGCGAGATCAGCGGCTCGATCACGGCCCATTCGCGCGCGGACAGCAGTACGGGAACATTGTTGAGCGTGGCCTCCTTGGTGGCCGGGTTGAGCGTCACGCCCATGTGCGAGAACACCGGCTCGCCGTGGCCGGCGCGGCGGCGGATCAGGGCACGGATGCGGGCCAGCAGCTCGGTCATGTCGTAGGGCTTGACGACGTAGTCATCGGCGCCCGCATCGAGGCCGGCCACGCGGTCGCCGACCGCATCGCGCGCGGTGGCGATCAGCACCGGCACGCTGTCGCGCCGCGCGCGCAGGCTGCGCAGCACGTCGATGCCGTCGCGGCGCGGCAGGCCCAGGTCGAGCAGCATCAGGTCGTAGCTCTGCGAGCGCAGGGCGGTGTCGGCCATCTCGCCGTCGCGCACCCAGTCGACTGCGTAGTGCTCGCCGCGCAGCAGATCGAGCAGCGACTCGCCGATCATGGTGTCGTCTTCTACGAGCAGCAGGCGCATGGTGGTCGAGGATGTGGAACGAAGGTCTTCATTGTGCTTTCGTCGCTTAAGCCGGGCTGAATTGACGTGCGAAGCCTGTAGCATCGTTCGTTTTTCCTTCCGGACCCTGCCAGCCAACACGATGAAGCGTCAATGGGAAATCGACGCCCTGCGCGGGCTCATGCTCGTGCTGATGACGCTCACGCACCTGCCGTCGCGCCTGACCGACCCGCTGGGGCAGCCCTTCGGTTTCGTCTCGGCGGCGGAGGGGTTCGTGCTGCTCTCGGCCTACGTGTCGGGCCTGGTCTACAGCCGGCTGGCGCAGCGCCAGGGCATCACGGCCATGCGATGGGCCTTCGGGCGGCGGGCCTTGAAGGTGTGGGGGGCGCAGGCGGCGACCTTGCTGCTGCTGTTCACCGTGATCGCCGGCCTGGGCGTGCGCTTCGAGCAGCCGGCCGTGACCGACCTGGTCTCCTACTACCTCGCACATCCGCGTGACGCCTTCGTGAGCGGGCTGCTGCTGGTCTACGAGCCGCCGCTGCTCGACATCCTGCCGATGTACATCTTCTTCATGCTGGTGAGCCCGTGGGTGCTGGGCTTTGCGCTGCGGCACGGGTGGGGCCTGGTGATGCTGGCGAGCGTCGGGCTGTGGGGCATGGCGCAGTTCGGGCTGAGCGAATGGGCCTATGGCGTGGCCGTGCGGGAGTTCGGGCTGTCGGTGCCTTACGAGGAAATGGGTTCGTTCAACAGTTTCGCCTGGCAGTTCGTGTGGTTCACCGGCATGTGGATCGGCATGGGGCGGCAGGCGCATGGCGCGAAGCCGCTGCACTTCCCGTGGTGGATCGTGGTGTCGTCGATCGTGGTGGCGGTGTACTGCTTCGTGTGGCGCCACTTCGGCGACGATGGACAGGCGCCGTACGGTGGCGACGTGGCCATGAACCTGCTGTTCGACAAGTGGCAGTTGGGGCCGTTCCGGGTCATCAACTTCGCGGCCCTCGGCGTGCTGGCAGTGCGCTTCGGGCCCGCCGTGATCGAGCGGCTGCCGCGAAGCTGGCTGCGACCGCTGGAGGCCATGGGCTCGGCTTCATTGCCGGTGTTCTGCGCGCACCTGCTCGCGGTGCTGCTGACGCTCGCGTTCTACGGCAGCAACCAGTTGGCTCGGCCCGCGTGGGGCGACGCGGTGCTGCTCGCCGTGGTGTTCGCGTGGCTGTACGCGGTGGCGCGGGTCACGCATTGGTGGGAGCGGCGGACGTCCTGAAGACGGGAGCGGAAAGCCGAACGCAGAAGTCGCAAGGGTTCCGATCCCGTATTCCTGCCCGCTCAATGCCTGGCGCCGATCGTCTCTGGCGGAAGCAGGTGCGGCGCTACCGCCGATTGCCAGATCCGATAGCCGGCGTCGGTCATGTGCAGCATGTCGGGGAGGAACAGCTCCGTGCGCGGACGGCCATCGCTGCCGAGCATGGGGGTGTAGATGTCGATGAAATCGCTGTTGGCCTGGGTGCGCAGGTAGGCCGCCACGATGTCGTTGGTTTCCCGGATCTGCGGCAGCAGCGCGGCGCGGGAGGGGCTGGGCTTGACCGAGATGAAGCTGATGCGCGCGTTCGGCAACTCGGCGCGCACCGCGGCGGAAAGGCGTACATAGCTCGTCAGCACCTGCAGCGGCGTCTGACCTTCCGCCAGGTCGTTGTCGCCGGCGTAGACGACCACCTGGCGCGGCTTGTAGCGCAGCACCAGTTCGCGGGCCAGCAGGCTGCAATCGGACAGCGTCGAGCCGCCGAAGCCGCGGTTCAGCACGTTCGGCTGCGCGGGGAAATCGGCGGCGAGATGCTTCCACATGCGGATGGTCGAGCTGCCGACGAACACGATGCCGTCCGGTGCGGGAGGCGCCTCCTTGTCCGCCTGCGCGAAGGCGGCGAGCGCGGCGTGCCAGCGGGTCTCCGCCGCGGACAGGGCGCCCGCTGCAGGCGGAGGCGGGGGGAAGTCCTGCGCGCGCGCGGCTTCTGGGGCCCATGCGGCCAGTGTGGCCAGCATCGAAGCGCAAAGCGCGAGGCTGCGCAGGCGCGCGGTGGCAGTCAGGCGGGAAACCGGGCGGGCGGGAGTCGGTAGCGCGTCGAGCATCTGCAGGGTCAAAGCGTCTTTTCGATGAGCGGGCCGTGGAACAGCACGGGGCCGGTCGGGCCGCGTTCGCTGGGCACGCCGCCGCGCGGCTCCAGGCTGATGGCCAGCGCGGGGATGGCGCGCAGGTTGGCCTCGGTGGCGGTCAGTTTCAAGGCGGGCTCGTCCCCCAGCACGCCGAGCGAACGCGGCGCCGCGCCGGGGGGCAAGGCCCAGAGCTGCAGCGACTTGTCGGCGCCCGGCTGGAAATTGCCGAGGCGCTGCAGCACGAGCTGGTTGTGCTTGGGGTCGAAGGTCACGAGCATCGAGGCGGTGGCCTTGTCGTCGGCCAGCACGGCGACGTATTGGACTGCGGGCGTGGTCTGCAATTGGCGCTGCAGGTCGAGGCCGGCGACGACCGCGATGACGGTGGCGAGCGCGCCGGCCAGGCTGGCGCCGCGCCACAGCGCGAGGCTGCGCAGCCAGCCGCCGGTGGTTGTGGGCTGCGCGGGCGCCGCTTCGGGTGCGGCGGCGCGTTGGCGCGCCATGGTGTCGCTGGCCTGTTCGGCCTCGATCAGGTTGCGGATGCGTGTCCACACGGCGGCATCGGGCACCACCGAGGGCTGGAGTTCGGCCATGCTGGCGAGCCGGCCCTGCCACATCAGCGCCGCCGCGCGGACCGGCGCCTGCTCGCGGGCGATGGCCTCGAAGCGGCGCCGGGCGCCGCCACGCATGGTGCCCAGCGCATGGCTCGCGGCCAGCAGGTCCAGCAGTTCGGGATGGGCGGCAATGTTCATGGCGGCCCCGTTTTCACGCGATGCGCGCCATGCAATCGCGCAGCTTCTCCAGGCCGCGGCGGATCCAGGTCTTGACGGTGCCCAACGGCAGCTTGAGCTGCTCGGCCAGTTCGCCATGCGTGAGGTCGCGCAGGTAGGCCAGGCTGACCACTTCCCTCTGCCGGCCTTCGAGTTGGCCGAGGCATTGGTGCAGGGCGAAGGCCTGCTCGCTGGCATCGGCCAGGTCCTGTGGCGAAGGGGCGTCGGAAGGCAGCGTTTCGTTCATCACATCGTCGAACTCGTCGGTGATACGGCTCCGATCGGCGGTGCGCTTGCGCAGCAGGTCGAGCGCGCGGCTGCGCACGATGAGGCCCAGCCAGGCCATCGGCGGGCTGAGGGAAGCGCGGTAGTCGACGGCCACGCGCCAGATCGTGAGGAAGGTCTCCTGCAGCACGTCCTCCGCCCATTCGCGCTGGCGCACCACGCGCATCGCCAGGCCGAACAGGCGCGGCGAGGTGCGCTCGTAGAGCAGGCGCAGCGCCGCCTCGTCGCGCTGGCCGACACGGTCGATCAGCGCCATCAGTTCGGCGTCGGGGCTCGCGGGAGTCATCGGCGGATTGTGGCGCAGGCAGGGACATGAGAGGGGTACGCCTTGTAGGCGCAAACAGATTCGGGCGTCAGTTTGAATCCAGAGGCGAGGGCGGTGCGTACCGGGTGTTGGAGGCGCGGCCACAACGCAGACAACAGCCGCGCCGGCCAACGCCATTTCCCGTTCATCCCAACCCTGAAGGATTCGATCATGCAATTCCGTACCGTCCCCGCCGCGCTGGCCATCGCAAGCCTGGCCGGCCTCGCTGCCTGCTCGGGCATGGGCGCCAAGCCCATGATGTATTCGCAGGCCATGCTGCCCGAGCCGGTGAAGGTGCCGGCCGGCCACGTCGTGGCCATGGAGACCGTCGGCACCGGCGACATCACTTACGAATGCCGCGTGAAGGCGAACATGCCCGGCCAGCACGAGTGGGCCTTCGTCGGACCGGATGCGAAGCTGTGGGATCGCATGGGGGCACAGGTGGGCAAGTACTACGGGCCGCCGGCCACGTGGGAGAGCATGGACGGCTCGAAGATCACGGCCACGCAGGTCGCGGTGGCGCCCAATGGGGCGGACAACATCCCGTACCAGCTGGTCAAGGCCAACCCGGCGACGGGTGCCGGGAAGATGCAGGGCGTGAGCTACATCCAGCGTGTGGCCACGCGCGGCGGCGTCGCGCCTGCCATGCCTTGCGCCGGGGGCAACATGGGGGAAAAGCAGGTTGTGAAGTACCAGGCGGATTACATCTTTTATCGGGCGATGTAGGTTCGAATTCGCGCTTGCTTCAGAGTCCGCCCGGCATGCGGTGCGCGCCGGGCGCCTTCACTGTGCCGGCCCCTTCGGGGCTCCCCTGCAGTGCTCGCGATCCGCGGGGTCCACGTGAACTTGCCTTCGGCTCAAACAGCACGTGGCCCTGATCCGCGAATCGCTGCGCGCTTCGGCGGCACAGAGGCGGCGCCCGGCGCGCACCGCATACCGGGCTCAGGGGGCGTTCGATGGCCCGTTTCCTTCGCTATCAGCCGAGCCCGCGCTGGTTCCGGCGGATGACACACTCGCTGCGTCGTGACCGGATCGAATAGGACACTGGCCCTGAGTTGCACACAAGCTGCCAATAGGGCGCGCATTTCGACGTCTGGAGAGGAACAAGTCTTTTGAACCAACCCAGAGCCCGGTATGCCAAGCGCGCTGGGCGCCGCCTCTGTGCCGCCGAGGAGCGCAGCCATTCGCGGATCAGGGCTCGCAGCTGTCTGAGTGGCGCGTCAGCGGAGCGAGTTCTGCGAGACCCCGCGAATGACGACCACCGCAGGGGAGCCCCGAAGGGGCCGGCACAGTGAAGGCGACCAGCGCGCTTGGCATGCCGGGCGGCTCCCGCAGCGGGACGGATGGTTTGCGATTGCCTGATATCTATCTACCGGTTGGCGGCATTCAGGTCGAGCCGATAGACGCGCGCCGCCGTCCCATGGAACAGCGCGTTCCGCTCATCAGGCGTACAGCCGCCCGCCAAGCGCTTGAAGGCGTTCCAGATCACGGTGTAGCCGCACATGCCCTTGTCGACGGGAAAGTTGCTTTCGAACATGCATTGCGATGGCGTGAAGGCCTCGATGCAGGTTTCGACATACGGTCGCCAGGCGGACGCGAGCACTTCCGATGACACAGGCGCATCCGCAGACGCAAAAGGAAAGCCGGTGCGGGGCATGGCCAGGCCGCCCAGCTTGACCGTGACGTTTTCGCAGCGGCCCAGTTCGCGCATGGCCGCACGCCAAACGCCGAAGACCTCTTCGCGACGGCCCTGAAACGGCCCGATGCCCAAGGGGCCGCCCACGTGATTCAGCACGATCCGGGCACCGGGGCAGTCGCGTGCGAGCTGCACCACGTCGGCCAGTTGCGTGTGGTAGGCCCACACGTCCAGGCTCAGGCCCATGCGTGTCAGGACGTCCACGCCGGCCTGGAAGACCGGGTCTCTCAGCAAGCCCTCCGGCGGGCCGTCGGCCGGACCGGCGAGCGCAGGGTCGTTGCTCCAGGCGGCGCGGCTGCGGATGCCGCGGAACCGGCCCTTGCCCGCATCCGCATGGGCATGCAGGACCTCCTCGACTTTCGCACCCAGGCGCAAGTCCGCCCATGCCACGATGCCCTGGCAAAGGCCCTTGCCCCGACGTGCCGCACGCTCGGCCTGGGCCGCCGCGAACTCGGTTTCGCCCACAGGGCGCAGATGCTCGGGTCCGCTCTCGCGGTAGCGCGCCTTGCCTTCGACGAGGATGGTCGCCTCGACCGCATGCCCGCCGTCGATGTCGGCCAGCAGATCGTCCGCGTGGTAGGGCGCGGTCTCCTCGTCCCAGAAGTGATGGTGGGCGTCGACGATCCGCTGCTCCGGCTGAAGCACGGCTTCCTGCCGGAGCGCCAGCCATGCCGGTCGGATCTGCGGGAAGTTGCTCTTCTTGTACTGGGGGTCGAATTTTTCCATGTCGTTCGGTCAGAAGGTGTGAATGAATCCGGCGTGGTCGAGCGGGCCGTCACAACGCGTCCGATCAAGGCGCAAAGCACAGCCATGGCTCGGCCCATGGCGAGCATTTGCAACGCAGAGCGGGCGTGTTTTGGCGGACCGAGCGGGCATGGCGGGTTCTTTCACACCTTCTCAAGCCTCTGCTGTCACGGGTGCCGCCGCCATGCCCTGTGGCTGCGGCTGCACCTTGCGCCGATGGCGCAGCGAATTCAAGGTGCCCACGATACCTTCGCGAAACGTCAGCACGCAGGCCATGAAGATGAGCCCCATGATCAACGTGACCCATGACCCCAGGCCCGCCAGATGGTGTTCCAGCGACACCACAACCACCGCGCCGACGAAGGGACCGAAGATCGTGCCCAGGCCGCCCACCAGCGTCATCAGCACGGCCTCTCCTGACGTGGCCCAATGCACGTCGGTCAGGGTCACGAGCTGGAACACCAGCGTCTTTGTCGCGCCGGCCAGGCCCGCCAGCCCCGCGGACAGGACGAAGGTCACCAGCTTGTAGCGTTGCACGTCGTAGCCCAGCGAGATGGCGCGCGGCTCGTTCTCGCGGATCGCCTTGAGCACCTGCCCGAAGGGCGAATGCACGATGCGGTACACGGCAAAGAAGCCGAACAGGAAGATCGCCAGCACGAAGTAGTACATCGCGAGCATGTTGTCCAGGTCGATGAAGCCGAACAGGCGTCCGCGTGGAATGCCCTGCATGCCGTCCTCGGACCCGGTGAAGGGCGCCTGCACGCAGATGAAATAGACCATCTGCGCCAGCGCCAGCGTCACCATCGAGAAGTAGATGCCTTCGCGCCGGATCGCGAGCCGGCCGACGCCCAGGCCCAGCAGTGCCGCAGCCCCGGTGCCCGCGAGGATGCCGAGCTCGGGCGGGAGGCCGAGGCTCTTGACCGCATAGCCGGTCACGTAGGCTGAACTCCCCAGGAAGGCGGCATGTCCGAAGGACATCAGTCCCGCGAACCCGAACAGCAAGTTGAAGGCCATCGCAAAGAGCGCGAAGCAGTAGATCTTCATCATGAAGACCGGGTACACCGCGAGCGGCGCCAGCAGCCCCAGTGCCAGCAGCAAGGCCACCCCAGGGGCACGCAGGCGGTGCAGGGATGCGTCGGAGCTTGTCGTCAAGGTCATCTCGGTTCTCACTTCTGCTGGCCGAACAGGCCGGAGGGTCGGAACATCAGCACCACGGCCATGATCGCGAAGATCACGACATTCGATGCGGGCGGGTAGTAGACGCGGGTCAGGCCCTCGACCACACCGAGCGTGAGCCCCGTGACGATCGATCCGAGGATCGACCCCATGCCGCCGACCACCACCACGGCGAACACCACCACCACGATGTCGGCGCCCATCAGCGGACTCACCTGCATCACGGGCGCCGCCAGCACGCCGGCAAAGGCGGCCAGCGCTGCGCCGAAGCCGTAGGTCATCGTCACGATGAGCGGCAGGTTGATGCCGAAGGCCTGCACCATGCCGGGGTTCTCCGTGCCGGCGCGCAGGTAGGCGCCCAGCCGGGTGCGCTCGACGCCGTACCAGGTCGCGAGGCACACCGCCATCGATGCGAGCACCACCCAGGCGCGGTAGTTGGGCAACCGCATGAAGCCGACATCTGTCGCGCCCTGCAGCAGCGCCGGCGGGCTGTAGGCCAGGCCCGTCACGCCATAGGAGTTGCTGGCCAGGCTCTGCACCACCTGCGCCATGCCGAAGGTCAGCAGCAGGCCGTAGATCGGGTCGAGCTTTCGCAGGCGGCGGATCATGGTCCGCTCGCACAGGATGCCGAAGCAGCCGACCACCAGGGGCGCGGCCAGCAACGACAACCAGTAGTTCAGGCCGAGGTAGTTCAGCCCCATCCAGGTGACCAGCGCACCCAGCATGTAGAGCGCGCCATGGGCAAAGTTCACCACGTTCAGCAGGCCGAAGATGATGGCCAGGCCGAGGCTGAGGATGGCGTAGAAGGAGCCGTTGACCAGCCCGATGAACACCTGCCCCAGCAGTGCCTGGTAGGGGACGCCAAGGATTTCCATGCCCGGTGCCTATGGCTTCTTGACCAGGCTGCAGCCGCTCTTCGCGAGCGGCTGGAACGCCGTCGCCGCGGGAATCGTGGCGAGCACGTTGTAGTAGTCCCAGGGCTTCTTCGACTCGGAGGGCTTCTTCACCTGCACGAGGTGCATGTCGTAGATCAGCCGGCCGTCTTCGCGAACGGCGCCGTGGCGCGCGTACAAGTCGTTGACCGGCGTGTCCTTCATCTTCTTCATCACCGTGGCGGTGTCGTCGGTGCCTGCCGCCTGGACCGCGCGCAGGTAGTTGGTCACCGACCAGTACACGCCGGCATGGACCGAGTCCGGCATCTTCTTCGCCTTGGCGAAGAAGCGCTCCGAGAACTTCCGCGTGTCGGCATCGGTGTCCCAGTAGAAGGCTTCGTTGAGGATCAGGCCCTGTGCCGCGTCCAGCCCCAGGCTGTGGATCTCGGGCAGGAAGGTCACCAGCGCCGCGACCTTCTGCTGCTTCGTGAGCCCGAATTCGTTGATGGCCTTGACCGCGTTGACTGTGTCCGCGCCCGACGCGATCAGCCCGATCACCTTGGCCTTCGACGCTTGCGCCTGCAGCACGTAGGAGGAGAAGTCCGGCGTGTTGAGCGGGAAGCGCACGCTGCCGACGACCTTGCCGCCCGCCGCCTTCACGGCATCGATGCCGTCCTTCTCGACGCTCTGGCCGCCGGCGTTGTCCAGCGTGACGAAGAACCAGCTGTCGCCACCCTGTTTGGCAATGGCGTCGACCAGGCTGTACGACTGCGAATAGCTGTCCCAGGAGGTATGCACCGTGTTGGCATTGCAACTGTCATTCGTGACGCGCGACGTGCCGGAGCCGTTCACGAAGGCGATCTTGTTCTTCTGCTTCGCGATCTCCATTACTGCCAGCGAGATGGGGGAGCTGACCAGGTCGAAGATGGCATCGACCTGGCGCGTGTCGAACCATTGGCGCGCGGTGTTGGCGGCCAGGTCGGGCTTGTTCTGGTGATCGGCGGAGATCACGTCCACCGGCGCGCCCAGCACCTTGCCGCCGAAGTCCTCGACCGCCATCTGGGCCGCAATCAGCGAGCCCGGTCCGGCGAGGTCGGAGTAGACACCCGACATGTCGGTGAGCACACCGAGGCGCACCACGCCATCGGAAAGCTTCGACGCGGGCTGCGCATGCAGCGAAAGCGCCAGGGAGGCGGTGGCCAGGCCGGCAGCCAGGGTTCGCAAGGCATTGGGTTTCATGATGGTTGTCTCTTTCTTTCTGGAAGTCGTGGATCGCGGGAGATGCCGGCTCAGACGCCGAGCCATTGGTGAAGCTCATCGGCGCGTTGCGCCAGTTCCTTCTTGTCGAGCACGGCCTTGACGCGGCCGTGCTCGATGAAGCAGTGCCGGTCCGCGAGGCCGGCAGCAAAGCGGAAGTTCTGCTCCACCAGCACGATCGTGAAGCCGCGCTCCTTCAAAACGCGCAGCACGCGGCCCAGCGCCTTCACGATGACCGGCGCCAGCCCTTCGGTGATCTCGTCGAGCAGCAGCAGGTTGGCGCCGGTGCGCAGGATGCGGGCCAGCGCGAGCATCTGTTGCTCGCCGCCGGACAGCCGCGTGCCGGGGCTGTGGCGCCGCTCGAGCAGGTTCGGGAACATCTGGTAGATCTCGGCCAGGCTCAGGCCGCCCCCCTGCAGCACGGGCGGCAGCAGCAGGTTCTCCTCGGTCGACAGCGAGGAGAAGATGGCTCGCTCCTCCGGGCAGTAGCCCACGCCCAGCGGCGCCAGGCGATGCGGGGCCATGGCGATGGTCTCGGTGCCGTTGACCACGATCGAGCCACGTCGCTCGCCGACCATGCCCATGATGGATTTCAGCGTGCTGCTGCGACCCGCGCCGTTGCGGCCCAGCAGCGTCACCAGTTCGCCGCGGCGCACCTCCAGGTCGACGCCGTGCAGCACGTGCGATTCGCCGTACCAGGCATGCAGGCCGCGAATGACGAGAGGGATGGCGGCATCCTGCCGCGCGCTCGGGCTAGTCATCTTCCTGCACCCCCACATAGGCTTCGAGTACCTGCGGGTTGCGCGAGACCACCTCGTACGGTCCCTCCGCCAGCACGGAACCCCGCTGCATCACGGTGATGGTGTCCGACAGCGTCGACACCACGCCGAGGTTGTGTTCCACCATCACGAGGTGCGGCTGGCCGCGACCTTGCGGATGAGCTCGGTCACGGTGTCGATGTCTTCGTGGCCCATGCCTGCGGTCGGCTCGTCGAGCAGCATCAGCTCCGGATCCATCGCCAGCGTGGTGGCGATCTCCAGCGCGCGCTTGCGGCCGTAAGCGAGGTTGACGGTGGAGGCATCGGCGAAGCCGGCGAGGTCCACGTCGTGCAACAGTTGCATGGCGGTGTCGTCGAGCTTGCGCAGGCATTTCTCGGAGCGCCAGAACTGGGTCGCCAGGCAGGCCTTGCGTTGCAGCGCGACGCGCACGTTCTCCAGCACTGTCAACTTGGGAAACACCGCGGAGATCTGGAACGAACGCACGATGCCCCGGCGTGCGATCTGCCCGGCGTTGTCACCGGTGATGTCCTTCCCGTTGAAATGGATGGTCCCGCTGCTGGGTGGCAGGAACTTGGTCAGCAGGTTGAACAGGGTCGTCTTGCCGGCGCCGTTCGGCCCGATGACGGCGTGGATCGTGCCGCGCCTGACGCGCAAGCCCACGTCGCTCACGGCGGCAAAGCCCTTGAACTGCTTGCACAGTCCGTTCGTTTCCAGGATCAGGTCGTCCATGGCTCAGCGACGGATCACGGTTGCAGGGGTTGAAGAGCAGGGTTGTGGGCCTGCAGGCAGTCGGTGTCGCATGTGCATGTCTCCGTTCGTTGTCCAGCCGGTTTGCGCTGGTGGAGAAAAGTGTAGAAATCGCCTGGCGTTGCCCGCAACCGATAGCTGATATGCGCGAATCGCGTTCTGTTGGACCGTCCAATCGGGCCGTTCAACCAACGGAGATACCCATGATTCGCTACCTCAAGCGCGGACGCGATGTCCAGGCCCGCGCCGACGACGACGCCAAGGTCCGCGGCACCGTCGAGAACATCATTCGCGACATCGAGACGCGCGGCGACGAGGCCGTGCGCGAGTACAGCCGCAAGTTCGACAACTGGGACCCGGCCGACTTCAGGCTGTCGCAGGCGAAGATCGAGAAGGCCATCAAGAGCCTGTCGGCGCGCGAACTCGATGACATCCGTTTCGCGCAGCAGCAGGTGCGCAACTTCGCGCAGATCCAGCGCAACTCGATGCTCGACGTCGAGGTGGAGACCCGTCCCGGCGTCTTCCTCGGGCACCGGCACATCCCGATCAACGCGGTCGGCTGCTACATCCCCGGCGGCAAGTACCCGTTGCTGGCATCGGCCCACATGAGCGTGCTCACGGCGAAGGTCGCGGGCGTGAAGCGCGTGGTGGCGACGGCGCCGCCGTTCCACGGTGAGCCGCATCCGGCCATCGTCGCCGCGATGCACCTGGCCGGCGCCGACGAGATCCTGGTGCTCGGCGGGGTGCAGGCCGTGGTGGCGATGGCCGTCGGCACGCCGAGCATTGCGCCGGTGGACATGCTGGTCGGGCCGGGCAACATGTTCGTGGCAGAAGCCAAGCGGCAGCTCTTCGGGCGCGTGGGCATCGACCTGTTCGCCGGTCCGACCGAGACCCTGGTGATCGCCGACGACTCGGTCGACGGTGAACTCTGCGCGGTCGACCTGCTCGGCCAGGCCGAGCATGGCCTGACGACGCCGGCCGTGCTGCTGACGACCAGCGAAAAGCTCGCGCGCGACACCATCGCCGAAGTCGAGCGCCAGTTGAAGATCCTGCCGACGGCGGAGATCGCGGCACGCAGCTGGGCCGACTTCGGCGAGGTCATTGTCTGCGACACGGACGTGGAGATGCTGCAGAAGGCCGACGAGATCGCGTCCGAGCATGTGCAGGTCATGACCCGCGACCCCGACTACTTCCTGGAGAACATGAGCAATTACGGCGCCTTGTTCCTCGGGCCGCGCACCAACGTGGCCTTCGGCGACAAGGTGATCGGCACCAACCACACGCTGCCCACCAACAAGGCCGCGCGCTACACCGGCGGCCTGTGGGTCGGCAAGTTCCTGAAGACCTGCACCTTCCAGCGCGTCGTGACCGACGAGGCCAGCGCCACCATCGGCGAGTACTGCTCGCGCCTGTGCCACATGGAGAACTTCGCGGGCCATGGCGAGCAGGCCAACATCCGTGTGCGCCGCTATGGCACGCGCGCCGAAGTGCCCTGGTACGAACCGGTGCAGGCACTGCACGCATGAGTGCCGCATCGGCATTGCCGGCTTTCGATGGCTTCCGGCTCCAGGGCAAGCGTGCGCTGGTCACCGGCGCGGGCCGGGGCCTGGGCCTGGCCGCCGCCGCGGCACTGGCCCGTGCGGGCGCGGCGGTCACGCTGGCCGCACGCTCGCTGGCCGAACTGGAAGCGGGCTGCGCCGCGATCCGCGCCGAGGGCGGCGCGGCTGACTTCATCGTGCTCGACGTCACCGATTCCGATGCGGTCGCTCGGGAAATCAGGGCGCGGCCGCCGTTCCATGTCCTCGTCAACAACGCGGGCATGAACCGGCCCAAGCTGCTGGTCGACACGCAGGACGAAGATATCGACGCGGTGTTCGCGCTGAACGTGAAGGCCACGTTCTACGTCAGCCGGGAAGTCGCGCGCTCGTTGCAGGCGGCGGGGCAGGCCGGTTCGATCATCAACGTCTCGTCGCAGATGGGCCATGTGGGCAGTCCGCGCCGCACGCTCTACTGCGCGAGCAAGCACGCGGTCGAAGGCATGAGCAAGGCACTTGCATGGGAACTGGGGTCGACCGGCATCCGCGTCAACACGCTGTGCCCGACCTTCATCGAGACGGCCCTCACCGCGCCGATGTTCGAGGACGCCGCGTTCCGCCGCTTCGTGCTGGAGCGGATCGCGCTGGCCCGGCTTGGCCGCATCGACGAGGTCATGGGACCGATCGTGTTCCTGGCCAGCGACGCTTCCAGCCTCATGACCGGCAGCTCGCTCATGCTGGACGGCGGATGGACCGCCGCATGAAATGAGAGCCCACCCCCGCAGCGCCTTCGGCGCACCCCCTCAAGGGGGCGCACCCAGCGGCCCGGCAAAGCCGGTTCCGCGGGTGCCCACGAACAGGCATTGCCCGCACTGGTTTCATGCGTCGTCGTTACGCAATAGCGTGGTGAAAAACTGATATACGACGCATATCAGGTATCGCCCAGCCGCAAACGGCAACTGCAGATACTCATTTCAGCGCGTGCCGAAGTTCATGCCCGCGCTCACCTCACGGAGACAGAGAAAGACATGAAGAACCTCAAGACTGCCGTCGCTTCCGCCATGCTGCTGTTCGCCACGATGGCGCAAGGCCAGGCGTTCCCGAACAAGCCCATCAAGCTCATCGTCCCGTATTCGCCCGGCGGCGCGGCGGCCCTGTCCGCGCGCTGGTTGGCCGAAGGATTGACCCAGCAATTCAAGTACACGATCGTGGTCGAGAACCACCCCGGCGCGGCCGGCAACATCGGCACGCGCATGGTGGCCGCGGCCAAGCCCGACGGCTACACGCTGCTGCTCGGCTATGACGGCACGCTGACCATCAATCCTTCGGTCTATCCGAACGTGGGCTTCGACACGCTGAAGGACTTCGTGCCGGTCAGCAAGATCGCCGATTCCACGCTGCTGCTGGTGGCCAACAACAACCTGCCGGCGAAGGACGTGAAGGAAATGATCGCGCTCGCCAAGGCCAAGCCCGGTGCGCTCGACTACGCCACCACCGGCGTGGGCAGCACGCCCCATGCGGCTGGCGAGATGATGAACATCCAGTACGGCATCGACCTGCGCCACATCCCCTATGCAGGCGGCGCGCCGGCCATGACGGCGGTCATGGGCGACCACGTCAAGATGGTCTACACGGCCGTGGCCACCGCCTATCCCTTCGTGGTGTCGGGCAAGGTGAAGGCGCTGGGCGTCTCCGCGCCCAAGCGTGCCGCCGCGCTGCCGAACGTGCCCACCTTCTCCGAATCCGGCGTGCCGGGCTTCGACCTCAACTCGTGGTTCGGCATCCTGGCGCCGGCCGGCACGCCCAAGCAGGTCGTCGACCAGTTGCAGGGCGCCATCAAGACCGTGGTCGAGACGCCAGCCTACAAGGAGCGCTACGTGGCCGCCGGCCTGGAGCCGGTGGGCAATACATCGGAGCAGTTCACGGGCCAGATCAAGGCCGACCTGACGCGCTGGGATGCGATCGTCAAGAAGGCCAGGATCAGCGCCAACTGATCACTTGCAGGATCCGCCCGGCCGAGCGGATCCTGCAGCGCCTCAACCTTCCGGATGCGCGCCGCGACGTGCGGCTGCAAAGGCCATCAGGCGCTCATCGCGCCAGGCGCGGCGCGATTCCAGTTCCGCATGCTCCAGATGCTCGCGGCGCTGCGCTTCCACTTGCTTGATCAAGGCTTCATCCCACGGTTGTTCGTGCTCGCGTGAAGCGGCAATGCGCTGGTAGAGCGGCCCCAGGCGCACGGCATAGTCGGCCACGCCGCCGGGTGCATTCAGGTCGATGGTCTCGAACGGGCCCATGAAGGACCAGCGCCAGCCCAGCCCGTCGCGCACCGTCTTGTCCACGTCCTCACAACTCGCCACGCCTTCGCTGACCAGCGCCCAGGCCTCGCGCAGGAGCACGGCCTGCAGGCGGTTCAGCACGAAGCCCTCGACCTCCTTGCGAACGTGCACCACGGTCTGGCCGACCGCCTGCATCAGGGTTTCGGCAAATTCGACGGTCGCCGGGGAGGTCTCGGGCGAAGGCACCAGCTCGACCACTGGCACCAGGTACGGCGGGTTGACCGGATGCACGATCAGGATCCTCGGAGACAGCGACAACCCGAGTGCGAAGGCAGAACCCGGAATGCCCGAGGTGGAGCTGCCCACGATCAGGTCAGTCGAAGCGATCGCGTCGAGGTCGATCATCAGTTGCCGTTTCACGTCGACGCGTTCCAGCACCGATTCCTGCACATAGACCGCGCCCTCGACGGCCTCTGCCAGTGTCGATGCCGTGCTGATGCGCGACAGGATGGTGGCGGGGTCCTCCGTGATGAGCCCGTGGCGATGCAGTCCGGCAAGTTGCCCCTCGATGAGCGGGATCGACTTGCGGGTGATGTCCGGGTTGGCGTCGTACACCTTGACCGTCATGCCCGCGCGCGCGTAGACCACGGCCCAGCCGGCGCCCACCAGCCCGGCGCCGACGATGGCGACCTTGCGGCCGGCGACCTGTTGAATGTCCTTCATCTCGTTCTGCTCCTGTTGGTTGTCTCTGTGAAAAAAGTCAAAGCCCCGGACGGCCGCAAGCGTCATCGACGATGCGGCAGCCCCGGGGCAAAAGGAAAGGCGGAAGGTGCCTGCCTCAAGCGGCGACCGCCTTGGCATCCTTGCCGGTTGCAGCCTTCGATTGCGGTCCGCTGAGCCGCTTCCAGTCGCCGCTCTTCGGCGCATCCAGGCCCAGGTGGCCGCGCAACGTGGTGCTCTCGTATTCGGTGCGGACCAGGCCCCGGCGCTGCAGTTCCGGCACCACCATGCGCACGAAGTCCTCGTAGCCGCCGGGCATGTGGGTGGGCGACAGCACGAAGCCGTCGCAGCCGCCTTCGGTGAACCATTTCTCCATCTCGTCGGCCACGGTCTTCGGCGAGCCGATGAACACGTTGAACTCGTTCAGGCGGGCGCGCTTGGAGTAGTCCACGAAGTCGCGCACCGAGGGGTTCTTCTTGCCGGACAGCGTCACCACCCGATCGCGGAAGGTCTGCCAGCCCGAGATGGCGGCCATGTCCTCGTCGGAGAAGGGCGCGTCCATGTCGCGCGTGGCGAAGTCGGTGTTGAGCACTTCGCAGATCAGCGCGAGTCCGTCGATGGGCTTGGCGAGCGAGTCGATGTACTCGAACTTCTTGCGCGCGATCTCGTCCGTTTCACCGACCACCACATGGCAGGCGGTCGCGATGCGCACCTTGGGCGGGTCGCGCCCGGCCTCGGCGATGGCGCCCTTCATCTCGGCGTACTGCTTCTTCGCCATGGCCAGGTTGGGATAGACCACGAAGATCAACTCGCCCCAGCGCGCCGCGAACTCGCGGCCGCGGCCGCTCTGTCCGGCCTGGATCAGCACCGGCTGGCCCTGCACCGAGCGCGGCACGGTGAAGGGGCCGCGCGAGTTGAAGAAGTCGCCGCGATGGTCGAGCCGCTTCACCTTGTCGGGATGCGCAAATTCGCCGGTCTCCTTGTCGTTGATCAGCGCGCCTTCCTGCCAGGTGTCCCAGTGGCCCAGCGTGGTCTCTAGGAACTCGTCGGCGCGGTCGTAGCGGAGGTCGTGTTCCAGATGCTCCGCATGGCCGAAGTTGGCGGCCTCGGAATCGTTGAGCGATGTCACCACGTTCCATGCGGCGCGGCCCTTGCTCATGAGGTCGAAGGTGGCGAAGGTGCGGGCCACGTGGTAGGGCTCGTAGTAGGTGGTCGAGTAGGTCGCGCCCAGGCCGAGCCGGGTCGTCACCGCGGCCATGGCCGACAGCACCACCAGCGGGTCGAGCTTGATGGCGCGCACGCCGGCGGCCACCGTCTGCGCATGGTCGCCGGAATAGATGTCGGGCATGGCCAGCCGGTCGTCGAAGAAGGCCATGTCGAACATGCCCTGTTCCAGCACGCGGGCGATGTTCTGGTAGTACTCGGGCGTGAGGTAGCCGGGGTCGGTGGCGACGTGGCGCCAGCTGCCGGGGTAGGTCGAGCAGTTCTGCGCCTGCATAAAGCCGATGAGGCTGATCTTGCGGTCCTGGGTCATCTGTAGGTCTCCTGGGAGTAGGTGTTCAGTCGGGGATGTCGACTTCGAGGATCGGGCCGTGCTGCTGCGCGCCGTAGACGTCGCTGTCGCCGAAGGCGCCCGCGGGAATCAGCCGGGGCAGCGTCGCCTTGAAGGCGCGTGCCGGTGCGTAGGGCATGAACAGCACCTGCGACTCTTCGACCTGGTAGAGCCTGGAGAAGAGGGCGGCATTCAGGATGCCGGTGCCTTCCACCCGCTCGAACAGTTCGTCGGAGCCGAAGATGATGTCGATGGTCAACTCGAAGGGGCCGGCGTTCTTGCTCTTGCAGACGCTGGCGAGGTCGCGCAGGCGGGTCATGGCTGGCCTTTCACGTGGGCATGCTCGATGGGGAACAGGTGGTACGGGTCTTCGGCGTCGACGATGTGATAGACGCCGAACTCGTAGGACGCGCCCAGTTCCACATCGGCCGGCGAGAAGGGAATGGCCATGTTTCCTTCCTTGCAGAGCCGCCCCGGAAAGTCAGCATGCAGGATGGTGGTGCGCGAGATGGCGATCACCGCGTTGGCCACTTCCTGCGTCGGCGCCATGGCCTCCACGATGAAGCTGAGTTCGTGGGCCGAGGTCGTCTTGACCGGCTCGCGCTCGCCCATCACGCCGTTGAGTCCGTAGCAGCGGATCGCCAGCTGGTAGCCGCCTTCGGGCACGCCGAAGTTGCGTGTCTTCTCGTCGACGATGCCGCGCACGCGCACCAGGTAGTCGTCAATGCCGCGGATCAGCACCGGGTCGCGCGTGGCGCACATGGCGATGGCGCGATAGCCGACGCGTTCGACGCCTTCCATCTTGACCGTGTAGACGTCGGCCGGCTTCCACTGCATGCCGCTGACCCGCACGATGCGATCGGTCAACTGCTCGAACTTGCAGGCGGAGGTGTCGAGCATGCCGCCCGGTTCGTAGTGGTGGACCGCGCTGGGGTTCTCATGCAGCGCGAAGTTGGCGACCGACAGGCGGGTGCAGGCCTGCTCGGGGTTGGTCGGTTCCAGGTCCACATGGTCCTCGAAGACGCGTGCCAGCAGGCAGCCGTCGCGCTTGGGTGCGGCCGGCTCGGCACCGCATTCCAGCATCTTTCCGGCATACCAGGCGACGGCCGGCGGCAGGCCGCCGCGCAGGACGCCGGCGGCCCAGGGCGCCGGGTCGGTGCTGCGGCCGGCCAGGATCACCTGTGCGCCTTCGTCGAGCGCGCGGATGTAGGGCTCGGGTCCCATCAGGCCCACGATGCGCTCGGCGCGGTCGACCTGCTCGATCGTCAGCGGCGGGCGCTTCGAAGCGGGCTTCACCTTGCCGTCGGCCAACTGGCGCTTGATGAATCCCGGGTCCTGCTCGGCATGGATCAGCGCGAGCTTGAAGTCAAGCTTCTCCTCGCGGGCAATCTCGCGCACCAGCTCGGCCATGAACTGCAGGTGCGGCTCGCCACCGGCGCCGCCCGAGGTGCTGATCAGCACCGGGATGCCGCGCGGCACGGCTGCCAGCAGCATCAGCCGGGTGTCGCGCTTGATGGACAGGCGCGAGCAGAAGGGTTTGCCCGCGCCGAGGTAGTAGGGGCCGGGGTCGGTGCTGCCGGCGTCCGCGCCAATGAGGTCGGGGTCGCGGGCCATGCCGGCCTGCAGCGCGGATTCGGGGAAGCCGTAGCCGAGGATGGAAGTCACCGACAGCAGTCGGACCTCCTTCGGCGAATTCTTGTCTCTGGATGGGTTCATGGGCTTGAGGTTCCTGGATCGGGTGCGGCAACTATCTGTCGATGCCCCGGTGCGCGACAACGGATAACAGGTATGCGTCCGATGTCGCAAATGGTCCGCAGGCCCTACCATGCGCGGACCCGGCCACTCTCCGCCCACCCTCCGCCAACACGCCACCCTGTAGCAATGGACCTGCGCCAACTTCGTTACTTCATCGCCATCGCCTCGGCCGAGAGCCTGTCGCGCGCATCGGTGGCCGTCGGCGTCACCCAGTCGGCACTGACCCGGCAACTGCAATTGCTGGAGGAAGAACTGGGCCTGCCGCTGCTGCGCCGCACGGGCCATGGCGTCACGCTGACCGAGGCTGGCGAACGCTTCCTCGGGTCGGCCACCGACATCGTGGACCGGGCCGATGCCGCGGTGCGCGACATGCAGGCCCTGCGCAAGACCACCGCCGGCAGCGTGGTGCTGGGCATTCCGCCGATGCTGGCCGAAACACTGCTGGTGCCGCTGGTCACGCGCTTCAAGCAGGACTTTCCGGAGGTGTCGCTGCGCGTGCGTGACGCCATCAGCGGCTATGTCCTCGAATGGCTGATCACCGGTCAGGTGGACGTGGCGGTCGTCTACAACGCGCCCAAGCGCGCCAAGCTGGCGCTGGAGACGCTGATCTCGGACGAGTTGATGCTGGTCGGCGCCGCCGGGCAGGGCGCCATGCAGACGGACGAACCCATTGACCTGGCCGAGGCCCTGAAGCTGCCGCTCGTGCTTCCGAGCCCGCTGCACGGGCTGCGCGACGTGATCGATTCCTCGGCGGCGCTCATCGCCGTCCAGCCCAACATCGCACTGGAGGTCGAGGGCATCCATTCCCTGATCCGCTTCGCCGAGGAGGGCTATGCCTACACTTTCCTGCCCTTCGGCTCGGTGTCGTACCACGTGTCGCGTGGCCTGCTGGGCGCGCGCCCCATCGTCAACCCCACGGTGCCCAGCGTGCTGTCGGTGGCCATGTCGACGAAGCGGCCCGCGACCAAGGCCATGAAGCAGCTGTTCCGCTACATCCGCGAAGACGTCGGCCGGTTGGTGGAGACCGAGGTCTGGCAGCTCCACAGGCCGCCAGCGGAAGCGTCCGCGACCGATCCGCCGAAGGCTGCTTGATATCTGCTATGCCTTTCAGTGTCGGAGGCGACTCCTACACTTTCCAGGACCGATCCCCTGGAGACATCAAGCCATGAGCGCAACGCAGCAAGACCCCACAGCCAAGAGCTTCCGCCACGCCCTGGGATGCTTCCCGACCGGCGTCGCCGTCATCACCACTTCCGATGCGCGGGGGCAACCGGTGGGGCTGACCTGCAACTCCTTCAGTTCCGTCTCGCTGGACCCGCCGCTGGTGCTCTGGAGCCTGCGCAACAACAGCAAGTCCATCGACATCTTCCGGCAGACCGAACAGTTCACCATCAACGTGCTGTCGCACCGGCAGGACGGCTTGTCGGGGCGCTTCGCGAGCAGCAGCAAGACCATGGCCGAGAAGTTCGACGGCGTGTCCTATGCCAGGGGCTGGGGCGGCTCGCCGGTGCTGGACGATTGCATCGCCAACTTCCAGTGCAGCGTGTTCGCCCGGCACGAGGCGGGGGACCATGTGGTCTTCATCGGGCAGGTGGAGAATTTCGAGCAGAGCAGCGACGAGGATGCGTTGGTGTTCTACAAGGGCGCCTACATGATGCTGGCGCAATCGCTGCGAGCCCTGGCCCAGAAGAGCAGCGATTCCGAAGCGGAACTCGTGGAGGCGCGGGCTGCCGTGCATGTGAGCCTGGTGCGGCTGGCCTGCAAGGCGGCGCAGCCTGCCGACATCGAGGCCATCGAGCGGAACCTGCGCGCGCTCGATCGTTACGCCGCCGAAGGCGACATGGTGCATCGCACGGAGGCGGCCATCACCTTCTTCAAGCAGCTGACCACCGCCGCGCACAACGAGATGCTGGCGGTGGTGGCGCAATCGCTGACGACGATCCTGGAGTACACGGTGTCGGAACACCTGGCGCGCTCGCAGGCGCCGACGATCTATCTGCCGGCGCTGAATCCCTTGCGCTGGCAGGTGCTGTCATGCATCCGGGCACGCGATTCGGACGGGGCGGCTGCGGCGATGTCGGAGTACTTTGGATTGGTGGCCTCGTCGCGGGCGGCGGTGGCGAAGGCGTTGAGCGCGGTAGAGGCGTAGGCGATCGCGCTCACTTTGAAGTCCGCCCGGCATGCGGTGCGCGCCGGGCGCCTTCACTGTGCCGGCCCCTGCGGGGCTCCCCTGCAGTGCTCGCGATCCGCGGGGTCCACATGAACTCGCCTTCGGCTCGAACAGCACGTGGCCCTGATCCGCGGATCGCTGCGCGCTTCGGCGGCACAGAGGCGGCGCCCGACGCGCACCGCATGCCAGGCTCAAGGGGTGTTCTATGGCCCTTCGCGTTGCGGTCCGGACAGACTCGAGCTGACTGTCGCACTCTCGCGCCGGTTGGCGCAATCTCCAACAGGGCGCGCGTTTCAATGTTGAGACGAGAACAAGTCCGTCAAACAACCCCTGAGCCCGGTATGCCAAGCGCGCTGGGCGCCGCCTCTGTGCCGCCGAGGAGCGCAGCCATTCGCGGATCAGGGCTCGCAGCTGTCTGAGTGGAGCGTCAGCGGAGCGAGTTCTGCGAGACCCCGCGAATGACAAGCACCGCAGGGGAGCCCCGAAGGGGCCGGCACAGTGAAGGCGACCAGCGCGCTTGGCATGCCGGGCGGCCTTCGCAGTGGGAACGACATCGTCCCCAGCAACGGGTCACCCCAGTCGTTGACGATGCCGCGCAATCTGCGCCCGCACCTGCGCTGGCGCCGTCCCGCCCAGCGTATTGCGCGCATTCAGCGACCCGCGCAGGCTCAGCACCTCGTACACATCCTTCTCGATCTTCGGATTGAACTCCTGCAGCACCTTCAGCGGCAACTCCGACAAATCGACGTTGTGCGAGATCGCGGCCTTCACCGCATGCGCCACGGCTTCATGCGCATCGCGGAAGGGGAGGCCCTTCTTCACCATGTAGTCGGCCAAGTCGGTCGCCGTGGCATAGCCGCGCAGCGCAGCCTGTTCCATCGCCTGCGGCTTGACCGTGATGCCGCCGACCATCTCGGCAAAGATGCGCAGCGTGTCCTTGAGCGTGTCGACCGTGTCGAACAATGGCTCCTTGTCTTCCTGGTTGTCCTTGTTGTAGGCCAGCGGCTGACCCTTCATCAGGGTGATCAGGCCCATCAGGTGGCCGACCACGCGGCCGGTCTTGCCGCGGGCAAGCTCGGGCACGTCCGGGTTCTTCTTCTGCGGCATGATTGAACTGCCAGTCGTGAAGCGGTCGGCGATCTGGATGAAACTGAAGTTCTGGCTCATCCAGAGAATCAGCTCCTCGCTGAAACGGCTGATGTGAATCATCGCCAGCGAGGCGGCCGAGGTGAACTCGATCGCGAAGTCGCGGTCGCTCACCGCGTCCAGGCTGTTCTGGCAGACGCCGTCCATGCCCAGCGTCTTCGCGACCATCTCGCGGTCCAGAGGGTAGCTGGTGCCGGCCAGCGCCGCGGCACCGAGCGGCAGGCGGTTCAGGCGCTTGCGCACGTCGGCCATGCGCTCGGCGTCGCGCGAGAACATCTCGACGTAGGCCAGCATGTGGTGGCCGAAGCTCACTGGCTGAGCGACTTGCAAATGCGTGAAGCCCGGCAGGATCACCTCGACGTTCTTCTCGGCGATGTCCAGCAGCGCCTTTTGCAGGTCGCCCAGCAGGTCTCCGATCAGGTCGATCTCGCCGCGCAGCCACAGGCGCACGTCGGTCGCGACCTGGTCATTGCGGCTGCGGCCGGTGTGCAGGCGCTTGCCGGCATCGCCGACGAGCTGGGTCAGGCGGGCTTCGATGTTGAGGTGCACGTCTTCCAGGTCCAGTTTCCATTCGAACTGGCCGGCCTCGATTTCGTTGCGAATCTGCTTCATCCCGCTTTCGATTGCGGCGTGGTCCTGCGTGCTGATGATCTTTTTTGCGGCGAGCATGCCGGCATGCGCCAGCGAACCCTCGATATCCGCCTGCCAAAGTCGTTGGTCAAATCCGACACTGGAGGTGTAGCGTTTGACCAGGTCGCTCATCGGTTCGGAGAACAGGGCGGACCAGGCTTCGGATTTCTTGTCGAGTTGGTTTTGGGTCATGGCGGGCAGGTGGAGGCAATAATGGTTGTCACGCCATGTATCAGTGATGCGCAACCTGTCGATTTTATCGGCCGCACCTGCGGCCAGCCCATCGGCGGCCCCATCGAGCGGCTCGCCGGCTTCCAAGCACGCGCCCGCCCATTCGCGGGTGGTGCTGTTCGACGCCTGCCAGGTGGGCACGGTGTTCCGGGCGGTGCTGTTCGTGGAGGCGGTGATCGCGGTCGGCGCGATGTTCGTGGCGGCGAGCGCGCAGGACTGGCTCGGGCTGCTGGCAACGATGACTGGCGGGGCGCTGCCGGCCACCTTGCTCTGGTTGATCCTGGCCTGCGCCCTCAAGAAGCCGCTGGCCCGCTTGCCGCGGCTGGCCCAGTATTCGGTCGGGGTGCTGCTGGGCGTGCTGTCGGCGCTGTATGGCTGTGGCCTGCTGCGCTTGACGGGCGTGCTGCCGGTGGCGCCCTGGCTGGCGAGCGGCCTGGCGGGCGCGTTGCTGGCGGGCGTTGCGATCACGGTGCTGGTGTTGCGTGCGCGCGGCCGCACCCCGGCGGCCACGACGGCGCGGCTGGAGGAGCTGCAGGCCCGCATCCGGCCGCACTTCCTCTTCAACACGCTCAACTCCGCCATCGCCCTGGTGCGCGAGGAACCGGCCAAGGCCGAGACCATGCTGGAAGACCTGGCCGAGCTGTTCCGCCGCGCGCTGGCCGATCCGCACGAACCGGTGACGCTGGCCGACGAGATCGCGCTGGCCGAGCGTTACCTGGCCATCGAGCAGGTACGCTTCGGCGACCGCCTGCGCATCCAGTGGCAGCTGGACCCCGGTGCGAGCGGCGCGAAACTCCCGCCCCTGTTGCTGCAACCATTGGTGGAAAACGCGGTCAAGCATGGCGTCGAGCCCAGCCCGGAGGGCGCCAACTTGCGCATCCGGACGGAGCGGCGCGGCGGCATGGTGGTGATCGAAGTCATCAACAGCCTGCCGCCGTTGCGCTGGGCCGACGAGCCGTTGCCGCGCGGCCACGGCATTGCACTGGCCAATGTGCGCGATCGCTTGCGGCTGCTGCACGACGTGCAGGCGCAGTTTCGTGCGGGCGTGGATCAGGGGAGCTACAGGGTGCGAATCGACATCCCGGCCAAATCTTGAAGGGCAATTGATTGATGAACTCGTTGCGTACCTTGATCGTCGATGATGAACCGCTGGCCCGCTCGCGCCTGCGCACCTTGCTGGCCGAATGCGACGCGCCGGCCGCCGATGTGATCGGCGAGGCCGCGCAGGCCAGGGAAGCGGAGCAGCGGCTGGACGAGTCACCGACCGATCTGGTGCTGCTCGACATCCACATGCCTGGCGTCGACGGCACCGAGTTCGCGCGGCAATTGCGCGGCCGGACCGATGCGCCGGCCATCGTCTTCGTCACGGCGCATTCGGGCCATGCCGTCACCGCTTTCGAACTGGACGCGGTCGACTACCTGACAAAGCCCGTGCGCGCCGAGCGCCTGCAGCAGGCGCTGCAGAAGGCCGAGCGCTACCTCAAGGAAAAGCGCGCCGCGTTGCCCGACCCGAACGAGGAAGTGTTCCTGATCCAGGACCGCGGCCGGGCCGAGCGGGTGCCGGTGTCGGAAGTCGTGTACCTCAAGTCCGAGTTCAAGTACCTGACCGTACGCACCTCCTCGCGCAGCCACATTTACGACGCCAGCCTGGCCGAGATCGAGGAGCGCTACCCGGATCGCTTCGTGCGCGTCCATCGCAACGCGCTGGTCGCGCGCTCGGCGATGCGGGCGCTGGAGAAATACGACGACGGCGAGGACATCGACGGCTGGGCGCTGCGCCTGCGCGGCATTGCCGAGCCGGTGGTGGTGTCGCGCCGGCAGTTGTCGGTGGTGCGGGATGCGCTCAAGGATTTGAGATGAGCACTGCGGCAGGTCGCGCGTGGGGGCTGTCATGAGCGCCTTGCCGGTGCCGACGCCGCCTGGCGACGAGCAGCCCGAGCCGGTGACGGTGACGGCGTCTGTCGAGTCGACCCAGCCCATCGAACCCGCCGAACTCGCGGAGACGCCACAGGAGCGCGTGATGCTGCACATGCCGGTCGACGTGCGCAGCCTGTCGCTCGCCGTACTCGCCGTGCTGGCCGCGGTCTTCGCATTGCGCTGGGCCGCGGCTGTCTTCATTCCGCTGATGCTGAGCCTGCTGCTCACCTATGCGCTGGCGCCGGTGGTTGAGCAGTTGGCGCGCTGGCACTTGCCGCGCGCCTTGGGCGCGGCGGTGGTGCTGCTGGCCATCGGCGGCGCGTTCGGCACCACCGTCTATTCGCTGGCCGACAGCGCCGGGGCATTGGTGGACTCCCTGCCGGTCGCGGCCCAGAAGCTGCGCATGTCGATGCGCCCGCATGGCCCCGTGAAGCCCGGCACGCTCGACAACGTGCAGCAGGCTGCCGCGCAACTGGAGCAGGCGGCCAACGAGAGTTCGGCCAAGGTCGCGGCCCAGAAGGGCGTGGCCCGTGTCGTGGTCGAGAAGCCGGCCTTCAACGTGCGCGACTACCTGTGGAGCGGCACCGTCGGCCTCCTCGGTGCGGCGGGGCAACTCACGCTGGTGGCTTTCCTGACCTTCTTCGCGCTGGCCTCCGGCGACACCTTCCGGCGCAAGCTGGTGAAGATCACCGGGCCCAGCCTGCAAAAGAAGAAGATCACCGTGCAGGTGCTCGACGACATCACCGGCCACATCCAACGCTACCTGCTGGTTCAGATCCTCACCAGTGCCATCGTCGGCGTGGCGACCGGGCTGGCTTTCTGGGCGCTGGGCATGGAGAACGCGGCCGTTTGGGGGATCATCGCGGGGGTCACCAACCTCATCCCGTACATCGGCTCGATCCTCATGATGGCGCTCTCGGCGCTGGTGGCCTTCATGCAGTTCAACACCATCGACATGGTGCTGCTGGTGGGCGGCGTGTCGCTGGTCATCCACACGCTGGTCGGCAACCTGTTGACACCCTGGCTCACCAGCCGTAGCAGCAGCATGAACGCCGTGGCGGTGTTCGTCGGCGTGATCTTCTGGGGCTGGCTGTGGGGCATCTGGGGCCTGCTGCTCGGCATCCCGATCATGATGGTCGTGAAGGCGGTGTGCGACCGGGTCGAAGATTTGCGGCCGCTGGGGGAAATACTTGGCGACTGACCGTTCGGCTATGACTGTTGGTCGGTGGCATTGCGCAGGGGATTGCGCAAACAATACGCAGCGACGCAAACCTTCGAACTACGCCCGGTTGCCCCGGCACCTCATCCAGTGACCATTCTCGACGCCCGCCAATCGGGGCTTGCCAACGGCGGCCCGAGTTTCTCCCTCGGGAACCGGCTCGTGCGTGCGCTCTGGATTCCGATCTGGCGCCTCGGCGCCGGCTGGACGCCGCGCCAGTTGCACCCGTGGCGCCGCTTCCTGCTGCGTGCCTTCGGCGCGAAGATGGCGCCCGGCAGCGACGTGCGCGGCAGCGCCAAGGTCTGGTATCCGGCCAACCTGGAAATGGAAGAGGGCGCGATCATCGGCCCCGGCGTGAACGTCTATTCGATGGGCAAGATCACGGTCGGTCGCAAGGCGCTGGTGTCGCAGGGCGTGCATCTGTGCGCTGGCACCCACGACTTCGACACGCCCCTGTTCCAGCTCGTTGCCAAGCCCATCACCATCGGTGCCCACGCCTGGGTCGCGGCGGAAGCCTTCGTCGGACCGGGCACGCGCATCGGCGAAGGGGCGGTGGTTGGCGCGCGCGCCGTGGCCTTCGGGGAACTGGAGCCCTGGACAGTGTATTCAGGCAATCCGGCTCGGGTGATCCGCCAGCGGCGGCGCTTCGAGACCGGCTGAGTCTTTCTGCTGGCGCCGCTGACCTCCGGCCTGGGGCAATGACGCTGGCTTGACAGGCGCTTCGCGCGTTGGCGCGCTGGCGCCGACGTCGTTGTCATCTTCGGGGTGTACGGTTGCGCAGCAAGTCGGCGCGTCGCTTGGTTTGCAACCGTTTGACAATATGCAGGTTGCGCACCCCGCGCCTGACAATTTCATCCATGAACATCACCATCATCGGCACCGGCTATGTCGGTCTCGTCACCGGCGTCTGCCTGGCCGACCTCGGCAACCACGTGTTTTGCCTCGACCTCGATCCGGTCAAGATCGCGACCCTCAACAGCGGCGGCATCCCCATCTACGAACCCGGGCTGGCCGACCTGGTGCATTCGAACGTGGCGGCCAGGCGGCTGGTCTTCTCGACCGACGTCGAACTGGCCGTAGCGCATGGCGACGTGCAATTCATCGCCGTTGGCACGCCCCCTGACGAAGATGGCAGCGCCGACCTGAAATACGTGCTGGCGGCGGCCCGCAGCATCGGGCGCAGCATGAAGGGCTTCAAGGTCGTCGTCGACAAGTCGACCGTGCCCGTGGGCACCGCGGAGAAGGTGGGAGCGGCCATCCGCGATGAACTGGAAAAGCGCGGCCTGACCGACCAACGCTTCGCCGTGGTCAGCAATCCGGAGTTCCTGAAGGAAGGCGCGGCCGTCGAGGACTTCATGCGGCCGGACCGCATCGTACTGGGCGTGGACGACAACGACACCGGCCGCGAAGCGCTCGCCGTCATGCGCAAGCTCTACGCGCCCTTCAACCGCAACCACGAGCGCATGCGCGTGATGAACGTGAAGTCGGCCGAGTTCACCAAGTACGCGGCCAACGCCATGCTGGCCACGCGCATCAGCTTCATGAACGAACTGGCCAACCTGGCCGACAAGGTGGGCGCGGACATCGAGATGGTGCGCCAGGGCATCGGCTCCGACCCGCGCATCGGCTACAGCTTCCTCTATGCCGGCACGGGCTACGGCGGCAGCTGCTTCCCGAAGGACGTGCAGGCGCTGATGCGCTCAGCCGGAGAGTACGGGCAACAGTTGCAGGTGCTGGAAGCGGTGGAAGCCGTCAACGATGCGCAGAAGCATGTGCTCGTGCGCAAGATCTTCGAGCGCTTCGGCAATGACCTCAAAGGCAAGACTTTCGCCGTGTGGGGCCTGGCGTTCAAGCCCAACACCGACGACATGCGCGAGGCGCCGAGCCGGGTGCTGCTGGGCGCACTCGCTCGTGCGGGGGCTCGCATTGTGGCGCACGATCCGGTGGCCGTGCAGGAGACGAAACGCGTGCTGCCGCTGGACTTTGCAGATGCGCCCTCCTGCATCGAGCAGATCGAATTCGCGAACGATCCGGTGGCTGCGCTGGATGGCGCCGACGCACTGGTCATCATGACCGAGTGGAAGGCCTATCGCAGCCCCAACCTCGAACGGCTGAAGGCGGTGATGAAGGCGCCTGTGATCTTCGATGGGCGCAACCTGTACGAGCCGGAGACGATGCGCGAGGCGGGCGTGACCTACCTTGGCATCGGGCGCAACAGCTATTGAAGGCATGAATCTGTCTGCTGCTGCGGCCGCCGATCTCGGGCCTGCGGTGTTTCATGCCCACCCGAAGAACCGCAGCACAGCCTCCCGCTTGTGCAGCGTATCCGTCCGCCCCAGCGCCATCAGCTCGCGCGTGAACCCCGGGTCGAACAGCAGGTAGCTGGCCAGCGCCGCGCCCTTCACGTGATGGATGCCGTCGGCGTTCATGCCGCCGAAGAGGTGGCGTACCGCGGCGGGCAGGGCGGCGACGTGGCGCGAGGCGATCACGTCGAGGCGCTCGGACGGTGAGATGACCAGCAGCTCCAGGGGGCGCAGCGCGGCGGTGGTGCGTAGCTCCGGCGGGACCAGGGCCAGCGTGGCGTTGATGCGGTCCACGCGCTCGATGTCCACGCCCAGCGAGTCCAGGAAGATGCTGGACATGGCATGGCCGGCGATCTGCGCCAGCGTCGGGTAGCCGGTGTGCGTATTGGGCGCCAGTTGCTCGTCCGGCTCGGTCATGCGCCCGGCGCCGATCACCAGGATGTGTTCGGCGCCGAGGTGGATGGTCGGGGACAGCGGCGCGGATTGCCGCATCGCGCCGTCGCCGAAGTATTCGACATGGTCGGCCACCTTCAACGGCGTCGCCGGAAAGACGAAGGGGATGGCCGACGATGCCATCAGGTGCTCGTGCGTGAGGGGGCAGCACACCGCATGCCGCTGCGAGCGCACCCACGGATCGACAGGCACGGCGGACTGGAAGAAGGTGACATGCTCCCCCGAGCTGTAGCTCGACGCGGTCACGGCCAGGGCCTGCACGTGGCCGGCCTGCATGAGGGCCGGCAAGCGGTCCAGCGGCACCTTGCGCTTCAGGAATTCGGCCAGCGGCGCGTTGTCCAGCAGCGAGCGTGGTTGGATATGCAGGATGGATCTGACGAAGCGCCCGAGCCCCAGCATCTGGCGCCAGCGCGCGCCGCTGCCGAGCATGGCCAGGGCGTCGGCCTGGTAGACCTGTTCGACGCTGACGTTGTGCCAGAGCTCGGCGATGCGGCGCACCACGGCATCGAAGTCGTCGGCGCCGCAGGCCAGGGCGGCGGCATTGATGGCGCCGGCCGAGGTGCCGGCGATGATCGGGAACGGGTTGGCCGCGTGACCCGCGCCCGCGCTGCGGCGGAGGTGGGCAATGGCCTCCAGCACGCCGACCTGGTAGGCGGCCCGCGCGCCGCCCCCCGTCAGCAGCAGGCCGGTCGGCCGGGCCATGTGCAACAGCACGCGCCGGGCGTGCAACGCCGGTTTACCTGATTCATGCCTCCCTTGGGCTGAGCAGCCGGTAGGCTGGCAACCCGATCTCCATTGGTGATGTGTGACAGGCCCTAGACTACCCGCCATTCAGGAGTTTGAGCAATGGCAACAACACATGAGGCCCTGGCTGCGGCGCTGCAGTCGGTCCAGGACCCGAACACCGGCAAGGATTTCGTCAGCACCCGCGCCCTCAAGAACGTGCAGGTCGAGGGCGGCGACGTGTCCTTCGACATCGAACTGGGCTATCCCGCGCGCAGCCAGCATGCGGCCTTGCGCAAGGCGCTGGTCGATGCGGCGCGCAAGGTGCCGGGCGTTGGCAACGTGTCGGTCAACATCCAGACGCGGGTCATCTCGCATGCGGTCCAGCGCGGCGTGCAACTGCTGCCCAACGTCAAGAACATCATCGCCGTGGCCTCGGGCAAGGGCGGTGTCGGCAAGAGCACCACCGCGGCCAACCTGGCGCTGGCGCTGGCGGCCGAAGGCGCGAACGTCGGCCTGCTCGACGCCGACATCTACGGGCCGAGCCAGCCGATGATGCTTGGCATCGAGGGCCGCCCTTCCAGCGAGGACGGCAAGACGATGATGCCGATGGAAAACCACGGCGTGCAGGTCATGTCGATCGGCTTCCTGGTCGACCAGGACGAGGCCATGATCTGGCGCGGCCCGATGGCCACGCAGGCGCTGGAACAGTTGCTTCGGCAGACCAACTGGAAGGACCTCGACTACCTCATCATCGACCTGCCGCCCGGCACCGGCGACATCCAGCTCACGCTGTCGCAGCGCGTGCCGATGACCGGCGCAGTGATCGTCACGACGCCGCAGGACATCGCGCTGCTGGACGCGAAGAAGGGCATCAAGATGTTCGAGAAGGTTGGCGTGCCGATCCTCGGGATCGTCGAGAACATGGCGGTGCACGTCTGCTCGAACTGCGGCCATGTGGAGCACATCTTCGGCGCGGAAGGCGGCAAGAAGATGGCGGCGCAATACAGCATGGACTACCTCGGCGCGTTGCCGCTGGACATCAACATCCGCCTGCAGGCCGACAGCGGCAAGCCGACCGTGGTGGCCGATCCGGACGGGACGGTAGCCGCCATCTACAAGGACATCGCGCGGCGCGTGGCGGTCGGGATCGCGGAGAAGGCCAAGGACTTCTCCGCGAAGTTCCCGACCATCACGATCAGCAAGAACACCTGAAGCCCTCCTTTGCTTCGCGGCCTCACTCACTGACCCATTCCTGACCCCGATGTTGCTGAAAAGTCACAGCACGTCAGCGCCTGCGCCTGCCCACTGAGTGTCCCGGCCAAAGCCCGCTCACAGCGGGCCGGGCCGCCTCTTGGCCGCAACACCCCATTGCGTGCCCGATCGGATGCTCATTGAATGTTTCTATTTGTGAATCATTCTTGAACATTCTGTTACAAGAATGCCTTCGCGGTGCTGTTCCGTTTCCCGGGGCGGCCTTTGATGGCAACAGGAGTATCGACACATGGCAGGTTCTTCCGCAGGCGTTCTCGATGGAGATCGCAGCAATGGCATGACGGGCGGCGAGCCCGGCCTTCTGGACAAGGCGCGCATCATCGCCGGCCCGGGCTACAACCGATGGCTCGTGCCGCCGGCTGCCCTTGCCATCCACCTGTGCATCGGCATGGCCTATGGGTTCTCCGTGTTCTGGCTGCCGCTGTCCAAGCAGCTCACCGCGGCCGGCGCGGGCGCTGCCTGCCCGAAGGACATGAGCTTCTTCGCGGAACTGTTCGCGACCGGTTGCGACTGGCACGTGGCCACGCTGGGCTGGATGTACACCCTGTTCTTCGTGTTTCTCGGTTGCGCGGCCGCGCTGTGGGGCGGCTGGCTGGAACATGCCGGCCCGCGCAAGGCCGGTGTGGTGTCGGCCGTGTGCTGGTGCGGTGGGATGCTGATCTCGGCGCTCGGCATTCACACGCACCAGTTCTGGATGATGATCCTGGGCTCCGGGGTGATTGGCGGCATCGGGCTGGGCCTGGGCTACATCTCGCCGGTGAGCACGCTGATCAAGTGGTTCCCCGACCGTCGCGGCATGGCGACCGGCATGGCCATCATGGGCTTCGGCGGCGGCGCGATGATCGGTTCGCCGCTGGCGGTGGACCTGATGAAGTATTTCGGCACGGCGACCGACGTCGGCGTGATGCAGACCTTCGTCGTGATGGCGCTCGTCTACTTCGTCTTCATGCTGGGCGGCGCCTTCGGCTACCGCGTGCCGGCCACGGGATGGAAGCCGGAAGGCTGGACGCCGCCGGTCGCCAAGACCGCCAACACCATGATCACGCAGCGCCACGTGCACGTGAGCAAGGTCTGGGGCATTCCGCAGTTCTGGCTGGTGTGGATGGTGCTGACGATGAACGTGAGCGCCGGCATCGGCGTGATCGGGATGGCCTCGCCGATGCTGCAGGAAGTCTTCGGCGGCAACCTGATCGGTGTCGCGAAGAAGTTCGGTGAACTCGACAAGACGCAACTCGCGGCCATCGCGACCGTGGCCGGCGGCTTCGCGGCGCTGCTGTCGCTGTTCAACATCGGCGGTCGCTTCTTCTGGGCCAGCCTGTCGGACAAGCTGGGTCGCAAGCTGACCTACACGATCTTCTTCATCCTGGGCGGCATCCTGTACGCGAGCATCCCGGGTTCCGCCGCGGCGGGCAGCAAGCTGCTGTTCGTGGGCGCGGTCTGCATCATCCTGTCGATGTACGGCGGCGGCTTCGCAACGGTGCCGGCCTACCTGGCCGACCTGTTCGGCACGCAGATGGTGGGCGCGATCCACGGCCGCCTGCTGACGGCCTGGGCCACGGCCGGTATCCTGGGCCCGGTGGTCGTGAACTACATGCGCGAATACCAGCTCGGCCTGGGCATCCCGCGCGAACAGGTCTACAACCAGACCATGTACATCCTGGTGGGCATGCTGGTGATCGGCCTGATCTGCAACCTGATGATTCGTCCGGTGGCGGACAAGCACTTCATGACGGAGGCGGAACTCGCCAACGAAAAGCGCCTGGCACATGAACGCGCGGCAGCAACCGAAGTCGGCTCGGCCATGGGCGGCGCAACGGGCGCTGTCAGCCCGGTCGTCGTGATGCTGGCCTGGGCAGCGGTCGGCATTCCGCTGGCTTGGGGCGTGTACCGCACCCTGCTCAGCGCGGCGAAATTCTTCAGCTGAGGCTGTAGATCGTTCGGCCTCGGAGATCGTTGCGCCGCGCCTTCACGACGTTGTGCAACTCGGCATCCGGGAGCCGAACGATCGACTGCGATATCCAACGGAAGCGATCGGAATGAAATGCCCGCACTGCGAAGCCCGCATCGGCCTGCTCTCGAAAGAGATGAATGAGCTCGGAAAGTCCAGGACTTGCCCTCATTGCGGAAAGGGCGTCAAGCTGGGCCTCGTTCACACCAGGTTTGTGCTGGCTTTCATTCCCATCGCCATCGCGGCCATCGTCCTCGGTTTGAGCGGGCCCGTCGCGGCCGGCATTGCTGGCGGCATTGGCGCGGCATTCGGCATGGGGCTCAAGAGCGCCGAGGCCTGGCCCCTGCCATTGGGCTGCCGTCCCGGCAGCAAGGCGGCGCGCAGCGCAGCACGGCAAACGATAGACTGATCAGTGAGGCAAGCGCCGTCCATGATGGCCGGCGCGCAAGGCAAGGCACATGCAACACCCAGCCACCCAGGCAGAACCCAGGGCGATCCCGCTCGCCACGCCCGACGAGTTGCGAGACCGCATCCGCCGCAAGAGCAAGCTCAAGGGCCGCCAGCCCGAGGAGGGCGCGCTGCAACGCGTGCGCGAGCTCATCGGGCCACGGCCCGAAGGCGGCCACCGGCGCGACCTGCTGATCGAGTACCTGCACATCCTCAACGACGCGCACCGCGGCCTGCATGACAGCCACCTGGTCGCGCTGGCCGCCGAGATGAAGATCCCGATGGCCGAGGTCTACGAGGTCGCGACCTTCTATCACCACTTCGAGGTGCTGCGCGGCGACGAGCAGGCACCAGGCCTGACGGTGCGGGTCTGCGACAGCCTGTCCTGCGAACTGGCGGGCGCCGGCGACCTGCTGACGCGCCTGCCGCGGCTGCTGGGCGCCGCCGGCCATGGCGACGTGCGCGTGGTGCCGGTGCCGTGCATCGGGCGCTGCGAGCAGGCGCCGGCCGCGATGGTGCACCAGAGCGCGGTGCCGATGGCCACCGTCAACAAGCTGGTGGAGGCGGTCGGCCTCATCCAGGAAGCGACAGAGACCCAGTCGGCGAAAGCGCCCATCCATTTCGAACCGGCAGCCTTCGCCGAACAAGGCGTTTCGCCACCCGCGCATGCGATCGAAGCCATCCCGGCCCACACCGACTACGCCACCTACCGCGCGCACGGCGGCTATGCGCTGGCCGCCGCGCTGACTTCCGGCCAGCAGGATCCCGAGGCCATCATCAAGGTCATGGAAGACTCCGGCCTGCGCGGCCTGGGCGGCGCAGGTTTTCCGACCGGGCGCAAGTGGCGCATCGTGCGCGACCAGCCCGCGCCCAAGCTCATGGCGGTGAACCTCGACGAGGGCGAACCGGGCACCTTCAAGGACCGCGTCTACCTGGAGCGCGATCCGCATCGCTTCCTCGAAGGCCTGCTGATCGCGGCGCAGGTGGTCGGCATCGATGCCTGCTATCTCTACCTGCGTGACGAATACCACGACTGCCGCCGCCTGCTCGCAGCCGAACTGGCGGCGCTGCAAGCCGACCCGCCGTGCGCGCTGCCGAAGATCGAACTGCGCCGCGGCGCCGGTGCCTACATCTGCGGCGAGGAGTCCGCGATGATCGAAAGCATCGAGGGCAAGCGTGGCGAGCCGCGCATGCGCCCGCCCTACATCGCGCAGGTCGGCCTGTTCGGCCGGCCCACTCTGGAACACAACTTCGAGACGCTCTACTGGGTGCGCGACATCGTCCAGAAGGGCCCGCAATGGTTCGCCGGCTTCGGTCGCCATGGACGCGAGGGCCTGCGCTCCTTCAGCGTCAGCGGACGCGTGAAGCTGCCGGGCGTGAAGCTGGCGCCGGCCGGCATCACGGTGCAGGAACTCATCGACGAATACTGCGGCGGCATGCTGGACGGACACACGCTGTACGCCTACTTGCCCGGTGGTGCCTCGGGTGGCATCCTGCCCGCGCGCATGAACGACATCCCGCTCGACTTCGACACGCTGCAGCCGCACGGCTGCTTCATCGGCTCGGCCGCCGTGATGGTGCTGAGCCAGCATGACCGTGCGCGCGATGCGGCGCTGAACGTGATGCGCTTCTTCGAGCACGAAAGCTGCGGCCAGTGCACGCCTTGCCGCGTCGGCACGGCCAAGGCCGCCGCGCTGATGGATGCCCCGGCGTGGGACAACGAGACGCTGGAAGACCTTGCGCAGGTCATGGGGGATGCGTCGATTTGCGGACTCGGGCAAGCTGCGCCGAATCCGATTCGCTGTGTGCAGAAGTATTTTCCGCAGGAGATTGGCATGAAAGTGGAGACGGCATGAGCGCCGCCGGACCGCTCCAAGGAGTGAACACCCCCTCGGGGGGCAGCGCAGTACACGAAGTGACAAGCGTGGGGGCCGCATGAACGCGCCGACCCATCTCGCGGAGTTGCTGCCGCAGGTCATCGAGTTCACGCTCGACGGGCGTGCAGTGGAAGCCATCGAAGGCGAAACCATCCTGGTCGCCGCCAAGCGCGCGGGCGTCGACATCCCGCACCTTTGCTACAAGGAAGGGCTGCGGCCCGATGGCAACTGCCGCGCCTGCGTCGTCGAGCTGAAGGGCGAACGCACGCTGGCGCCGAGTTGCTGCCGCAACGTGACGGCCGGCATGGAAGTGCAGGCTTGCAGCCCGCGGGCGCTCAAGAGCCAGAAGATGGTGGTGGAGATGCTTCTGTCCGACATGCCGGACAAGGGGTACAAGTGGAATGATGGGATGCTTTCGGCGGGCGCGAGCCCCCACCCCAACCCTCCCCCGGAAGGGGAGGGAGCCCATGCGGACTTCCTCGCTCCCCCGCTGGGGGAGGGTCGGGGTGGGGACACGGACACCTCCATCGGCCAGCACGGCGAACTCAGCGCCTGGGCCGACAAACTCGGCATCCATGTCCGCCCCCAGCTCAAAGCCCTGCGCCGCGAACAACCCAAGGCCGACGTCAGCCACCCCGCGATGGCCGTCAACCTCGACGCCTGCATCCAGTGCAACCGCTGCGTGCGCGCCTGCCGCGAGGAGCAGGTCAACGACGTCATCGGCTATGCGATGCGCGGCGAGCACAGCAAGATCGTGTTCGACCTCGACGATCCCATGGGCGACAGCACCTGCGTGGCCTGCGGCGAATGCGTGCAGGCCTGCCCGACCGGCGCGCTCATGCCCAAGAGCCACATCGGCTCGCAGATCGTGGATCGCAAGGTTGATTCGGTCTGCCCCTTCTGCGGCGTCGGCTGCCTGATCACCTACAACGTCAAGGACGAGAAGATCGTCAGCGTCGACGGTCGCGACGGCCCGGCCAACCACAGCCGCCTGTGCGTGAAGGGCCGCTTCGGCTTCGACTACGCGCACCATCCGCAGCGCCTCACGGTGCCGCTGATCCGCAAGGCCGGCGTGCCCAAGGCCTACGGAGGCACGCCGCGCCCCGAGGACTGGCACGACACCTTCCGCGAAGCCTCCTGGGACGAGGCGCTCGCGCTGACGGCCGGCAAGCTCCGCAGCCTGCGCGACACGCACGGCAAGAAGTCGCTGGCCGGCTTCGGCTCGGCCAAGGGCAGCAACGAGGAGGCCTACCTGTTCCAGAAGCTGGTGCGCACCGGCTTCGGCAGCAACAACGTCGACCACTGCACGCGGCTGTGCCATGCGTCCAGCGTGGCGGCGCTGCTGGAAGGCGTGGGCTCCGGCGCGGTGAGCAACCAGGTCAACGACGTGGAGCACGCAGAGTTGATCCTGGTGATCGGCTCCAATCCGACCGCCAACCATCCGGTCGCCGCCACCTGGATGAAGAACGCCGCCAAGCGCGGCGCCAAGATCGTGCTGGCCGACCCGCGCATCACCGACATCGGCAAGCATGCCTGGCGCACCTTGCAGTTCAAGGCCGACACCGACGTGGCCATGCTCAACGCGCTGATCCATGCGGTCATCGACGAAGGCCTGGTCGACGAGGAATTCATCCGCAACCGGGCCAGCAACTTCGAGGCCCTGCGCGACAACGTCAAGGGCTACAGCCCCGAGGCGATGGCGCCCATCTGCGGCATCCCGGCCGAGACGCTGCGCGAGGTGGCACGCGCCTTTGCCACCGCCAAGGGCGCGATGATCCTGTGGGGCATGGGCATCAGCCAGCACGTGCACGGCACCGACAACGCGCGCTGCCTGATTGCGCTGGTGACCGTCACCGGCCAGATCGGCAAGCCCGGCTCCGGCCTGCATCCGCTGCGTGGCCAGAACAACGTGCAGGGCGCCAGCGACGCGGGCCTGATCCCGATGATGTTCCCCAACTACCAGCGCGTCGACAACGCCAATGCGCATGCGTGGTTCGAGAACTTCTGGGACACCAAGCTCGACGAGAAGCCTGGCTACACGGTGGTCGAGATCATGCACAAGGCGCTCGCGCCCGACAGCGATCCGCACAAGATACGCGGCATGTACATCATGGGCGAGAACCCCGCGATGAGCGACCCGGACCTGAACCATGCGCGCCATGCGCTGGCCAGCCTGGAGCACCTGGTCGTGCAGGACATCTTCATGACCGAGACCGCCTGGCTCGCCGACGTGGTGCTGCCTGCCAGCGCCTGGCCCGAGAAGACCGGCACGGTGAGCAACACCGACCGCATGGTGCAGCTCGGCAAGCGCGCGCTCGACCCCCCGGGCAATGCCAAGGCCGACCTCTGGATCATCCAGGAGATCGCCCACCGCATGGGCCTGCAATGGAACTACGAAGGCGAGGAAGCCGGCGTCGCGGCCGTGTACGACGAGATGCGCCTGGCCATGCACGCGGCCATCAAGGGCATCACCTGGGAGCGCCTGCAGCGCGAATCCAGCGTGACCTATCCCTGCCTGACCGAGGACGACCCCGGCCAGCCGACCGTGTTCATCGAGAACTTCCCGACCGCGACCGGCCGCGTGAAGCTGGTGCCGGCCGACATCATCCCGGCCGACGAGCGCCCCGACGCCGACTACCCCTTCGTGCTCATCACCGGCCGCCAGCTGGAGCACTGGCACACGGGCAGCATGACGCGCCGCGCCACCGTGCTCGATGCGCTGGAGCCGATGGCCACCGCCTCGATGTGCCAGGCCGACCTGGCCACGCTGGGCCTGGAGGCCGGCGACGTGATCACCATCGCATCCCGCCGCGGCGAGGTGGCCATTCACATTCGTCGCGACGACGGCACGCCGCAGGGTGCGGTTTTCGTGCCCTTCGCTTACTATGAGGCCGCGGCGAACCTCATGACCAATGCCGCGCTTGACCCCTTCGGGAAGATTCCGGAATTCAAGTACTGCGCGGTGCGCATCCGGCACGGCGGCACGCCGATGGCGGCGGCGGGTTACGGAACAGGAACCGGAGGGGCCAGAACCAACCTGGCGCAATGATCCGGCACACCGTTTTCTTCAGGCTGAAACATCCACACGGCTCCATCGCGGAGGCCGACTTCCTCAGTCGGGCGATGAAGCTCGGCCCGGCGATTCCGGACGTGCGCAATTTCCAGTGCGTGCGGCAGGTCGGCAAGGGCGAGTACGACTGGGGCCTGCTCATGGACTTCGTCGACCAGGAGGCCTACGACCGCTACAACGCGCATCCCGTCTTCGAGATGTTCGTCACCGAGCGTTGGCAACTGGAGGTGGAGGCCTTCGTGGAACTGGACTACATGGTGGGTGACGAGCCCGGAGAGCACTGATGGCCGTCGCGCCCCGGGCCAAACCGGAGGACTTCTTCACCGATGCCGAATGGGCCGCATTGACGGAGCGTTCCTCCTGGCGCGGCCTGTGGCTGGTCGCGCACTGCTGGGGCGTCATCGGGCTGGCGATGGCCGTGGGCGTGCTGTGGCCGGTGACCATTCCGCTCGCCATCCTCGTCATCGGCACGCGGCAACTGGGCCTGTTCATCCTGATGCACGACGGCGCGCATGCGGTGCTGCATCGCAACCGGAAGGTCAACGACTGGCTGGCGTACTGGCTGTGCTCCTCGACGCTGCATGCCTACCGGCCCTATCACCTGCAACACCACCGCTTCGTCCAGCAGACGGAGGATCCGGACCTGGGGCTGTCCGCGCCGTTCCCGATCACCCGTGATTCGCTGTGGCGCAAGGTGGTGCGCGACCTGAGCGGCCAGACTTTTGTCAAGCAGCGCTTCGGCCACTGGCGCGAAGCCTTCAAGGCGCGTCAGCCCGGCCAATCCGTGGCGGCACTGCTCTCGCAGGAACTCAGGAAGGACGGCCGCTTCCTCATCGGCAACGGCATCTTCCTCGCGCTCTTCGCCGCGGCCGGCTTCTGGTGGGTGTGGGTCGCGATGTGGCTGCTGCCGATGATGACCTGGCTGCCGCTCATCAGCCGCATCCGCAACATCGCCGAGCATGCACTCGTGCGGCAGAACGAATCCGACCCCATGCGGCAGGCCCGCACCACGTATGCGAGCTGGCTGGAGCGCGTGCTGGTGGCGCCGTACTGGGTCAACTACCACTGCGAGCACCACATGTTCACCAGCCTGCCGTGCTGGAGCCTGCCGAAGGCGCACCGGCTGCTGCAACGCAAGGGCATCGCCGCGCGGCTGGAAACGCAGCCCGGTTACGTGCGCTTGATGACGCTGGCGACGGCGGCTTGACGCCTTGGGGGCGCCAGGCGGGGCGACGACTGTAACGCATCGTTGCGAATCTCCGGCCCTCTTTGGGCACGCCGGTCGTGCACAGTGCATCCAACGGCCGGTTCCGCGCGTATCAAGTCGATGTCCCCACCCAGGAGTTCGAGATGAAGATGCTTGCTCTGTCAGTTGCAATCGCTGCCAGCCAACTGCTGGCCTTGGGCGCCCAGGCGCAGACCACCGATGACAAGGCGGCCGCCAAGGCCGAGCGCAGGAAGGAGGGCGCCGAGGCGGCGAAGAACCCGCTGCCGGCCGAGGGGATCAATCCCATTCCGGACGCGAGGCGGAAGTCCTCGCCCGGCGACAAGGCCGCTGCCAGGACCGAGCGCAGGACCGAGGGCGCCGAGGCATCGAAGAACCCGCTGCCTGCGGAGGGCATCGAGGACCATCCTGCCGCGAAGCCGAAGGTGTCCAAGGCCGACCGCGATGCGGCCCGTCAGGCGCGCCGGGCCGCGGCCGCCAAGGCCAACAAGGCCGGCGAACTCAAGCCGCAGAACTTCTGAACACCTCGTCCTGCTGCAGCGTCTCGAAGCCGGTGGACTCCGGAACGGCGGTGCGCTGGAGCACGACGGGCTCCCTGCGCGTCTTGTTCAGCAGCAGGCGCGTGACGTCGGGCCGTGAATAGTGGCCACCCGGATCCCCGGCCGCCTTCGCCAGCGAGATCATGCCGAGGTCGATGTCGGCGATGACCAGTCCTTCCTGGTCCTCCGGCAGGTTGGTGCCCAGCGGTGAGCCGTCGGGGCCGTAGATGCGCGCGAAGCCGCCGCCCTTGAGCAGCATCTGCTGCTTGCCTGGGTCGGTGCACAGAAGTTCGCTCATGGCGGGGGAGACCGTCGCGCAGGGTGCGATCACGAAGCATTGGCCTTCGGCGGCGTAGATCTGGCTGGCGGCATTGTTGACCTCGGCGCCCAGCGCGTAGGCGCCGCCGCGGTACAGCGAGAAGCTCGGCCAGGCGGCGCAGTGGATCTGCTCGTTCTGCGCATACATCGCGTACTTGGAGAGCGGTTGCAGGTGCTCCCAGCAGCACAGCGAGCCGATGTTGCCGATGGGTGTTTCGCACACCGTCAGGTCGGAGCCGTCGCCTTCGCCGAACACCGTGCGCTCCACGTGCGTGGGCTTGAGCTTGCGGCGCGTCTGCACCACGTCGCCTTGGTCGTCGATCAGCGCCTGTGCGATGTAGAGGCTGCCGCCGGCCTTCTCGCTGAAGCCGGTCGAGACCCAGATCTTGTGCCGGCGCGCGGCATCGCGCAGGCGGTCGAACTCGGGTGAGCCGAGCACCAGCGAGTTGTCGTTGTAGCGCTGCACGAACTGCATGCCCCAGGCCGGCGAATCGAGCCAGATCCACCACGGATAGCCGGGGATCCAGGTCTCCGGGAAGGCGATGAGCTTGACGCCCTGCGCCGCCGCCTGGCCCATCAGGTCGATGGTCTTGCCGATGGTGGCGTCGAGGTCCAGGAACACTGGGGCCGCCTGGACGGCGGCGACGCGAAGCTTGGGATGGGTCTTGCTGGGCATGGTCTCGGTCTCCAGAAACGGTGGAACGGGCGCCGTGGCCGCGGGTTGGCGCCGTGGCATGCGGGTTGCGTCGAGCGTAAATTGACGGCCCTGGATCGCCTTGTCCAAAACTGGCGGCGTTCTTGTTCCAGCGTGTCGTCGCAACCGCAACCTTGGAGCCTTTCTCCATGAACCACCTGCTCAGCACCGACGTGGTGCCGCGTTCGCAGCGGCTGGCCTACTGGACCGACATGATCTGCAACGTCTACGTGCAACTGGGCTGCGACCCGGTGAAGCAGCCGGAGCGAGGCGCCTTCGACGGCCGCATCCTTCAGCATGACCTGCCGGGGTTGAACGTGTCGGTCGTGTCCTCCGGCGCGCAGCATGTGACGCGCACGCCCTCGCACATCGCGCGTTCGTCGGACGACTATTTCCTCGCCGCCTTCCAGTCGCGTGGCACGGGCATCGTGCGCCAGGATGGACGCGACGCGCTGCTGCAGGTCGGTGACTTCGCGATCTACGACACGACGCGGCCGTACGAGCTGGTCTTCGACGCGGACTTCGAGCAGATCGTGTTGAAGGTGCCGGGCCAGCAGCTGCGCAGCGCGTTGCGCGATACAGAGAAGCTGACGGCGACGACCGTCTCCGGCCGCGAGGGCGCGGGCCACCTCATGATGAGCATGATTCGCACGCTGCGCGAGGACATCGACACGCTGCAGCCCGCATCCGCCTGCGCGGTGGCGCATGGCGTGCAGAGCATCCTGGTCGCGGGCCTGCAGACCTTGCCGGCGGCTCGCACGCGGGGCGTGAGCCAGCTCACGGCGTACCAGCTGGCGCGCGTCAAGCGATCGATCGACGAGCGGCTGGCCGATCCGACGCTTTCCATCGGCAGCGTGGCGGCCACGCTTGGCATGTCGGCGGGGCACATCCATCGACTCTTTCGCAACGAGCCGATGACGGCCGCCCAGTACCTCTGGGAACGCCGGCTCGATGCCTGCAGCCGCGACCTGCTGGAACCGCGCCTTGCGGGCCGTCCGGTGGCGGAGATTGCCTATGGCCGCGGGTTCAACGATGCGGCGCATTTCAGCCGGGCGTTTCGCGAACGATTCGGTTGCTCGCCAACGGAGTGGCGCCGCCAGAAGGCGTAAAGCGCTGCCTTGAAGTCGACCCGCATGCCCATGCGTACGCCCGCGCTTGCCCATGTCGTCGGCCTTCCAACATAATGAAAAAGGACACGCCAGACGACCCGAATGCGAGTGGCTGCACATTCGGCGCATACAAGAGACAACGGGAGACAACACGATGAGCCCATCCGCACACTGCGCACAGCGCCCTTGCGACCCGGTGCCACGCGCCCGCAGGCAAACCCCGAGGATTTCCACGGCTCATCCCTGACCGGGCTGGCAGGCATGAATGCGGCTCGCTGGTTTTCAGCGTCCTATGGCGAGGCGCGTGCGCGCTTCCTTCGCGCCGCGGCGCGCAGCGACAGCGCGGTGCAAAGCCACCTGCTGGCCACCCATCGCGGGCTGGAGGACGAGCAACTCGCGACCGATGTCGTGCGCCTCGGCCCCCCGAATGCGACACGCCTCCTGATCACCACCTCGGGCACGCACGGCGTGGAAGGCTTCTGCGGCGCGGCGGTGCAACTGGCCCTGCTGCATGACAAGCCGCTGCAGGCGCTGCTGCGCAAGCTCGACGTCGCGATCCTCATCGTGCATGCGATCAATCCCTACGGCTTCTCGCACCTGAGCCGGACGACGGAAGACAACATCGACCTGAACCGAAACGGCGTCGACTTCGGCGAGCCCCTCCCGCGCAACGAGGCCTACGATCTGCTGGACGAGTTCCTGGTGCCGGAAGATTGGCCGCCCTCGCGCGCCAACGAGCGGGCCATCGAGCGCTACATCGCCGAACGCGGCGAACGCGCCTACCAGCAGGCCGTGACGGCCGGGCAGTACACCCATGCCGACGGCGTGTGTTTCGGAGGACGCCGCAAGGCCTGGAGCACGCAGGTGCTGCAGAGCGTGTTCGCCCAGTTCGGCGGCAGTTGCGAGCGCGTCGGCTGGATCGACTTCCACGCGGGGCTCGGACCGTACGGGCATGGCGAGAAGATCTGCATCGGCAAGGCCGGCGTCGATGAACTCCAGCGCGCACGCGATTGGTGGGGTGCGGACGTCGCATGTCCGGGCGAAGGCACGGCAGCCGCGACGAACGCCTGGAGACCGGTACCCGACCCGCTCCGCTCGGCCTGCCCGCATGCCGAGACGGCCGCCATCGCGATCGAGTTCGGCACCGTGCCGCTGGTCGACATGCTGCACATGCTGCGCGCCGACATGTGGCTGCGCCGCCACCCCGATGCGCCCGCCTCGCAGCAGCAGGCGCTGCGCGACGAGATCCGCGCCGCATTCTGTTGCGAGGAAGAGGGCTGGATGGGCCTCACGCTGGGACAGTCGCGCGGGGCGATCCTGCAGGCGGTGTACGGCTTGTCGCGCGCGGGCGCGCGAAGTCATTAGGGTCTGTGCACTGGTGTCATGATGTGCCCCCTTCAATGAGGAACATGACATGGGCGCACAGTGGAAAGCAAAGGGCAAGGAAATTGCCGCCAACGCCAAGGGTCGGCTGTTCAGCCGCCTGGCCAAGGACATCATGGTCGCGGCACGCGCCGGGGCCGATCCGGCCGGCAATTCGAAGCTGCGGCTGGTGCTGGAGCAGGCCCGCAAGGTGTCGATGCCCAAGGACACCATCGACCGGGCCATCAAGAAAGGCTCTGGCGTCGGCGGAGACGCCGTGCACTTCGACCACGTGATCTACGAAGGCTTCGCGCCGCACCGCGTACCGGTGATGGTCGAATGCCTGACCGACAACGTGAACCGCACCGCGCCGGAGATGCGGGTGCTGTTCCGCAAGGGGCAACTCGGGTCGTCCGGCTCCGTGTCCTGGGACTTCGACCATGTCGGCATGATCGAGGCCGAGCCTGCGCAGGCCGGCGCGGACCCGGAGGTGGCTGCGATCGAGGCGGGCGCGCAGGACTTCGAGGCGGCCAATGAGGATGGCGTCACGCTGTTCATCACCGAACATGCCGACCTCGACATCGTGAGCCGCGCGCTGCCGGCGCAGGGTTTCACGGTGCTGACGGCCAAGCTGGGCTACCGGCCGAAGAACCCGATCGATCCTGCGAGCCTCGCTGCCGCGGACCTGGAGGAAGTCGAGAGCTTCCTGGCCGCGATCGATGCGAATGACGACGTGCAGAACGTGTTTGTCGGACTGCGGTCGTGATATTGCGACGCTAGGGGCTAACCCCTAAATGGCGCGAATAATGATCGAGTGTGTTCGATCATCGATCGTGCGAGGGTTGAGAGAGATTGTGAACGGGGGCGGCTGGTTTCACAGTCGCTCCCATGCACAAACAAGAGACAAACCGCGAAGCACTCGTCGCCGGCGCCGCCGGTGAAATTGGCGCTGATGTTGGCGTGATCGTTGGCCGCGGCTGCCGCCGCCGGGGCTGAAATCATGCGCCGGTCCGTCGCCACCGTATCGCTCAGCGGAACGCTGCGCCAGAAGCTCGAAGCCATCGCCGCCGCCGGATTCGACGGCATCGAGTTGTTCGAGAACGACTTCATCAACTTCAACGGCACCGCCACCGACCTGCGCAAGATCACCGAAGACCTGGGCCTGGGCATCGACCTGTACCAGCCCTTCCGTGATTTCGAAGCCAGCCCGCCGGCGCAGCACCTGCGCAACCTGGAGCGTGCCGAGCGCAAGTTCGACGTGATGCAGGCGATGGGCGCGGAACTGGTGCTGTGCTGCTCCAACACCTCGCCACTGGTCATCGACAGCCCGGAGCTGGCGGCCGAGCAACTCCACGAACTGGCCGAGCGCGCGAAGCAGCGCAACCTGCGCATCGGCTTCGAGGCGCTGGCTTGGGGCAAGAAGACCTCGCTCTACGGCCAGGCCTGGGAGATCGTGAAGCGCGCCGACCATCCGAACCTCGGCCTGATCCTGGACAGCTTCCACACCTATTCGCTGAAGGACAATCCGGCCGGCATCGCCGACATCCCCGGCGACAAGATTTTCTTCCTGCAGATGGCCGACGCGCCGCTGCTGGCGATGGACGTGCTGCAATGGGCCCGCCACCACCGCTCCTTCCCGGGCCAGGGCGAGTTCGACATGGCGACCTTCCTCGAGAACACGCTGCGGGCCGGCTACACCGGGCCGCTGTCGCTGGAGATCTTCAACGACGTGTTCCGCGAGACGCCGAACAAGCGCACCGCCGTCGATGCGATGCGTTCGCTTCTGTACCTCGAAAGCCAGGTGCGTGACCGTCTCGCCAAGGCACCGGCGACCGACGCCAAGGCGCGGCGCGCTCTTGACACCATCGACCTGTTCAACCCGCCGGCCGCGCCCAGGCTGTCGGGCTATTCCTTCCTCGAATTCGCCGCCGACGAGACCTCGGCCGTGACCCTGGGCAAGATGCTGGAGCAGCTCGGCTTCAAGCGCGTTGGCCGCCATCGTTCGAAGGCCGTGGTGCTCTATCGGCAGGGCGACATCCACATGATCGTCAATGCGCAGCCGGCGTCCTTTGCGCGTGGGCGCTTCGACTTGCACGGCACCTCGGTCTGCGCGCTCGGCCTGCGCACCGCCGATCCGGCCGCCGCTGTCGAGCGCGCCACCGCGATGATGTCGCAGCGTCATGACAGCCCGGTCGGCCCCAACGAACTGCATGTGCCCGCGATGATCGCGCCGGGCGGCAACCTGATCCACTTCGTCTCCTCGGCGCTCGGCGACAGCGGTCTGTACGAAGCCGACTTCATCCTCGAAGACACGACCGCCGTGCCCGGCGCCGGCCTGAAGACGATCGACCATGTCGCGCTCGGCCTGCAACTGGACCAGCTCGACACCTGGGTGCTGTTCTCGCGCGCGGTGCTCGGCCTCGAAACCGGCGAGAGCCTGGAACTGGCCGACCCCTTCGGCCTGATCCGCAGCCGCGGCGTCGCCAATGCGGACCGCAGCGTGCGCCTGGTGCTCAACGTCTCGATGAGCCAGCGCACCCGCACCGCGCAGACGGTGAGCCGCACCGGCGGCGGCGCGGTGCACCACATCGCGCTGGATTGCGAAGACATCTTTGAGACCGTCGCCAGGCTGCGCGCCAACGGCCTGCGCTTCGTGCCGATCTCCGACAACTACTACGACGACCTGCCCACGCGCATGGACATCGACCCCACGCTGCTCGCCAACATGCGCGCAGCCGGCGTGCTGTACGACCGCTCGGCCGCCGGGAGCTACCTCCACATCTATACCGAAAGCTTCGAGAACGGCCTGTTCTTCGAGGTGGTGCAGCGCATCGATGCCTATGACGCCTATGGCGCCAGCAACGCGCCCGCACGCATGGCATCACAGGCCCAGCAGCAATAGACCTTCCCACCGCCACCACCTCAAAACCTCGCCCGCAGAAAACCCCCGGAGACACTCCCAATGACAACAACCGCCACCTCGCCTCACGGCAACCAGTCGAAGAAAGCCACCGCCAGTGGCTGGATCGGCTCGGCCCTCGAGTACTACGACTTCTTCATCTACGCCACCGCCGCGGCGCTGATCTTTCCGCAGATCTTCTTTCCCAAGGGCGATCCGCGCATGGCCATCATCGCGTCGCTCGCGACCTACGGCGTGGGCTATGTCGCTCGCCCCATCGGCGCCTTCGTGCTCGGCCACTGGGGCGACACGCACGGCCGCAAGAACGTGCTGGTCATGTGCATGTTCCTCATGGGCTTCTCGACCATCGCCGTCGGCCTGCTGCCGACCTATGACCAGGTCGGCCTCTGGGCGCCGGCGCTGCTGGTCGCGATGCGCCTGATCCAGGGCTTCGCGGTGGCCGGCGAGATCTCGGGCGCCAGCTCGATGATCCTGGAGCACGCCCCCTTCGGACGCCGTGGCTTCTTCGCCAGCTTCACGCTGCAGGGCGTGCAGGCCGGCCAGATCCTGGCGGCCGCAGTGTTCCTGCCGTTGGCGCACTTCATGGACAAGGACGCCTTCAACTCGTGGGGCTGGCGCATTCCCTTCCTGCTGAGCTTCATCGTGATCGTGGTGGGCTACATCATCCGCAAGGAAGTCGATGAGACGCCGGCCTTCGTGGACGTCGATGCCAAGGGTGAAAAGCCCAAGGCGCCGATGGTGCAAGCCGTGGTCGAGAGCTGGCGCGACATGCTGCGCGTCATGTGCTGCTCGCTGATGAACGTGATCCCGGTCGTGACCACCATCTTCGGCGCGGCGTATGCAGTGCAACCGGGCTACGGCATCGGCTTCGACAAGGACGTCTACCTGTGGATCCCGGTGATGGGCAACATCGTCGCCGTGATCGTGATCCCGTTCGTGGGCAACCTCTCCGACAAGATCGGCCGCCGCATCCCGATCATGGTCGGCGCGATCGGTGCAGGCCTGCTGTCCTTCGGCTACCTGTATGCCATCAGCATCCACAACGTCCCGCTGGCCATCGTGTTCTCGCTGCTGATGTGGGGCGTGGTCTACCAGGGCTACAACGCGATCTTCCCGAGCTTCTACCCGGAAATGTTCCCGACCCGCACCCGTGTCTCCGGCATGGCCATCTCGCAGAACCTCGGCACGCTGATCACCGCGCTGCTGCCGGCCCTGTTCGTCGCCGTCGCCCCTCCCGGCGCCACCGGCATCCCGATGCTGATCGGCACCATCACGCTGGCCATCTGCGTCGTCGCAGCCATCGCGGCCTTCACTGCCCGTGAAACCTACCGGGTGCGGATGAAGGACCTGGGCGACGTCAACGCGGTGCCGGTGCCCAAGGCCGAATACGACCGCTTGCGTGAGCAGTCGATGGCTGGCGGCAAGCTGCAACCAGCTTCTGCCTGAGCGAAGCCGGCAATAGCCAAGACAAGCAACCCGACTCCCCTCCAGCCCCGCCATCGGCAATGGCGGTTCGCACGCAGCGAACCGGCCGGCGCCCGATGGCGGGGCTTTTTCATGTGCCGCCCGCAGCCCTTCGTGCGTCATGCCCTCGGGTAATCGCAAGGGTCCCAGGCCGGGGATTTGGGCTATGGTGGGTGCATGTCCGCCACGCACCCGGTTACCGTTGCCGACGACCCGCACCCCACGCTCGACGTGGCCGTGGTGATGCGGCGCGAGCGGATCCGCGGACCGGCCAGCCGGTGGCAGCAGTGGCGCTGGGTGCTCGACAGCGTGTTGCGCGACCAGCCGCACTTCGGCCGCCACGTTCGGCTGCTGGCATCGGGCGACGATGCGCAGCGCTGGCTGCATCCCGGCTTCCAGGTCCAGTTGTTCCGCGACGACCTGGAGGGCTACTACCTCAATGCCACCACCTCCGCGCCCTGCTGGTTCGTGCTGTGGCGCATGGACGAGCAGCCGACGCTGGCCGAGGTGCCGATCGCGCGGCCTGTGGCGGTGAGCCTGAGCTACCACGATGCCGGGCGCTGGCTCGATGCGCAGGAGCAAGTCGACCAGGTGCCCGCGCCGCTGGAAGTCGTCGGTTGGCTCGGTGCGTTCATCGATGCGAACTACGTCGTCGAGCCGAAACGGCGCTATCGGCCACAAAGCTTCCAGCCGCTGGTGGACCGGAATGGCAATGCGGCGAGCGTCTCGACGGAGAAGCCCAAGGGCAGGGGAGCGGGCGATGTCTGAAAAGCGCGCCACGTCGACGGAGGAGGGCTTCCTGAAGCGCTGGTCGCGGCGCAAGCAGGAGGCGGCCGTGGTTGCGGCGCCTGCGCCATCGCAGGAAGCGATCGTCGCGCCTGCACCTTCGCAGGAAGCGCTTGGTGCGCGGCCTGTTCTTCCGCCGAAGGAAGGCGTCGCGATGGCGGCGCAGGAGCCCTCGCCCCTCACCCTGGCCGACACCGAATCGCTCACGCTGGAGTCCGACTTCAAGCCCTTCCTGGCCTCCAACGTCGCGCCTGAAGTCAAGAACGCCGCCTTCAAGAAGCTCTTCGCCGATCCGCATTTCAACGTCATGGACGGCATGGACATCTACGTTGACGACTATTCCAATCCGTCGCCCTTGCCGACGAGCGTCTTGCGCCAGATGGCGAGTGCGAAGTTCCTGAACCTGTTCGAAGAGGAAGAGACAGAGGCGCCAGCGAGCGCTGGCCCGACCGATATCCCAGCCACGCCCGTTGTCGCTTCGGCAGAAGCCGCCGAAGCACAACCCGCCAGCCATTTACCCGATGACCCGCAAGACCCTGATCTGCGACTGCAACCAGACAATGCCGCTGGAGCCGAAGACGCTCGGCGCGGCACTGGCTGAGCCGCTCACGCTTCACACCGGCCTGTGTCGCCGCGAGGCCCCCGCGTTCCAGCGGGCGCTCGCCAGTGGCGACGACATCGTCGTGGCCTGCACCCAGGAAAAACGCCTCTTCACCGAACTGGCCGAGCAAACCCCCGGCGCGGCCGAGGCCGGCGCCGTGGTGCGCTTCGTCAACATCCGCGAGACGGGCGGCTGGAGCCGCGATGCGCGCGGCGCGATGCCAAAGATCGCCGCGCTGCTGGCCGCCGCCCACCTGCCCGAGCCCGAGCCGGTGCCCACCGTCGCGTACGACGCGAGCCAGGGCCGCCTGCTGATCGTCGGTCCGCTGGACGAAGCCGAGCGCGTCGCGGCCCTGCTGGGCGACGCGATGGCCGTCACGATCTTTTCGCAAGGGCCGGGCCGCACGGGCGGCGCGCAGGAGCGTCGCTATCCGGTGCTGGCCGGGCGCATCGATTCGCTCACCGGCTGGCTCGGCGCCTTCAAGCTCGCCTGGACGCGCACCAACGCGATCGACCTCGACCTCTGCACGCGTTGCAACGCCTGCGTGGTGGCCTGCCCGGAGCAGGCGATCGGCCTGGACTACCAGATCGACGACAGCAAGTGCACCTCACACCGCGACTGCGAACGCGCCTGCGGCGTGGCTGGTGCGATCCGCTTCGACCGGCCTGCGCAATCGCTGGATGCCGCCTTCGACCTGGTGCTCGACCTTGGCGCCGCGCCGCTGATCGACTGGCATGCGCCGCCGCAGGGCTATCTGCGATGTCCGGGCGGGCTGGCGAATGCCGACTGCGTCCCGACCATGCTGCGACTGCACGAGCTGGTCGGCGAGTTCGACAAGCCGAAGTTCTTCGACTACAAGCAGAAGCTCTGCGCCCACAGCCGCAACGAAGTCGTCGGCTGCAATGCCTGCGTCGAGGTCTGTTCCGCCCACGCGATCACCGGCGACAAGGCGCGCCAGCGCATCGTCGTCAACCCGAACCTCTGCGTCGGTTGCGGCGCCTGCACCACGGTGTGCCCGACCGGCGCACTCGGCTACGTCTACCCGCGCGCGCCGGAGCAGGGCCTGCGCATGCGCACGTTGCTGTCGACCTATCGCCAAGCCGGCGGCAAGGACGCGACGCTGCTGCTGCACAGCGATGAAAGCGGCCAGCGCCTGATCGGCGAACTCGGCCGCGCCGCGCAACTGGGGCGCGCACACGGCGTGCCGGCCAACGTGCTGCCGCTGGCGCTGACGCATGTGGCCAGCGTCGGCATCGACGTGTGGCTGAGTGCGATCGCCTTCGGCGCATCGCAGGTCGTGGTACTGGCCACGGGCGATGAAGCGCCGGACTACATCGTGGCGCTGCGCCAGCAGATGGATGTGGCGCAGACGCTGATGCGCGGGCTGGGCTACCAGGGCAGTCACTTCGCGCTGGTCGAGGCAGGCACGCCCGCGGTGCTGGACACCGCACTGGCCGGCCTGCGCGACACGCGTCGGACCCTGCCCGCGCAAGTCGCCCGCTTCGCCGTCGCAGCAGAGAAGCGGACCACGCTGGACCTGATGCTCGACCACCTGATGGACCAAGCGCCTGCGCTGCGCTCGCCACCTGCCCATCCACTGGCGATCCCATTGCCCGCCGGTTCGCCCCTCGGCGCCATCACCGTCGACAAGGATGCCTGCACCCTGTGCCTGGCCTGCGTCGGCGCCTGCCCCTCCGGTGCCTTGCTCGACAACCTGAACGCGCCGCAACTGCGCTTCATCGAGAAGAACTGCGTGCAATGCGGCCTGTGCGAGACCACTTGCCCGGAGAACGCCATCGCTCTGCTCCCGCGCCTGTTGGCCGCACCGGAGCGCAAGCAGCAGGTCGTGCTCAACGAGGCCAAGCCCTGGGCCTGCGTGCGTTGCGGCAAGCCCTTCGGCACGCAGAAGGCGATCGAGGCCATGCTGGGCCGGCTGTCTGGCCATTCGATGTTCCAGGGCGAGGCCCTGGAGCGCCTCAAGATGTGCAGCGACTGCCGCGTCGTCGACCTGTTCAGCACGCCGAACGAATTGAAGATCACCGACCTATGAGCCAGCCGCCCTTCGCATCGTCCGCGCTGGACGAGGAGATCGCCCGCGCCGAACTCTACGGCCTGCTGGCGCGTCTCTGGATCGCCGCGCCGGATGCGGCGCTGCTGGACGCCTTGGGCGTCGCCGTGACCGATGCGCCGTCGCCGGGCGGCTTCCTCGAAGCGCCGTGGCGCGACCTGGTCGGCGCGGCGCGCGGCATGACGCCTGCCACGGCACACGCGGAATACGAGGCGCTGTTCGGCGGCGTCGGAAGGCCGTCCGTGCTGCTCTACGGATCGCACTACCTCAGCGGCTTCCTCAACGACAAGCCGCTGGCCGCCCTGCGCGCCGACCTGGCCCGCTATGGCCTGGCGCGCGACGAGTCCCTCGGCGAGACCGAGGATCACATCGCCTGCCTTTGCGAAGTGATGCGCTACCTCATCGCCGGCGATGACGCGGCCATCGCCAACCTCAAGGAACAGCAGGACTTCTTCGCCAGGCACCTGCAGCCGTGGGCGGCGACGATGTGCGATGCGGTGGTGCAGCAACCGCAGGCGAGGCTCTATGCGTCGCTGGCCCGCTTCACGCAGGCGTTCATCGAGGTGGAGGCGCAGGGCTTCGACATGATGGATGGAAGGTAGCGATCGGGCGCGGTCTTGCGCGAAGTGTTGACTCACCAGCGGCCATCGCATGGCGCTTGATTGGACTGTCAGCTTAGGGTCAGGACTAATATCCGAACAAGTCCAAATCGGGTCATATCGACTTTCAGCCAATTTCGTGGAGTGCGGAATGAGCCAAAGTCTTTCTGGTGGTGACGTCCCTGTCGCGGTACCCGCATCACGCAGACGCTTCTTTGCCGGCGCCGCCGCCGTGGGCGCGGTGGCCACTGCCGCCGTGGTCCTGCCCCGCGGCAGCGAACCTCTCGCCGACGCCCCGGCTTCCCCCGTGCTCCCACCCGCGCCCGAGAAGGGTGGCGGCTATTCGCTGAGCGAGCACGTCAAGCACTATTACAAGACCGCCTCGACCTGAAGGAGGCCCCCACCATGTTGTTGACACCCAGGAAGAGCGGTTCCGGCGCCGGTGCCTCCGCGCCCGCATCCCCCTTCATCCACAGCCTGCGCCGCGGCCTGGCCAACGCACTGCCCACGCTGGACCGGCGCACCTTCCTGCGCCGCTCTGGCATCGGTGTCGGCGTCGGTCTCGCGGCCAGCCAGTTGACGCTGATGCGCAAGGCGATCGCCGCCGACGGCGCGCAGCCGGCCATCGGCGCCGGCAAGGTCGAAGTCCGGCGCACCGTGTGCACGCATTGCTCCGTCGGTTGCGCCTCCGATGCCGTGGTCGAGAACGGCGTCTGGGTGCGCCAGGAGCCGGTGTTCGATTCGCCGCTCAACCTCGGCGCGCATTGCGCCAAGGGCGCCGCGCTGCGCGAGCACGGCCATGGCGAGTACCGGCTGCGCTACCCGATGAAGCTGGTCAACGGCAAGTACGAACGCATCACCTGGGACCAGGCCCTCGACGAAGTCACCGCCAGGCTCAAGGAACTGCGCCAGGCCAGCGGCCCTGATTCCGTCTACTGGATCGGCTCGTCCAAGCACAGCAACGAGCAGTCCTACCTGCTGCGCAAGTTCGTGAGCTTCTTCGGGAGCAACAATTGCGACCATCAGGCCCGCATCTGCCACTCGACCACGGTGGCCGGCGTCGCGAACACATGGGGCTACGGCGCCATGACCAATTCGTACAACGACATGCGCAATGCCAAGGTGGCGCTGTACATCGGCTCCAACGCGGCCGAGGCGCATCCGGTGAGCATGCTGCACATGCTGCATGCCAAGGAAAACGGCTGCAAGATGATCGTGGTCGACCCGCGCTTCACGCGCACCGCGGCCAAGGCCGACGAGTTCGTGCGCATCCGCTCGGGCTCCGACATTCCCTTCCTCTTCGGCATCCTGTTCCACATCTTCAAGAACGGCTGGGAAGACAAGAAGTACATCAACGACCGCGTCTTCGGCATGGACAAGGTGCGCGAGGACGTGCTGGCCAAGTGGACACCCGACAAGGTCGAGGAAGCCTGCGGCGTCAGCGAAGCGCAGGTGCTCAAGTGCGCGACGTGGCTGAATGAAAACCGACCCGGCACCATCGTGTGGTGCATGGGCCAGACGCAGCACACCATCGGCAATGCGATGGTGCGCGCATCGTGCATCCTGCAACTGGCCTTGGGCAACGTGGGCAAGAGCGGCGGCGGCACCAACATCTTCCGCGGCCACGACAACGTGCAGGGCGCGACCGACGTCGGCCCCAACCCCGACTCGCTGCCCGGCTACTACGGCATCGTCGAAGGCTCGTGGAAGCACTTCGCCAATGCGTGGGGCGTGGACTTCGAGTGGATCAAGAAGCAGTTCGCCTCGCCCGCGATGATGAGCAAGCCCGGCATCACGGTCTCGCGATGGATTGACGGGGTGCTGGAGAAGAACGAACTCATCGACCAGGACTCGAACCTGCGCGGCGTCGTCTACTGGGGCCACGCGCCCAACTCGCAGACCCGCGGGCTGGAGATGAAGAAGGCGATGGACAAGCTCGACCTGCTGGTCGTGATCGATCCCTATCCATCGGCGACGGCGGCGATGGCGGCCATGCCCGGCACGGACGTCAACCCCAAGCGCGCGGTGTACCTGCTGCCGGCCTGCACGCAGTTCGAAACCAGCGGCTCCGTCACCGCCTCGAACCGTTCGCTGCAATGGCGCGAGAAGGTCATCGAGCCGCTGTGGGAAAGCCGCAGCGACCACATGCTGATGTACCAGCTGGCGCAAAAGCTCGGCTTCGGCGCGGAGCTGGTCAAGAACTACAAGATGCAGAAGGTCAAGGGCCTGGACGAGCCCGTGCCTGACGACATCCTGCGCGAGATCAACAAGTGCTGCTGGACCATCGGCTACACCGGCCAGAGCCCCGAGCGCCTGCAGGCCCACATGCGCAACATGGGCGCCTTCGACGTTCGCACGCTCAAGGCCAAAGGCCCGCTGAAAGACAAGGTCAACGGATACGACATCAGTGGCGACTACTTCGGCCTGCCGTGGCCCTGCTACGGCACGCCGGAGCTGAAGCACCCGGGCTCGCCCAACCTCTACGACACCAGCAAGCACGTGATGGATGGCGGCGGCAACTTCCGCGCGAACTTCGGCGTGGAACGTGCGGGCGTCAACCTGCTGGCCGAGGACGGCTCGCACTCCGTGGGGGCAGACATCACGACTGGCTATCCTGAACTCGACCACCTGCTGCTCAAGAAGCTCGGCTGGTGGGACGAACTCAGCGAGGCCGAGAAGAAGGCCGCGGAAGGCAAGAACTGGAAGACCGACCCAACGGGCGCCATGATCCGCGTGTTCATGAAGGGCCATGGCTGCCACCCCTTTGGCAATGCCAAGGCGCGAGCGGTGGTGTGGAACTTCCCGGATGCGATTCCGCAGCACCGCGAACCGCTCTACGGCATCCGGCCCGACCTCGTGGCCAAGTACCCGGCGCATGACGACAAGGCCGCGTTCTGGCGCCTGCCCACGCTGTACAAGTCGGTGCAGCAGAAGAACATCGCGGACAAGCTGCACGAGAAGTTCCCGCTGATCATGACTTCAGGGCGCTTGGTCGAATACGAAGGCGGTGGCGAGGAAACGCGCTCCAATCCGTGGCTGGCCGAGTTGCAGCAGGAGATGTTCGTCGAGATCAATCCGAAGGTCGCGGCGGAAAAAGGCATCCGCAACGGCGAGCGCGCATGGGTGCACACGCCGACCGGCGCCAAGCTCAACGTGCAGGCGCTCGTGACGGAACGTGTGGGGCCAGACACGGTGTTCCTGCCCTTCCACTTCTCGGGGCGCTGGCAAGGGGCCGACATGCTGGCGTACTACCCGACGGGTGCGGCGCCGGTGGTGCGTGGCGAAGCGGTCAACACGGCCACGACCTACGGCTACGACAGCGTCACCATGATGCAAGAGACCAAGACCACCGTCTGCAACATAGAAAAAGCGTAAGGAAACACGACATGGCAAGAATGAAATTTGTCTGCGACTCCGAGCGCTGCATCGAGTGCAACGGTTGCGTCACCGCGTGCAAGAACGAGAACGAGGTGCCATGGGGCGTGAACCGCCGCCGCGTGGTCACGCTCAACGATGGCGTGCCGGGCGAGAAGTCGATCTCGGTGGCCTGCATGCATTGCTCCGACGCACCCTGCATGGCGGTGTGCCCGGTGCAATGCTTCTACCGCACCGACGAAGGCGTGGTGCTGCACGACAAGGACGTGTGCATCGGCTGCGGCTACTGCTCCTACGCCTGCCCCTTCGGCGCGCCGCAGTTCCCGTCGCAAGGCACTTTCGGGATGCGCGGCAAGATGGACAAGTGCACCTTCTGCGCCGGCGGCCCGGAGGCCAACGGCTCGCAGGCGGAGTTCGAGAAGTACGGACGCAACCGCCTGGCGGAAGGCAAGCTCCCGGCCTGCGCCGAGATGTGCTCGACCAAGGCCCTGATCGCCGGCGATGGCGACGTGGTGGCCGACATCTTCCGCACCCGCGTCGTGCAGCGTGGCAAGGGGGCTGAAGTGTGGGGCTGGGGCACCGCCTACGGCTCGAAGGTGGCGGGGGAAGCGCCGACAAACGGGGTGAAGAAATGAGCGCCGTGAGGTTGCTCATGTTCGTGTTGGCGGCCACCGCGGTGGCCGCCTGCTCCGAGAAGCCGCAGACCAATGCCGAGGGCGTGAAGCACGACGCCGTGCCCTGGTCGGGCACCGGCACGGCGGCCAACACCGGCACTGCGTTCTCCGCGCCGGGCTGGAAGGTCGGTGACAAGACGGCATGGGAGCAGGAGCTCAAGAGCCGCGCGCAATACGGACAGAACGAATACACCAGGAACTGAGAAGGCCGCCCATGCGCAAGGTGCTCAATGCCTTTCTCCTGTCGCTGACGCTGCTCGGCGTTGGCACCGCCGTGGCTCAGACCAGCGCCCAGCCGGCTGCCGCGCCGGCCGGCGTGCAGAGCCAGAACATCTTCGAGGTCAAGCCCGAAGCCAGCGCAGCACCCGGCTATCTCAGCCAGAGCAATGGTGAACGCAACAAGGTCCAGCCCGGCAACAACGCCCCGATGTGGCGGCAGGTGAGCGGGGGCGTCACCGGCTACAGCAGCCTGCCCGCGAGCGAGGCGCCCGAGGCCGGCAACTTGATCCAGCGCTTCGTGCAGTACCCCGGCTCGCGCTTCACCAATGCCGGCGAGGCCTGGCGCCAGGTGCGCAATGAATTGCTCATTCCCTATGGCGCGGCGCTGCTCTTCGTCACGCTGCTGGCGGCGCTCATCTTCCATTTCGCGCATGGCCCGATCACGCTGCACAGCCCCGAGACGGGCCGCAAGATCGAACGCTTCACGCCCTTCGAGCGCGCCACGCACTGGTCGAACGCGATCGCCTTCGTCACGCTGGCCTTGAGCGGCATCGTGATGGCCTTCGGCAAGTTCTTCCTGCTGCCGTGGATGGGCGGCGCGCTGTTCGGCTGGCTCACCTACGGGCTGAAGAACATCCACAACTTCATGGGGCCGCTGTTCGTCCTGACCACGGTGTTCATGATCGTGACCTTCATCCGCAGCAACTGGCCGAGCGCGGAGGACTGGCGCTGGTTCAAGAAGGGCGGCGGCCTGTTCGGCGGCACGGAGCCGCCCTCGCACCGCTTCAATGCCGGCGAGAAGGTGGTGTTCTGGGGCGGCGTGCTGTTCCTCGGCAGCATCGTCATCGGCTCGGGCCTGTACCTGGACAAGCTGGTGCCCGGCGTGGTCTACCTGCGTGGCAACATGCAGGTCGCCCACATGATCCATGCGGCCGCCGCGCTCCTGATGATGGCCTTGATCATGGGCCACATCTACCTGGGGACACTGGGCATGAAGGGCGCGTTCAAGGCGATGCGCCATGGCGAGGTCGACGAGACCTGGGCACGCGAACATCACAAGCTCTGGTACGACGACATCGTCGCCGGCAAGATCCCGGCGCAACGCTCCGGCGCCCAGCCGGCAGCGCGCCCACCCGGTGTGGAAGGACTCAGCACATGAAGCATTCGGTTCCGATCCTCTGCGTCTCGCTGGCGCTGCTGACCTCCTCGGCTGCGGCCCGGTTGCCGACGCCGGCCGCGACGCCCGAAGCGCAGGCCAAGGCGGCCGAGGCCGCGGCCCGCACCGCATGGGTCGGCAAGACGGACAACTACATGCTCTGCGTGGCGCAGGACAAGGTCGCCGCCAAGTACCGGGCCAGCGCCACGTCCGCCGGCAAGACGGTGCCTGCCGCGACGGCCACGCCGCCGTGTACTGATCCCGGCCCCTTCGTGTATGCGGCGGCCGAGCCGGCGAAGCCGCTGGAAGCAGCGGGCGCGCATTCGCCACCGGCCACCGCCGCCTCGCCGCCGAGCACCACCACGCCGGCCGCGGCGACAAATCCGACGCCCAAGCCGTAGCAGCACGTTGAACGTGCCGCCGCCCTCCACGACCCGACGCGAGTTGCTGCTCGCCGCCGCAGCCGCGGCGCTGGCGCCCGGTTGCCGCTCCATGCGCGTCGACTTACCGCCAGTGCAAACGGTGGCGGGCGCCATCCCGTCGGACTGGCAAACCGCCACGCCGCAAAGCCAGGGCATCGACGCCGCCGCCCTGGCCGATGTGCTGGACGCCGGCGCACGCCTGCCCGCCATGCGCAGCCTGCTGGTGGTGCGCAACGGCATGCTGGTCGGCGAACGCTACTACGGCGGTGCCACGGTCGACGCGTTGCTCCGGATCAACTCGGTCACCAAGAGCGTCTGCTCGATGCTGGTGGGGCAGGCCTTGCAGAAGGGCCAATTGCCCGGGCTGTCGGCAACGGTGGGTAGCTTGTTGCCGGAGGCGGCTGCCAGGGTGCCCGGCTCGGCAGTCACCGGGGTGACCTTGCAGCAGATTCTCAGCGGGCGCACCGGCCTGGACTATGACTGGAGCGCGGAAGACGGTTCATTTACCAGTGCTGCCGACCCGGTGCGATTCGCCTTGAACTTGAGTGCGAACAAGATCGCACCTGCTGCCTGGAGCTACAACAACGCGGCCGTCGGCCTGCTGTCCCCGATCCTCCAGCGCGCGCATGGGCTCGACATGGCTGCTGTAGCCTCGCGCGACCTGTTTGCGCCGCTCGGCATCGAGCGCTTCGCGTGGTGGCGCGATCGTGCCGGCCATCCGACGTCCTGGGGTGGTCTCGTGTTGCGCACGCGCGACCTCATGAAGCTCACGTGGACGATGGCCGATGGCGGCAAGTGGCGCGGCGCGCAGGTGCTGCCGGCGGCTTGGGTGGCCGAGAGCATCCGGCCTCGCGGCGCGGCAGCGTGGCGCGTGAGTCCGGTCACTGACATCGGCTATGGCTACCTGTGGTTCACCGGCTTGCTGCACGGCCGGCGCGTGGCATGGGGCTGGGGCTACGGTGCGCAGTTCGCGCTGCTGGTACCGGAGTTGCAGCTGGCCATCGCCACGGCTGCGCTGGCGCCGCGCAGTGTCGACGCGCTGCCGGCGCAGAACAACGCGGTGATGGCGCTGGTCGCGCAGGTGGTCCGGGCCACGGGTTCGGGTTCAACGGGCTGACGCAAGACTCCGTAGAGCGGCGGCTTGGCCGTCCGGCGTATGCCGACCGATTGATGACGCAGATGAATACAAAAGTCATAGTCGGCTTCATGTCGCCACCGCGCACACGAAAGCCTGCACATGCGCCGCTCACCCTGTCCCCTCCCGCTCCTTGCGCTTGCACTCGCCTGGTTGTTTGGCGCAACACCCGCCATCGCGGCGGATGAACCGGCCCGCCTCGCGAAACTAAGCGATTCGGAACTGGATGCGGGCATGAAAAGCGGCGTGCAACGCGTGCTGCAACAGGTGCCGATCCGCATGGAAGACCAGGCCACCCTGATCGGCGCCGAATACGAATCACGCTCGCGCGTCGCCACGTACCACTACATCCGGCCGGCCGGCGCAGATGCTTCCGCGTTGCGCAGCCGTATCACCGCCAAGAACTGCGGCACGCCCAACGTGCGCGCGCTACTGGCGCGCGGCGTCACCTTCAGGCACCTCTACATGGTGGGAGAGCAGCAAGTCGATTTCTCGGTCACCCAGCGGGATTGCCCCAAGCTGAGTTGACCTGAGGCGCTGCTCATCGCTTTTGGGCTATCGTGCCCGGCATGTCCCTGCCCCATGCCACAACGCTTCCCGATACCGCAACGTCTCACGGGCTCCCTGCACAGTCCTTGCCTCGCCTGACCGCTGCCCACGCGCCGCTCACGCGGGAAGTGGCCGTCATCGACGAGCACGGCGAGCACGGCACCGTCTCCATCCCCGCCGAGCGGGATCTCACCGTCTACGTCGACCGGCGCGAACTCGTCACGCTGATGACGCTCGGCGCGCATCCAGAGTTGCTGGTGCTGGGCTACCTGCTCAACCAGCGGCTGATCGAGTCGGCGTCGGATGTCGAATCGATCACGGTGGATTGGGAGGTGAACGCCGCGGCCGTCCGCACGCACGCCGGCATCGACCGCATCGAGGAGCGCACCGCGAAGAAGGTCGTGACCACGGGCTGCGGACAGGGCAGCGTGTTCGGCGACCTCATGGCTGGCATCGACGCATTGAAGCTGCCCGACACACGATTCACGCAGGCGCAACTCTATGCGCTGGTCAACGCCATTCGGCTCCAGGAGAGCACCTACAAGTCGGCCGGCTCGGTGCATGGCTGCGCCTTGTTCACGCTGGAGGCGGACGAGGGCGTGACGATGCAATGCTTCGTCGAGGACGTGGGCCGGCACAACGCCATCGACACCATCGCCGGCTGGATCGCGATGCAGCCGACCCCCTCGCTCGCGCAGGGCCGGGTGTTCTACACGACGGGAAGGCTCACCAGCGAGATGGTCATCAAGTCGGCGCAGATGGGCGTGCCCATCGTGGTCTCGCGCAGCGGCATCACGCAGATGGGGCATGCGGTGGCGCAGCGCGTCGGGCTCTGCGCGATCGGGCGGGCGACCAATCGGCGTTTTCTTTGCTATGCGGGGGAAGGGCGGCTGGAGCTGCAGCCGGAGCTGGCCGGGCCGTCGCGCGAATAGTCCCTGCGAAAGCCCGGGTTTCATCAGCCCGTCACGAGTCGGCTATCGTCCGGGCCATGAATGCATCCCTACGCCTCGGTTGGCGCACGCTATGGCGCGATTTGCGCGCCGGCGAGTTGCGCCTGCTCATCGTTGCCGTGCTGCTGGCCGTTGCGGCGCTCACGGCGGTCGGCTTTTTTGCGGACCGGTTGAAGGGCGGGTTGCAGCGCGACGCACGCCAGTTGCTGGGTGGCGATGCCGTGCTGGTCAGCGACAACCCCACGCCGAAGGTGTTCATCGACCACGCCCGCGCGCTCGGCCTGCAGTCCACCATCAACTACGGCTTCCCGACCATGGCCCGCGCCGACGATGCGCAGGGCGGCGCCACCAAGCTCGTCGCGCTCAAGGCCGTGACCACCGGCTATCCGCTGCGCGGCAGCCTGCAGACCGCCACGGCGCCCGACGCACCCGGCGCCAACACGCGCGACGTGCCGGCCCCGGGCGAGGCCTGGGTCGACCCGTCGCTGCTCGAATCGCTGGGCCTGAAGATCGGCGACCGCATGCTGCTCGGCGATACGGACCTGAAGATCGCCCGCATCATCACGCTGGAGCCCGACCGTGGCGCCGGCTTCATGAGCTTCGCGCCGCGCGTGATGCTCAACCAGGCCGACGTGTCGCGCACCGGCCTCGTGCAACCGGCCAGCCGCGTGAGCTATCGCTTCGCGGTGGCGGGTGAGGCGCGTGCCGTCAAGCAGTTCAGCGACGAGGTCGACGCCGGCATCAAGAAGGGCGAGCTGCGCGGCATGCGGCTGGAGTCCTTCGAGAGCGGGCGCCCGGAGATGCGGCAGACGCTGGACCGGGCCGAGAAATTCCTCAACCTCGTGGCGCTGCTCGCGGCCTTGCTCAGTGCCGTCGCGGTTGCACTCGCCGCACGCGGCTTCGCGGCCAGCCACCTGGACGACTGCGCCATGCTGCGCGTGCTGGGCCAGAGCCAGCGCACCATCGCCGGCGCCTATGCCTTCGAGTTCGCCATCGTCGGGCTGGTGGCCAGTTCGCTGGGCGTGGCGGCGGGCTTCGCCATTCACTACGTCTTCGTCGTGCTGCTGGCCGGGTTGGTCGAGACGGCCTTGCCTGCCGCGACCTTGTGGCCGGTGGGCTTCGGGCTCGGCATGGGGCTGACTTTGCTGTTCGCCTTCGGCCTGCCGCCGGTGCTGCAACTGGCCCGGGTGCCGCCGCTGCGCGTGATCCGGCGCGATGTGGGCGGGCTCAAGCCGGCGTCGATCACGGTGCTGGGCGTGGGCGTGCTCGGCTTCGCGGCCCTGCTCATCGCGGCCAGCAGCGACATCAAGCTGGGGCTGATCGCGGTGGGCGGCTTCGCGGGCGCGGTGGCGGTGTTCGCGCTGCTGAGCTGGCTGGCCGTGAAGGTGCTTCGGCGCAGCGTCAATGAGAGCACCGCGCCGCGCTGGCTGGTGCTGGCCACGCGGCAGATCTCGGCGCGGCCGGTGTATGCGGTGGTGCAGGTCAGCGCGCTGGCGGTGGGGCTGCTGGCGCTGGTGCTGCTGGTGCTTCTGCGCACCGACCTGGTCGCAAGCTGGCGCCGTGCCACGCCGCCCGATGCGCCGAATCGATTCGTCATCAACGTGATGCCGGACCAGAGCGACGCCTTCCAGAAATCGCTGCGCGATGCCGGCATCCAGAAGTTCGACTGGTACCCGATGATCCGCGGCCGCTTGGTGGCCATCAACGACAAGCCCGTCTCGCCCGACGACTACACGGAAGACCGTGCCAAGCGCCTGGTCGACCGCGAATTCAACCTCAGCAACAGCGCCGAGTCACCACCGCACAACAGCATCGTCGCCGGCAAGTGGACGCCCGAGGCGCAAGGCGAAGTCAGCGTGGAGGAGGGCCTGTCCGAGACGCTGGGTCTCAAGCTCGGCGACAAGCTGCGCTTCGACATCGGCGGCATCCCGAGCGAGGCGCGCATCACCTCGCTGCGCAAGGTGGACTGGGGCTCGCTGCATGCGAACTTCTTCGTGATGTACACGGTGTCGACGCTGGCCGACGTGCCCATCACCTACATGGGCGCCTTCCGCGCGCCGGAGACCAAGGGCTTCGACAACGCGCTGGTGCGGGCGTACCCGAACGTCACCAATGTCGACATGAGCGCGACCATCGTGCAGGTGCAGCGCGTACTCGACCAGGTGATCCGCGCGGTCGAGTTCCTGTTCGGCTTTACGCTCGCGGCCGGGCTGGTGGTGCTGTTCGCCGCGGTCACCGCCACGCGCGAGGAGCGGGCGCGCGAGTTCGCGGTGATGCGTGCGGTCGGCGCACGCGGGACCTTGCTGCGGCAGGTGCAGCGCGCGGAACTGGCGGGCGTGGGATTGCTGGCCGGCTTCCTGGCCAGCATCGTGGCCTCGGCGGTCGGTTGGGCGCTGGCGCGCTACGTGTTCGAGTTCACCTGGACCGCGTCGCCGCTGGTGCCGCTCTTCGGCTCGTTGGCGGGCGCGGTGCTGGCGCTGGCGGCGGGTTGGTGGGGACTGCGGGAGGTGTTGCGGCGGCCGGTGGTGGATACGCTGCGAAGGGCGGCGGAATAGGCTTGGTCTCAGGTGACGCGCGGACCCAGCGCGTCGTCAAGCGCAGCGTTGATATCCGCGATCAGGTCCGACGGGTCTTCCAGGCCAATCGACAGGCGCATGTGCCCGTAGGTCCGGAATGCCTCCGGATAGCACTCCGAACCGCGACGTGCATCCTTGCCGACATGCACGATCAGGGTCGCATCGTGGCCCAGCGACACGGCCGAGGTGATGAGACGCAGGCTCGCCACGAAGCGGTTCTGTAGTTCCGGCCCACCGTCGACGGCGAAGGCCATCACCGCGCCGTAGCCCGAGCCCTGGAACTGGCGTGATGCCAATTCATGCTGCGGGTGCGACGCGAGTCCCGGGAACGCCACGAAAGCCACGCGAGGGTCTTGCTCCAGGAACTCGGCCACCGTCTGCGCCGTGGAAAGATGCCTCGCCAGGCGCAGCGGCAGCGTGATGGCGCCGCGCATGATGAGCCACGCGTTGAAGGGTGAGATCGAGCCGCCAACGTCGACGAGCGCGTCGTTCTTCAAATCGCGGACCAGATCCGCGCGACCTATCACGGCGCCACCCATCGCATCGCCATGCCCGTTGATGTATTTCGTCAACGCGTGCACGACGAAGTCCGCACCATGTTCGAGGCCGCGAAACATCGGCGGCGGCGTGAAGGTCGCGTCGATCGACAGCATGGCGCCGCCCGCGTGCGCGATGGCGGCCAGCGCGCCGACGTCGGCCACCTTCGTGGTCGGATTGGCGATCGTCTCCGCATGCACGAGCCGCGTGTTGGGGCGCATCGCGGCCTGCACCGCGGCGAGGTCGCCGATGTCCACGAAGCTCGCCTCGATGCCGTACTTCTGCGGCAGCAGCTCGCGGAACAGACGGGCGACCGCTTCGTAAGTGACATCGCTGACCACCACATGGTCGCCACTCTTCAGGAAGGTGAAGAAGATCGCATGCAGCGCGGCCACGCCGGTGCTGAACACGGCACATGCCTCACCGCGTTCGAGTGCCGCCAGCTTGCGCTCCAGGCACATCTGGTTGTGACCCGAGTTGCGCGTGTAGAACAGCGTTTGCGAGTCCGACCAGTCGAGCGCCGAAGGGTCGTCGGGCAACTGGTAGGAGTTGGCCATGACGATCGGCGTCTGGATCGCGCCCGTGGTGGCATCGGGGCTGTTGCCAGCGTGAACGGCCTGGCTGTCGAAAGAGAGGGTTTCGGGGCGCCTCTTGTCAGGCCGTTGTGCAGGGGTGTTGTTCATGAATTGCCTTGGCCTCAGAGCACTTCATCCCGCAACTGTGGAAAGACCTTCGACACCTTGTCCAGCAGATAGTCGCCATAACGCCCATTGAATGCATGCACGTTCGCCCGGTCCCAGCGCTCCGCGCTGTCGTCGTGCGCATCCGCACCCGCGAGCCCTTCGATGCGCTGTACCCGCGCTTCGAAGTTCGGATCGAAGAACAGCGGGAACGACAGGCGATCGTGCCCAGAGGTATTGCGCTTCACGCGGTGCGGCGTGGACTTGTAGAGGCCACCGGTCATGCGGTCGAGCATGTCGCCGATGTTGCAGACGAAGGAGCCCTTGATCGGCGGCGCATCGATCCAGCCGGCGGGTGTGTGCACGGCGAGGCCGCCGATGTGGTCCTGGTGCAGGATCGTCAGCAGGCCGTAGTCGGTGTGCTCGCCCACGCCCCATTGCACGTCCATGCCTTGCGGCACGGCTTGCGACGGGTAGTTGAAGAGGCGGAACAGGATCAGCGGGTCGGCGGTGTAGCGCTCGGCGAAGTAGGTGGCCGGCAGGCAGAGGCTCAACGCGATTCCTTCCATCAGCCGATGGCCCAGCGCCGTGACCGCGGCCATGTACTCGAGGATCGCCTCGCGGAAGCCCGGCACTTCGGGGAACAGGTTGGGCCCATGTACCGGCGTCTTCGCCTGCACGAGCGGGTGGGAGGCGGGCAACTCGGTGCCGAGGTAGAGGCCTTCCTTCCAGTCGGGCCGTCCGGAGGTCAGCTCGCCGCCGAGCGGGAAGAAGCCGCGCCAGGCGCGCCCGCCGAGCGCCATGCGCCATTGCATCTTGGTCTCTTCGGGCAACTCGAAGAACTGGTGGCTCAGGTCTTCCAGCCGCCGCACCAGCGCCGCATCGACGCCATGACCCGTGACATAGAAGAAGCCATGCGCGCGACAGGCTTGGCCGATCTGCGTGGCGACGGCTTCGCGTTCAGCTGTGCCGGTCACGAGCGGCGCAACGTCGATCACGGGCAGCGAGAGAAGGTCGGGAGAGGTGGTCATGGTTGTGGACAGCGGGTCATGCATCGCGCGCAAACGGCGAGCGGATGTCGGAGAGGAATTGTTGCGCTCGCGGATGCTGCGGGCGGTTGAAGAAATCGTCGGGCGTGGCGCGTTCGAGCACGCGGCCTTCGTCCATGAAGAGCACGCGGTCGGCCACTTCGCGGGCGAAGCCCATCTCGTGCGTCACGCAGACCATGGTCATGCCGTCGCGCGTGAGGTCGCGCATCACCAGCAGCACCTCGCCGACCATCTCCGGGTCCAGCGCGCTGGTGGGCTCGTCGAACAGCATCAGCGGCGGCTGCATGGCCAGCGCGCGTGCAATGGCCACGCGCTGCTGCTGGCCGCCTGACAGTTCACTCGGCCAGGCGTTGGCTTTGTTCGCGAGGCCCACGCGCTTCAGCAAGCCCATGGCGCGTTCCTCGGCCTCGCTGCGGCCGAGGCCGCGCAACTGCATCGGCGCCATCGTGCAGTTCTGCAGCACCGTGAGGTGCGGGAACAGGTTGAACTGCTGGAACACGAAGCCGATGCGCGAGCGGAAGGCATTCACGTCCAGCCCGCGCGCATGGATGTCCTGGCCGTCGAGCGTGATGCGGCCCGACTGGATCGGCTCCAGCCGGTTGAGCGTGCGAATCAGCGTCGACTTGCCCGAGCCCGAAGGCCCGCACACGACCACCACCTCGCCCTTGCGGATGGTCTCGGTCACGTCGGCCAGGGCGTGGTAGCTGCCATACCACTTGTTGACTTTTTCAAGCTCGATCATGTGGGCACCTTGCGGGTGACGTTGGGTATGCCGCGGCGCGCGAGCCGGCGTTCCAGCCAGTAGGCAACGCGCGACAAGCCGAAGCAAAGGATGAAATACGTGCCGCCCAGGATCAGGTAGATCTGCGCCGGCTTGGTGAACACCTGCGTGTTGATCTGCGTCGCGATGAAGGACACCTCGGCCAGGCCGATGATGTAGCCCAGGGAGGTCTCCTTGATGGTCGAGACGAACTGGTTCACCAGCGAGGGCAGCATGCTGCGCAGCGCCTGCGGCAGCACCACGAGCCGCATCGCGCGGCCATAGCTCAGGCCGAGCGCGCGGGCCGTTTCCATCTGCCCGCGCGGCAGGCCCTGGATGCCGGCGCGCACGATCTCGGCCAGGTAGGCCGCATCGAACACCACCAGCGCGATCAGCATGGTGGTGAACTGGTCGGTCTTCACGCCGGTGACGCTGGGCAGGAAGAAGTAGGCCCAGAAGATCACCATCAGGAGCGGCAGCCCGCGCACCACGAACACGAGACCCGTCACCGGCCAGCGCAGCCAGCGCCACGGGCTCACGCGCGCCAGCCCGAACACGATGCCCAGCGGCAGCGCCAGCAACAGCCCGCAGGAGGCCAGCAGCAGCGTGAGAACCAACCCGCCGAGCGGGCCGTTCGGGTACTGCCCGATGAGGAAGTAGACCCAGTAGTCGCGGATGACGTCCAGCATCAGCGATCGCCCCGATGTGTTGCGGCGTTCATATCGTCCTCACCGGAAAGCGATGGTGGTACCAGGTCGCGAGCCCTGTGATGGCCAGCGACACCGTGAGGTAGGCCGCGCTCGCGAAGGCAAAGGACTCGGCGCTGCGAAAGCTCGCGCTCTCGACCTGGCCGGCCTGGTACATCAGCTCGGCCACGCCGATCACGGTGGCGATCGACGTGTTCTTCCACAGGCTCAGCGTCTGCGAGATCAGCGGCGGCACAGTCACGCGCAGCGCCTGCGGCAGCACCACGCGGCGCATGGTCGCGAGGTAGCTGAAGCCCAGCGCGCGCCCGGCTTCGAACTGCACCGGTGGAATCGCGCGGATGCCGCTGCGCATGTCTTCGGCCATGAAGGCCGCCGTGTACAGCGCCAGCGCGATCACCGCGCTGTAGGCCTCGATATGGCCCGCGTAGAGCCGTTGCTTGATGCCCTCCGGCAGCAACTCGGGCGCGCCGAAGTACCAGAACAGCATGTGCGCAAGCAGCGGGATGTTGCGGATCGATTCGACGTACGCAAAGCCGAGCCACCGCAGCGGTGCAATCGGCGACAGCCGCAACAGCGCCACCAGCAGCGCAATGGGCAGCGCCAGCGCCAGCGCGACAGCGAGCAGCTGCAGCGACAGCAGCAGGCCCGCCACCAGCATGTCGTGGTACTTGCCTGTCAGTAGAAGGGAGTAATCGAACAAGGGCATCGGGCGTTCGGCGGCGTGTCGAAGGGCGCCGGCCAAGACATGATGTTACGCAGGCGCGACGGATGGCATCGATCGTAGGCGCAGGCCCACAGGCGACGGCGACGAGCGCGTGCAGGCAGCGGGATGCGGTGGCGCGAAGTTGGGGTCTCGATATTGAAGGAGACACCATGACCAGATTTACAGCAACATTGTGCGCAATCTGCTTCGGACTTGCGTCCGCTTCCGCGATGGCACAAGCCGTCGCCCCACCTGCCGGCGGCAGTTCGGGAAAGGGCAGCGCCGCAGCACCCCCGACCCCCACGGCGAGCACTTCCCAGGACACGAAGCCCTTGTCTGATCATCCGGCCGTCACCAAGGATGGGACTGGCAAGAATTCCGCGAACGCCACACCGGAGCCCACGGCAAAGGACTCGATGGCGACGGACAACAACCCGAAGCATCCGGCGGCGAAGGAAGGCACCAAGGCGTCGACTTCCAAGTAGGAGTCGGGCCGCCCGACAGCGCCATGCCGGGCACATGTTGATAGCTCGAGGCCTACTCGATCTTGTCGGTATTGAACTTGAAGTCCCGTGACTGGAAGCCCGACGCGGTGTCCGGCCCGTACCACTTGACAAAGATCCTCTGCGCCTCGCCCGACTTCTCGAGATCGCGCAGCGTCTCGTCCACTACCGCCTTGAGCCCGGCCTCGCCCTTCTTGATGCCGATGGCAAGCGACTCGGTGCTCAGGTTCTGCTTGAGCACCACGTACTGGGCCTTTGCCGGACCCAGCTTGGCATAGCTGCGCAGCAGCGCCGCCTCGTCGTCCACATAGCCCACGCCCTTGCCCTGCTGCAGCGCCTGGAAGGCCTGCTGGCTGGTGTCGAAGGTCACCACTTCCACGTTCGGCACGGCCTTGCGGATGTTCGGCTCCTGCGTGCCGCCACGAATGGTCAGCACCTTCTTGCCGGCGAGTTGCGGCACCTCGGTGATGCCGCTGTCCTTCTTCACGATGGCCTTCTGGCCGGTCACGAAGGTGGTGAGCGAGAAGTCGATCTGCGCCTCGCGTTCCTTGTTGTGCGTGAGGCCGGCGGCCACCAGGTCCACATGGCCTTGCTGCAGTTCCGGAATGCGCGCGGCGACGGCGATCTGCTTGAGCACCGGCTTCACGCCGATCTTCTTCGCGATGGCATCGACCAGGTCGACCTCGTAGCCGACGATCTGGCGCGTCTTCGGATCGACGAAGGTGGCAGGCTCGTCGGTGCCGAGCACGCCGACGACGAGTTCGCCCTTCTTCTTGATGTCGGCCAGTTGGTCGGCATGGGCGACGGTGCCCAGCATGAAGGTGGAAGCGGCCAGGGCCGCGGCAATGAAGGTAAGGCGCATGTTGTTCTCTCCACTCGGGAAAATGAATACGGGGCGGAACCTTATCAACAAAACGCCGCGCCATGAAATCGCCTGTTCGCATATCCATATGCGCGGCATCGTCGCCGCCGACCCGGCCCCGGCGTGCCGAGGGATACTCCCTCCCCATGCAGACTGAAGAAAAAGCCCCGTTCGCGACGCCCTTCGAATGGATCGGCGGCGAAGAGAAGGTCCATGCGCTGGTCGACCGCTTCTACGACCTGATGGACCTCGAACCCGCCTACGCACGACTTCGCGCCGTGCATGGCACCTCGCTCGACAACGCACGCCAACGCCTGTACTGGTTCCTGTGCGGCTGGCTCGGCGGCCCGCAGCACTACACCGATCGTTTCGGTCATCCGATGCTGCGTGCGCGTCACCTGCCGCAGAGCATCGGCGGCCACAGCATCGGCATCAGGGAGCGTGACGAATGGCTGGCCTGCATGGACCAGGCGATGGGCGAGACCGGCGTGCCCGACGCACTGCGTGAACGCCTTCGCACATCCTTCTTCCAGACTGCGGACTGGATGCGCAACCGCGCCGGATAGTCCGCATCAAATCAACCCATCCAAATGAACTCGATCGTCATCATCGGCGGCGGCCACGCCGCTGCACAACTTTGCGCAGGACTCGTGGAAGCGGGGCAGGGCGCGCGCGTGCACCTGGTCTGCGAGGAAGCATGCGAGCCCTACCACCGCCCGCCCTTGTCCAAGACCTTCCTCAAGAGCGCAGAAGAAGCCACGCAGCCCCACAAGGCAGCCGACTGGTACCGCGATGCTGGTATCGCGCTGCACTTGGGCGATGCGGCGCAAGCGATCGATCGCGAGGCGAAGACCGTGACGCTGCGCTCCGGCGCGGTGCTGCCGTACGAACGCCTGGTGCTCGCCACCGGCACGAGGGCGCGGCAACTCGCGGGCCTGTCGACCACCGCGCTCGACAACGTCGTCTCGCTGCGCGCTGCCGACGAGGCACAACGCCTGCGCACCCGCCTGCTCGCGGCGCAGGACGTGACCGTGCTCGGCGGCGGATTCATCGGACTGGAAGTCGCTTCCACCGCAAAGGGCCTTGGCAAGACCGTGCGCGTGGTCGAGGTGGCGCCGCGCCTGCTCGGCCGTGCGGTGTCGCCGGAATTGTCGGCGCATGTACTCGCCACGCACCGCGCCGCGGGCATGGACATCGTGCTTGGTGCGAAAGTGGGCGCGATCGAGATCGACGGCAATCGCCTCGCGTCGATTGAAGTCGATGGCGTGAAACAGGAGGTCGACCTGCTGCTGCTCGGCATCGGCGCCGTGCCCGAGACCGCGCTCGCGCAAGCCGCCGGCATCGAATGCGCGGACGGCATCGTGGTCGACGCACACATGCAGACCAGCGATGCCAACGTGCTCGCCGTCGGCGACTGCACCCGCTTCCCCGATCGCCGCGCCGGCCGCGCGCTGCGGCTGGAGTCCGTGCAGAACGCCAACGACCAGGCCCGCACCGCGGTCGCCACGCTCACCGGCGCGCCGAAGCCGCATGACGCCTTGCCCTGGTTCTGGTCCGATCAACTGAACCTGCGCCTGCAGATGGCCGGCCTGATGCCCGCCGAGGGCACGCCAGGCCTGAGCACGGTGCGTCGCCCCGGACCCGGCGCGAACCCGAATGCCTTCTCGCTGTTTCACTACGTCGACGGCCAGCTCGTGTGCGTCGAATCGGTCAACGCGCCGGTCGATCACATGATGAGCCGCAAGCTGCTGGAGGCCGGCAAGAATCCGGATGCCGCAGTAGTGGCTGATGCGACCGTAGCGTTGAAGACGTTGCTGGCCTAGGGGCGCGCGAGCCTATTTCCCCACGGGCGCCAACAACACCACCAGCGCCCCGGCCCCACCTTCGGCCGGCTTGGCCTGCACGAAGGCCAGCACCTCGTTCTTCTGGATCAGCCAGCGTTGCGTCTTGGTCTTGAGCACCGGCTGCTTGCCCGGCGAGCCCAGCCCCTTGCCATGCACCACGCGCACGCAGCGCACACCGGCCTTGTGTGCGGCACGAACGAACGCGCCCAGGGCATCGCGCGCCTCGTCGCTGCGCAGGCCGTGCAAGTCCACTTCGCGCTGGATCGACCATTCGCCAGCGCGCAGCTTGCGCGTCACGTCGGTGCCGATGCCCGGGCGGCGGAAGCTCATCGCATCGTCCACGTCGAGCAGCGTCGTCACGTCGAAGTCGTCGCTGATCGACTCGCGCATCACGCGCTGTTCGTCAAGCTGGTGCTGGACGGGAATGGGTGCGGGCGGCTCGGGCGAAAGCGCCACGGCGGCCTTGCGGCGCAGCGGTTGCGTGGCGCCGATGGCCCGCGAGAACAGGTCGCTTTCGGCCAGTCGCTTTTTCTCGGCAGCCGCACGTGCCGCCGCCTCGGCCGCTTCGCGCTCGCGCTGCTCGGCCAGCGTGCGCTGGATCGTCTTCAGGTCGGAAAGCGTCTTGAGACTGCTGGAGGATTTGGAGGCCATTGCCTCCATCCTACGAGCTTCCCGCGATGCGCCTGTGAGCGTGCGAAAGGCGGAGTCGCGGCCCTACACCAGTCCGCGCTCGGCCATGGACAGCGACACACCCTTGCCGACGATCACATGGTCCAGCACCCGCACGTCGATCAGCGCCAGCGCGGCCTTGAGTGTCTGCGTCAGCAACTCGTCCGCGCGCGAGGGCTCCGCGCAGCCGCTCGGGTGGTTGTGCGCCAGCACCACGGCGGCGGCCTGCCGGTGCAGGGCACGCGTCACGACCTCCCGCGGATAGACGCTGGTCTGCGTCAGGGTGCCGCGGAACAGTTCCTCCATTGCGATCAGCCGATGCTGTGCATCCAGGAAGATCACCGCGAAGACCTCGTGCGCACGCGCCCCCAGGTGCAGTTGCAGGTAGTGCTTGACGGCTTCCGGCGAATCGAACACGGCGCGCGCCTTGAGTTGCTCAGCCAGGCCGCGGCGCGCGAGTTCCAGCACCGCGCTGAGCTCGGCCCGCTTTGCGCTGCCGCCGAGTCCCTTGATGCCCTTCAGGTCGTCCAGGCTGGCGTTGAGCAGCCCGGCGATGCCGTCGAAGCGGTCCAGCAGCTCCTGCGACAGCTGCAGCACGTTCTTGCCGGCGATGCCGGTGCGCAGCAGCAACGCGAGCAGTTCGGCATCGCCCAGTGCACCCGCGCCTCGCGCGATCAGCTTTTCTCGCGGGCGCATCTCGGCCGGCAGATCCTTGAAAGACATTTTTTCCAGGGGTCTTTGGACCCCACTCCCTGTAGTCGCTTGCCCCGGAAAACCCGGTCCTGCGGTGTTTCCCGCATTGAAATCCGCCTCTTTGTCGACCCTTGGCGCGACGGGGCGGTCAAAAAACTAAAATGCAGGGTTCAGTTTATCGGGACTCCCCACCTTGTCTGCGCCCACACTCGCCGTCGTCACCGCCGGCTCCTTCCTCACGCTGCACTACCGGCTGGCCGGCCCCGCGGGCGACATCATCAACACCTTCGCCGACAAGGCCGCAACGCTGTCGCTCGGCACCGGCGAACTGTCGCCTGCGATGGAACAGCGCCTGATCGGCCTGGAAGAGGGCACGCATGCCACCTTCGAACTCGCCGCCGGCGAGGCTTTCGGCGAGCGCAACCCCGAGATGCAGCAGTGGGTCGCCAAGAAGCTGCTTGCCCAGATGGGCGACCCTGATGAGCGTTACGCCGTCGGCGACGTGGTCCAGTTCCCGACGCCCGACGGCATGGGCAGCTATGCCGGCGCGGTCATCGATTCGAATGACACGGCCGTGCATTTCGACTTCAACCATCCCCTCGCAGGTCAGCCCGTGACCTTCGAGGTGCAGTTGATTGGCGTGCTGTGAGCGGAGCAAAACGGACGCTCGAAGAAGTCCTGCTCGCCGAGCCGCGTGGCTTCTGCGCGGGCGTCGACCGCGCCATCGAGATTGTCGAGCGCGCGCTCGCCAAGTTCGGCGCGCCGATCTACGTGCGCCACGAGATCGTGCACAACACCTTCGTGGTCAACACCCTCAAGGACAAGGGCGCGATCTTCATCGAGGACCTGGCCGAGGTGCCGCCGGGCGCCACGCTCGTCTTCAGCGCGCACGGCGTGAGCAAGGCGGTGCAGCAGGAGGCCCGCGAGCGCGGCTTCGACATCTTCGATGCCACTTGCCCGCTGGTCACCAAGGTGCACGTCGAGGTGGCCAAGCTCGCGAAGGAAGGCTACGAATTCATCATGATCGGCCACAAGGGGCATCCCGAGGTCGAGGGCACGATGGGGCAGTTGTCGAGCGGCATTCACCTGGTCGAAGACGTGGCCGACGTGGCCCGCGTGCAGCCGGGCCAGACCGACAAGCTCGCCGTGGTCACGCAGACCACACTGAGCGTGGACGATGCCGCCGAGATTGCCGCCGCCGTGCGCGCGCGTTTTCCTTCTGTGCGCGAACCCAAGCAGCAGGACATCTGCTATGCCACGCAGAACCGGCAGGACGCGGTCAAGGTCATGAGCCCGCAGGTCGACCTGGTGATCGTCGTCGGCAGCCCGACCAGCTCCAACAGCAACCGCCTGCGCGAACTGGCGCAGCGCCTGGGCACCGAGAGCTACATGGTCGACGACGCGACCGAGTTGAAGCCGGAATGGTTCGAAGGCAAGTCCCGCATCGGCCTGACCGCCGGCGCTTCGGCGCCCGAAGTGCTTGTCAGCGAGGTGATCGAACGGATCCGCGGCTTCGGCGCCGTGTCGGTGCGCAAGATGGGCGGCATCGAAGAGACCACCAAGTTTCCCCTGCCGAAGGGACTCAGGCTTGACCCGCCGCTCGCGGGCCACCTCGGTTGAGCGCGCCCGCCGACATTCGCTGGCGCGACGAAGTCGACGCTGCCGCCCAGCGGCTGTGCGACGACCGTGCCGCCCGATTCCTGCGCGAGACCCCGCTCTGGAAGCTGCAAGCGCCCACGCTCGGCTTGAAAGCCGCGGAGGGCATCGAACTCTGGCTCAAGCTGGAGCACTTGCAGGTCAGCGGCAGCTTCAAGGCGCGCGGCATGATGAATCGCCTGCTGGCCCACGACATTCCTGCCAGCGGCGTGGTGGTCGCCTCGGGCGGCAATGCCGGCATCGCGACCGCGGCGGCGGCTCGTGCGCTCGGCGTCCGATGCGAAGTCTTCCTGCCCGGCGTCTCGCCCGAGGCCAAGCGCGCCCGCCTGCGCGCCCTGGGCGCCGAAGTGGTGGTCGTGGGCGAGCAATACGCCGATGCGCTCGCCGCCTGCCTCGCGCGCCAGCGAGAGACCGGCGCCTTGCTCACACATGCCTATGACCAGTCTGAAGTCGTCGCGGGCGCCGGCACGCTGGGCCGCGAAATCGAGCAGCAGGGCGGCCTGCCCGATTCGGTGCTCGTCAGCGTGGGCGGCGGTGGCCTCATCGGCGGATTGGCCGCGTGGTTCGAACAACGCAGCCGCGTCGTCGCGCTGGAGCCCGAGCGCGCACCCACGCTGTTCCGTGCGCGCCAGGCCGGGGAACCGGTCGATGTGGAAGTCGGCGGCGTCGCGGCCGATTCGCTGGGCGCCAGGCGCATCGGCGCCATTGCGTGGGAGATCACGCAACGCCAGGTGCGCGATGCCTTGCTGCTGTCCGACGAAGCGATCCGCGCCGCGCAACTGTGGCTCTGGAAAGAATTGAAACTGGCCGTCGAGCCAGCCGCCGCATTGCCGCTGGCCGCGCTGCAGACCGGCGCCTACGTGCCGCGCGCCGGCGAGAAGGTGTGCCTGGTCATCTGCGGCGCCAACGTCGATCCGGCCAGCCTGGCTTGAGGATCAGGGCTTGAAGTCTGCGTGCTGGACATTGACCATCCACGGCACGCCGAACTTGTCCACCAGCATGCCGAAGCCCGCGGCCCAGAAGGTGGGTGCGTAGGGCATCGTGGCCTTGCCGCCGTCGGCCAGCGCATCGAACAGCTTGCGCCCTTCGTCCACGGTGTCGGCCTGCACGGACAGCGAGAAGCCCTTGTACCCGTCGAAGGGCATGCCAGGCGGCATGTCCGAGCCCATGATCTGCTGGCCGCGCGCCTCGAAGGTCGCATGCATGATCTTGCCCTTGTAGTCGTCCGGCGTCTGCGCACCCATCGGGCTGTCGCCGAAGGTCATGCTGAACAGCGTCTTTCCGCCCAGGCACTTGCCATAGAAATCGAAGGCCTCGGCGCAATTGCCGTTGAATGACAGATAGGCTTCCATGTGGTGTCCCCTTGTGAGTTGGTTGGGCGCTGATGGTAAGTCCGCGGGCCACATCGGCGTGTACGCGCGATCTGACGTACGCGAGTGCGGGGCCTGACAGCAATGCTCCCTAAAATCCAGCCATGCTCGATATCACACTGTTACGCAAGGACCTGGCCTCGGCTGTCGCCCGCCTTGAAACCCGCAAGAAGAACCAGACCTTCCTCAACGTCGAGGCGTTCACCGCGCTCGAGAGCGAGCGCAAGGTCCTGCAGACCCGCACCGAGGAAATCCAGGCTCGCCGCAACACGCTGAACAAGCAGATCGGGCCGCTCAAGGCCAAGGGCGAATCGGTCGATGCGCTGATGGCCGAGGTCAACGCGCTCAAGGCCGAGCAGGAGTCCGGATCGAAGCGCCTCGACGCGCTCCAGCCCGAACTGCAGGCCTTGCTGATGGCCGTGCCCAACCTGCCGCATGCCAGCGTGCCGGTTGGCGAGGACGAGCATGCCAACGTCGAGATGCGCCGCTGGGCGCCCAAGGGCGGCACCGGCGCCTCGGCGACGCCGCTCGGGTTCACACCCAAGGACCACGTCGACCTCGGCGAGCCGCTTGGCCTGGACTTCGAGATGGGCGTCAAGCTCTCGGGTTCCCGCTTTACTGCGATGAAGGGCCCGATCGCCCGCCTGCATCGCGCGCTGGCCCAGTTCATGCTCGACCTGCAGACGCAGCAGCACGGCTACACCGAGTGCTACGTGCCTTACATCGTCAATGCGGACACCTTGCGCGGCACCGGCAATCTGCCGAAGTTCGAGGGCGACCTCTTTGCGGCAAAGAAAGGCGGCCAGGACGGCGAGCCGGCCCCGGATCATTCGGCGCTCTACCTGATCCCGACGGCCGAAGTGCCGCTGACCAACTTCGTGCGCGACGAGGTGGTGGCCGAGTCCGCGTTGCCGATGAAACTCGCCGCCCACACGCCATGCTTCCGCTCCGAGGCCGGCAGCGCCGGGCGCGACACGCGCGGCATGATCCGCCAGCACCAGTTCGACAAGGTCGAGATGGTGCAGATCGTGCACCCGGATAAGAGCCATGAGGCGCTGGAGGAAATGGCGACCCACGCCGAGGCGGTGCTGCAGGCACTGGAACTGCCTTACCGCGTGGTGCTCTTGTGCACCGGCGACATGGGCTTCGCCTCGGCCAAGACCTACGACCTCGAAGTGTGGCTGCCCGCGCAGGACACCTACCGCGAGATCAGCTCAGTCTCCAACTGCGAAGCCTTCCAGGCGCGGCGCCTGCAGGCGCGCTTCAAGAACGCGCAGGGCAAGAACGAACTGGTGCACACGCTCAATGGCTCCGGCTTGGCCGTCGGTCGCACGCTGGTGGCGGTGCTGGAGAACCACCAGAACGAAGACGGCTCGGTGAATGTGCCGGCTGCGTTGCAGCCGTACCTCTGTGGCCTGGCGGTTTTGCGCGCTTGAGCTACAAACGCGGCAAAAGTGCCTGCTATAATTGGAGGCTCGACAGACACCGGAGAGGTGGCAGAGTGGTCGAATGTACCTGACTCGAAATCAGGCGTACGTGCGAACGTACCGAGGGTTCGAATCCCTCCCTCTCCTCCAGAAATGCGATGCCACCGTCGCAATTCCCTGAAAGCCCGCAAGCGCAAGCTCCGCGGGCTTTTTTGTGTCAGTTTTTTTCGACTGCACGTCGCGGCTTGAAGTGAATCGTCCAAGGTGAATTCTTTTGCCTGACAGGGCCTTGGCCAATTCGCACACAGCGAGTCGATCTTGTCGTTTGCCTTTGTTGCCGACGAATTCGCAGCGTTAAACTTGATCAAACGCTCCGCGATTTGCACAGGAGAACCATGGATCCAATGGGTCGTTGTGCCGTTACCAAGGGCCCCCTCATCGGGGCTTTTTTGTGGCTGTCGAATTGAACAGGGTTTCGTCATGAGAGGAGGATCTACCTTCGCCGGACTCGGCAATTCCTCGTTTGCGAGCCTGACGCCGGCACCCGCCACGGCGGACGAGGCCGAGCCGTGGGTTCGTGGCGAACTGATCCGCAGCCTGATGCGCTCCGCGCGCGGGTCGCACCTGTTCGGCGCGGCGTTGATGCCGGCAATGGTCAGCCTCTGTTGGGGCTATGTGCCGACCTGGCAACTCATCGCCTGGCTGGCAATCGGCATCGCCGCGACAGGCTGCCGGGTCTGGGGCGAGCGGCTCTATGCGCTGCGCTTTGCCGAGACCGATGCCGCATCGCAGGAGCGCTTCGTTCATCGCTACCGGTACCTGTGGAGCGCCAGTGCGTTCGCCTGGGGGCTATCTGTACTGATATTTTTCGAGCGTGTTCCGGTGGTCAGTCAATTCATGTGCTGGCTCATGGTCGCAGGTGTCGCGACCTTTCCCTTGAACGGCCTCGCATTGCATCCGCCGCTGCTGCAGCGTTATGTGAACACGCTGTTCATCACGATGATGATTGCGCTGGTGTTCCGCGTGGTGCAGTTGCGCTTTGTCGAGCTGCATTTCAGCTACGGCTTCCTGCTGTTGCCGATTCTTCACTGGTGGCTGCTGCTGCGCGCCGGCCGCCGCATTCATGAGACTTCGCGCAACAGCTTCGAGCTGCTGTTTCACAACCACATCCTCATCAACTCGCTGACGCAGCAGCGCCAGGCCGCGGTATCGGCCGTGGCGATGAAGAACCGCTTCCTGGCCAGCGCCGCGCACGACATGCGCCAGCCGGTGCTGGCCCTGTCGCTGTATGCGGACTGGTTGCGCAACGAACCCGACCTGGTCGAGGAGATCGCGCCGAAGATCGTGCGCGCGACGCATGCGGTCAATGCCTTGTTCGACTCGCTGTTCGACCTGGCCCGCATCGATTCCGGCCAGGTGCGCCTGCACATCGAGCGCGTGGACATCACGCAGTTGCTGCACGACCTCGAACTGCAGTACCGGCCGGTGGCCGAATCCAAGGGCCTGCGATTCCGGGTGCATTCCACGGGCGGCGCCGTGCTGACCGACCCGATCCGCGTCCGGCGCATGATTGGCAACCTGCTGGCCAACGCCATCAAGTACACGGCCGAGGGCGGCGTGCTGCTGGCTTCACGCGCCACACCCGAAGGGGTGCGCATCGAGGTGTGGGACACCGGGATCGGCATTGCGCGCGAGCACCTGCGCGACGTGTTCCTGGAGTTCTACAAGGTGGCCGATCATGCGGGCACATCCGATGGCTTCGGCCTGGGGCTGGCCATCGTTGCGCGGCTGTCGCATGCGCTGGGGCATCCGATCAGCGTGCGGTCCAGGCTGGGACGCGGCAGCGTGTTCCGCGTGGCACTTCACGACGCGGATGAGTCGCAGGCGCAGACGAGGATCTCAGGCTCTGTGGGCTAAGAGACGCGCTGGTAGATCGACCGGCACCGGCGCATGGCGCAACCGAGTGATGGGCTGCGCAGAAGACTGCGTTGCGTGCTACAGACCGGGATTTTGGGATTTGCCGTGCCGCAGAACGCGGGCAGGCGGCGGAAGGAAATGGCCGCCACGCGAAGTGCGCAGCGACCGGGGCTTGGGGTTGTTAGATTGCGCCCGAGGAAAGGAGGCCGTGGCTGCGTGCGTGGTGCAGCGCCTGCGTGCGGCTCTTCACGCCAAGGCGGCGGAACAGGCGCCACAGGTGGACCTTGACCGTGTGTTCGCTGATGTCGAGTTCGGTGGCGATCTCGCGGTTGCTCATGCCCTTGTCGAGCATGGCGATCAACTGCGTCTGGCGCTTGGACAGCTTGCCGGTGCTGGCGCTGGCGGCGGCGCTCTCTTCGGATTCCGTGTCGGCCATCAGCAGGCCGCGCAGGGCGGCGGCCAGTTCGCTGGAGCCGGCGGACTTCTCGATGTAGATGTCGGCGCCGGCCTCGATGCAGGCCTCTTCCATGTCGGCCGCGGGCGAGGCGGAGTACACGGCGATCGGCACATCGGGGTACAGCTGCTTGACCGACACCACGCCCGACACGCCGGTGATGTCCGGCAGTTTCAGGTCGAGGCAGAAGAGATCGGGTTTGCCATGCGTTTTCACAGCCCCCGCAAGTTTGTCGAGTCTGTCGAGCTCAACAATGTTTTCGGCCGGACGCAGGCGCCTCAGCACCATGACGATTGCGTCACGCATCAGGGGGTGGTCGTCGATTACATAAATGCTCATGATGCGTCCAAGTGTACGTGTGCATTGGTTTGCGCACTACCTCAATTACGGCGTTTAAGTGCGCGTAAAAACTAGCTATTTCTTCTTATCTTCGCTTGCGGCGGAGAGCGCATCGAGCGCGTCGACGACTGCATCGGCGGATTCCGGAGTCAGGGATGGAAGGCGATCCGCCAAGGTGGAAAGCGCCGCGGCGCGTTGCTGCTGCAGCAGGCCGATGGCGCGCCCGGCCTCTTGCGGCGTGGCGAATGCAAGGCTCTGCAGCAGCAACTCCCCACGCGCGTCCAGCAGCTTGAAATAGAACTGGCCGTCACTTTCACGGTATTGCTTGAAGCTTGGCAAGGCGGCGGACTTCGCCGACTTGGCCTTGCCCGCGGCCTGTTGCCCGGCGCCCAAGTTGCGCAGGCCCACGGCATGGCGCAGCCGGCCCATGAAAGGTTGCGAGAGCGCGCGTGCCTTGGCCGCGCCGGCGAGCAGCGTGGCCTCGATGCGGGCGGGGTCCTTGATCAAGGCTTCGTAGTGCTCGCGCAGTGGCGTGATCTCGCGATCGATGCGCTCGAACAACAGTTGCTTGGCATCGCCCCAGCCGATGCCTTCCGCGTAGGCCTTGCGCAGCGCTTCGGTCTCCTGCTCGTCGGCAAAGGCCTGGTAGATCTGGAACAGCGCGGAGCCTTCGGTGTCCTTGGGCTCGCCGGGGGCGCGCGAGTCGGTGACGATGCTGGCGATCTGCTTCTGCAATTGCGCGCGCGGCGCGAACAGCGGGATCGTGTTGCCGTAGCTCTTGCTCATCTTGCGGCCGTCGAGGCCGGGCAGCGTGGCGACGGCATCGTCGATGAGCGCCTCGGGCAGCGTGAAGTGCTCGCCGTAGAGGTGGTTGAAATGCTGGCCCATGTCGCGCGCCATCTCGATGTGCTGGATCTGGTCGCGGCCCACGGGCACCTGGTGCGCGTTGAACATCAGGATGTCGGCGCCCATCAGCACCGGGTACATGAACAGGCCGGCGCTCACGTCGGCATCGGGGTCGTCGCCCTTGGCCGTGTTCTTGTCGACCGAAGCCTTGTAGGCATGCGCGCGGTTGAGCAGGCCCTTGCCGGTGACGCAGGTCAGGAACCAGGTCAGCTCGGGGATCTCGGGGATGTCGGACTGGCGGTAGAAGGTGACGCGCTCGGGGTCGAGGCCGCAGGCCAGCCAGCTGGCGGCGATCTCCAGCGTGGAGCGCTGGATCAGGGCCGGGTCATTGACCTTGATGAGGGCGTGGTAGTCGGCCAGGAAGAAGAAGGTCTCGACGCCGGGCGCGACGCTCTGGCGCACCGAATGGCGGATCGAGCCGACGTAGTTGCCGAGGTGCGGCGTGCCGGAGGTGGTGATGCCGGTGAGGACGCGCAGGGGGGAGGGAATCGTCGCCATGGAAAACTAGCTGAGCAATGAGACCAGGGGGCTGAGCACGGTGCGGATGAAGGAGTAGCCGACATCGATGAGCGGGCTCAGCCAGTACTTGCTGACGATGCCCGCGAGCACCAGGCCCATCACGATGAAGAAGCCGAAGGGTTCGATGCGCGCGAGCAGTTGCTGTGCGCCGCCGCGGGGAAGCAATCCGGCCAGCACGCGGCCGCCATCCAGCGGCGGCAGCGGGAACAGGTTGAAGGCCCACATCACCAGGTTCACCAGGATGCCGGCCTGCGCCATGCGGACGAAGAACTCTTCCTGGACGCCACTGGCGGCCAGCCCGACCAGCAGGATGCCCCACAGCAGCGCCTGCACGAAGTTCGATGCCGGACCGGCGAGCGCGACCCAGACCATGTCCCGCTTGGGATGCCGCAGCGCGCCGAAGTTGACCGGCACCGGCTTCGCATACCCGAACAGGAAGGTGCCGGAGGTCGCGAAGTACAGCATCAGCGGCATCAGGATGGTGCCGATCGGGTCGATGTGCTTGAGCGGATTCAGCGTGATGCGGCCCATCGCCCACGCCGTGTTGTCGCCGAAATGGCGCGCTGCATAGCCATGCGCGGCCTCGTGAACCGTGATCGCGAACAACACCGGGAGGGCGTAGATCAGGACGGTTTGAATCAGGTTAGGTATATCCACCCGGGGGATTGTCTCAGAGGCCCAGCGGTCCCAAGGGTCCGCGACCGCGCCGCACCAGCACCGGCTCCTCGCCCGCGCCCATCGGCGTGAGATCGACCACGGTGGTGGGCTCGGAAGGGCAGGCGCCGGCGTCGATGACGGCGCCGATCTGCTTTTCGAAACGATCGCGGATTTCCTGCGCGTCGTTCATGGGCTCGGTCTCGCCCGGCGGGATCAGCGTGGTGGCCAGCAGCGGTTCGCCATGCAGGGCCAGCAGTTCGCACAGCACGGTGCAGTCCGGCACGCGCAGGCCGATGGTCTTGCGCTGCGGATGGCTCACGCGGCGCGGCACTTCCTTGGTGGCTTCGAGCAAGAAGGTGTAGGCGCCGGGTGTCGCCGCCTTGAGCAGGCGGTATTGCTTGTTGTCGACGCGGGCGTAGTTGGCCAGTTCGCTGAGGTCGCGGCACAGCAGCGTGAGATGGTGCTTCTCGTCGACCTGGCGGATGCGGCGCAGCTTGTCGACCGCGTCCTTGTCGTCGAGGTGGCAGACGAGAGCGTAGCTGGAGTCGGTTGGCACCGCGACGATCTCGCCGCGTGCGAGCAGCGCAGCGGCTTGCTTCAGCAGGCGCGGCTGCGGGTTCTCGGGGTGGACTTCGAAGTACTGGGCCATAAAAGATTCTTGCTCACGCGAGGGGCGGCATCATGCCTCCGCCGGCTCGATCGGAATGCGCCGTTCGCGCACGGTGAGCCATGCGCCGGCGGCGCCGCAGGCCGCGATCATGCCCATGCCGATGAGCGAGATGTGATCGGGGATGTGCGAGAACATGACCCAGCCGCCGAGCATGGCAAAGGCGATCTGCGCGTAGAGGTAGGGGGTGAGCGTTGAGGCCGGTGCGCGCTGGTAGGCCAGGATCAGCAGGAAGTGGCCGATGGTGCCGCCGAGGCCCATCATCAGCAGCAGCGCCCACCATTGCCAGGAGGGCAGCGCGGTCCAGACGAAGGGCAGTGCGAACGAGGCGATCAGCGTGCCGACCCAGCCGGTGTAGAAGTGCATGGTCAACGGGTTCTCGGTGCGCGCGAGCTTGCTGGTCAGCACCTGGAAGCAGGCGTTGGTCATGACCAGGCCGATCGGCAGCAGGATGGCCCAGCTGAAGGTGCCGCCGCCCGGACGCAGGATGACCAGCGTGCCGGCAAACCCGCCCGCGACCAGCGCCCAGCGCAGCGGCGACACATGTTCCTTGAGCGTGGTGGCGGCCAGCAGCGTGACGGCCAGCGGCGCGATCAGCACGATGGCGGTGAATTCCGCCAGCGGCATGTAGCGCAGGCTCAGGAAGGCGAGCACGCTGGTGACCAGCAGCAATGCGCCGCGCAGCACCTGGTAGCCGGGCTGGGCCGTGCGCAGCAGCCTGGTGCCGTGCAGGGGCAAGAGCACGGCGGTGGTGGCGACGGCCTGGAAGGCGTAGCGGACCCACACGCCCATCAGGATCGGCACGGCAGTGACGGAAATCTTGGTCGCGGTGTCGAGCGTGGCAAAGCAGGCGATGGCCAGCAGCACCAGGCCGATCGCGCCGAGGATGCGCTCCGATTCGATGTCGCGCTGGGGGCGTGCGGTGGGGGTTGGCAGGGTGGCGACTTCGTCTGCCGCGTCGCCGATGTCCAGCGGACCCGTGCCTTCGAGGGGCAGCGATGTGGCGGTTGCCGTGCGCTCGCGGGCGCTCACTGGATGCGGTCTTCCAGCAGTTCCCAGACCGGCGTGAGCTTGCCGGGCAGCAGGGGGAGCTTGCCGAGGTCGATGTGACTTTCGTCGGGGCTGTGGAAGTCGCTGCCGCGCGAGGCGGCGAAGCCGAATTCGAGGGCCTTGTCGGCGTACTCGACGTACTCGGCCGCCGAATGGCTGCCGGTGACGACCTCGATCGCCTGGCCGCCATGCGCCTTGAATTCGAGGAACAGCGCGTACTCCTCGTTGGCGGTGAATTTGTAGCGGCCCGGATGCGCGATCACGGCGATACCCTTGGCGGCGGTGATCCAGTGCACAGCGTCCTTCAGCGAGGCCCAGCGGTGCGGCACGTAGCCGGGCTTGCCCTCGGTGAGGAACTTGCGGAAGACCTCGTGCGTGTCCTTGCAATGGCCGTTCTCGACCAGGAAGCGTGCGAAGTGGGTGCGCGAGATCAGTTCAGGGTTGCCGACGAACTTGAGCGCGCCTTCATAAGCGCCATGGATGCCGACCTTGGCCAGGCCTTCTGACATTTCCTGCGCCCGCACGCCACGACCGCCGCGGGTGGCGACCAGGCCCTTCTTCATGCCTTCGTCGTCCGGGTCGAAGCCGAGGCCGACGATGTGCACGGTCTCGTTGGCGAAGGTGACGGAGATCTCGGTGCCGGTGAGGTATTTCATGCCGTTGGCATGGGCGGCGGCGGCCGCTCGATGCTGGCCGCCGATCTCGTCATGGTCCGTCAGGGCCCAGAGTTCGACACCGTTGGCCGCGGCGCGCTCGGCAAGCGCTTCAGGGGTCAGGGTGCCGTCGGATACCACGGAGTGGCAGTGAAGATCGGCGTTGAGGATGGAGGGCACGCATCGATTCTATTTCGGATCGAATGAGCGTGCAGGGCGCATGGCCGCTATACCGTATGCTATGAAAAAGATAGCATCGAAGCGCCGTGCACTGGTGTTTTCAGCGCTTCTTGCGCACCGCGAGCCAAGCCGCGAGGCCGGTGAAAGTGGCGATGATGGCCACCACGATCCAGAAGCCGTGCTTGTGTTCGGCCAGCGGGATGCCGCCCACGTTCATGCCGAACAGGCCGGCCATGATGTTGATCGGCAGGGCCAGCACCGTGACCACGGTCAGCACGAACAGGCTGCGATTGTTGTCCTCGTTGACGTTGGCGGCGATCTCTTCCTGCAGCAGCTTGATGCGCTCCTGCAAGGCCTGCATGTCGTGCAGCACGAGCGAGAACTCCTCGGTCGCGCTGCGCAGTTCGTCGGTGTCGGCCGGCGCCATCCAGCGGGGCGGGCGCTGCAGCAGGCGGAACAGGGCGGCCGGCTCGGGCGCGAGCAGCCGTTGCAGGCGCACCAGCAGGCGGCGTTGCGCGCCGAGGCGTACGCGTTTGTGGTCGAGGCGGCCGGCGAGCTGCTTGTCCTCGATCTCGTCGATGCGGGTGGTGACGTCGCGCACGATGTTCGTGAGCACCTCGGCCTGGGTGCGCAGCAGGTGCTCCAGCAGTTCGGTGCTGGAGCGCGGCGCGTCGCCGGCCTTCACTGCGGTGCGCAGCGTGTCGACCGAGCGCAGGGGCTTGGTGCGCGCGGTGACCACGAGGCGCGGGCCGACGCTGATCCACAAGGTCGAGATGTCGGAGGGTTCGAAGCCGAACTCGAAATGCACGTCGTTGATGACCGCGACCAGCGTGTCGTCGGCACGCTCGATGCGCGTCGAATGCAGGCCGTCGCGCAGCGTTTCGTAGAAGGTGTCGGGCAGGGCGGCGTGGCGGAGGAGCCAGCGTTCGGCCTGGGCGTGGCTCAGGTTGAAGTGCAGCCAGAGGTAGGCGCCGGCGGGGGCTTGCGCTGTCGAATCCAGCCACTGCGCGGCTTGCGCCGAATCGACTTCGCGCGGCGGCTCGCCCGAGCCTGCGTCGAAAAGATAGCCGCAGATCAGGCCGGCTTCGTCGCCGCCGTAGTTGGCGGCGGCGAGTTCATGGAACAAGGGCAAGGATCAGAACAGCTTGGTGAACAGCCAGTACAGGCAGCCCGACAGCAGCATGGCCGCCGGCAGCGTCAGCACCCAGGCCATGGCGAGGCTGCGCACGGTGCTCCATTGCAGGCCGGAGCGGTTGGCGGCCATGGTGCCGGCCACGCCCGAGGACAGCACTTGCGTGGTCGACACCGGCAGCCCGTAGATGTCTGCCGCACCGATGGTCAGCATCGCGACCAGTTCCGCCGAGGCGCCCTGCGCATAGGTCAGGTGCGTCTTGCCGATCTTCTCGCCGACGGTGACGACGATGCGCTTCCAGCCGATCATGGTGCCGAGGCCCAGCGCGATCGCCACCGCCACCTTCACCCACAGCGGGATGAAACGGGTCGCGTCGTCGAGTTCCTGGCGGAAGGCGGTCACGGCGGCCTTGGCTTCGCCTTCGAACTTCACGGCGCCGCTCTTGTCGAGCAGGCGGATCGATTCGGAGCTCAGGTACATGTCGTTGCGCACGTTGGCCACGGCGGCGGCCGGAAGCTGGGCCAGCGAGCCGTTCTCCCGCACCTGGGCGGCGATGCTGCCGGCCAGCTGGGAAATGGCGGGCACGACCGTCGGGCCGTATTCGCGGGTGCGCAGATAGGTGGACAGTGTCTCGCGTGCGGCCGGTACGCTGGCGGCCGGCAGTACGGTGGGGACGGTGCGGTTCATCGCGCCCTGCGCCAGTTCGGCCACGGCGACGAATTGGATCGTCTTGTCCGCCGGCATCGCGCGGTTCAGCGCATAGGCCATCGGCACGGTACCGACCAGGATCAGCATGATCAGGCCCATGCCCTTCTGGCCGTCGTTGGAGCCGTGCGCGAAGGACACGCCAGTGCAGGTCAGCACCAGCAGGCTGCGGATCCACCACGGCGGCGGCTTGTTGCCGCGCGGCTCTTCGTACAGCTCGCGGTTCTTGACGAAGGCGCGCAGCGCCAGCAGCAGCAGGGCGGCGCAAACGAAGCCGACCAGCGGCGACAGCAGCAGCGAATAGCCGACCTTGGTGGCCTGCGCCCAGTCGACGCCGCTGGTGCCGTCGCGGCCATGCATCAGCGCGTTGGCAACGCCCACGCCGATGATCGAGCCGATCAGCGTGTGCGAGGAAGAAGCCGGCAGGCCCAGCCACCAAGTGCCGAGGTTCCAGAGGATGGCGGCGATCAGCAGCGCGAACACCATCGCGAAGCCGGCGCTGGAGCCGACCTGCAGGATCAGTTCCACGGGCAGCAGCGAAATGATGCCGAAGGCCACTGCGCCACTGGACACCAGCACGCCGAGGAAGTTGAAGACACCCGACCACACCACCGCGAAGTTGGGCGGCAGCGAGTGGGTGTAGATCACCGTGGCAACCGCGTTGGCGGTGTCGTGGAAGCCGTTGACGAATTCGAAGCCCAGCGCGATGAGCAGCGCCACGCCCAGCAGCAGGTAGGGCACCCAGGTGGTCATCGGCGCGCCGGAGTTGCTGACGTCCTCGACCAGGCTCCAGGCTGTGTAGAGCAGGCCGGCGGCCAGCAGGCCGACGAACACGATCATCGTCACCGGGCTGGGGCGGGTGTCGAGGGCGGGGCGCGCCGGGGCGGGTGGATAGATCGGAAGGGGTGCTTTGTCGGCGAGCGAGGACATGGCCTTATTCCCTGAAAGGAGTTGGGCCGGATCGTCTCGCCGCGGTGTGACAGCGGTGTGACGGCGGGTGTTCGCGGCCTTGTCTGTCACGGATCGGTCATGTGGCGCCGTCAGCATCGGGGATTCGCCCGCTTTCCCCGGAGATACCGCCATGACGACGATGCCCGCCAGCCTGCAAGACCAAGATGCGCTCATGGACCGCATCGCCCGCGACCTGATCGACAGCTACGACGAGGAACTGGAACTCGAGATCGAGGACCGCGAGATCGATGAGGACGGTGCGCCCGCCAGCACCGACAAGGCCGCGCGCCAGCACTACTTCAAGGAACTGTTCCGGCTGCAAGGTGAACTGGTGAAACTTCAGGACTGGGTGCAGCACTCCCGGCAGAAGGTGGTGATCCTGTTCGAGGGCCGCGATGCGGCCGGCAAGGGCGGCGTGATCAAGCGCATCACGCAACGGCTCAACCCGCGCGTGGCCCGTGTCGCCGCACTCCCGGCGCCGAACGATCGGGAACGCACGCAGTGGTACTTCCAGCGCTATGTGTCGCATCTGCCGGCGGCCGGCGAGATCGTGATGTTCGACCGCAGCTGGTACAACCGCGCCGGCGTCGAGCGCGTGATGGGCTTTTGCACCGACGAGGAGTACGAGGAGTTCTTCCGCTCCGTGCCGGAGTTCGAGCGCATGCTGGTGCGATCCGGCATCAAGCTGATCAAGTACTGGTTCTCCATCACCGACGAGGAGCAGCACATGCGTTTCCTCGGGCGCATCCACGATCCGCTCAAGCAATGGAAGCTGAGCCCGATGGACCTGGAGAGCCGCCGCCGCTGGGAGGAATACACCAAGGCGAAGGAGATCATGCTGGAGCGCACGCACATCCCCGAGGCGCCGTGGTGGGTGGTGCAGGCCGTGGACAAGAAGTCCGCACGGCTCAACTGCATCACGCACCTGCTGGGGCAGCTTCCGTACGAAGAGGTGCCGCATGCGCCGGTGGTGCTGCCGCCGCGGGTGCGCAATGCAGACTACTTGCGCCAGCCGGTGCCGGCGGAGATGTACGTGCCGGAAATCTATTGAGCTCGTTTGTCGCGTCGAATCTTGCGGAAGCGCCCGTCCCCCGGGCGCAGCGTGCTATCAGGACCATAGCGGAACGCCGTTGAGGCGCGGAAGCTGCTACGGTGCTTGTGTGGCACGACGATCTTCTACCTCCGCCCTCACGCGTGCCTATCAGCGCAACCTGAAGGCGCTGACCAAGGTTGCCGTGGGCAACAGCAAGCGCCTGGCGAAGCAGGTGGGCCAGCAAGTGGCGCGCGCCACCGAGCGGCAACTCAAGCCGCCGCCCGGTGCCGGGGACTGGCTCACGGGCATGGCGATGGGGCCGGGCGGCACGCGCGGCTACCACCTGTTCAAGCCGCATATCGAACTGCCCGCCGGCGAGAAGATGCCGCTGATGGTGATGCTGCACGGCTGCGGCCAGACCGGGCGCGACTTCGCCGCGAGCACCCGCATGAACCGCATCGCGGCGCGCGAAGGCTTCATGGTGCTCTACCCCGAGCAGGACCGGCTGCACCATCCGCAGGGCTGCTGGAACTGGTACGACACGCGCTCCGGCCAGGCCAATCGCGAGGCTGCGACCTTGATGGCGGCGCTGGATCAGGTGAGCCTGCTGTACCCGGTTGATCGCGAGCGGGTGGCGGTGGCGGGGCTCTCGGCCGGCGCGGGCATGGCGGCACTGCTGGCGACGCGCTATCCGACCCGCTTTGCCGCCGTGGCCATGCATTCCGGCGTGGCACCCGGCGCGGCGCGGTCGAGCGCGACGGCCATCGGCGCGATGAGCGGTCGGCGCGTACCGCTGGTGCCGGCAGTGGCCGTGGGCAAGGCCTTTGGCGCCGCGGCGGTCGGCACGACCCTGCCGCCGATGCTGGTGCTGCATGGCGATCACGACGCGGTGGTCGCGGCCAGCAATGCGGCCAACGCTGCCGCGGTGTGGGCCACGGCCACGGGTGCGCGGCCCGGTGTCGAGCGGCTGTTGCAACGCGGCAAGCGCTATCCGGCGCGCGTGACGGACTTCAAGCGATCGGGGCGCATCTGCGTCACGCTGTACCAGGTCGAGTCGCTGGGGCATGCATGGAGTGGAGGTGCGTCGAAGCTGGCGTTCAGCGATGCGGGCGGGCCGGATGCGTCGAAGCTGGTGTGGGCGTTTGCGGCGCGGGCTTTCCGGGCGGCAGTGCCCCGACAAATGAAAAACGACTGACCCACTTTCTGCTCGAGGGCATGCCAAACTCGTCCATCGCAGAACGAGGGTGCCATGAAAGTAGACACGGATTTTCTGATTCAGCGCTTGCGTCAGTTCGCACACGAAAGGGACTGGGAGCAATTTCATTCGCCAAAGAATCTTGCCTCTGCGTTGGCTGTCGAGGCTGGCGAACTCCTTGAGCACTTCCAGTGGATAAGCGATGAGCAAAGCCGTACCCTTTCCTTGGATAAACGAGCCGAAATCAGTGCCGAGGTGGCGGATGTATTTCTATATCTGCTTCAACTGGCCGACAAACTGGGAATCGATCTGGCCGACGCCGCAGACCGAAAGTTGGCCATCAACGAGTCGAAGTATCCAGTCGACTTGTCTCGTGGCAACAGCAAGAAGTACGACAAGCTCTAGTCCAGGAAGCACTACGTGATCGTCTATCAAAGCAGCAAGTCCGAATTTCTTGAACACATCGAGCACTGCGACATCGAAGACGTGATCTTGTCGGCCTACACGCAACGAACCGGCCATGGCGTTGGCCTCGCGGAGATTGAGTCCTGGCAGCACTCCTTGCGATACATGGCCGAAGTACTGGATGACGAACAAATTCCTGCTGACGCCGGTGTCGCGATCGAGTATCACTTGCCGCAGATGGCCAAGCGCGTCGATTTCATCGTCACAGGGCGAGGCGAAGACTCCAGTTCCAACGTAATCATCGTTGAACTGAAGCAATGGACCAAGGCCAAGTTGACGAACAAGGATGGCGTAGTCGAAACGAGGTTCGCCGCGGGCGCGCAGGAGGTCAGTCACCCTTCCTATCAGGCATGGTCATACGCTGCGTTACTGCAAGGATTCAACGAAGCGGTCTACGCTGGGGACATGCAGTTAAAGCCTTGCGCTTATCTGCACAACTACAAGGATGACGGAGTCATATCGCACGCCTTCTACGCGCCCCATATCGAGCGGGCACCACTGTTCTTGCAGGGCGTAGCGGAAAAAAAGAAGCTCCGTGATTTCATCAAAAAATTTGTGAAGTTCGGGGATGACTGCAATTTGCTCTACAGGATTGACAACGGGGCGATACGACCCTCCAAGATGTTGGCGGACAGCTTGGTGGGCCTGATGCAGGGAAAGCAGGAGTTTGTGTTGATTGACGACCAAAAGGTCGTCTACGAAACCGCGCTAGCGGTGGCGCGCGGCGCCGGAACTCTTGCCAACAAGGAGGCTGTCATCGTGAAAGGTGGCCCTGGCACTGGCAAGACCGTTGTGGCGATCAATCTTCTGGTAGGGCTGACGAAGCTAGGATTGAACTGTCGATACGTGTCGAAGAATGCTGCGCCACGCGCTGTCTACGAGAGCAAGCTCACGGGACACCTGAGAAAGTCAGAAATATCAAACCTGTTTTCGGGTTCGGGCGCATTCACGCAGGCAAACGACGCCTTCGACGTGCTGGTCGTTGATGAGGCGCATCGGTTGAATGAAAAATCTGGGTTGTACGGAAATCTGGGGGTCAATCAGATCAAGGAATTGATGTCCGCGGCTAGATGCACGATCTTCTTTGTCGATGACGATCAACTTGTCACATTGAAGGACATTGGAAGCATCTCGGCGATTGAGCGGTGGGCCGCGGTGATGGGCGCGCGAGTGACGCATCAAGAACTCGCATCCCAATTTCGTTGCAACGGGTCGGATGGTTACCTTGCTTGGTTGGACAACACGCTCGCCGTCAGGCCGACGGCGAATGTCATGTTGGATGTGGCCGAGTTCGATTTCAGGGTACTTGAGTCGCCCGTGGCGCTTGACGCCCTGATTCGCGAGAAAAATGGCGCGCATAACAAGGCTCGTTTGGTCGCTGGTTACTGCTGGGACTGGATCAGCAAACGCAATCCGGATGCATACGACATCGTGTTGCCCGGCTTCGACTTCAAGAAGCGATGGAATCTCTCGAAGGATGGAAGTCTCTGGATTGTCGCGCCCGATTCAGTCGAGGAGATAGGCTGCATCCACACAAGCCAGGGTTTGGAGCTCGACTATGTGGGCGTAATCATTGGGCCGGACTTCGTCGTTCGCGATGGTGTCGTGGCGACTCGTCCTGACAATCGCGCCAAGTCTGATCAATCGCTCAGAGGCTACAAGCGACTTGAGAAGTCCAGTTCGGATATCACCACTCAGCGCGTCGAACGGATCATCAAGAACACCTATCGAACGTTGCTGACGCGAGGGATGAAAGGCTGCTATGTGTACTGCGTTGATCCGGAGACCGCAGCATATTTTCGGTCGCGGCTGATTGCGAAGACGCCTGTCGCAGTCCGTTCGCAGGCGAAGGCGGAGCCAAGCGTAGCCAACAATGACGCTCGATTTGACAACGTGCTGCCCTTCCGAAGGTTGTCGAGCGCCGAGGCCAAGCCATTCGTCAATTCTGTTCCGTTGATTGACCTCAAGTTCGCGGCTGGCGCGTTCGGAGATTTCCAGTCCTTTGATCCTGCTGCTGCCGAGTGGGTTGAACTTCCTGACTTGTTTCGACCGAGGGTAGGGTTGTTTGTTGCACAGGTGATCGGAGAGTCGATGAATCGCCGAATACCCAACGGCGCTTGGTGTCTTTTCCGGTTGGACCCGCCGGGGACCCGAGCGGGGAAGGTAGTCGTCGCGGAGCACAGATCAATTCAAGATCCTGACCTTGGGGGCTCCTATACGGTAAAGGTCTACTTCAGTGAGAAAGCTGAAGGCGCGGACGGGTCTTGGCAGCACGTTCGCATTCACCTTCGACCGGATAGCGATGACGCGCAATTCGCCGCATTGGTGTTTGAACCGGAGAACGCTGAAGGCGTCCGGATCGTTGCAGAGTTGATTGCTGTGCTCTGAAGCGATTGTTTCTTGTGCATTATTTTGCATCAAGCGATGCTATAATTGATGCATAAATTGGGAGCCGCCATGCGCACGACCGTAACCCTCGATGACGACTTGCTGGCGCAAGCTCGGACATACACCGGTATCCAGGAAAACTCGGCCTTGATCCAGCAGGCACTCAAGAGCCTGGTGCAGCGTGAGGCTGCGCGGCGGCTGGCGCTGCTGGGCGGCTCCGCCCCAGGCCTGGCGTCTGTGCCGCGTCGGCAAGCAAGGCCTTTCCGTGATCCTCGTTGACACTTCGGTCTGGATCGATCACCTCGCGCGCGGAGATGCCCAACTCCAGGCGCTGCTTGAAGATGGCCAGGTGCTCACGCATCCCTACGTGATCGGTGAAATCGCTCTTGGTAGCCTGCCGCAACGGCGCGAAACCGTTGGTGCACTCCAGGCATTGCCAGCGATAGCAGTCGCCAGCACGGACGAGGCGCTGGCCTTTCTTCACAACGAGAAGTTGTTTGGGATGGGCATTGGCTATGTCGACCTGCATCTTCTGGCGGCGACCCGGCTCGAGCCCGAGGCGCGCTTGTGGACGCGCGACAAGCGACTTCAGCAGGCTGCCATCAAGCTCGACTTGGCGGCCTTCGCCCCGCACTGACACGCGCCCCGCCACTGGCACCCTGTACGCCACCCGGCGTATTTCTCGATTCGCCCCCCATCCGCAGACTCCTCTCCATCGTCAGCAACAGCGCTGGCGACAAAACTCAACCACCACCGGAGAAGGATGCTCATGCAACGTCGTTTCACACTCAAGGCGCTCACTGCCAGCGTCGCGCTTGCCGCCCTTGGCGCTGCGCCCGCATTCGCTGCCGACACCATCAAGGTCGGCGTGCTGCACTCGCTGTCGGGCACGATGGCGATCTCGGAGACCGTGCTGAAGGACACCGTGTTGATGGCGATCGACGACATCAACAAGAAGGGCGGCGTGCTGGGCAAGCAACTCGAGCCCGTGGTCGTCGACCCGGCTTCGAACTGGCCCCTGTTCGCCGAGAAGACCAAGCAACTGTTGGGTCAGGACAAGGTCGCGGTGATCTTCGGCTGCTGGACCTCGGTGTCGCGCAAGTCGGTGCTGCCGGTCGTCGAGGAAATGAACGGCCTGCTGTTCTACCCCGTGCAGTACGAGGGTGAAGAGCTTTCGAAGAACGTGTTCTACACGGGCGCCGCGCCCAACCAGCAAGCCATCCCGGCCGTCGATTACCTGATGAGCAAGGAAGGCGGCGGCGCCAAGCGTTGGGTGCTGCTGGGCACGGACTATGTGTACCCGCGCACCACCAACAAGATCCTGCGCGCCTACCTGAAGAGCAAGGGCGTGGCCGACAAGGACATCGACGAGAAGTACACGCCCTTCGGCCACAGCGACTACCAGACCATCGTGGCTGACATCAAGAAGTTCTCGGCCGGCGGCAAGACCGCGGTGGTGTCGACCATCAACGGCGACTCCAACGTGCCCTTTTACAAGGAACTGGGCAACGCCGGCCTGAAGGCCAAGGACGTGCCGGTCGTCGCCTTCTCCGTGGGTGAAGAGGAACTGCGCGGCGTGGACACCAAGCCGCTGGTGGGCCACCTGGCTGCATGGAACTACTTCATGTCGATCAAGAACCCGACCAACACCGCCTTCATCAAGCAGTGGAGCGACTACGCGAAGGAAAAGAAGATCGCCGGCCACATGGACAAGCCGCTGACCAACGACCCGATGGAAGCCACCTGGATCGGCATCCACATGTGGAAGCAGGCCGTCGAGAAGGCCAAGTCGACCGACACCGACAAGGTCATCGCGGCGATGGCCGGCCAGACCTTCACGGCGCCCTCGGGCATCGTGTCGAAGATGGACGAGAAGAACCACCACCTGCACAAGAGCGTGTTCATCGGCGAGATCAAGTCCGACGGACAGTTCAACGTGGTGTGGAAGACGCCGGGCCCGGTGAAGGCCAAGCCGTGGAGCCCGTACATCGAAGGCAACGACAAGAAGCCGGACTTCCCAGCTGGCAAGTCGATGTAAGTGTCGCTTTCCCTCTCTCCTCGGGGAGAGGGCGGGGCGAGGTCGGGCGGCGGTCGGATCGATCGCCGTTCTTGTTTGGCCCGTTGCTTGCTAGTGACTGGCAGGAGCCCTCGTCACTGCCCTCCTCCGGGTGAGAGGGTGCCATCCAGGGGGATTTATTGCATGTCTTATCCAATGCTCAGACGCTCGATTCATGGCTTGTTGGTGACCGGTGCGCTCCTGCTCAGCGCCGGTGCCCATGCGTTGACGGCCCAGGAAGCGAAGGCCATCGCCTCGGGCGAGACCGAGGAGCGCGTCGCGGCGCTCAACAAGGCCGTGGCCACGGCCGACGAGAAGACCGCGGCCTTCATCCAGGCCATGTCCGACGATGCCGTGAAGTTCACCGCGGACAAGGTCTTCGTGATGAAGGGCGACAAGGGCTACGACCCCGTCACCGGCGCCGAACTCAAGGTGCCCGACGATGCGGAAGACGTGGTCAACAACAACATGATGCGCGGCGCCTTCGACGCCGCGCAGTCGGTGCTCAAGTTGGTCGGCAGCAAGGACGTAGCGGTGCGCCTCGAAGCCGCGAATGCGCTGCTGAAGAATCCGGACGAATCGCGCATCCCGATGGTGGAGAAGGCCCTGTCGGTGGAGACCAACGAGGGCATCAAGGCCAAGCTGGAACTGGTGCGCGCGGCATCGCTGCTCAACAGCACGGACAAGGCCAAGCGCATCGCCGCCGCGGGCGCGCTCGCGGAAAGCAAGAGCCCCGACACCAAGCTCCTGCTCAATGAACGCCTGAGCGAGGAGCCTGAAGCCGACGCCAAGGCCGCGCTGAAGAAGGCCATCGCCGGCATCGACGACGCGCTCGTGTGGGGCGATCGCATCAACGCGATCTTCAGCGGCATCAGTCTGGGCTCTGTCCTGCTGCTGGCCGCACTGGGCCTTGCGATCACCTACGGGTTGATGGGCGTCATCAACATGGCGCACGGCGAGCTGATGATGATCGGCGCCTACGCGACCTACGTGATGCAGGGCATCTTCCAGAAATACCTGCCCGAGTCGATGTTCGGCTTCTACCTGGTGGCGGCGATCCCGGCCTCGTTCCTGGCTTCCGCGCTGGTCGGCGCGATCCTGGAGCGCGGGGTGATCCGCTTCCTGTATGGCCGCCCGCTGGAGACCTTGCTGGCCACCTGGGGCATCAGCCTGATGCTGCAGCAACTGGTGCGCACCTTCTTCGGCGCGCAGAACGTCGGCGTGGAGAACCCCGGCTGGATGAGCGGCGGCTTCACCATGCTGAGCAACGTCACGCTGCCCTGGAACCGCATCTGCATCATCATCTTCGCGGGCTTGGTGCTGCTGGCGATGGCCTGGCTGATCGGCAGGACGCGCCTCGGCTTGTTCGTGCGCGGCGTGACGCAGAACCGGCCGATCGCCTCCTGCATGGGCGTGAACACGGCGCGCATCGACACCTATGCGTTCGCGCTCGGCTCGGGCATTGCCGGCCTGGCGGGTTGTGCGCTGAGCCAGATCGGCAACGTGGGCCCGGACCTCGGGCAGAGCTACATCGTCGACTCGTTCATGGTGGTGGTGATGGGCGGCGTCGGCCAGCTTGCCGGCACCGTCTATGCGGCGCTGGGCCTGGGCATCCTCAACAAGTTCATCGAAGGCTGGGCCGGCGCGGTGCTCGCGAAGATCGCGGCGCTGGTCTTCATCATCATCTTCATCCAGAAGCGGCCCCAGGGCATCTTTGCAATGAAAGGCCGGAGCGCAGAGGCATGACCCAAGTCGTACTACCTTCCAAAGGCCCCCTGCTCAGCGGCAAGGGCTGGACGGCCTTCTGCATCGCGCTGATCGCGGTGTGCGCGGTGGCGCCGGTACTGAACCTCTGGGTGCCGCGCGACAGCATGTTCTACATGAGCGACTACGCCGTGGCCTTGCTCGGCAAGATCATGTGCTACGCGATCTGCGCGCTGGCGATGGACCTGATCTGGGGCTACACCGGCATCCTGTCGCTGGGCCACGGCATGTTCTTCGCGCTGGGCGGCTACATGATGGGCATGTACCTCATGCGCCAGATCGGCCGCGACGGCAACTACAAGAGCGACCTGCCGGACTTCATGGTGTTCCTGGACTGGAAGGCCTTGCCCTGGCACTGGACCTTCAGCGGCAGCTTCGTGATGACGCTGATCCTGATCGTCGCGGTGCCGGGCCTGATCGCCTTCGTGTTCGGCTTCTTCGCTTTCCGCTCGCGCATCAAGGGCGTGTACTTCTCGATCATCACGCAGGCCATGACCTTCGCGGCGATGCTGCTGTTCTTCCGCAACGAGACGGGCTTTGGCGGCAACAACGGCTTCACGGACTTCAAGCGCATCCTGGACATCCCGATCGCGACGCAGAGCATGCGCATGACGCTGTTCGTGATGACCGGCTGCACACTGCTCGGCTTCTTCCTGTTCGGCAAGTGGTTGATCGGCAGCAAGTTCGGCCGCGTATTGCAGGCGATCCGCGATGCGGAGACGCGTGTGATGTTCTCGGGCTACAACCCGTTGCCGTACAAGCTGACGATCTGGGTGATCTCGGCTGTCATGTGCGGCGTGGCCGGGGCGTTGTATGTGCCGCAGGTGGGAATCATCAACCCCGGAGAAATGAGCGCGGCCAACTCGATCGAGATCGCGATCTGGGCTGCCGTCGGTGGACGCGCCACGCTGATCGGGCCGATCATCGGCGCCTTCATCGTCAACGGCGCGAAGAGTTGGCTGACGGTGGTGGCGCCGGAGTACTGGCTGTACTTCCTGGGCGCGCTGTTCATTGCGGTGACGCTGTTCCTGCCGGATGGTGTGGTGGGCCTGGTGAAGAAGTGGGTGGCGCGCATGAAGGCGCCGAAGGGCGTGGCGCCCGAACTGAGTGAAGGGCGCCTGGAAGCACAACGTTCGCTGGCCGCATCGGAAGGCGTGGAGCCTGCCGCGCTGCCGAAGATGCCGCCTCCCGGCGCGGCCGTTGGCGAACCTGAAGGAGCACGCGCATGACGCCAGACTTGATGGAAGAGGGCGCAAGGCGCATTGCCCGCCACGAGGGCATCGACATCGAAGGCATGACGGAATCGGGCGGCCGCGAGGCGGGCTTTGGCCGGCATGTGGTCGATGGCGAAGTCGACATCACGCACGGCCGCATCCTGTACCTGGAAGACGTGAGCGTGAGCTTCGACGGCTTCAAGGCGATCAACAAGCTGTCGCTCGATATCGCGCCGGGTGAGTTGCGTTGCATCATCGGGCCCAACGGCGCCGGCAAGACGACGATGATGGACATCATCACGGGCAAGACGCGGCCGGACTCGGGCACGGTGTTCTTCGGCAGCACGATCGACCTGCTGCGGCATCGCGAGGCCGAGATCGCGCAGTTGGGCATTGGGCGCAAGTTCCAGAAGCCGACGGTGTTCGAGCAGTTGACGGTGTTCGAGAACCTGGAACTGGCGCTGAAGACGAACAAGGGTGTGAAGCATTCGATGCTGTTCAAGCTCGATTCGGAGCAGAGCGACCGGTTGGCCGAAGTGCTGGAGACGATCCACTTGCGCGACAGCGTGTCGCGCATGGCGGGCAACCTGAGCCATGGGCAGAAGCAGTGGCTGGAGATCGGGATGCTGTTGATGCAGGACCCGAAGTTGCTGTTGCTGGACGAGCCTGTCGCGGGCATGACGGACGAGGAGACGGCGCGCACGGCGGAGTTGTTCCTCACGCTGAAGGGCAAGCATTCGTTGATGGTGGTGGAGCACGACATGAGCTTCATCAAGACCATCTCGGAGATCGTGACGGTGCTGTGCGATGGGTCTGTGTTGGCCCAAGGCACGCTGGATGAGGTGCAGGCTGACGAGCGCGTGATCGAGGTTTATCTTGGGCGCTGACTTGTCGCTTGTGGTGTTCAGCGGTGTTGTGGCCGGGGTTGCGTCGGCGGTCGGCATGCGGTACGGGCCGGCCGACCCTACTGCACTGGTCGCTTCGCGACTCCCCTGCAGTGCTCGCGTTTGGCGGGGTCCACATGAACTCGCTTCGCTCAGACAGCATGTGGCCCTGATCCGCCAAACGCTGCGCGCTTCGGCAGCGCACAAGGGATCGACCAACCCGCACCGCATGCCGCCCGCCGACGTGGACGCTGTGGGGTCGTGCCGCGGTCAAATTCACTCGCGCCGCCATGGACGTGCCGGGGTCTTCCTCCCTCTCCCTCCGGGAGAGGGCCGGGGTGAGGGCAGCCGCCCCCCAAAGAGGGCATGTCGCTCGATCCACCCCAAGCCCGGCAGGCGGTGCGAGTCGGGCGATCCCCTCTGTGGCGCCGAGGAGCGCAGTCATTTGCGGATCAGGGCTGGCGATTGTTTGAGCGGAGCGCAGCGCAGCGAGTTCGAGCCAGACCCCGCGAATGACGAGCACCGCAGGGGAGCCCCGAAGGGGCCGGCACAGTGGGGTCGAACGGCTCGCATCGCCTGCCGGGCGTCCCATCGATCGACGCGCATCTAACGCAGCAGGAACACAAGACATGCTCACAGTCAAGAACGTCCACCAGTACTACGGCGGCTCCCACATCCTGCGCGACGTGAGCTTCACCGCCACGCTCGGCAAGGTCACGGTGCTGCTCGGCCGCAACGGCGTCGGCAAGACCACGTTGCTGAAATCGCTCATGGGCCTGGTGCCCATCAAGAGCGGCAGCATCGAGTTCGACGGTCATGCTATCCAGAAGAAGACGCCCTATGAACGCGCACGCGCCGGCATGGGCTTCGTGCCGCAAGGGCGCGAGATCTTCGCGCGCCTCACGGTGGAAGAGAACCTGCGCATGGGCCTGGCCTACAAGAGCGGCGGCACGCCCATTCCGTCGGAACTGTTCGACCTGTTCCCCGTGCTCAAGCAGATGATCAACCGCCGCGGCGGCGACCTTTCCGGTGGCCAGCAGCAACAGTTGGCCATCGCGCGTGCGCTCGCCCCCAAGCCCAAGCTGCTGATCCTCGACGAACCCACCGAAGGCATCCAGCCCAGCATCATCAAGGACATCGGCCGCGTCATCCGCATGCTGGCCGACCGCGGCGACATGGCCATCGTGCTGTGCGAGCAGTACTACGACTTCGCGCAGGAACTGGCCGACGACTACATGGTGATGGAGCGCGGGGAAGTGATTGCACGTGGCCTCGGCAAGGACATGGAAGCGCAGGGCGTGCGGCAACTGGTCGCGATCTGAAGGAGGTCGACCACCTCCTGCGAATATGGCTGGCGCTCGGCCTCGCGAGCCATCACACTGCGTCCGACCATCCGGTCGCAACCACTGGAGTTCTCCTCATGAAGATTCGCTTTGTGCCGTTCCTGGCACTGTTGATCGCTGCCCTGTGCATCGGCAGCGCCTCCGCCGCCGAGCCGGCGTTCCCCAGCAGCTTCAAGACCCGCAACGTCGCCATGACCGATGGCGCCACGATCTTCGTGCGCTCCGGCGGCAGCGGCCCGGCGGTCGTGCTCATCCATGGCTTCGGCGACACCGGCGACATGTGGGCGCCGCTGGCGCAGGAGCTGGCCAAGACGCACCTGGTCATCGTCCCCGACCTGCGCGGCATGGGCAAATCATCGAAGGCGCCGGGCGGCTACGACAAGAAGTCGCAGGCCGTCGACATCCGCACCGTCGTGACCGCGTTCAAGCAGGATCACACCGACGTCGTCGGCCACGACATCGGCACGATGGTCGCGTATGCCTATGCGGCGAGCTATCCCGACAAGGTCGACAAGCTGGTCGTGATGGATGCGCCCGTGCCGGGCATCGCGCCGTGGAACGAGATCATCCTGTGGCCCGCGCTGTGGCATTTCAACTTCGGCGGCCCCAATGCCGAACGGCTGGTGGCCGGCCGCGAGCGCATCTACCTGGACCGCTTCTGGAACGAGTTCGCCGGCACCCCGTCGAGGATCGACGAGGCGACGCGGCGGCACTACACGAAGCTGTACGCACAACCCGGCGCCATGCGCGCAGCCTTCGCGCAGTTCAACACCATCGCCACCAAGGACGTGGCCGACAACATCGCCTTCTCGAAGGACAGGAAGCTGCCGATGCCGGTGCTGGCCATCGGCGGCGAGAAGTCCTTCGGCGCCAACATGGCGGTCGTCATGCGCAACGCGGCCACCAATGTGCAGCAGGAGGTCGTGCCGGGCGCGGGGCACTGGCTGATGGAAGAGAGCACGGCGACGACCGTTGGATTGGTCGGCAACTTCCTGGCGGGTGCGCGATAGCGGCAACGCCCCCTGATCGGGGCGCTTGTGAACCGTTGATCGCTGCGTCTGAGAGAGTCGCTCAGGTGCGAGGCGCTGACAGCGCCAGATAGCTAGCGTCGCTGTCCAGGCTGCAGTCCAGCAGGCTCGGCGCCACGTCGCGCTCCAGCGTTTCGAACATCGTGTCGACGAAATCCATGAGGTGATCCGATGCCAGGATGGCATCGTCGACCTTGCCATCCGCCACGGCGTCGATGACCTCGATGTGGCCTTGCACCGTGTCTTGGAGGTCGGTGTGGCCGGGCGTCTGCATGTGATAGATCCAGCCGATGCGCCGGAAGATCGTGTGCAGCGGACGCAGCGTGCCCTCGACGAAGGGTTCTTGCGCGGCGGCGAGGAACAGCTGGTCGATGTGCCGGTCGATCACGTTGAACTGCTCCACCGTCATGTCTCCACCGTGCTCGATCAACTGGCGCTTGATGTGCTGCATGCGGTTGCGCTGTGACGCGCCGGAACGCTCGGTCGCCAGCCGGATCACGAAGCGCTCCATGTCGCGGCGCAGGCGCAGCAGCAGGCGGTCGCGGGTGAGGTCGATTGGCGCGATGCGCAGGCCGTGGCGCGGCGTGACCTGCACCAGCGTGTCGGCGGCCAGCCGGCTCACGGCCTGGTGCACGGGCGTGCGGCCGTAGCCGACCATGGCCTGCAACTCATGCATGGCGAGGAAGCGGCCGGGCGCGAGCTGACACGTCACCAGCAATTCCTCGATGCGCTCATAGGCTTGCTGGGAAAGGTTGGCGTCACTGCGGCGCGGTGCGGCCGGCGCTCCTGCGTCGACGGAGACGAGCTTGGGCCGTGAGGGCTGGGAGCGGGTGGGCATGGGGTTCCTTCAGGCTATCGCTTTTTCACTGAAATACCAATGAATATCGCCTTCATTGTCCTCCATTCATTGACGGAGTGCGATGCCAAGGCGGCAAAGCAATCCATAGGGTATCCACTTATGATTATTGTGAAATATCACGATATTCTTCGTCCCGTCGACTGAACTTCGATTGATCCACATGGCTACCCTCATCACCGACGTCAAGGTCATCCTCACCGCACCCGAGGGCATCAACCTCGTGGTCGTCAAGGTGGAGACCAACCAGCCGGGCCTGCATGGCCTGGGCTGTGCGACCTTCGCGTACCGCCACCTCGTCGTGCAATGCCTCGTCGAGGAGTATCTGAAGCCGCTGCTGGTCGGCCGCGACGTGGGCGCCATCGAGGAGCTGTGGCAACTGATGCACCAGAACGCCTACTGGCGCCACGGCCCGATCGAGAACAGCGCGATCTCCGGCGTCGACATGGCGCTGTGGGACATCAAGGGCAAGATGGCTGGCATGCCGCTGTATCAGCTCTTCGGCGGCAAGGTGCGCGAAGGCGTGCCGGTGTACCGCCATGCGGACGGCCGCGACCTCGCGGAACTTTGCGACAACATCCAGAAGTACCAGGCGCAGGGCATCACGCACATCCGCTGCCAGAACGGCGGCTACGGTGGCGGCGGTTTCGGCGCTGCGCCTTCCACGGCGCCGAAGGGCGCGCCCGAGGGCATCTACCTCGACAGCCGTGCCTACATGCGCGACACCCTCAAGCTCTTCGAGGGCATCCGTGCCAAGGTCGGCTTCGGCATCCAGTTGTGTCATGACGTGCACGAGCGGCTGAGCCCCATCGACGCGATCCGCTTTGCCTGCGAGATGGAGAAGTTCGACCTGTTCTTCCTCGAGGATGCGATTCCGCTGGAGGAGGGCAAGTGGATTCGCCAGCTGCGCGAGAAGACCAACATCCCGCTGGCGCAGGGCGAGCTGTTCACCAATCCCTACGAATGGAAGACGCTGATCGCCGAGCAGCTGATCGACTTCATCCGCGTGCACCTGAGCCAGATCGGCGGCATCACGCCGGGCCGCAAGTTGCAGCTCTTCGCCGAGCAGTACGGTGTGCGCACCGCGTGGCACGGGCCGGGCGACATGTCGCCGCTGGGCCATGCGGCCAACATCCACATCGACCTGGCCGCGCGCAACTTCGGCGTGCAGGAATGGTCGGGCATCGAGCCGCCGAACTTCGTGATCCAGGAATTGAAGGGGCCGCATGGCGCGCTGCTGGATGTGTTCCCGGGGCTGCCTGAGTTCCGCGATGGCTACGTTTATGCCAACGACAAGCCGGGCCTCGGCATCGAGATCGACGAGGCGCAGGCACGCAAGTACCCCTGCGAGAAGACCGTCACCACCTGGACGCAGACGCGCCTGGTGGACGGCACGCTGCAAACCCCCTGAACAGATCACTACATGTCCACCTCACTCTTCAGTCTCGCGGGCAAGACCGCGCTCATCACCGGCTCCTCGCGCGGGCTCGGCTATTCCATCGCCGAGGGCATGGCCGCGGCCGGGGCACGGTTGCTGCTCAATGGCGTCGACGAAGCGCGTCTGCAGGCATCGGCGGCCATGCTGCGCGAGCGCGGCTACCAGGTGGATGCCTTCGCCTTCGACGTGTGCGACGAGGCGGCTGTCGTCAAGGCCTTCGAGAGCTTCGATGCGCAGGGCATCGAGGTCGACATCCTGGTCAACAACGCGGGCGTGCAGTACCGCAAGCCGATGGTCGAACTGGCCACGGAGGACTGGCGCCGCGTGATCGAGACCAACCTGACCAGCGCCTTCGTCGTCGGCCGCGAAGCAGCCAAACGCATGATCCCGCGCCAACGCGGCAAGGTCATCAACATCGGCTCGCTCACCAGCGAACTGGCGCGTGCAACGGTGGCGCCTTACACCGTGGCCAAGGGCGGCATCCGCATGCTGACGCGCGCGATGACCGCCGAATGGGCCGCGCACAACATCCAGGCCAATGCCATTGGCCCGGGCTACATGCTGACCGACATGAACCAGGCGCTGATCGACAACCCGAGCTTCGATGCATGGGTCAAGGGGCGCACACCCGCGGGCCGCTGGGGCAAGCCCGAGGAACTCGTCGGCACCGCCATCTTCCTCGCATCCGAAGCGTCCAACTACGTGAGCGGCCAGATCATCTATGTCGACGGCGGCATGGTGTCGGTGCTCTGAACTTCACATCCAGGAGACATGACATGAAGAACCTTCGCACCCTTTGCATGGCCGTGGCGTCGATGACCGCGACGCTGCTGGCCCCCGTCGCATCCCATGCGGCCGACTATCCGAATCACCCGATCGAAATCGTCGTGCCGTCTTCCGCGGGTGGCGGGACCGACATGATGGCGCGCCTGTTCGCCGAGACCGCGAAGAAGAGCGTCCCGCAGCCCTTCATCGTGACCAACAAGCCCGGCGCGGGCGGCGGCATCGGCATGACCGAGGCCCAGCGTGCCACGCCGGACGGCTACAAGATCGGCGTGCTGATCTCGGAGCTCGCGATCATTCCGTACCTGAACATGACCAAGGTCACCACGGCTGACTTCATTCCGATCGCGCGGCTCAACGGTGATCCGGGCCTGATTGCAGTGCGGGCCGACTCTCCCTACCAGACCATCGATGACCTGCTGGCCGCCGCGCGCAAGCAGGAAGGCGTCGTGTCGATGGGCAACGCCGGCAGCGGCACGATCTGGCACCTGGCCGCCGCAGCGGTCGAGCAGAAGACGGGCGTCAAGTTCAACCACGTACCGTTCCAGGGCGCGGCGCCCAGCGTCTTGGCGCTGGTCGGCGGTCACGTGGATGCCATCACCGTCAGCCCGGCCGAGATCGGCCCGCACGTTGCGGTGGGCAAGGTGCGCGTGCTGGCCGCGATGGCCGACAAGCGCCTGCCGCCGCCCTACGACAAGGTCGTGACCTTCAAGGAGAAGGGCATCGACCTCGTGCTCGGCACCTGGCGCGGCCTGGGCGTGCCGCTCAACACGCCGCCCGAAGTCGTGAAGTACCTGCGCGACGCCACCCGCAAGACGGCGCAGGACCCGGCCTTCAGCGATGCGCTGGTGAAGGCCAACCTCCAGCCGGCGTACATGGAGGGCGAGCAGTTCCAGGCCTTCATGAACAGCCAGGCGGCCTACTTCAAGACACTGCTGGCGAGTGTCGATCTGAAGAAGTAGAGGCAGTGGGGACGTTCGCCTTCCGGGAGGAAAGGCGGACGCTCGCTTGGGTCCACCGGCGCGTGATGTTGTTCGGGTGGTCGCTCAACTACGGCCGCGCCTCGAACACCAGGTTGAACGGCGTCTGCGTGGCGCGGCGGAAGCGTGTGAAGCCGCCTTCGTCCACCACCACTTCACGCAGCCGCTCTTCGCCCGCCTGCGCACCCAGCCCGCGCCCCACTTCCTGCGACAGCGAGCAGGGCGTGCACACCATCGTCGAGGCCGAGTAGAAGATGCGTCCGACCGGGTTCAGGTTGTCCTCCAGCCGATCGTTGGCGAAGGGCTCGACGATCATCCACATGCCGTCCGGCTTCAGCGTCTCGCGCACATGGCGCGCCGCGCCGGCCGGGTCGCCCATGTCGTGCAGGCAGTCGAAGAAGGCCACCAGGTCGAAGTCCTTGCCCGGATAGGTCTTGGCGCCCGCCACCTCGAAGCGGATCCGGTCGCCGACGCCCGCCGCCGCGGCACGTTCGCGCGCGGCGTTGATCGAGGGCTCGTGGTAGTCGTAGCCGACGAAGGTCGATTGCGGATAGGCCTGTGCCAGCACGATGGTCGAGGCGCCGAAGCCGCAACCCACATCGGCCACGCGTGCGCCGGCCTGCAGTCGCTCGCGCATGCCGTCGAGCGACGGAATCCAGCTCGGTTCCAGGTTCGCGTTGTAGCCTGCGCGGAAGAAGCGCTCGGTGCCGCTGAACAGGCTGGGATGGTGTTCGTGCCAGCCGAGGCCCGTGCCGTCGCGGAAGCTCTTCTGGACCTTGTCGAGGTCATGGAACAAGGATGCCAGGACTTCGAAGCCGCCCACCATGAAGGCCGGGCTGTTGTCGTCGGCCAGCACCATCGCCGCCTCGGGCGAGAGCGCAAAGGTCTGTGCCTTCGGGTCGTAGTCGACGAATCCGCTCGCGGCCTGCGCATTGAGCCACTCCTGGGCATAGCGCAGGCGCAGCCCCGTCTTCTCGCTGAACTGGTCGACCGTGATCGGGCCCGCACCGGCCATCGCCTTGTACAACCCGAGCCGGTCTCCAAGGATGACCAGCGGCGCACTGGCGAGCGCACCGAATTCCCCGACCATCCGGCCCATGAGGGCATTGAGCTTGTCTTCATTGATCTGCATGGCATCACTCCTGTTGTTGGCGTGTCGCCGCATGGCGGTTCGCATTGAAAGGTCATGCGCGCACCGGTCTCTGGTCCGATCAAACGACAGCAAGGCCAGGCCACCGCTCTGCCGCGCCAACCGGCGGAGTGCCGGTCGGGAAGCAGCCCGGTTGCGTTGGCCTGCGCTGATTATTCGAACAAGGAGGGCCGGCGGTTACGCGCGGACTACAACAATCAACGGCTGCAACATGCGTTCACGCAGCAGGCGGCTGATGGAGGGGCGCGGCAGCGGCTGTTCGAGGCGGACTGAAATGGCTGCGGCCAGCATGCGCTGGCCGCGGCGAATCAGTTTCCTGATCGTTCCAGGCACTTGCGTGACCCGTTGGCCACGCAGAGCCCTGGACTTGGAAAGAGGGCGTGTTTCCTCAGGGCCCTTGCTCGCCCGTGGCGCGGATCTCGACACGCCGATCCGGCTGCAGGCAGGCGATCAGGTCGGAGCGCCGCTTGGCCTTGCCTTGCGCCTTGCAATCGGCCTCCGTGACCTTGAGTTCCGTCTTGCCGCGGCCCTCGGTCTGGATCACGTTGGCCGGCACGCCGCCGCGGCTCACCATGTAGTCGCGCACTGCATTGGCACGCGCGACGGACAGGCGCTGGTTGTAGTCGACGCCGCCCAGCGGGTCGGTGTAGCCGACGATCTGGATCGCGCGGGGCCGGAAGTTGGCGGAGCGCAGTTCCTGCAGCATGCCGTCGATGCGGCTGCGGCCTGTCGGTGTCAGCACGGCCTTGTCGAACTCGAAGGTGCCGTCGGCGGCCAGGTTGAAGTTGCGCACCGGCGGGGGTGGTGGCGGCGGCGGCGGGGGCGGTGCGACCGCCATCGGGGGCGGTGGCGGCGGCGCCTGCGCCACCACCGGGGCGGGCCCGAGGGGGATCTGCAGGCCCACGGTGACCAGCCATTCGTCCAGGTGGCTCTGGTTGTTGATGAAGCGGGTGCGGTTGTCGTCGTAGCGGTAGCGCACGTCGGCCGTCAGTCGGCCCCAGGAGGCGAAGGGCCAGACGACGCCGATGCCCGCATTGGCCATGAAGCTGGTCTTGCTGGCGCTGCCGCCGAATTGCGTGGTCACCTTGTCGTTGATGGCGCCGATGCCGGCGACGAGGTAGGGCTGCACGCTGCTGATCGACCAGGCGCGCATGCCCTGGCGGCCGAGGAAGAACCATTGCGCGTCCAGCGATGCGCTCCAGTTCTTGTACTCGCCCTGGTTGCCGATGGTGCCCAGGCTCAGGTTGTTCAGGAAGTCCCGCTTGGTATCCATCTGCTCGTACCCGCCGCGCAGTTCGATGTTCCACCAGGGGTTGATCGGCTTGCCGATCGCCAGTCCGCCGCCCCAGCCATCCTTGGCATGGCGGCCGCTGTCCGGGAAGGTGTAGCTTCCGAAGGGAGTGATGTACCAGCGGTTGTCGAAGTACTGGTCGGCTCCGTAGGGGGTCTGCGCAAGGCAGGCGGCATACGGGGCGGCCAGCACGAGGCAGGCCGCAAGAGTGCGTCGGTCGAGCATAAGAGCCTCACGAATGAAGGGTTGATGAAACCGCAGCGGAAGCCCATTGAAGCCCAAAAATTCCGGCGGCCCCTCGCGTCGGTCGGGGACTCGCAACCAAGTGTGACTATTTGTGGAATGCGAGCACCTGCGGTTGCAAAACTTGCAGCGTTCGTACCGGGTCAGTCGTGGGGCGGCAACGTTGAATTGGGCGGGCTCGGTAAGGGAAGTACTACTTTCGTGCGCTTATCGAGGATGCCTGTTCAGAGCTTCAATCTGAACCCGAAGACTTGTAGTGCTTGCCGGAGGAAATCGAGGTCTTCTGCGCGAACGAATCCGATGCATTCATACTCCCTTCACTCACCAAGCGGACGAATCCGGTGGATCTCTCACGACGCGTCCTGGGCTTCCTTCCACACAGCCGCCGCGACCTGCGCCTGGCGAGCGGCCTGGTGCTCTTCACCTACGTGGCCGTGCACCTCTCCTGTCATGCGCTGGGACTGGTGTCGCTGGATACGGCGGAGGAAGCGCTGCGGATCACGGTGCGCTTCTGGCACAGCCTGCCGGGTACGGTGCTCCTGTACACGGCAGCGGCCGTTCATGTCTCGCTGGCGCTGTTCGCTGTCTACGAGCGGCGGACCTTCCGCATGCCGCCTGTCCAGGGGATACGCATCATCCTGGGGCTGGTGATGCCGATCGGATTGATCGCGCACTTCGTGGCCACTCGCTATGCGCATGACAGGTTCGGCCTGTCGGCGGAGTACGCGCGCGTGGCGGGCGGGCTCTGGGTCGGCGGTGCCTCGGGCCTGGCGCTCGGGCTGCTGGCGCCCGGATGGATCCACGGATGCCTGGGGCTTCGCTTCGCATTCGGCCACCGCGTCTCGTCGCAGCGCGTGAAGCTCGGGCTGTTCGGTGCGGCGCTGCTGCTGCCGGTGCTGGCCGCGCTGGGCTTCATCAACATGGGCCGGGAACTGTACGCACCGGCGTCGGCGCATGTCGTCCCGCCACCGTACGGGGATGCCGCCCAGGAGGCCAGGCTGGATAGGTCGGGCCATGACGCGCGCTCGACTTACTTCGCATTGCTGCTGCTGATCGTGGCCGCCCGCATCGCGCGCAGCCTGAACGAGCGTCGGCGCAAGTCGGTGGTCTGGATTTCGTATCCCGGCCGGACCGTCAGCGTGCCGCGCGGCTGGACGGTGCTGGAGGCGAGCCGCAGCTTCGGCATTCCGCACCAGGCCCTGTGCGGCGGGCGCGCCCGATGCACGACATGCCGGGTGCGCGTCGTCGAGGGCGGGTCGCACTGCCCCGATCCACAGGTCGACGAGTCACGGGCGCTGCACCGGCTGGCCGGGGCGAAGGGGACGATCCGGCTCGCGTGCCAGTTGCGGCCCACGGGCAACGTGGAAGTGGTGCCGATCCTCTCCGGCACGCGCGTGGGACGACCCGTGGCCCAGCCGTCATCCGATACGACGGAGCTGGAGGCGCTCCTGCTGCTGCTGGAGGTCCGGCTCGACACCGGCTCGGTCGCACCGAGCGCAGCCGCGCACGATGCGATCTATGCGCTGAGCCACTACCAGGCCATCGCGGAGGCGGCGGCGGTTTCGCGTGCCGAAGTCTTCAGGCACGCGGCGTCGAGCTGGATCCTGCTGTTCCGCTGCGGCAACGATCCGTCGGCGGCCTCGGCCAACGCGCTGTCGGTGGCTCGCCAGGTCGACGCCGATGCGGCTGGCCTGTGCCAGGAGCTTGACCGGGACCTGGGACTGCATGCGAGCGCATCGCTGGCCATGCATGCTGGCCGGGTCGTGGTCGGGACGCTTGGCGCCGCGACGATGGCAGTCGTTGGCGGGCCGGTCGAGGACCTCGAACGTGTTCGCGGCGGGCGGTTGGCGCCGAGCGGCAGTCTGCTCGTCTCCAGAAGCGCGGCCCGTTCCGCAGGCATGTCGCAGGATGGGCTCGCTTGGGATCCGGGCCAGCGTGGAGAAAGTGGGACCACGCACGGCGAAGCGTGGGCTGAAATGCGCCTGCCGGATCACTGAAGGCACCGGCAGCGCCTCGGCCTGCCGAAGACCGCGACAGGCGGCTGTCGGTGAACTGAGTCACTCGCGGCCAGCCCCCTTGACGACAGCGAATTCGATCAGCGGTCGTGGACCGCCGGTTGCACCGAAGAGCGCTTCACCGTCATTCGACAGCCGCAGACTCACTCTCACTGTGCCGGCCAGGCTCTGTGGTGCGGAGGATTTCGTTCAGAACGCCAGTGGCGTAACTCCCGGCGGGCAAGGAGAACGTCAGCACCAGTTGATTGGCTTGCGGCCATTCCCATGACATTTCCGCCGGGCTCGCCACCAGGGCGCGGCGCTCCTGATCCAGGCCGGCGTGTTCCATGCCGTCGCACAGGGTGGCGTGACGTCCGGCCACGCCGTTTTCCAGGGCCTGCGCCTGATCGGTGGTGATCACGCGGCCCCGTCCCCAGAGCGGTCCGGTGGGCCGGCCCGCCTCGTCCATCACGTCACCGGGCAGGGTCTTGCCCCAGAGTCCCTGTTGAATTCGAAGCGCCAGCACTTCATTGAAGACGAAGGAGCGCACCGCCGACAGGTAGATGCCCTTCTTCTTCGGGTTGCGCACGCGGATTTCGCGCGCCAGCATGGCGCGGCCCTGCTCGACGTTGCCGCCGTCATGGCCGAAACGCTGGGCGCCGAAGTAGTTGGGCACGCCCTGTGACGCCACGGCCTTGAGATTGGCCTCGATGGCGTCGCGGTCGGCGGTCACGTCTCGCAGCACGATGCGGAATCGGTTGCCCTGCAGATCACCGGGGCGCAGCTTTTTCACGTGGCGGCTTTGATTCAGCACCTTGAATTCCGGGTGCTGAAGCAGGGTCAGGTCGGGCGTCTCGCCCTTCGGCAGATAGATGCTGAACCACTGGCGGGTGATGGCATGGCGGTCCTTGAGGCCGGCATAGCCCACGTCCCTTTCCTGCACGCCGGCGGCCTCGGCCAGTTGCTGGGCGACGAAGACGGTGTTGGCACCGTTCTTTTCGACGTCCAGCCAGATGTGTTCGCCCTCACCGGAGGGCAGTTGAAGCGGAAGTTCGGTCACGGAGAAATCCTCGTTGAGGAGTTTCAGGGTGGCGCTGGCGCCGCTGGCCGGATAGGCGTTGGGCCACCGGGGCAAGGTCGTGTATCGAGTGTCGGTCATGAGCAGTCTGACGGCACCACAGCGGTAGATAGGGACAGGCTGTCTGGCCGACCAGGGATGGTGCGGACAGAGATTCTCGCCTTACCTGCATGCCGTGCCGAGCGTCTGCAAATGCGACTTCAATGGGAGGCGTCTGTGCGTCATGCGCTACCGCGCCACCCGGTCGCGCCGGAAGCAGTCGTACGTTCGGGTTCTAATGCGAGCCATGAATACGACCTACCGCATGCCCGGGGCCGTCCTGACCGAGCGCGAGCACTCCATTCCCTTGGTCCACGGCGACCCGACGCGCGGCACGATCAGCGTGTTCACGCGCGAGCTTGCTGCCCCGGACGGTCTTGATCGCCCCTACCTCGTGTTCCTGCAGGGCGGCCCGGGCTTCGAGGCCACCCGCCCGACGAGCCCGCCCTCGGGGTGGATGGCGCGTGCCCTTGTGGACTTCCGGGTCCTGCTGCTTGACCAGCGGGGCACAGGGCGCTCCACGCCCGTCGGGCCTGTCATCCCAGGGGCAGGGCCTGCCGACCAGGCCGAGTACCTCACGCATTTCCGCGCCGACTCGATCGTGCGCGACCTCGAACTGATCCGCGCTGAACTCGGCGTCGAGCGCTGGAGCCTGCTCGGTCAGAGCTTCGGGGGATTCACCTCGCTCACCTATCTGTCGCTGGCGCCCGAGAGCCTGCGGGAGGTACTGATCACCGGCGGCCTCGCGCCGATCACGAATCGGCCGGTCGACGAGGTCTACGCGGCGACATGGGCGCGCGTGCGCGAAGCGAACCAGCGCTATCACGCGCGGTACCCCGGAGATCTCGATCGCTTGCGGACGATCCTGCGCCGGCTCGACAAGGAAGATGTCCGCTTGCCCAACGGCGACCGCCTCACATCGCGCCGGTTCCGGCAGACCGGCATGTGGCTCGGCGACAGCGCCGGGTTCGAACGGCTTCACCACCTGCTCGAGCTGCCTTTCGACTCGGCCGCATTCATGGTCGACGCGCAGATGGCCTCATCCTGGGAGCGCAATCCGATCTACGCGACGCTCCATGAGTCCTCGTACGCCGACGGGGGTGCCACCCGCTGGTCGGCACACCGGCTCGCGCCCGAGGAGGCGATGACCGGCGACCTCCTCGGCGCAGAGCATGTCTTCCCCTGGATGTGGGACGACTACGCGGGCTTGCGCGCGCATCGCGAGGTGGCGCAGCTTCTGGCGGAGCATCCATGGCCGCGCCTGTACGACGCTGACCGCCTCGCACGCAATGAGGTCCCGGTGGCAGCGACCGTGTACGTCGACGACGTCTACGTGGAGCGATCATTTGCCGAGGAGACGGCCCGTGGCGTTCGTGGACTGCGGGCCTGGGTGACCAACGAGTACGCCCACAACGGCCTGCGGGCCGATGGCGAGCGCATCGTGGGTCGCCTGCTCGACATGGTCCGCGGCCGGGCGTGAGCCGTTGGGCGCGGCCTTCGCGGACCCTGCAAACCTGAAAACTGCCAGGCCTGCTTGTCGGGCCAGGTAGCCGCGTGAGACTTGCAACAACACCATGCCGACAAAGAAGCGGTTTCGTGCACCGCAAAGCGAAACCCTGCACTAACATGGTCCCGGGCCCGCCCTCACGGCAGGCCACGTCGCTCGGACGGTTCCGGGCGCTTACGTGAGAGTTCCATCCAATGACTGCTTCTTCCGGCAGGCGCCGCTTCGCGCGCATCGACCGCCTTCCTCCCTACGTCTTCAACATCACCGCCGAGCTCAAGCTCGAGGCGCGGCAACGCGGTGAAGACATCATCGACATGAGCATGGGCAACCCTGATGGCGCGACGCCCGCGCACATCGTGGCCAAGCTCACCGAGGTCGCGAAGCGGCCCGACACGCACGGCTACTCGGCCAGCAAGGGCATCCCGCGCCTGCGCCGCGCGATCTCGCGCTGGTACAAGGACCGCTACGCCGTCGACATCGACCCCGACAGCGAAGCCATCGTCACCATCGGCTCCAAGGAAGGGCTGGCGCACCTGATGCTCGCCACGCTGGACCGCGGCGACACCGTGCTGGTGCCCGACCCCAGCTACCCGATCCACATCTACGGCGCGGTCATCGCCGGCGCCGACATCCGCTCGGTGCCAGTGTCGCCCGATGTCGACTTCTTCGCCGAGTTGGAGAAGACCATCCGCGGCAGCTACCCCAAGCCGAAGATGATCATCCTGGGCTTTCCGTCGAACCCGACCGCGCAGTGCGTGGAGCTCGGCTTCTTCGAGCGCGTCGTCGCGCTCGCGAGGAAGCACGACATCTTCGTGGTGCACGACCTGGCCTATGCCGACATCGTGTTCGACGGCTGGAAGGCGCCGTCGATCATGCAGGTGCCCGGCGCGAAGGACGTGGCGGTCGAGTTCTTCACGCTCTCCAAGAGCTACAACATGGCCGGCTGGCGCATCGGCTTCATGGTCGGCAATCCGGACCTCGTGGCCGCGCTGGCACGCATCAAGAGCTACCACGACTATGGCACCTTCACGCCCCTGCAGGTCGCGGCCATCGCGGCACTGGAAGGCGACCAGCAATGCGTGAAGGACATCGCCGCTCAGTACCAGCGGCGGCGCGACGTGCTCTATAAGGGGCTGATCGAAGCGGGCTGGGAGGTCGACCTGCCCAAGGCCTCGATGTACATCTGGGCGCGCATCCCGCCGCAGTACCGCGAGATGGGCTCGTTGGCCTTTTCGCGCAAGTTGCTGGAGGAGGCCAAGGTCTGCGTCTCGCCCGGTATCGGCTTCGGCGACCATGGCGACGGGCACGTGCGCTTCGCCCTGATCGAGAACGAGGCGCGCATCCGCCAGGCGGTGCGCGGCATCAAGCAGATGTTCAAAGCTGACGCTCCGGCTTGACCACCACCACGCCCGTCATGTACGCGTGCACGGAGCACACGTACTCGTAGCTGCCGGGCTTGTCGAAGCGGCGGCTGAACTGCTCTCCGGGCAACAGCAGCGGCGCGCCGGGTGCGTTGTCCTTGAAGGCGACGCCATGCGGCGCGCCGTCGTCGTTGCGCCAGGTCACGCTCTGGCCGGCGGTGATGGTCGTCGGGCCCGGCACGAAGGCGAAGTTGGCGATCGACACCTTGGCGCCAACCGTTTGGGCGGCCGTCGGCGCATGCTGCATCGCGACCTTGCGCGGCGCATTGCCGACGTCGACGGTCTGCGACTGGCCGCTCGCCGGGTCGACGATGTGGATGCTGTTGCCGCCTTCGTTGCTCACGACCAGCCGCTTTCCGTCCGGCGAGATGTCGACCCAGTGCGGCTGCTTGCCGACCGCGATGCTGCGCGCCACTGCATTCGTCGCCGGGTCGAAGAACTGCAGTTCGCCCGGGCCTTGCACCACGACGACGCCCTGCGCCAACGAGGCGAAGTGCTGCGCGATGTGCGGCGAGACGCCGGTGGGGATCTGCGCGACGATCTTGTTGGCGACGGCATCGACCACCTGCACCGCGGGCGTGCCGGCGAGCGTGAGATAGACCCGCTTGCCATCAGGCGCGAACTCCAGGTCGCGCGGCGGCTTGTCGAGCGCGATGCTGCCGCTGACCTTGTGTGTCGTCATGTCGACGATGGCCACCGCGAAGCTGCCTGGCTGTTGCGATGACACATACGCTTGGCTGCCATCGGGCTTGATTGCGATCGTGTGAGGCTTGGGAACGGGCACCGTGTCGGTGATCGCACCGGATGCAGTCTCGATGAAGGCGACACGGTCCGCCCCGTTGACCGCTACCAGCACTTGCTTGCCGCCTGGACCCAGCGCCAGGCCTTGCGGTCCGTTGCCGACTTCGATGGTCTTGCTCACGCTGTCCTTCACTGCGTCGATCACGCTCAGCGATGAAGCACTGGAGCCGCTCACGAACACGCTCTTGCCATCGGCGCTGACCACGATGCCGTCGGGCCCGGCCGCCACCGGCACGGTCGCGACGACCTTGGCCGTGTCGATGTCCACGACGCTGACCGTGTTGTCCTTGAAATTGCCGACGTAGACCTTGGGGCCGGCGGCAAGTGCAGTCGCGGCCAGCGCGGCAAGGCTCGCGGCCACGGCGCCGCGCAGCAGGACAGAGGGATGTGAGATGAAGCGCATGAGTGAATCCCGCAGTGGTTGATGGACCCGATGCATGACGCGCCCCGAGCGCGCCGCATTCCCAGCCTGTGCAAAGCCCGTGCACCTTGATCGGGATTGGAATAAAACGGCGCTGCGCTCAGTCATCAGAACGAGAGCCGCCGTTGACCCCGACCGCCAGAACCTTCGAGACCGCCGTCATGCCGCACCTGCATGCGTCGTACAACCTTGCGCGCTGGTTGCTGCGCGACGACCGAAGCGCCGAGGACGCGGTGCAGGAGGCCTACCTGCGCGCCTTCCGCTTCTTCAAGGACGTGCGGGGCGACGACGTGCGGCCCTGGTTGCTGGGCATCGTGCGCAATGCCTGCCACGACTGGCTTCGGCAGAACCGCCACCTCGACGACCAGGTCGAGTTCGACGAAGTGCGCGACAGCGAAACGCTGGGTTCGTCCGAAGACAGGAGCCATGCCGATCCGCTCATCCTGCTCGACCACCGCGACCAGGCCGCGCGCGTCAACCAGGCCATCGCCGACCTGGCCCCCGCCTTCCGCGAGGTGATCGTGCTGCGCGAGCTGGAGGAGATGAGCTACGAGGACATCGCCCGCGTAGCGGGCGTGCCGGTGGGCACCGTCATGTCGCGCCTGTCGCGGGCGCGCGCGATGTTGCGCAAGTCCCTGCAAGGCGAGCGACCCGCGCCGACGGCAAGTGCGAACGCGTTGCGCGAAAGGAAAGCCTGAACATGGAACCCGCCGAAGACGCCGCACTGTCGCAACTGCTTCGCCAGCATGCGGTGCGCCATGCACCGCACGAGGCGCTGGCCGAGCGCATCCGCGCGAGCCTGCCGCAAGCGACGCAGGCGGTGCAAGCGCAACCCGGCCTGTTCACGCGCTGGCGCCGCGCGCTCGAGTCGCTGGCGCTCTTCGGCGCCGGCCTGGCCACCGCCTGGATCGCCGCAAGCATCCTGTTCGTCACCCCCCCAACGAACGAGATCCCGGATGAAGTCACCGCCAGCCACGTGCGCTCGCTGCTGGCCGATCACCTGGCCGACATCCGCGCCACCAACCATCACACCGTCAAGCCGTGGTTCGCCGGCAAGATCGATTTCTCGCCGCCGGTCATCGACCTGGCCGAGCAGGGTTTTCCGATGACGGGTGGCCGGCTCGACTACATCGATGGCCGGACAGTGGCCGCGCTGGTCTACGGGCATGGTTCGCATGTCATCAACCTGTTTGTCTGGCCCGCAACGCCGGGCCAGCGCGACCAGCCCATGCGACGCATGACGCGCCAGGGCTACAACCTGGCCCACTGGACAGTGGCCGGCATGAACGCCTGGGCCGTCTCGGATGTGGATGCCACCGAGTTGCAGACCTTCGTCGATCTGGTGCGTGCGCGCATGGTGACGGCGCCGCAGTAAAGCGGATCCCTACACTGGCGCTGCCGGCATCCCGCCGGTGTGATCCACCATGACGACATTCCCCAAGTTCTCGCGCCGACGCGTCCTCGGTGGCGCCCTCGCAGCCGCCTCGCTCGGCCAACCCTTCCTGCAATTGCACGCCCAGGCATGGCGCGGGCGCGACCCCTTCACGCTCGGCGTGGCCTCGGGCTGTCCACGACCGGACGGCATGGTGCTGTGGACCCGCCTCGCGCCCGACCCGTTGCAGCCAGTCGGCGGCATGGGCGATGCACCGGTGGACGTTGCCTGGGAAGTCGCGGAGGACGAACGCTTCCGTCGCATCGTGCAACGCGGCACGGTGCGTGCCACGGCCGAGCTTGCACATTCGGTGCGCGTGGAGTTGCAGGGCCTGTCGCCCGCGCGCTTCTACTGGTACCGCTTCACCGCGGGCGATGCGCGCAGCCCCGTCGGCCGCAGCCGCACGGCGCCGGCAGAGGACGACACCGCCACGCCCGCGCGCTTCGCCTTCGCCTCCTGCCAGCAATTCGAGCAAGGCTTCTACGCCGCCTACCGCGACATGGCCGCACAACCGCTCGACCTGGTGATCCACCTCGGCGACTACATCTACGAAAGCTCCTGGGGCAAGCGCCTCGTGCGCAAGCACCCGGGCGGCATCCCTGTCGACCTGCCCGGCTTCCGCAGCCGCCACGCGCTCTACAAGACCGACCCCGACCTTCAGGCCGCGCATGCCGCGCACCCCTGGCTCGTGACCTGGGACGACCACGAGGTTGCCAACGACTACACCGACGACGTCTCCCCGCGCACCGTCGACCCCGAGGAGTTCCTGGCCATGCGCGCCGCCGCCTACCAGGCCTGGTTCGAGCACATGCCCGTGCCCATGCGCATGCGCCCGCGCGGCCCGGCCATGCCCATCCATGGCCGCTACCGCTTCGGCCAGATGCTCGACGTCTTGCTGATGGACGGGCGCCAGTACCGCTCGCATCACGCCTGCCTGCTCAAGCGCAGCGCCTCGCCCCTGACCGACTGCGCCGATCGGCTGGCGCCGGGGCGGTCCTACTTCGGCATGGCGCAGGAGGCCTGGCTCGCGCAGGAACTGCAGCAGCCGCCGACGCGATGGACGGTTGTCGCGCAACAGACCCTGATGGCCGAGGCCGATCGCAAGACCGGCCCCGAGCATGGCTACTGGATGGATGGATGGGACGGCTATGCGGTAGCCCGTGCCCGGTTGCTCGATGCGCTGGCCGCCGACCCGCGCCGCAATCCGCTGGTGATCAGCGGCGACGTGCATGCCTTCTTCGCGGCCGAGCTGAAGCGCGAGCCGGATGGCAAGGCCGTGGCCACCGAGTTCGTCGGCGGCTCCATCACCTCCGAAGGCCCGAGTCTTTCGAACGTCGCCAACCTGCTCGCGAAGAACCCGCACCTGCGCTACGGCCGCGGCGATGTGCGCGGCTATGCGCTGATGTCATTGGATGCGCGGGGATGCACGGTGGATTTCCGCGCGGTCGATGACGTGAAGCTGGCGGATTCGCCGGTGAACCGCATCGTGCGTTTCTCTGTCGAGCCGGGTGCGCCGGGTGTGCATGTCGAATCGACTTGAGGACTTTGGCGCGGAAGCCGCCGCGGGCCTTGTCCGAGGAAAAGCAAGGGACTAGGGTTTCTCCCTAGACTCGGGCCTTGCCCGCTCCACGTCGGCCGGGCCCTCCAGGAGGACTCCGGTCTTGAACGCTGCCAACCCCATGCCTGACGGCGTGGAAACCCCGCCCATCGATCCCGACAAGGTCAATTTCACGCGCGCGATCCTGGCGCTCGGCGTCGGCGGCTTCGCCATCGGCACGGGTGAGTTCGTCATCATGGGCCTGCTGCCCGAAGTGGCGCGCGACATCAGCGTGAGCATTCCGCAGGCCGGCCATGTGATCAGCGCCTATGCGCTCGGCGTGGTGATCGGCGCGCCGGTGCTGGCCGTGGCGGCGGCGAGCTGGCACCGGCGCACGCTGCTGATCGCGCTGATGGCGTTCTTCGCGCTCGGCAACTTTGCGAGCGCGGTGGCGCCGGGTTACTTCTCGTTGAACGTGCTGCGCTTTGCGAGCGGGCTGCCGCATGGCACCTACTTCGGCGTGGCCGCGCTGGTGGCCGCGGCGCTGGCGCCACCGGGCCGGCGTGCACGGGCGGTGGGGCTGGTGATGCTGGGACTGACCAGCGCCACGCTGGTCGGCGTGCCGATCGCGGCCTGGCTGGGGCAGGTATTCGGATGGCGCGCGGCCTTCGTGTTCGTCGGCGTGGTCGCGTTGATCGGGGTGGCGCTGCTGCGGCGCGACATTCCCGACATCCAGCCGGCCATCGGCGCGAGTCCGTGGCGCGAGCTGGGCGCGCTGAAGCGCAAGCAGGTCTGGTTCACGCTCGGCATCGGCGCCATCGGCTTCGGTGGAATGTTCTCGGTGTTCAGCTACATCAAGCCGACACTGACCGAAGTGGCCGGCATGTCGGTGGCGGGCGTGCCCTTCGTGCTGGCGCTGTTCGGGCTGGGCATGGTCACGGGCAACCTGGTGGGTTCGCGGCTGGCGGACAAGTCGCTGCTGAAGACCATCGGCGGGCTGCTGGTGTATGCCTTCTTCGTGCTCGTGGCTTTCACCTTTGCGGCGCATCACGTGGTTTCGGCCGGTATCTGCGTGTTCCTGATCGGGACCACGGTGGCCATCGGGCCGGCATTGCAGATCCGCCTGATGGACGTGGCGGGTGATGCGCAGACGCTGGCCGCGGCGCTGAATCATTCGGCCTTCAACATGGCCAATGCGCTGGGCGCGTGGCTTGGCGGACTCGCCATCAGCGCGGGCTTCGGATGGACTTCGACGGGCTGGGTCGGTGCATTCCTGGCCGTGGTGGGCATGGGGATCTTCTGGTGGTCGATCACCAGCGCGCGGGCTGCGGGGCGGCCGGTGGCGAAGGCCGCACCTGAAGCTTCGGCGGGCTGACAAGGCGCCGAGGGCGGTCGCGGCGAATCTCTGGGGCGGTGCCGTTGGCATTCAACCCATCCGGCCGCCCCCCGCGCTCAGCTCCGCCCAATCCAGTTCCTGCACCAGCACCCGGTAGGCGTCGTCGCCGATCACGTCGTCGCGCCGCAGTTCGAAGGCGCGCTGCCGCGCCACGGCAATCGCGCGGCGCCGCAGCGGCCCGCCGGGCACCTCATCGACCGGCCCGTCGCGCGCCTCGCTCGAATTCAGCTCGACCACCGCGCCGTATTCCTTGCGCAGCAGCTTGGCGGACAGCGTGTCGTCGTCCTTGATCGCATCGAGCAGCGTGCGGTACGCATGCGTGCGGCCGAGCCGGATCTCGCGGCCGACCGGGTCGTCGTCGGTCAGCCCCATCGCGCGGATCAGCGGCGCCATCGTCAGGCCCTGCAGCACCAGCGTGCCGAGCACGACCGCGAAGGCGCACAGCAAGACCAGGTCGCGGAAGGGGAAGGGCGTACCGTCGGGCAGCGTCTCCGGGATCGCAAAGGCCGCGGCCAGCGTGACGATGCCGCGCATCCCGGCCCAAGACAGCACAATGCCGCCACCCACGGTGGGCCGGGGGCGCAGCGGGTCGGCGGGTGCAGCGGCCCGCCGACGCTTGAACGCGTAATAGACCATCACCCACGCGAAGCGCGCCGCGATCGTCACGCCCAGCACGACGGCGGCCGTGATCAACGCGCCGACCTGCCCGCCACTGGCCTCCAGCCGCGTCCAGATCGGCCGCAATTGCATGCCGATCAGCACGAAGGCAAAGGCATTCAACACGAACACGACCGACTCCCACACCGCGAACACCGGCACCCGCATCCGCGCCGGCATTTGCGGACCGCGCCGCGCGACCGTCATCGCGTAGGCGACGAGGGTCAGGATGCCGGAGAGCCCGATCGCCTCGGCCGCGATCCACACGCCGAAGACCAACGCGAACTGCACGATCAGCGCGATCGGCACTTCATGGATCAGGGCCATCATCGGCCGCAGCACATAGGCGCATGCGACGCCCGCTGCCAGACTGCCGAACAGCGTCAGCAGGAACACCGGTGCAAAGCTGCCGAAGCCGAGATGCCCGGCCATCATCGTCATGATCGCGAGCCGGTAGATGAGCAGGGCGCTTGCATCGTTGAGCAGGCTTTCTCCTTCGAGGATCTTCAGCAGCTTGTGCGGCAGCTTGACCTGTCGCATCACCGCGGTGGCCGCGGCCGCATCGGGCGGCGCGACGATGGCGCCCAGCGCGATCGCCACCGGCCACGGCATGTCGGGCACCAGCCAGCGCGCGACGAACGCGACCGCGAGCACCGTGGTGCCGACCGCCGCGATGACCAGCCCCGCCACGGGCCGCCAGTTCAGGCGCAGGTCGCGCAGCGAGGTGTCATAGGCCGCGTCGACGAGCACGGGCGCGACGAACAGCGTCAGCGCCAGGTGCGGATCGAGCGTCCAGTTCGGGCTCGCGGGCACGAACGCGAGCAGCGTGCCGCCGAGTGCGAGGAAGGTGGGGTAAGGTGCGCCGAGCTTGCGTGCCAGCGCGGCGAGCATCGCGGCGCCGAGCAGCAGCACGATGATCCATTCGAAGGTGGCCATGCGGCCTTGTGTAGCAGCCATCCGCCGCTTTGCCAAGCGCTCCGGCAAGCTGCGCGAACGAAAGGCAGAATGCAGCGACCCCACTGACCGGAGTGCCTGCCATGCTTCAAATGCGCCCAGGTTGCGAATGCTGCGACCGGGACCTGCCACCCGACGATGCGACCGCCCGCATCTGTTCCTTCGAATGCACCTTCTGCAGCGATTGCGCCGACAAGCGCCTAGCCGGACGCTGCCCCAACTGTGGCGGTGAACTGCTGCCGCGCCCACGCCGGGCGGCCGACAAGCTGGCGAAGTTTCCGGCTTCGACCACGCGCGTCTTCAAGCCAGAAGGCTGCGCCAGGACACCCTGAATTCTTCGCCAGAGAGAGCTACCCGCATGAACATGAACGTCCCTTACACGCCGCCCTCCGTCTGGTCCTGGAACAAGGACAGCGGCGGCCGTTTCGCCAACATCAACCGCCCGATCGCCGGCGCCACGCATGACAAGGACCTGCCAGTGGGTCGCCATCCGTTGCAGCTCTATTCGCTGGCCACGCCCAATGGGGTCAAGGTCACGGTCATGCTGGAGGAACTGCTGGCGCTGGGTCACCAGGGCGCGGAGTACGACGCCTGGCTGATCCGCATCAACGAGGGCCAGCAGTTCGGCAGCGGCTTTGTCGCGGTCAATCCCAACTCCAAGATCCCGGCGCTGCTGGACCGCAGCGGCACGACGCCGGTGCGCGTGTTCGAATCCGGCGCGATCCTGCTGTACCTGGCCGGGAAGTTCGGCGGCGCTTTCATCCCGGCCGATGGCGCGGCGCGCGCCGAATGCCTGTCGTGGCTGTTCTGGCAGATGGGCGCCGCGCCTTACCTTGGCGGCGGCTTCGGTCACTTCTACGCCTATGCGCCGAGCAAGATCGAATACGCCATCGACCGCTTCGCGATGGAGACCAAGCGCCAGCTCGACGTGCTGGACCGGCGCCTTGCGGAAAGCCCGTACCTCGCCGGCGACGAGTACACGATCGCCGACATGGCCGTGTGGCCCTGGTACGGCACGTTGGTCAAGGGCCAGCTCTACGAGGCGGGCGAGTTCCTGCAAGTGCAGGAATACAAGAACGTGCTGCGCTGGACCGACCAGGTCGCCAAGCGGCCGGCCGTGCAGCGCGGACGCATGGTCAACCGCACCTGGGGCCAGCCGGCCAGCCAGTTGCACGAGCGCCATGAGGCTTCCGACTTCGACACGCAAACGCAGGACAAGCTGACCCCACAGGACGCACCATGATCACCCTCTACGACTGTTCCACCGCCCCCAGCCCGCGCCGCGCCCGCATCCTGCTCGCCGAGAAGGGCGTGACCCATGAGACGGTCCAGGTGGACCTGCGCAATGGCGAGCAACTGGGCGAGGCCTTCCGCAAGCTCAACCCGCAATGCACCGTGCCCGTGTTGAAGACCGACGACGGACTGCTGCTGACCGACAACGCGTCGATCACGGCATGGCTGGAGGCGCGTTTTCCGGAGCCTGCGCTGCTGGGCCGCACGCCCGCGGAAAAGGCCGAGATCGCGAGCTGGAACTGGCGCGTGGAATTCGAGGGCCTGGTCGCCATCGCCGAGGCCTTGCGCAACAGCGTGCCGGCCATGGCCAACCGGGCGCTGCCGGGGCCGGTCGACTACGGGCAGATTCCCGAGCTGGCGCAGCGCGGCCTGGCCCGCGTGCAGCAGTTCTTCGTCACGTTGAACGATCGCCTCGCGAGCCGCGAGTTCATCGCCTCGGATCGATTCAGCATCGCCGACATCACGGCGGTGGTGGCCGTCGACTTCGCGCGGATCGTGAAGGTCAAGCCGGGGGAGCAGCACCCGCACCTGCAGCGCTGGCGGGAGGCCATGGCGCAGCGGCCGGCGACTGCGCTGTAGTACGACCAGTGAAACGCCGTCCTCGACGGCTGTGAAGCGCCGGATTCGCTCGCCGCGGGCAGGGTCGAATTGCTGGACGACGCGGATTGGAGCCATGCCGTCGCGGAACGCCTGACGCCGCAGGTGTTCGGTGCTTTAGTCGGGATCGCCCGTTACAGTGAACCCGTTCTTCGTACCGTCCCTCTCATTCGTTCCTGGCTGGAGGATGTCGATGTTGAAACCCGATTCCAGACGCTCGCGTGTCGCCGTCATTGCGCTCCTGGTCGTCATCGCCGCATGCCTGGCCTGGATGGCCCAGCAGCGCGGTTGGTTCGATCGCCATGACCTGCTCTACGTCGAGGCCCCCGATGCCGCAGGAATGACCGAGGGCATGCAGGTCACAAGCCGCGGCGTGGTGGTCGGCAGCGTTCGGCACATTGCCCTCACGTCAGCGAAGCAGTCTGCCGACTACGGCGCACGGATCGAATTGCGCATCGGCCGCGAGCACATGCAGGGCATCCCGAAGGGCAGCACGGCAAAGCTGGTGCGCGAGTACTACATCGGCAAGCAGGCCATCGACCTGCAGCCCTCGAGCGGTCCGGCGGAGCCCGTGAGTCCCGGCGATGTCATCGCCTTCGAACGCGGCAAGGACAACAGCCGAATCGTCGAGGAGATCCAGGCCGCGTTGATGCCGGTGATTGCCGATGCGCGCAAGCTGACCGACAGCCTGAACGATCCCGAGGGGCCCTTGCAGCAATCGCTGAAGGCGGGCCAGGAGGTTGTCGAGAAGCTGCCCGCCCTGGCCGAGAAGACGCGTGAAGTGATCGACCAGGCCCAGGAAGGCGTGAAGTCCATCGAGAGCGGCGCGCGGGCGACCTTGCAGAAGGCCGGCCGCACCATCGACGTCGTGGAGCAGTCCGCGCCCGCCGTGATCGAGAAGGTGCAGCAGGCGGCGGCCACCTCGCAACAGGCCAGCGCCGACGTGCAGGCCATGGCCGCGCAGGCTCAGGAAAGACTGCCCGCGGTGCTGGACCAGGTGCAGGCCGCTGCGGCGCAGGCCAACCAGATGGTGAGCAACGCGCGGCAGACCTGGCCGATCAGCATGCTGACTGGCACCGCCACCACGCCGCAGTCCTTGCCGATCGACAGCATTGGCGGCCTGCCGCTGCCGGGGGAGACGCGATGAAGGGCATGCGCCGACTGATGACCTGTGGCTTGCTCGCGGTGGTCATGGGTCTGCTTGGCGGATGCTCGACGCCGCCTCCGCGCTCGGCGGCCGACATCCGTGCCCAGGGCTTCAACACGCAGGGGCTGGATCGCTACAAGGCGGGCGACTTGCCACGTGCGCTCGGCTACTTCGAGCAGGCGCTGGTGGTCGCACGGTCCATCGAGGACGAGGACGCCATCGCCGCCACGCGGCTGAACCTGGCCATGGTCCATCTCGGCATGGGCCATCAGGACGAGGGCTTGAATCAACTGGACCTGGTGATGGACGAGCGCCGACTGGCGTTCAGTCCCGACCGGCGCGCCGAAGCCGCCTTGCGGCGTGCGATGGCGTTGCAGGCCAGCGATCGCGCAGGCGCCGGTCAATCGCTGGACCGCGCTCTCGTGCTGTGTGGCAACAGTTGCAGCGTCAGGGGGAAGATCCTCAACCTGAAGGCCTGGCTGGCATTGGATGCCGGCAGCCCGGCGGTGGGCTTGCGCTACGCGCAGCAGGCGCAGTCCGCGCTGGCCAAGAACGATTTGCTGGAAAAGGCCAATGCGCTGCGCCTGCAATCAAGCGCCCACATCGCCCTGAAGACGCCCGCCGCGGCCGTGCCCCTGCTGCAGGAAGCCCTCAAGATCGACAAGGCCGCGGGCGCGAGCAGCAAGATCCACCAGGACCTGCTGCTCCTCGGCCAGGCGTCTGCGGACAAACCGGAACTCGCGAGGGACTACTGGACCCGGGCGCGCGACGTGGCGATGGCGGCTGGCAACGGGGCGGAGTCCGAGAAGGAGCCGCCATGGCTGGCGGCGCCGTCGCAATAGCATCAACGCTTGGCCAGAGCTCCTCAGCCCAGTTTCGCCCCATCTTCCAGCAATCGTTCACGCAGCACCGGCATTGGCACTGCGCGAACCTTTCCGTCGCCCTTCGCCGCGATCGAAGCTGCCACGCCGGCCGCTTGCCCCACGGCCATCGAGATGGTCATGACCCGGATCGCCGCGTGCGCACTGTGCGTGGCCGAGACGCCGCGTCCCACGACCAAAGCGTTGTCGAAGCCGATCGGGATCAGGCTGCGGTAGGGGATCTGGTACGCATGATCGTCGCCAAGCCCCTCGTAGCGCAGCTCTCCGCCAGCGGCCGGATGGATGTCGATGGGGTAGGCACCCGCGGCAATCGCATCCGGAAACTGCTTCGGCAACAGCAGTTCCTCGCTCGTCAGCACGTGATCGCCGACGATGCGCCGCGTCTCGCGAACACCGACCTGGGTGCCGAACGCACGCAACTGGCCTTCCTCGCAACCCGGCACGCATTGGCGCAGGTATTGGGCGGCCTTCCAGGCCTGGCGCCGGCCTTCGATCTCCGCAGCGCCCAGCGCCATCGCATCCGTCGCGTCGATCCCGAGGCGGCTGATGTTGAACCAGCCATCATTGCTGAACGGATCACGGCTGGAATGCAAGGCCGCTCGGGCGAGTTGCCCGTCGTCGTAGCCGCGCCGCGCCAGGGCCGCGATCTCGTCCTTCGACAACGCATCGAAGCGCTCGAAGTCGATCGGACCGAATCGGAACATCATCGTGGCCGGCTGCAACGCCTCTCCGTCGTCGAGCTCGAGGAAGGTCGCGCCTGCGCGCTTCAGCGCATCGATGTCGCCGGAAGCATCGATCAACACCCGCGCTCGAAGTTCGACGACGCCGCTCTTGGTCAGGACGTGCAATGCGTCGATCTGCCGACCGGTCACCGCGACGTCGAGCACGGAAGCGTGCAACAGGGGGCGCACGCCGCTCTCCTGGAGCATGTCGTCGAGCACCAGCTTGAGCACTTCAGGTGCGTACTCGACACGGTCCATCTTGTGGCCGGTCGACATCACGAAGGTGGCATGCTCGCCGGCGCCGCCATGGTGTCGCAGCCGGTCGACGACTTCATCGGCAAGACCCGCCACCACCCTTCGCCCATTGGCGGTCTGCCAACTGTTGAACTGCGCGACAGCACCGGCCGTGGCATTTCCACCCAGGAAACCGTAGCGTTCGACCAGCACCACCGACGCACCGGCGCGCGCGGCGGCAACCGCCGCCATGGCGCCCGCCACCCCGCCGCCGCAAACGACGACTTCCGCCTCGATCGTCGACGCAATCGCGTAGCCGAATTTCTTGCTGTCCATCATGAGTCCGCCTTGATGCCACGCGCCTTGATCACTTGCTGCCAGCGTGCCGCTTCTGCCTTCAGGTACTGGGCGGTGTCGTCACGCGACCGTGCCACGGGCTGGAGGCTCATGGCGGCGAAGCGCGTCTTCACGGTGTCGGTCGCGAGCGCCTGCGCCAGCAGCGCCTCCAGTCGCGCCAGCCCGTCCTTCGGGATCGTGCCCTTCGGTGCGACGAGCGCTGCCCAGCCTTGCACCTCGAGGCTCGGCTGGCCCAGCGAGCGCAACGTCGGCACGTTCGGAAGCTCGACCACCGGCGTCGGCGACGACACGGCAAGCGCACGCAGCCGGCCGGACTTGATGTGCGTGATGACGCTGGGCAGGTTCAGGAACCCGCACGACACCAGCCCGCCGATCAGATCGGGCAGCAGCGCGCTCTCGCCCTTGTACGGAACACTGGTGATTGAGGTCTTGGTCTCCACCGCGAAGAGTTCGGCCGTGAGATGGGCCAGCGTCCCGTTGCCGCTGTTGCCCGCCGTCACCGTGCCGGGCTTCGCCTTCGCCTCGGCGACCAGTTCGGCATAGCTCGTGATCTTCGACGAGGCCGGCACCACCAGCACGAGCGGCTGGGCCGACACCATGCCCACCGCGTCGAAGTCGCGGGCCACGTCATAGGCGATCGCAGGATTGAGGACCGGGTTGATCACCATGCTGTTGCTGCCCATCAGCAGCGTGTGGCCGTCCTTGCTCTGTGCTGCGGCCATCACGCCGATGGCGCTGCCGGCGCCCGGCTTGTTTTCCACGATGACGCTTTGGCCCAGCTTGGGTGCCAGCACTTCGGCCAGGACGCGCGCCGAACTGTCCGCACCGCCGCCCGGAGCGAAGGGCACGATGATGCGCACGGTCTTGGTCGGCCACGCGTCCGCTGCCCAGCCTTGTCCGATATGCGTCGATGCGAGGGCGAGCGCAATGCCCGAAATGACCGTGCGCCGGTTGATTCCAGAAAGCGTGTTGTTCAATTGCCTGTCTCCATTGATTGATTGATTGATTGATTGATCGATGGAGGGATGTTAGGAAGCGCCCTCAGGAATTGCCAATACCAAGATGGGCCTCTCCCATAACATCGCGTTATGTGGAGGTTTCCATGAACCTGAGACAGATCGAGGTATTTCGCGCCGTGATGCTGGCGGGCTCCGTGACCGATGCGGCGCGACTGCTCAACGTGTCGCAGCCGGGCATCAGCCGGATGCTCGCGCACATCGAATTGCAGGGCGGCCTGGTGCTGTTCGAGCGAAAGAAGGGCCGGCTGTTGCCGACGCCCGAAGCGCAAGCCCTCTACGCGGAAGTCTGCGAGGTATACGGCGGCATACGTCGCGTGACCGAACTCGCCGAGGAACTCAAGTCCGGCGCGCGGCTGTCGCTGCGTGTGCTGACCAGTCCGAGCACGGGGCTCGTCGCCGTGCCGCGCGCCGTGGCACTGCTGGCGAACGAATATCCGGCAGCCAGGATCTACATCGAGACATTGCCAACGCGTGAGATGCTGTCGCGCCTGACAAATCGCGAAGCCGATCTCGCGATTTCAACCATTCCCACCGACAACGCGCTGCTCGCCTCCAAGACGGTGGGCAAGTGGCGCCTGGTCTGCGTGTTTCCCAAGGGCCATGCGCTGTCGTCGAAAGTCGTGCTGCATCCGCGCGACGTGCTCAACGAGCGTCTCATTTCTTTCAGCCGAGACACGCCGCAAGGCCGAATCATTGACGAATGGTGCGTCGCCAGCAAGGTGCAAGCGGCGTTCTCGGTCGAAGTGCGCGCGGGCCAGATGGCCTGTGCCCTGGCCAGCAACGGCGTAGGCGTCGCCATCGTCGACGACTTGACGGCACGCGCGTTCCGCAGCGACGAACTGGACTTTCGGCCGATCGCCGGCACCCAGTCGCTGGGTATCTACGCGCTCACGCACAAGGGATTCGCGCCCTCGATTCTTTGCAAGCGGATGATCGAATTGGTGACTGCCTCGCTGAAGTTGGTCGTCGGCGATTGAAGAATGTAGGTCGCTTCAATACTGAAGGGGGACCCTCGCTTGCAGTTCGCGGGCGGCTCACATGGGCCCAACTCAGCCAGTCGGGATCGACCGCTGTCCGGCGGGTCCGCAGCGGCTGCCGTATTTGCGAGTCGCTCGATGAACTCACGCTGTGAGGCCCATTCCTGTCGTCCAAGGCCAAGACGGCCTCGGTATGAAAGACCGGTTCGAAGGTATTGGAGTCGTAGCCGGTCGCATCCCTACACGGCCGTCGCACGAGGCGCATGCTGGTCTCGCTCATCGAGCGGTGATCTGTGCGAGTTGCTTGTTCATTCTCCTTCTGGCGCACCATAGAACTCGACGAAGAAGCGCACCGCACCGAGCGGCTCGACGTTGTGCAGCACTTCCGGCACGACGATGCCGGGCGCAGCTTGCGTCACCACCGTGTCGACCTTCCATTCGTCCACGCGGTAGCGCAGTTGACCTTCCAGTACATGGATCTTCCCCCAGGTACCGGCGCGTGTCGTGTGGTCCTTGCGCAGTCCGCCGGGCACTGTGTCTTGCGTGAACACAGGGGTGCTGCGGTAAGCCTGGAAATGCTCTGGCAACTCGAAGCGTTCGCAGCGCACGCAGTCGAGCATCGAGCCCAGGTGCGCTTGGCGCCCTTCCTCGCCGACGACCCACGGCCGCGACACCATCGGCGGATCGTGCCGTACATGCTGTGGATGACCACAGGAAAGCAGCGCGACCCAATGGCCTTCTTCGTCCTGCGTGTAGCCGGTGATCGGGCGTTTCATGCCATCTTCCCCGAGAGGGGGCTCGCGCGCCCGGGACTTTGCGCGAACGGTGGGCCGATAAAATGGATGTACCGTATTGCTTTCAAGGACCCATGCGACTCACGCTGTTCACCGACTACTCCCTGCGCGTGCTGCTCGTGCTGGCCACGCGCACCGAGTCGCTGGTCACGATCGCCGATCTTGCGAAGGCCTTCGACATCTCCCATGCCCACCTGATGAAGGTCACCCACATGCTGGGCAAATCCGGCTGGGTGGAAACGGTGCGCGGTCGAAACGGGGGCATGCGCTTGTCCATGCATCCCTCGAAGCTTAAGCTCGGCACCATCGTCCGCCACCTTGAAACCGACTTCGCCCTGGTCGAGTGCTTCGGCGAAGACAACCGGTGCGTGCTGACAGGCGGCTGTGAACTCGCCGCGGTGCTGGCCCGCGCCATGCAGGCCTTCCTGGACGAACTCGACCGCTACAGCCTGGCAGACATCGCCAACGGGAGCCCTGCGCTGATGGTGCTGCCGCTGTGGCAGGAGGTTACGTGGCAGCCCCGCATGACGCGCCCGAGCATCGAGGTCGTGCCGGCCGTGGCGCAAGCGCTCTTGAGCGAACCCGTGCCATCGAAACGGCGAAAGGCAGGGCGATCGGAATAAGCCCAGCGCGCCGGCGCCGCGTACAAAGTCAATCCAGGGCGCTCGCAGGTCCAAAGAATTCATAGCGCACCTGGTGCTCTGGCACCCCCAACTCCCTGAGGGAGCGCTTGACCTGCCGCATGAAGGGCTTGGGCCCCAGGAAGTAAGCATCGACGTCGCGCACGTCCTGCTTGGCAGCGGGCATCCATTGCGAAAGCGTTTGCGCATCAAGTCGACCGACGGCATGCGGCTGCGCGTCCGAACGCGGCTGCGGTGCTTCCTCGTAGCAGTAGAAGCGCTCCAATTGGGGATGCTTCTTGGCGAGCGCGTCGATCGACGCGCGAAACGCGTGGACCTTGTGTGAACGCGCGCAATGGACGAAGCGGATCGGCCGCGCCGTTCTCAGCGCCGATTCCAGCATGGCCAAGGTGGGCGTGATCCCGACGCCGCCACTGATCAGCACCAGCGGCCGCTCGCTGTGCGCCAGCGTGAAGGCTCCCGAAGGCGGGAAAACGTCGAGCGTGCTGCCTTCGTGCACTTCGTCATGCAGGTGGTTGGAGACCACGCCGCCGGGCTCGCGCTTGATGCTGATGCGGTAGCTGCGGCCGTTCGGCGCAGCCGAAAGGGAGTAGTTGCGACGCACTTCCTGGCCGTTCACTTGCAGGCAAAGGCTGATGTATTGCCCCGGCTCGAAATCGAGGACCGGTTGTTCGTCGACAGGCTCCAGGTAGAACGATGTGATCTCGTCGCTCTCGGCTTCCTTGCGCGCGACGCGGAAGGGTCGTGCGCCCCGCCAGCCGCCGGGTGCGCTCGCGTTGCGGTCGTAGGCAGCGGCCTCCGCACCGATCAGCAGGTTTGCCAACTCGTCGTAGGCAGCAGCCCAGGCGTCGATCACGGCGTCGGTCGCCACCTCGGCACCCAGCACTTCGCGGATCGCGCGCAACAGGCAGGCGCCGACGATCGGATAGTGCTCGGGCAAGACCTGCAAGGCGACGTGCTTGTTGACGATCTGTGCCGCCAGATCGCCAAGCGCTTCGAGCCTGTCGATGTGCCGCGCGTACATCAAGACGCCGTTGGCCAGTGCACGCGGTTGCTCGCCATTGGCCTGGCTCGCCTGGTTGAACAGCGGCCGAACCTCGGGATGCTCGCCCAGCAGGATGCGATAGAAGTGCGTGGTCAGCGCCTCGCCGCCGGTTTCGAGCAGCGGAACGGTGGCGGTGATGATGGCTTTTTGGGCAACGGTCAGCATGGCTTTAAAGATGTAAAAAACATGCATCTTAAAACCGCCACGGCTTTAAAGCAACAAATCACATACTGGTTATGCGGCTTGCGCCGTCATGGCTAGACGTGGGCGCACAGATCCACCAGCAACTCGCGCATCCACCTGTGCGCCGGGTCGCTGTCCTGCCGGCTGTGCCATAGCAGGTGGACAGGCACTTCGAGGCCGTCCAGGGGCGCCTTGAAGCATTGCAGCGCGTGCGTCGCGGCAAAGCCCTGGGCCATGCGCGAGGGCATCGTGCTTACAAGGGCGGTGCGTGCTACCACGAGCGGCATGTCGAAGAAGGTCGGCACCGACAGGTACTCATCGCGCTTCAGACCGCGGTCTTGAAGGAATTTCTCGATCGGCCTCGGGCCTTGCCAGCCGGGCCAGTCGAGCACGATGTGCGGCAAGCGCAGATATTGATCGAGGGTCAGGCGCCGGCGGCGCTCTTTGCCGTTGCCGCGCACGAGGCACCACAACTCCTCTTCGATGACGAGCTGGCTCCTGAAGCCTTTGTCTGGAATGGGGGAGGCCCACAGATAAAAGTCCACCTTGCCGAAGTGCAGGAGCTCGCGCGCCTCGGCATGGTTCTGCGCAATCACGTTGATGCGCGCCGTGGAATTCAGGGATTCCAGCTTCTCCATGAGCGGCGGCAACAAGACCGTCTCGCCGTAGTCGGTCAGCATGAGGTTGAACTCGCGAGTGCTCTTCGCCGGGTCGAAGGCCGGCCGGGCGGCAAGCGTATCGCCAACGTCGCGCAGGATGCGGTCGATGCTCAGCGCGAGTTCGTCGGCGCGCGGCGTGGGACTGATCGAGCGACCGTCGCGCAGGAAGAGCGGATCCTTGAACTGGTGGCGCATGCGCGCGAGCGCCCGGCTCATGGCCGGTTGGCTCATGGCTGCATTTTCTGCGGCGCGTGTGAGGCTGCGGGCCTTGTAGATGGCATCGAAGAGCGTGAGGAGGTTGAGGTCGAGCGCGCGAAGGGACATGGTCTTCCTTGAATCATCCACTTGATGCATGTATTGAATACCAACAATGCAGTGGTGTTAATGGTCGCCAGTTTTTATTCTCCTGACTGTTCAAAAGACTACGAGGAGACAAGACATCATGGACAGCACCACAGCAAGCAGCGCAACGCGGGGCGCCTTCACCCTTTCGGTCGACGGAGTGGACTGCCCCGTCATGGTCGAGGCGGGCGAGACGCTGCTGAAGGCCGGTCTGCGCCAGGGCTTGCGCATCCCCCATCTATGCCTCGTCGGTGATTGCGGCTCATGTCGCTGCCGGCTGGTGTCGGGGCAGGTCCAGCTCAAGAAGGACATCAGCAATCACATCCACCTGGGCGACATCGCGTCTGGCCATCTGCTGGCCTGCCAGGCACTGGCAGGCAGCGACGTGCAGCTCGAGGTGCCGGGACTGTCTCCCATGGCTTCGGACGCCTTGGCTTTTCGCAATCTCAAGGGGCGCATCGTGTCGACGGATCCCATGAACCACGACATTCGCGAAGTGGTTGTCGAACTCGAGGCCCCGATGCAATACCGCGCCGGCCAGTATGCACAGGTCACCGTTCCCGGCCACGATGGACTGGCGGACGAACCGCGCTGCTATTCGTTCTCCGAGGCGCCTGTTGCGGGTGGCTCGACCCGCGTCACCTTTCATGTACGCCGCGTCCCCGGCGGGCTGCTCACCGAATGGCTCTTTGCATCCGATCGCACCGGACACGCACTCGACGTGAGCGGCCCGCTGGGCGACTTCGCGCATGACGGCAGCGCCACGCGGCCGATGGTCTGCGTGGCCGGCGGCAGCGGCCTGGCGCCGATCAAGGCTTTGATCGAAGAACTCGCAACGCAGGCGCAAGTGCCCGATCTCACGCTCTTCTTCGGCGCCCGTACGCAGGCCGATCTGTACTGCCTCGAAGAGATCGAGACGCTGCAAACGCGCTGGCGCGGCCGCTTCATCTTCGTGCCAGTGCTGTCGCTGGAGCCTGTGAGTTCCGGCTGGAGCGGCCTCACAGGCTACTGCGGCGAGCACCTCGACAAGTTCTGCGACTTGCCCTCCAGCAGCTTTTACTTTTGCGGTCCGCCGCCCATGGTCGATGCCCTCGTGCATCGGCTGGAAGGCCAGGCGGACGCACGCCACATTCACTACGACCGCTTCCTAGACAGAAGCACCCTCAACCTCCAGGAGACAACTGCATGATCATCAACAACTTCAAGACCTTCCGCGGCCGCGCAGCAGCCCTCGCCGTCTTTGCCCTTGCCGCTGCGGCGGTAACCCAGGCTTCTGCCAAGGAAGTGGATGCCAGCCTCGACGTGGGCGTCGGCATCAAGACCATCGCACGCGTCGGCATTCCCGGCGGCAAGCAGCGCATGACCTACAACGCCGAAGGCGCGGGCAAGCTGATCCTCGCAGGCCGCGAACTGCCGGTGTACGTCAGCTGCGACGGCACGGACATCATGCTGGGCCAGAACAAGCTGGTCGACGGTTTTGCCGATTGCGAGGCGCGCACCGTCAAGTCGGGCGATGTGTATTTCCACTTCCAGAAGGTCTTCGAAGCCGATGGCAGCTGGAACCAGATCGGTCATTTCACGATCACCGGCGGCACCGGTGAACTGGCAGAACTCAAGGGCGTTCTCCCGGCCCGCGTCGAGATGAGCCCGCCGTTGAGCGGTGGCAAGCTGGTCTTCGGTGCCTCCAGCAAGGGCAAGTTGAGCGACAAGTAAGCCGGCGACTGCTTCCACGAGGACGACACCATGACCATTGACATGAAACTCGGGCTGCTGATGCTCGTCCTGCTGCTGGTGGCAGAAATTGCCGCCGGCGAGTACAGGAAGCCGCGCACCTTCTCCATGGGCGAGCTCGGTGTGAGCCTCATCAGCTTCGCCAACCTCGCGCTCGTGCGTGCGACGCAGCTTGCCGGACTCACCTGGCTGCTCAATGCCTTCTTGCCGACCTGGAAGGGCGCGCTTGGCGGCGTCAGCCCCTGGCTGATCTTCCCGATCGCGATGCTGATCGACGACTACGGCAACTATTGGGTGCACCGCATGGGGCACACGGTGCGCTGGATGTGGCGACTGCACAAGGCGCACCACACGGCCACCAACCTGAACGTGCTGGCGACGATGCGCAACAACTGGATCTTCTACGCGCTGATCCCCAACACGACGATGGCGGCGTTGCTTTACTTCCTCGGCGCGACCGAGGCGGCGATGGGCGTCCTGGGCCTGAAGATCGTGATCCTCAACCTGCAGCACACGGGCGTGCGTTGGGACCTGTGGCTGCGCAAGTTCGCCCCGACGGGCTGGCTGCTCAACGGTCTTGAGAAGATCTTCGTGCTGCAGGACTACCACCACGTGCACCACGGCATCGGGCGCTACGGCAATGCGTCGTCCAACTACGCGAACATGTTCGTGTTCTGGGACCACCTGCATGGCACCAGCATGGGTTCGCCGCGCAAGCACCAGGACGCCTACGGGCTGCCGGTGGGGGTGGAGGCCGAGCCCTGGTACGAGCAGGTGTGGTGGCCGCTGTTCCGGGGTTCGCGCCGGGTGGCTACCGTGGCGGCGAGTGCCTTCGAGCTGCCGAGGTTCAGCGCGGAGGAAGTGGCCCGTGCCAAGGCGGTGATCTACCTGCCGGACGGCCGGCCGGTCGTCGTCGCTGGCGCTGCGGCGCGCTGACCAACACCTTCCTCGCAACAAGGCGCAGGCGTGCAATCCGCGCCTGCGCCGACTCGCACTTCAAAACAGCAAGCAAGACAACATGAACGACACCACTTTGGCGTCACGGCGTGCCGTGGGCGCGACCGAGCGCGTCGCGCGGCTATTCGCGGCGCAACAGGCCGCATTCAACGCCAACCCCTATCCCTCCTTGAACGAGCGGAGAGCGCAACTCAAGGCGCTCAAGAACCAGCTGCGCCGCTACCAGGACCTCTTGGCGGAGGCGGCCAGCAAGGACTTCGGCTTTCGCTCGCCGGCCGAGACACGCATGCTCGACGTGCTGTCGGCCATCCTCGAGATCAACCATGCGCTCGGGCACGTGCGCAAATGGATGAAGCCGAGCCGCCGCTCCACGGAACTGCTGTTCATGTCCAACAGCCTGCGCGTGGAATACCAGCCCAAGGGCGTGGTGGGCGTCATCGTGCCGTGGAACTTTCCGATCTACCTGGCGATGGGCCCCATCACCGCGGCGCTTGCGGCCGGCAACCGGGTCATGGTCAAGATGCCGGAAGTGACACCGGCCACCAACGCAGTGATTGCGCGCCTGCTTGGTGAAGTTTTCAACGAGGAGCAGGTGGCGGTGGTCGGCGAGGAACTGAGCGACCCGAACGTCTTCACCTCGCTGCCTTTCAACCACATCGTTTTCACCGGTTCGCCAGCCGTCGGCAAGGTTGTGATGCGCACGGCCGCGGAGAACCTCACGCCCGTCACGCTGGAGCTGGGCGGCAAGTCGCCTGCCGTCGTCACGCGCAACTATTCCCTGCGGGAAGCCGCGATGCGCATCGTGCACGGCAAGGGCGCCAATGCCGGCCAGATCTGCGTGTCGCCTGACTATGCGCTTGTGCCGCGTGAATCGCTGGACACCTTCGTCGTCGAGGTGAGGAACGGCTTTCGCTCCCTCTATGGCGAGCACGTGGAGGGCAACCACGACTACACGGCGGTGGCCAATGAGCGCCAGCACCGGCGCGTACTCGCGCTTCTCAATGACGCGCGGGCCAAGGGCGCCACGGTGCTCTCATGCGCGGACGCCGGACACGGCCGTCAGATGCCCCTGCACATCGTGACCGGCTGCACGGACGACATGCTGGTGATGAAGGAAGAAATCTTTGGTCCCGTGCTGGCCGTGCTTCCTTACGACACCATGGACGATGTCGTGGCGCAGATCCAGAGCCGCCCGCGCCCGCTGGCGATGTACTGCTTTGGCCACGACGCGGCCGAGCGCCAGGACCTGCTGCGCCGAACGCACGCCGGTGGCGTGACCATCAACGACTGGGGCTGGCACCTCATCAACCACGACGCGCCTTTTGGGGGCACCGGCAACTCGGGCATGGGCAATTACCACGGTGAAGAAGGCTTTCGCGAACTGTCGCATGCCAAGACAGTGTTCAAGCGCCACCGCTTCTTCCCGATCGGCCTGTTCTATCCGCCGTATGGAACCTTCGTGCAGCGCCTGGTGATGAAGGTGTTCGTCGGCGACGCCGACGGCTCGCTCAAGGGCAGGTAAGCAAATCCAACAAGACGACCGAATCCCATGACTTCCAGCAAACCTTGGCTCGCCAGCTATGGCAGCCGCATTCCCGCCGAAATCGACCCCAACCGCTATGCATCCGTCGTGCACCTGTTCGAAGATGCAATGCGGCGCTATGCCGACAAGCCCGCCTTCCATAGCTTCGGTCACACGCTGAGCTATGCTGACTGCGAGTGCCATTCGCGCGCATTTGCGGCCTATCTGCAAAAGCGTCTCGACGTGCGTCGCGGCGACCGCATCGGCGTGATGATGCCGAATCTGCTGGCCTTCCCGATCGCGATGATGGGCATCCTGCGGGCCGGTGCGGCGCAGGTCAACATCAATCCGCTTTACACGCCGCGCGAACTGGAGCACCAGCTCAATGACGCAGGTGTCGAAGTGCTGGTGATCTTCAGCGGCAGCACGCCGACGCTCGGCGACATCATCGGCAACACCGGCGTCAAGACCGTGATCACGGTTGACGTGGGCGATGGCGGCACCGGCAACTTGCCCAGCCCGCCCGTCGACACGCGGCTTGCAGGCGCCATGCCTTTTTCCAAGGCGCTTGCACTGGGCGCGATGCTCGAATTCGACCGCGTCGAGCTTGCAGGCGACGACCTGCTGTTCCTGCAATACACCGGGGGGACCACGGGTGTGTCGAAGGGCGCAGCCCTGTCACATCGCAACGTCGTCGCCAACACCGAGCAGTTCAAGCCCTTCATGCCGGATGCCATGCGCCCGGGCGAAGAGGTGGTGGTCACGGCCCTGCCGCTCTATCACATCTTCGCGCTGATGGTGAACCTGATCACCTATTTCTCGCTGGGCGCGCAGAACTGGCTCGTGGCCAATCCGCGTGACATGGACGGCTTTGTAGCCATCCTCGCCAAGGCCCGTTGCAGCGTGATCACCGGGGTGAACACACTGTTTGGCGGCATGCTGGCCCACCCCCGTATTGGCGAGGTGGACTTCTCGAACCTGCGCCTGGCAGCTGGTGGTGGCTCGGCAATCCTGGCGAGCACGTCGGCGAAGTGGAAAAAGCTGACGGGGCTCGACATCCAGGAAGGCTATGGACTTTCCGAAACCTCGCCGGTCGTGAGCTTCAACCCGCAGATGGTCGATGGCTTTTCTGGCACGGTGGGGCTGCCCTTGCCCTCGACCGAGGTCAAGCTGGTGGCCGACAAGGACCACGAGGTGGCCATCGGCGAAGCGGGCGAAGTGTGCGTGCGCGGCCCACAGGTCATGCGTGGCTACTGGCAGCAGCCTGAGGCCAACGCAAGCGCCTTCACCGATGACGGGTTCTTTCGCACCGGCGACGTCGGCGTGCTCGACGATCGCGGCTTCCTGCGTATCGTGGACCGCAAGAAAGACATGGTGCTGGTGTCCGGCTTCAACGTCTACCCCAACGAGATCGAAGCGGTCGTTGCCGGATGCCCCGGCGTTCTGGAGTCGGCCTGCGTCGGCGTCAGCGATGAGAGAACCGGCGAGGCCGTGAAGCTCTTCGTGGTGCCGGCGCCCGGTGCAACGCTTACCGAGGAGCAACTGGCCGAGCACTGCCGGCGCGAGCTGGTGGCCTACAAGGTGCCCCGGCATTTTCGCTTCGTCGACGCGCTGCCAAAGTCAACGGTCGGCAAGATCTTGCGGCGGGAACTGCGCGACACAGCCTGAGGCTCAAATGGCGGCAGCCTGCAGTCGGCGCTTGTCCATGTGACGTCAGCCCCTACCGTGATGAAGGCATTCAACCGGCTGAACGTGGTGGGGACCGCTTCGTCAAAGAAGGGTGGCTCGCCGCAAGCGTCCGGGAATCCCCCTTGACTGACGATGACTCGTTGGATCTGGGCCACGGGGCGGCGGCTTTTGGCGAGGCGCATCGTTTAAGACACCTCTCACACGCACTCGTCGTAGGAGACTGCCTACCTAGCAGTCGTTTGCTGTCGCACAGAATCGTGCGATGCAATCTTCAAACACAGCGCGAGCCGCCATCTGCGTGTGGCTGCTATCGGGAGGCCTCGCCATGGCAACCACTTCAAACGCCCAATCCGCGACCGCCGCCACTTCGGCGGTCCCGGTCACAGTGGACAACTTCGTCCGCGCCGAGAGTGACACATATGTTGCCGCTCTCACGAAACAGGGTGGTGGTCTCGGCAAGTTGCTGCATCGTCGCGAGCCGGCGTCCATCGATCATCAGACGGTGATCCGGCTCAACCGCGACACCTTTTATTCATCGGGCACCTTCGACCTCGACGCCGGGCCTGTCACCATCACCATGCCCGATTCGGGCGCACGCTACATGGCGCTCCAGGTGATCAACGAGGATCACTACACGCCCAATGTCTACTACGGCGCCGGCACTTACACCCTGACCCGCGAGAACGTTGGCACGCGCTACGTCGTTGCCGCGATCCGAACTTTGGTGGACCCGAATGACCCGCAGGACATCCAGAAGGTCCACGGCCTGCAGGATGCGATCAAGGTCAGCCAGAAGGCGCCCGGCACTCTCGAGTTGCCCAATTGGGATCCGGTGAGCCAAAAGAAGGTGCGCGATGCCCTGCTGGTGCTCGCTACCACTATCCCCGACTTCAAGGGCGCCTTCGGCACCAAGGAGCAAGTCGATCCCGTGCGGCGGCTTGTCGGTGCTGCAGCGGCTTGGGGCGGCAACCCGGACAAGGATGCGACCTACTTGAACTTCACGCCGGCAAAGAACGATGGCAGCACGGTCTACAAGCTGTCGGTGAAGGATGTCCCGGTGGACGGCTTCTGGTCGGTCAGCGTGTACAACGCCGCTGGCTACTACGAGAAGAATGCCACCAACGCCTACTCGCTCAACAACTTGACTGCAAAGAAGAGCGCGGACGGCAGCATCGCAATCCAGTTTGGTGGCTGCGACGCCCAGGTGGCGAACTGCCTGCCGATCGTCAAGGGCTGGAACTACACCGTGCGGCTCTATCGGCCACGGCAAGAGATCCTTTCCGGCGCCTGGAAATTCCCCGAACCGCAACCGCAAAGTTGAACCGGAGCAGCACCATGCGGCAATTATTCAAAACCTCGTTGGCATGGGCAATGGCAACGATCGCCTTCATGGTGCAGCCGGCAACTGCGCAGAACTCAGTTCCCTCGGCTTCCGAGGTGCGAGCCATCGCCAAGGAGGCTTACATCTACGCCTTCCCGATGATCGAGAACTACAACACGATGTACAAGCAGGTGGCAAGTCCACAGGCACCCGAATACGTCGGCGGCTTGGGCAAGTTCCGACATTACTCGGAGGCGTTCACCCCGGACAACCACGACATCGTGACGCCCAACAACGACACGCCCTATTCATGGGCATGGATGGATCTGCGGGCCGAACCTTGGGTGGTGAGCGTGCCGGCAGTGCCGAATCAACGCTACTACGTGCAGCAGTGGATCGACCTGTTCACCTACAACTTCGCCTATATCGGCTCGCGCGCTACTGGCAACCAGGCCGGCAGCTACATGTTCGTCGGCCCACATTGGAAGGGCAAGACGCCGGCCGGCATCAAGAAGGTGTTCAGGTCCGAGACCGACATCATCCTGACGCTGACCCGCACCGCATTGAATGGCCCGGACGACGTAGCCGCGGTGAAGGCGGTGCAAGCGGGCATGAAGCTGCAAACGCTTTCGGCCTTCCTCCGCAAGCCCGCGCCGCCGGCCGCCCCACAGATCGAATTCCCTGCATATGACCCGGCGAAAGGGCACTCGCACGACTTCATTGGCTACCTGAACTTCCTGCTGCAGTTCACGCAGCCGCCGAATGCGAGCGAAGTCGGCCTGATGAAGCGCTTTTCAGAGATCGGTATCGGACCTGGCGTGCCTTTCGATGCTTCGAAGCTGTCGCCGGACTCGCTGGCCGCCATCGATGCCGGCGTGGCGGACGCCAAGACGGCAATGGCCGAACAGGGGAAAGTCACGCTGTCTTCCAACGGGCTCTTCGGCACGCGCGCCGACATGAAGAACGACTACATGAAGCGGGCTCTCGGCGCGCAGAAGGGCCTGTATGGCAATTCGCTGATCGAGGCCTGGTATGGCGGCTACGTTGGCGACGGCAGCAAGCTCTCGACCGTCCACTTCGCGCCAGGTCAACTGCCGCCGGCAAAGTTCTTCTGGTCGATGACGCTCTACACGTTGCCCGATCGATTCCTCTATGCGAACAACCTCAAGCGCTACTCGATCGGCGACCGGACGCCCGGCCTGAAGCGCGATGCCGACGGCGGCCTCACGCTCTATCTGGGTCATGCCTCGCCTGGCGCGGATAAGGAATCGAACTGGTTGCCCACGCCCGAGGGCAAGTACAGCGCTGTCGCCCGGGTCTACGGACCGAGCAAGGCTGCGATGAGCGGTGCCTGGAAGCTGCCGCCGTTGACGCCGGTCGCGCAGTAGAACGAGTTCGCTTTTTGCTTCGGGCGGAACGCCGATGAAAGTCGTGCCGTCATAGAGCTGCGGATAGAACACGTCCAGAACGGGGTGCACCGCGAACACATGCAGCTTCCAGTCGTGCGGTTGCGCATGACTGATGACATGGCGACCGAGCAGCCCTTGCGAGCCCCTCGACGCGCAGCGGTCTTGACCGGCGTCAGTCCTTGTGCCGGATGCGAATCTCGACGATCTCCCCGGTGAAGGCGTTGTCCCAGGGGTCGTAGTCCTCGGTCACCGGCGAATACGCGTCCACACCGACATCGGCCGTCTCGCCCGCGAGCGACCACACCGCGCCGTGCGTCTTCTCGATGCGGCCTTCGCCCACCTTCTTGCCATTGATCGAAAGTGATCCGGTGCCGCCCTTGTTGGGCCCGCCCCCGTCGTAGTCGAAGTCGTAGACCACCTGCACCTTGCCTTCCGGCAGGGCTTCCGACCCCTCGATCTCGTAGAGTTCGCGTGCCAGCCAGTTGTAGGCCAGCTTGGGCTTGTTGTCCTTGACGTACAGGCTCCATCCGCCGAAGAGCCCGCCCTGTGACACCAGCACGCCCTTGGCTCCGCCCTTGGGTATCACGATGTCGGCAGTCACCGTCAGCGAGCGGCTCAATGTGTCGATGAAGACGTTCTCGGCCATGCCGCCCATGCCGGCGTAGAGAACCATTTCCTTGCGGTCCCCCATGATGTCCGGCCGCCCGGCGACCGACGCGTTCAGCCGCTCGAAGGAGCGGTCGTCCATCGGATAGACGCCGAACTTGATGGCCTCCTGATGGAACAGCTCCTGCAATTCCTTGAGCTTGGCCGGCTCCTTCTTCGCGAGGTCGTTGGCCTGGCCAAAGTCGTCGGGGAGGTAGTACAGCTCCCACGTGTCCTTGTCGTAGCTGTCCACGCGCGGACGGTCCTCCCACGGTGCACGGTGCATCACGCAGGCCATCCAGCCGTCCTTGTAGATGCTTCGGTTGCCGGTGCACTCGTTGTACTGCACGGTGTGGCGATCCTTCGCCTTGGCATCGTCGAAGCTGTAGGCCATCGGCGTCCCGGCAATCGGTATCTGCTCGACGCCGTTGACCCACTTGGGTTCAGGGATGCCGGCTGCCTCGAGGATCGTCGGCGCGATGTCGATGAAGTGCGCGTACTGCGTGCGGTACTCGCCCTTGGACTTGAAGCCCTTCGGCCATCGGATCACCATCCCCTGGTTCTGGCCGCCGCCCTGGCACGCGTTGATGCACCAGGTGGCGGGCGTCGAGCCGGCCATGGCCCAGCCCACCGCGTAGTTCGGATAGGACTTGGGCCCGCCGTACTCGTGCATGCGCGTCTTGAGGTACTCGATGTCTTCAGGCGCGCCGTTGAGGTTCGACCACTCGTTGAAAGTCCCGTTCAGCGCACCGATGGCGGTTCCACCGTTGTCGCCCGCGATGTAGACGATGATGGTGTTGTCCTTGTCGCCGAGGTCATCGATGGCCTGGACCAAGCGTCCGATCTCGCGGTCGGTGTGCTCGCAGTAGCCCGCGTAGACCTCCATCTGGCGCGACAGCACTTCCTTGGCGTCATCGGGCAAGTCATCCCATTTGGCGATGTCCGGCGGATTAGGCGCCATCTTCGTACCGGGTGGTATCACGCCCATCTTGAGCTGGCGTTCCAGGATTTCCTCGCGCAGCTTGTCCCAGCCCTGGTCGAACTTCCCCTTGTAGACGTCGAGCCATTCCTTCGGCGGCGTGTGCGGCGGGTGTGAGCCGCCAGCGGCGTAATACATCATGAATGGACGGTCGGGCGCGAGCGAGCGCGTGGCGCGAATCCATGCAATCGCCTTGTTGGTGATGTCGACGCTGAAGTGATAGTCAGGGTCTCTGGGCACGCCCAGTTCGGTCGTCCCGTCGACGAGGTATGGAGAGAACAGGTTCTTCTCGCCGCCGATGAAGCCATAGAACTTCTCGAAGCCCTGGCGTGCCGGCCAGTGATCGAACGGTCCGGCCACGCTGGTTTCCCACGGCGGGGTCTCGTGGCTCTTGCCGAACATCGCCGTGCAATAGCCCCACTGGCGCAGGATCTCCGCCAAGGGCGCCACGGTCTTGGGTCGGATGCCGGTGTCACCGGGATAGGAGGTCGCGCCGTCCACCACGGCGGACTGGCTGTTCTGATGCTGGTTGCGCCCGGTCAACAACGCGGTGCGGCTCGGCGAGCACAGGCTGTTGCAGTGGAAATTGGTGTAGGTCAGGCCCTCGGAAGCGAGCTTGTCGAGGGTAGGGAAGTTGATCGCCCCGCCGAATGTGGAGGGGTCGCTGTAGGAAGTCTGGTCCAGCAGCACGATCAGCACGTTCGGTGCGCCCTTGGGCGGGCGCACGATGAAGGGCTTGGGCTGGGGCACCTTGCGCCAGTCCGGCTCCGTGATCGGGTCGTGCTTCGGAGGCAGGAACGGCAGCACTTCGCCATGCTTGTACTTCGAGTAGTCAAAGCTCACGGTAGATCTCCTTTGCAGAAAGGTGGTCGCCCACGCAGGCGTCCATCGGCTACCTTAGCCAGCCGATGTCACGGTGCCAATGTCCATGGGGGAATCCCACGCTTCCCCAAGGGGAAGGGCGGCCTTCCCCATTTGCCGGTTGGCACCTGCGCGGCGAGGGTCTAAATTGATTGCAGGCGCCATAACCCTGACGCATTCAAATACAGGGGCTCGCGTGGAATCTGGAGAGCGTCCGCTGGTGGTCGTCGTCGAGGACGACGATGACGTTCGGTCGGCCGTGCTGGTTGCGCTGGACGTGCTCGGGTTCGAGGCGCGTGGCTTCGCCGAGCCGCAAAGCCTGATGCGACTGACACCGCCGCCGGATGCGCACTGCCTGGTGCTCGACATCGGCTTGCCGGGCGTGACAGCTTTTGAACTGTACAAGTCCCTCTGCAAGGATCGACCGGCCGTGCCGGCGGTGTTCATCACGGGCCGCGACGACGCGAGCGGGCGTGCGGCGGCTGCCGCATTGCATGGCGAATACCTGCTCAAGCCATTTACCGCCACCGCGTTGCGCGATGCGGTGGATCGCGCCACCGCCGGCAGGGCTGCTTCCAAATGACCCCTCGCGACGACCCGCGCGACGATGCGCGTCTCTTCGATGGCGGCCCGCCGCTCGGGTTGCTTCGTCTCTGGGGGCGCTTTGGCCACCATCGCCCTCGCTTCTGGCGCCGCGCGCTGGTCATCGTGTGCCTTGGCTGGCTACCCTTGCTGGCCTTTGCCGCGCTTGCCCTGGCGAACGGGCAGGACGGTGTGTGGCGGGCCTTCCTGCGCGACGCGTCGGTGCATGCGCGGTCGTTGGTTGCGGCGCCGCTGCTCGTGCTGGCGGAGGCGATCTGCATTCCAAGGCTCGGCGCGCTGGCCTCCACCTTCTGCGAGCGAGGCATCGTGCCTGCGGCCGTGGTCCCTGCTTATCGCGTCGCGGTCAACAGAATTCAGCGCTTGCGTGACAGCTGGTTTGTCGAGGCATTCGCCGTGCTGGCGGCGTACCTGGCGGCATTGCTGATCGTTCGCTATGTGCCTGCGAGCTTCCTGCCCGACTGGCACCGCGGCGATGCCAACGCGCCGCTCGCGCGCTCGCTGGCGAGCTGGTGGCATGCGATGGTCAGCCTGCCGCTGCTGCTGGTGCTGGTCGTTGGCTGGGTCTGGCGACTGTTCCTCTGGGCACGCTACCTGTGGCTCGTCTCGCGCTTGCCGCTGCGCCTGCTGGCGCCGCATCCGGATGGCGCTGCGGGGCTGATGTTCGTCGGCTATTCGTTGCGCGCTTTCACGCTTCCGGCTGCGGCAGCCGGCGCCGTTGTCGCGGCCACGGCACTCGCGCACATCTGGGCCGGTGGAGCAGGTGGGCCGGAGATGCTCGCGCGCCTTGCCCTCGTGACCATCATCATCGTCCTCGTGGCCTGCGTGGCGCCGCTGCTGGCCTTCAGCGGGCAACTGTTGCACAACTGGCAGCGTGGGACCGTCGACTACGGCGCGCTGGTGCAACGCGTCGGCGTCGCGCTGGAAGACAAGTGGATGCGGAGACCGCAGGACCCGTCCGCGACCGATCCGTTGTCGACCGGCGACTTTTCGGCCGCAACCGATCTCTTCCAAACGGCCGACAAGGCTTTCTCGCAACGGTTGACCGCCATCGACCTGCGCAGCCTGTTGGCGCTGACAGGGGCTACCGCGTTGCCGTTCGGCCTGGTGGCCCTTGCGCTGGTGCCGTTCGACCAGGTGCTTCAGCAGTTGGTCGGCTTGTTCCTGTGAAAGGCTCGGGCTGGATGCGGGGGAGGCCCAGCAATGCCTCCACGAGTTGAGGCACCGAATGAACGCTCATCTTTTCCATCACCTGTGCACGGTAGCTCTTCACCGTGCGTTCGGAGACGCCAAAGTCGGCGGCGATCTGCTTGTTGAGGCGCCCTTGCACGATCTGCCTGGCCACGCTCTGTTCTCGCTGCGAGAGCGTGAGAAAGCGATGTCGCAGGGACTCGGACTCTTCCTCGATGGCCTGGCGCTCATCGGCCATGGCAAAGGCGGCGGCGATCGCTGCTTCGACTTCTTCCCGCCGGAACGGCTTGGTCAGGAAGTCCACCGCACCAGCCTTGAGCGCCCGCGCGCACATGGGCACATCCGCCTTGCCGGACAGGAAGATGATCGGAATGCGAAGGCCGCGCTCGTTCAGCACGCGTTGCAAGTCAAGGCCACTCTGGCCCGGCATGTCGACATCGAGCAGCAGGCAGCCCGGCAAGGACTGCCAGGCAGAGAACAGGAACTCGCCGGCGCTGCGATGCCCGGTCGCGTCATGCCCCAGCGCCTGCAACAGGCTTAGAAGGGCATCGCGCATGTCGTCGTCATCATCGACGACGTGTACACATTGGTTCTTCATCACAGTCCATGCTCCTGAAGGCCTCCCGCCGAACCGATCTCCGTCCTGGCAATGGGCAAGGTGAAGCGGAAACTGGCACCGCCCTGCGCGTTGTTCGCCGCCGTGATGGTCCCGCCATGCGCCTCGACGATGGAGCGCGCGATCGGCAGGCCGAGCCCCATGCCGTCGGGCTTGGTGGTGAAGAAGGATTCAAAGAGCTTCTGTTCCTCGACCTTCAGGCCATGTCCGCTGTCGTCGATGCCGACCAGCGCGAAATCATCGTTCAATCGCCGCGTCGAGACAAGCAGGTGGCGGCGACCGTTCGAGGCACGCATCGCGTCGAGCGCGTTCAGGATCAGGTTGAGGAACACCTGCTGCAATTCACCCTTGTCGGCCAGCACCAGCGGCAATGCGCTGTCGAGTTGCTGCTCGGAGCTCACGCCGGCACGCGTGATGGTGCCTTCGACCAGCGGCCACATCTCGGTGATCAGCGCATTGAGGTCCAGCGCCACGGTATTGACCTGGTGCCGCCGCACCAGCGAGCGCACGCGGTGCGTGACCTCGCCCGCCCGGATTCCAGCCTTGCGGATGTTGCCGACAAGCCTGAGCGCGCCGTCGACATTGGGCGGCTGTTGCCTCAGCAGCAGGTCTGCCGTGTCGGCACTCGTGACGATGGCACCCAGCGGCTGATTCACCTCGTGCGAGATGCTCGCCGTGAGTTCGCCCAGGGCCGACAGCTGCGCGACCTGGCTCAGGGCCTCGCGCTGCGTGACCGTCAGGCGCTCGGCGCGGCGGGCGCGAGCCCGCTGGACCAGCAGCGCCGAGATGATCGCGGCTTGCAACGCGGTGAGCGCCACCGCGATGGCAATCTGCCACCTGTAGCGCGACCAGAAGCTTGGCTCTCGGAACTCGACCAGGGTACTTGGCGACAGTGCCTGCTCCTTGAGCGCATACCTGCTCATTGCGCGCCAATCGACCATCGTGATGGCGGCCGGGGCCGGCCGGACCATCCCGCGCGCTTCCGAGCCCGGGTGAGCCAGCATCTGCACCGCGAGCTCCGCAGCCTCTTCGCCTTGCTGCTGCCAATTGGAGATGGCGCCGCCGACGATGCCCTGCCCGAAGTAAGTGTCGAAGAAGCTGTAGATCGGTGCACGCGAGGCGGCCGCCAATTGCGGGATCAGATCGCGCGGAATGAAGACGTTGCCGCGCCCGTCCCTGAAGATGCTGGTGTAGAGCACGATGGTGTCGGGCGGCAGGCGTGCCACGTCGCCGAGAGTCTCCTCGATCGCTCCCGTGCCGAGCCACACCACGTCGAGGCCGCGCGCGTCCGTGGCAAGGGCCTTGCTGACGCGGTTGGCCCAGGTCCTGTCATAGGTCGAACTGCCGGCCACCACCGCGATCCTGCGCGCATCGGGTTGCAGCAGGCGTGCCAAAGCCAGTGTGCCGCGGACATCGAAGCGCATCGCAACGCCCGAGATGTTTGGGCCTGGCGTCAAGTCACTGATCTCGTCTTCCGGAATGCCGCAGAACACGATGGGCGCTGACGGCCACAGCGACTGGCGCGTGCGGAGAAGGAAGTCGATGGCAGGCCGGCGCAGGGCGATGACGACATCGGGAGGCTGGCTGCCGTAGCGCGTCTTGAGTTGAGGCGCGAGCAGTGCGTCGGAGTCGTACGGCGCACCGGCTTGCAGCGCCTGGAGCGGCTCGCTGGTCATCTCGAAGCCGTTGGGCAAACGTTCGTTGAAGACGCGGCGAAGGCCCTTCACCTGCTCGACCGCCGACGGCAGGTAGGGGTCTCCGCCCTGGATGACAAGCACGCGCACGGGGGCTGATGGCTCGGCTCTGGTGCCGGAAACGAGAACGATCGCTCCGAACAGAAGTGCGAAAAGAGCGCGCGCGCAAAAGCCAAACCGGTGATTGCGGGTCCGCTCGAGGGCCGTCATGGTGGATTGGGTTCGAGCCTGAACCTTAAGGGCCTCGGATCGCGTCGGCTATGGGTCGTCAGTGCACGGGCTTTCGCACTTTGGTGCAACGGCCACGACAGCGAGTGTGACTGCTCGCATCTTCGGGCCCAGATCGCTCTCCGTGACATTCAGAAGCAGTCGCTCACGCGCGACTTCGTCATGGTCGTACTTTGTCGCCTGCGATCCGAACTGACGACCTCTGCGACGGTCGGGTTCCAAGTGAGATCGGCCCGTTCGTCGAGAAGAGTGCCAAGTTCTGGCATCGCCGACCTCTGTCATTGGGTAGCAAAATTCGAAGGACAGCAGAGCAGTCCGCGGCGCTAGTTCGCGGCCTTCGCCCCAACACCCGCAAATGGCCGTACTCGCAGGTCTCGACAGTCGGCCGGCGATATTGAGCGCCATCAGCGGGCAAAGGCGACGCGCGAACGACGGCAGCGGCGGCGGGCGGGAGGCACCGTGCAGCGGGCTGCGGCAACAGGAATGGCGAAGGCACCGCTGTCCCGGATCGACAAATCGATGTCCCGGATAAGCAAGAACCAAAGGCGCGATCCGCAGGACACTCGCGTTGTCGCTCCCCAGGCCCGCATCACCAACACCGGAGACAGGAAAATGAAAATGCCGCACCTTGCACGCGCTGCCGTCGCACTCGTCGGATGCTCGCTGGCCCTCGGCGCCTGGGCTTTGGGCGAGAAGCCCGTAAGGCTTGTCGTCCCTGCGCCAGCGGGCGGAACGATGGACATCGTCGCTCGCGTCGTCGGGCAGCAGATGGCGCTGGACATCGGTCGGCCGGTGGTCGTCGAGAACCGCCCGGGCGCCGGCGGCTCCATTGGACTTCAAGCCATGCTGCAGGCGCCGCCGGACGGCAACACCCTCGTGATGGCGGCCAGCAACGTGCTGGCGGAAACGCCGCAGGTGGTGAAGATGCCCTTCGATCCGCTCAAGGACGTGGTGCCGATCGCGGCGGTGGCGCGCTCGGGCGTGGTGCTCGTGACGGCAGCCGGCTTCCCCGCCAAGGACTTCCAGGGCCTGGTCGCCGAACTGAAGGCGCGCAAGGGCAAGTCCAGCTTCGCCAGCTACAGCCCCGGCACCGTGTCGCAGTACGCCGGCCTGATCCTCAGCGACCGCGCCGGGCTGGACATGCAGCATGTCGGCTATGCCGGCTCGCCGCCCGCGCTGCAGGACCTGCTCGGTGGCCAGGTCGACATGATGTTCGACGGCATGCTGACCTCGATGCCGCTGATCAAGGCCGGCAAGCTGCGCCCCTATGCCTTCAGCGGCAAGACGCGCTCGAACTACCTGCCCGACGTGCCGACCACCACCGAGCTGGGCTACCCGGAGCTTCAGTTCCGCGGCTGGGTCGGCTTCATCGGCTCCAGCAAGCTGCTGCCCGATGTGCTTGCGAAGCTGCACGCCACGATCCAGAAGGCTGCGCAGGCGCCCGCGGTGCAGCAGAAGCTGGCGGATGTCGGCCTGGAGCCCGAACTCAGCATCGACACGCCCGCGCTGCTCAGCGAGACCCGGGCGATGTTCGAGCGCAATGCCGCCATCGTCCGGAAGTTCCACATCCAGGCGAACTGACTTGCGCCATCCCATTCCACCGGAGACCCTTTCATGAAGATCAGACCCATCACCCCTTCGCTGGGGGCGGAAGTCTCGGACATCCACATCGGCGAGGCCTCGCGCGACCCTGAACGTTTCGCGCAGATCCGCGCCGCGCTGCTCCAGCACAAGGTGCTTTTCTTCCGGGGACAGGACATCACGCGTGCCGAACACGTCGCCTTTGCGCGCTGCTTCGGCGAGCTTGAAGACCACCCCGTGGTCGGCAGCGACCCCGAGCATCCGGGCCTGGTCCGCATCTACCGCAGCGACAACAAGCACAGCTACGAGAACACCTACCACAGCGACGGGCTGTGGCGCTCCGCCCCCGCAATGGGCGCGGTGCTGCGCTGCATCGAGTGTCCCGAGATCGGTGGCGACACCATCTGGGTCAACATGGTGCAGGCGCACGACGAACTGCCGGACGAGATCAAGCAGAAGATCGGCAAGCTGCGCGCCAAGGCCAGCATCGAGCATTCCTTCGGTGCCGTCATGGCGCCCGAGGCCCGCATCAAGCTGGGCCAGGACCATCCGCCGGTGGAGCATCCGGTGGTGCGCACGCACCCGGAGACGGGGGAGAAGGTGCTCTTCGTCGGCAGCTTCACCACGCACTTCGCGAACTACAGCACGCCCGAGAACGTGCGGCACGGCATCGACAAGACGCCGGGCGCGGCCCTGCTGCTGAACTACCTGGTCAGCCGAGCCAGCATTCCCGAGTACCAGGTGCGCTGGTCCTGGCAGCCCGGCGACGTGGTCGTCTGGGACAACCGCAGCACGCAGCACTACGCGCTGAACGACTACTGGCCCGCGCCACGCAAGATGGAACGTGCCGGCATCGTCGGCGATGTGCCGTATTGAGACTTCGACATCCGCATTGCAACCTGGAGACGCAAGAACATGAACTTCCTCGACGGCCACCTGTTCCCGGAAAACCAGCAGCCGCTGATCATCACCGCCGCCCCCTATGCGCCGGGTTGGCTTCCTTCGGACTTCCCGGAAGAGATCCCGGTCACGATGGAGCAGCAGATCCAGAAGGCGGTGGACTGCTACAACGCGGGCGCGACCGTGCTGCACCTGCATGTCCGCGAACTCGACGGCAAGGGCAGCAAGCGGCTGTCGAAATTCAATGAACTCATCGCCGGTGTGCGCAAGGCCGTGCCCGAGATGATCATCCAGGTCGGCGGCTCCATCTCCTTCGCGCCCGAGAGCGAAGGCGCGGCCGCCAAGTGGCTGAGCGACGACACGCGCCACATGCTCGCGGAACTCGAGCCGACACCCGACCAGGTGACGGTGACCGTCAACACCTCGCAGATGAACGTGACGGAACATGCCGAGCTGGCCGATTTCAAGGGCACCTCGCGCGAGATCCCGGCCATCTTCGAGGCCTACAAGGAAATGACGGTGCCGGCCCAACCCGGCTGGGTCGAGGAACACATCCGCCGCCTCAGCAAGGCCGGCATCCAGAGTGCCTTCCAGTGCTACAACATCAACAGCTTCGAGTCGGTTGAGCGACTGATGCGCCGCGGTGTCTACAAGGGCCCGCTGGTGATGAACTGGGTGGCCATCAGCGGTGGCATGGATGCACCCAACATCTACAACCTGGCCAACTTCGTGCGCGCCGTGCCCGACGGCGCGGTGCTCACGGTGGAAAGCTCGGTGCGCAACGTGCTGCCCGTGAACATGTTTGGGATTGCCATGGGCTTGCACGTGCGCTGCGGGACGGAAGACGTGCTGTGGAACCAGACGCGCTCGGCCAAGATCGGCACCGTCGCGCAGATCGAGCAACTCGTGCGCATCGCACGCGAGTTCGGCCGCCCGATCGCGACGGCGCAGCAGGCGCGCGAGATCTCGAAGATCGGCGTCTTCTACGACACGGCGGAAGAATCGCTGCAGGCCAACGGCTTCGCGCCCAATCGCCATGGGGCGAACCAGGGGTTCCTGCGGAAGGCCGCCTGAACAGTCGTGAACGGACCGACCATGCCCGCCCACCCCTTCATCCACACCTTCTGGCGCCTCGTAGAGCGCATGGCACACGCCATGCGCCTTGAAGCGCTCATTCAGAGGGCGACGGCGGAGCCTTGAGCCGCCACGCCGGCGGCCTCATTGCGGCTCCACTGCGAGGGGCTGCAATCGAAGTGCTTGCGAAACCAGTGGCTGAAGCTGCTGGGTCCCGAAAAGCCCAGCAGTTCGGCCACCTCGCCAAGCGGCAGGTCGCTGTCGCGAAGGTGGCGCCTGGCCAACTCGGAGCGCGCGTCGTCGAGCAAACCGCTGAAGGTGAGCCCTTCCGCGTCCAGCCGGCGGGCCAGCGTGCGACGGTCGACACGCAGGTGCCGTGCCACCTCCTCCACGGTGCAGCCACCGCCGGACAACAGGGCGAGTATCAGTTCCCGGCAAGCGTCACGCGTGCTCTCGCCACGGCGCTTCAAGGCCGCATCGAGGTACTCGCGCGCGAACCGCGTTGCACCCTCATCCCCTGGACCGCGCGGCTTGCGCAGATCGGACGCGGCGCAGACCAGGCCGTTGAAGTCCTGGTTGAACTTGACGTTGCGCGTGAAGAAGGCCCGGTGCGCCGACAGGTCTGCCGGCGGGCGGTGCGTGAAGCAGACCTGCAGCGGTCGCCAGTTCGGGTCGGTCAACTCGCGCAGGATGCGGAACATGATGCCGACGGCGAGCTCGATCGATTGGCGCATCGGCAGCCCGGCGCTCGGCACCAGGTCTTCACGGAGGATGATCGTGTCGCCCGCTTGCTCCAGCCGGAAGATCAGCGAGGCATTGACCAGCTTCAGGTAGCGGCCCAGCGTGTCGAGCGCAGCCAGGGGTGTGGGCTCTTCCTTCAGCACGACGCTGATCGGCCCCAGCGCAGAGAGCTTGCGGTGGGCAGCCAGGCGCAGAGCGAAATCTTCAGTGCGCGTGGCGCGCGCAGTGATCTCGAGCAGCTCGCGCACGGCGTCGCCGGGGATCAGCGTCTCGGGATGCTCCAGCAGCCTGGCCTGCAGGCCCACGGTGCGCATGAACGCTTGGGGATCCCGGCCGAGTGATCGCACCAGCTCCTCATAGCCGCTCAGGCTGGCGCTGCGTATGAGTCGACCGAGATGCTTCATGGGGGTGTCACGTCGACGCCGATTTTCTCCTGCTCATCCTGCGGGATCGAACACCCTGAGAAACTCGCGTCGCGTCTTGGGCCCGTAGGTCCTGAAGTGAGGGTCGGGTTTCTCCAGGTAGGCCATGCGCTTTTGGGCGACCGGGTCGCGGGCGGTGTATCGCTTCACTTCCGTCGGCGTCAAGCCGTACACCTTCGCGGCGTTGAGACCGAATATCCTGGCCCGCAGCGCAGGCGTCATCTCGGGATAGCCGTGCCGTTCGCGCAGCTCCGCCGAGATCTGGAAGGTCCGGAAGGCCTGGATCTGGTCCTGCGGCGAGCCGTACCAGATCGAATCCGTGCCCCACAGCACGTTGTTCTCGCCGCATGCGACGATCAGTTTCCCCAGGGCGTGCGCCGCCTGTTCGGGGTCACGCATCAGGAAGCGCCACGTGCTGCCCAGCTCCGCATAGACGTTGCTGTTCGGCTGGACCTGGTTCTTGCGCAAGGACGTGATCAGCGTGTCGATGCCGTCGCTCTTGCCGCTCGCGTCGTAGGCCTTTTCGGTCACCGTGGTGACGAAGCCCGAGTGATAGATCAGGAAGTTGACGTCCGGATAAAGCTTGGCGACGACGCCGATGTCGCTGCACTGGCTGTGCTCGTAGGAGCGTTGTCCGAACGGCAGGCCCTTGTGGATGCAGATGTTCTTCACGCCCAGTGCGCGAGCCTTCTCGATGAAGCGGATGCCGACGTCGTCGTGCAGGAAGTAGCCCTTGCCCTCCGGTCCGTACTGCGTGTAGGTCTTCCAGGCGCTGATGCGCCACTTCTCGTGCAACTCGTCCATGCCCTCGAGGTCTCCGGGCTGGTTCGGGTTGACGCGCCCGTGCAACAGCAACCGGTGCGTTCCCTCGAGCTTGTCGACCAGCCTGCGGACCTCGTCGGCGGCCTGGATCGTGACCGGTTCGGCGTCCCGGGCGGAGGGCACGAAGGACAGCACCATCACGTCGGTGTCGCTGTCCATGAACACGTCCTTGAGGAAGACCTCCGCGTTCTTCGAGTTGCCTTTCGGCGTGTCGATGAAGTGGCCCTGGACGTCGAGGATGAACTCCTGCTTGACGGGGCCGACCTGCGCGCGCGCGAGCTGCATGTCCTGCGCGGCGTCGCGGGGCAGTTCGAAGAAGCCGCCGGCCCTTCCGGCCGCGGCGTTGGCCGCGTTGAAGGCCAGCAGTGTGCTGGCTGCCCCACAGGACGAGGTCAGGAACGCTCGCTTGGAGCATCCCAGCCGCTTCGCGTTGGTTGCCGCGGCCTCGTGCGCGAGGCGGTTGGCCTCGATGTTCGCCGGCCACAGCGCCACCGGTGCGAACTCGCCATTCGAGGCGCTGTCGAGCTTGATGGGAAGGCGCTTGCCCTCAGGGTCGCTGTCATGCATGGTGGTCCCCCGGTTTGATCGAGAAGCAGAAGTCAGCGCGCGCGCCGGTAGTGCATGGCGACCGCGCCGTTGCGCAGCGCCTTCGCCGAGATCAACTCGAGCCGTCGCGTGTTGGGCAGCCCGCTCCCGTACAGGGTCGGGCCGTGGCCGGCAATCCTGGGGTGGACGAGCAACTGGTACTCGTCGATCAGGTCCAGCCGGTCCAGCTCGGTCGCGAGCTTGCCACTGCCGAGGAGCACGCCGTCCGGCATCGCGTCCTTGAGCTTCTGTACACCCGTGCGCAGGTCGCCGGCGATGTGGTGGCTGTGGGTCCACGGGAAGTGCTTTCGCGTCGAGGACACCACGTACTTCGGCTTGGCCTCCAGCTTCACCGCCCACTCGCGCAGCGCCGGCGGTGCCTCCACGTCGCCGCGGGCGACCGCTGGCCAGTAGCTCTCCATCATCTCGTAGGTGACGCGGCCCCACAGCATCGCCCCGCCCTCGTCCATGAGGCGGGTGAAGAAGGCGTGCGTCTCGTCGTCGGCGATGCCTTCCTGGTGGTCGACGCAGCCGTCCAGGGTGACGTTGATGCTGAAGGTCAGGAGACCCATGGTGTCCTCCGATCGAGATACGCGACGAGCCGTTCGTCGTCTGGCTTCAAGGGCATGCGCCCGATTGATGCAGACAGCGGCGTCCGTCGGAGCGACTCTGCCAGCAGCTCGAGTCCGGCGCAACGATAGATATCGATTGCCGCGTGTCGGGGCAATGTGTTTCCACCGAGTCGCACTGCGGTTGACAGGCTTCGTTCAGCATGTCCTGTGGTCCTGAAGGTGAAACGTCCAGGCTCAGATCCCGTGCGGCAGAGGCGCGTCAATCTGCACCAGACCGGCCAGTCGCAGCTCGCGCCAGAAGTCCTGCGGCACCACCGCTTCCAGCGCGGCTCGGTCCTCCACGATGCGCCCCGGCTGGCTGGCCCCGGGGATGACCGCGGCCACCGCGGGGTGCGCCAGTGCGAACTGCAGCCCGGCAGCCTTCATCGTCACGCCGTGGCGATCCGCGATCGTCTTGATGGCCTGGACCCGGGCCAGGATCTCCGGCGTGGCAGGCGCGTATTCGAAGTTCGGCCCGCCGACCAGCGCGCCCGAGCTGTAGGGACCGCCGACGACGATGCCCAGGCCGCGCGCCGCCACCTGCGGCATCACGCGCTGCAGGGCCCGCGCGTGGTCCAGCAGCGTGTAGCGGCCGGCGAGCAGGAAGCCATCCGGACGAGGCCCTTCCAGACCCAGCAGCAGCTCGATCGGCTCCACCCGGTTCACGCCCAGACCCCAGGCACCGATCACGCCTTCGTCGCGCAGCCGGTCCAGCGCCTTGAAGGCGCCCTTGCGGGCGGTCTCGAACACGCCGAGCCACTCGTCACCATAGAAGTCCTGGGCGACATCGTGCACCCAGGCAATGTCGATGCGGTCCGTCTTCAGGCGCTTCAGGCTGTCTTCGATCGAGCGCAGGGTCGCGTCTTCCGAGTAGTCGTTCACGATGCGGTTGGCGCGGCCATGCCGGAACACATCGCCCTTCTCGCCGAGGTCGCGGGCGTTGACGTCTTCCACCTCATCGAGGATCAGGCGACCGACCTTGGTGCTGATGACGAACTCGTCGCGGTTGCGCGCGGCCAGCGCCTCGCCGAGTCGCGCTTCCGCCAGGCCCGCGCCGTAGAAGGGCGCGGTGTCGAAGAAGCGGATGCCGTCGTTCCACGCAGCATCCACGGTGGCCCGTGCTTCCGCCTCGGGAATCGCGCGAAACATGTTGCCCAGGGGGGCGGTACCGAAACCCAGCTTGCCGGGAAGAAGGCTCTTCAAAGTCATGGTGATCTCCTGTGAATGGCGCAATGATGGCCGTCCGCAAGAAATTGATCCAATGTATTTTCTCCATTCCAGATTTATGGCTCACAATAATTCTGGATGCGATACGACCTGAACCTGTTGCCCATCTTCGTGGCCCTGCTGGAAGAGCGCAGCGTGACCCGTGCGGCGGATCGCCTGGGCATGACCCAATCGGCGCTGTCCAACGCGTTGACGCGCCTGCGCACCATGCTGCAGGACCCCCTGTTCATCCGCGAGCGCTACGGCATGCGGCCCACGGCCAAGGCAGAAGCGCTGGCACCGGCGCTGACATCGGCGCTGGCGGCGCTGGACACCGTGGTCCTTGGCCAGCAGGCCTTCGACCCGTCCCGCGCCGATCAGCTGGTCACGATCGCGCCGAACAGCTACGTGGAGTTCGTGTTCGTGCCGGCCCTGACAGCGCGGCTGCGCGAGCTGGCGCCGGGCATTCGCCTGCGCACCTTGCCCTTCGGTGCCGACATCGCCGCGACGGGGGTCACTTCCGGAACCACGGCGATGGTGCTCGGCCGCATCACCGATGCGCCGGACAACCTGGTCGTGCAGCACATTGCGGAGGACGGCCTGGCCTGCGTGGTGCGTGCCGACCATCCGAAGGTCGGCACGAAGATCACCAAGGCGCAATACGAGCGGATGAAGCACGTGAACCTGCTGCCGGCGGGCGGGCGCCTGCGCGCGGGGCTGTTCCAGGCGCTGGAGCGGGGAGGGCTCAAGCGGGACGTGGCGGTGACCGTCACCCACTTCATGTCGATCCCTGAGATCGTGGCCGCCACGGACTACTGTGCAACGCTGCCGAAGCTGATCTGCCGGCGCCTGGCGGGCGATGCGAGGTTGAAGGTGCTGCCGGCGCCGGTCGACCTGGGCACTTTTCCGATGCAGATGGCTTGGCATGTGCGCTATCGGCACGATCCGGCGCATGTGTGGCTGCGCGATCTGGTGGCGGAGGTGGCTGGGTCGCTGTGAGTGAACCGCTACTGCTGCGCGCGTAAGGGAAACTCGCAGCGCCGCTCAGGGGCACGGAGCCGCCGATCTGGCACGCTTCGCCGACGTGACGCCGCTATCGGCAAGGGCGACTTCAGTGGACTTCGCGTGAAGCGCCTTCAGATCGCGATCGCGTCGACCGTTTCCTTGATGTGCTTCAGCACCGCCGCCTTCATCGTCTGTACCTCGTCATCGAGCTTCCTGTCCTTCGACGAGCGGCGCCCGATCTCGTCGAACGTGCTGTCAATCAGGGACTTTGCCACTTCCGACTCGCCGATCTTCGCCGCGATGTTCTTCTTCGCGACCTCGGTGTCGAGCTTGCCGGCAACGAATGTGCGCGACGCCTTGGGGCCGACCGAGACCGGCTTGGTGACGGCGTCGATCTTCGCGCTCGTCGCTGCGCCGGCCTTGCCGAAGTCGCCGCTGTCGAACTGGCCGTAGAAGATCGAGTTCGACTCGCCGCGCGCTGTCTCAAGCAGCTTCGCGCACTGCTGGCACGGCGTCAGGCTCGAGAAAACGACGGAGTTCGCCGGCAGCTTCGGCTCGCCCGGCTTGGCGGTGAAGTAGGCGAGCATCAGGTTGACCTCGGCATGATGGAAGCCCGAGCTGTTGAAACCCCACGCGAGGATGCGACCGCTGTCGCTGACGAGGATCGCGCCGACGTAGTTGCCAAGCATGGTGCTCTTGTAGCGCGCGCGAGAGATCACGGCGTAGGCCGCAAGCGTGTAGTAGCGCAGGGCGCGCTCGAGCGCCTTGTCGCGCCCGCCGCCCGCGTCGGCGAGCGCGGACCGGGCGGCGACCTTTTTCGCCATCGCGCCGAGGCCACCTCCGCCGATCGGGCCCGGGGCGTCGCCGAGAAAGCGGCCGGCGATGCGCAGCGCCGTCACGGGAGCCAGCGCCGTGCGCGCAATCACCCAGTCGGCCGAGTCACGCTGCCACTTGCGCAGATCTTTGCATTCGCCCGGGTTCCCCATGTGCACAAGCTGCGACGACATGTAAGTCGTCAGCCAGTGGTCGGTCGCCAGGTTCGTGTAGACAACCCGCTTGTCCACGACCGAATCCAGCAGATGTGCCGCAGCCGGCACGCTGTCGTTCGTCGACACGTAGTAGTTCAACACCGCGTTCGCCGGCAACGCGGTGCCGCTGCCGGGAGGCTCGAGGTAGGCCGCGATCGACTTGCCGGGATTCTCGCGCTCGAGCCGCGCGAACTCACCTTTCACGTCCATTTTTGTCCTCCTCGTAGGGGCCGGGCGCCGCTTCAACCTGCGGAAGGCGCAGAGCATGCCACGAGGTGTCCCGCAGCACAACGCGGCCGGCGATGTATCCGACGGCATATGCCGCTGCCACGGGCCTCAACGTCGGGCCCGGAGTGCCCGCTTCCTGAGGGCCGGCGCCGCCCCCGACGCGCCCCGGCGTCCATCCAGCCGCGAGATCTCCACGGCCGCACTGGCAAAGCTCTCCCGGATGAACTCGAACGCGCGGGAACTCGCAGGCGCCAGCGTACGCCCGGCCCGATGGATGATCCCGAGCGTCAGGTCCAGGTCCAGCGCCGGCGTCACGTCGAGTGGCACCACGACGCCGGCCTTCAGCGGGTCGAGCACCGCGATGGCCGTCGACGGCGTGACAGCGTCGCTCGATGCGAGCAGGGCGTGCACCGTGGAGAGATCGCTGGTGCTGAGCGCGAAGTGCTGGCTGATCGGCATGTGCAGTCCATAGAGGTCGGCAATCCTGCGCTCGACCGTCTCGTCGGCATAGCCCGCGGAGATCAGCGGATACGCGGTGAGGCGGGCCATCGTGATGTTGCGGCTTGCCGCGAGCGGATGCCCCGCCCGCGCGAACCAGCCGAAGGTGCACGGGTAGAGCGCCTCGGTCGCCATGTCGGGATCGTGCCGCGCGATGCGGACGTCGCCGATGAAGAAATCGAGTTGTTCCTTCAGCAGGGCGGCATGGAGCACGTCGGTGCTCTGCACCATGGCACTCATGCGCAGGCCCGGCGCCTTGGCGAGCATCTCCAGCATCAACGGCGCGAGCAGGAACTTCGCGATCGATGAACCCATGCCGAAGGCCAGCGAACCGAGTTCGCCGTCGCGCATGAGCGCCAGCGAGCGCGCCCCTTCGTTCTCGTCGAACACCATGCGCCGTGCGCGCTCGACGTAGGCCAGGGCATAGGGCGTCGGGCGCAGGCGACGGTCCTGCCGGTCGAACAGCGGCACCCGCAGGACGTCCTCCAGCGCACGCAGGCTGCGCGACAGGGCAGGCTGGCTCAGGTGCACCACCTCGGCTGCGGCGGCCAGCGAGCCGAGGTCCATGACGGCCAGGAAGTGCTTCAACTGACGGATGTTCATGCTGGCCTTTCACTTGCGGGTTATGCAAGTTGATGCTGAATATTATGCAATTTACGCAATCGTGGCGAATTCCTAGACTGCCTCCTACAGCCCGGAAACCGCCATGAACACCCCGCACCCGAACCCCCGCGCAACCCTGCGACCCATCGTCGCCATCTCGTCCGATCGGATCGAGCGGCATGGCCATCCGGCGCATGCGGCGCTGCACGGCTACGTTCGCGCCACCAGCGAGATTTCGCAAGCCCTGCCGCTGGTGCTGCCGGCCCTGGCCGACGGCCTGGATGCCGACACGCTGGCCGCGTCGATCGACGGCATCGTGCTCACCGGCAGTCCGTCGAACGTCTCGCCGCAGCGTTACGGCTCGCCTTCGCCGCACCGCGAAATGTTGCTCGATATACATCGCGATGCCGCGATCCTGCCCTTGCTGCCGGCGCTGGTGGCGGCCGGCGTGCCGCTGCTGGCGGTCTGCCGCGGCTTCCAGGAAGTCAACGTCGCCTGGGGCGGCACGCTGGAGCCGGCGGTGCACGAGCAGTCGGGCCGGCTGGACCATCGCGAAGGCGATCACGATCGCCCGATCGAGCGCTGGTATGACGACAGCCACGACATCCACCTGGTCGAAGGCGGCGTGCTGGCACGACTGGCCGGCGCGACGCGCACGCAGGTCAATTCCCTCCACCACCAGGGCATCGAGCGCCTGGGTGCCGGCTTGCGCATCGAGGCCACGGCGCCCGACGGACTGGTGGAGGCCTTCTCCATCGCCGGCGCCTCCCAGTTCACGCTGGCCGTGCAGTGGCATCCCGAAATGCGCGTCGACGACAGCCCGTTCGCACGCGCCATCTTCGAGGCCTTCGGCGATGCCTGCCGGGCGCGGCAACAACTGCGCCGGCGCGCCTTCGCCTGACCCCTACACAACCAAAGGAGACAAATGGACAACCCCCACTGGATCAACGCGCTCTTCAGCCAGAGCTACGCGGAAGCGCGCCGGAAATTCCTCGATGCTGCATCGCGGCGTGGCCTGCCCGTGGAGTCGCACGTGCTGCCGATGACCGGTGCCCACGGCGAAACGCTGGCCACCGACGTGGTGCTGGACGGCCCCGCCGACGCATCGCGGATGCTGCTGGTCATCAGCGGCGTGCATGGCGTCGAGGGCTTCTGCGGCTCGGCGGTGCAGACGGGCATGCTGTTGCTGGATGCCGCCGAGCGGCCAGCCGCACTGCGCGACACCGCCGTGCTGCATGTGCATGCGATCAACCCCTTCGGCTTTTCGCACCTGCGCCGCGTCACGCAGGAGAACGTGGACCTCAACCGCAACTTCGTCGACTTCTCGAAGCCGCTGCCGGTGAACGCGGGCTACGCGGAGATCCACGAATTGCTGCTGCCCAGGGAATGGCCGCCGCAGGAAGACGTCGAAGCCGGGTTGGCCGCGTACCGCGAGCGCCACGGCGCACGCGGCCTGCAACGCGCCATCGGGCTCGGCCAACACGTCTTTGCCGATGGCATGTTCTTCGGCGGCCATGCGCCGACCTGGAGCAACGACACCTTCCGCGCGATCCTGCGGCGCCATGCGCCGCAAGTGCGCCAGCTGGCCTCGATCGACATCCACACCGGCCTCGGCCCCTACGGCGTCGGCGAGCGCATCTTCGCGAGCTTCGACAACGACCCCGCCGTGCTCGCACGCGCCAGGGATTGGTGGGGCGAACTGACCTCGGTCACCACCGGCACCTCGACCAGCATTCCATTGACCGGCCCCATCCAGACGGCCATCACCGAAGAGTGCGCCGACGCGCAGCACGTGGGCATCTGCCTGGAATACGGCACGTACCCGAGCGAGCGGGTCACCCCCGCACTGCGCGCGGAGCATTGGTTGCATCGGCACGGGCACGGCGATGCGGCCCAGTCGGCCGCGATCAAGCAGGAACTCAAGGACGCCTTCTACCCCGATGCCGCCGACTGGAAGCTCGCGGTGTGGCGGCAGGGCTCGCAGGCCTGCCTGCGTGCGCTCGAAGGCTTGCAGCAGGACGCGCCCCAGGCGATCCCCGCATAACGAATAACGGAGACATCCATGAACACGACCACCCTCAACTCCGCGCGCATGCCCCTCGGCACCGCGGCTGCCCGCAATGCGCATGCCGCACCCAACACCACCATCAGCCGCAAGGCCGTAGCCGCCGCCGTCGCGGGCAACGCCCTCGAGTTCTACGACTTCGTCATCTACGCCTACTTCGCGGTGTACATCGGCCGCACCTTCTTCCCGGTGAGCGGGGAATTCGGCAGCCTGCTGGTGGCCGTGGCCACCTTCGGCGTCGGCTTTTTCACGCGGCCGCTCGGCGGCATCCTGATCGGCTCCTTTGCCGACCGGGCGGGGCGCAAGCCGGCCATGATCCTCACGGTGGCGCTGATCACGATCGGCACACTGGGCCTCGCCGCGACGCCCAGCTATGCCAGCATCGGCATCGCGGCGCCGATCATCGTCGTGTTCTGCCGCCTGTTGCAGGGCCTGGCGCTCGGCGGCGAAGTGGGCCCGGCGACTGCGCTGCTGCTGGAAGCGGCGCCGGCCGGCAAGCGCGGGTTCTATTCGAGCTGGCAGATCGCGAGCCAGGGGCTTGCTGTTGCAGCAGGCGGCATCTTCGGCGTGGTGCTGTCGCTGATGCTCACGCAGGAACAGTTGGCGTCCTGGGGCTGGCGCGTGCCCTTCCTGTTCAGCCTGGTGCTGATCCCGATCGCGATCTACATCCGCCGCAGCCTTCCCGAGACCCACGAAGGCACCAGCGAACGCACCAGCTCGCAGATCGTCGGCGCCGTGTTTCGGAAGCATCGCCGCATCCTGGTGCTGGGCGTTCTGCTCACCGCCGCCACGGCGGTGGCATCGCAGGTCGGCAACTACATGGTGACCTACGCGGTCCAGGTGCTGAAGCTGCCGCCGGCGCTGGCACAAGGCAGCGTGCTGATGGGCGGCCTCATGACCTTCGTCTTCGGCCTGGCCGGCGGCATCCTGTGCGACCGCTTCGGCCGCAAGGTCACCAACCAGTTCCCGCGCATCGTGCTGATGGTGGCCATCGTTCCGCTGTTCATGTGGATGTCGGGTGCACCGAGTGCCACGACGCTGCTGACGGTCTCCGCCATCCTGGCCGCACTCACGGCGATGTTCGGCGCGGCAGGACTGGTAGCCGTGCCGGAACTGCTGCCTATCGCGGTGCGGAGCACGGGCCTGTCGCTGGTCTACGCGATCGGCACCTCGGTGTTCGGCGGCACCACGCAGTTCGTCGTGACCTGGCTCATTGCCGTGACGCACAACCCGATGGCGCCCGCCTGGTACGTGGTCGCGATGTGCGCTGTCAGCGTGGTCGCGATGTGGATGCTGCCCGAGTCGCGCGACGTGGACGTGACGAAGTAGGGCGCCAAAAGCTTGCCGGTTCAAGAACCTCGCACAGCCACCGCCATCACGCTTGGCATCCCCTCGAGATGGGCCCAATCGATGCGCTGGAGGACGCGGGTGAGGTTCTTGCCGCACCATTCCTCCAGGCGGGCGACAGGCTTCCAGGCGTAGCCATCGACTTCCGGCACCGGCCGGCCGGTGATGTGGTCGGGGAAGGTGGAATGGCAGCGGCAGGCGTCCAGGTCGATCGCCTCCGCGGCCACCTTCAATCCGAAAAGATGCAGCCTCTTTTGCGGGAGGTAGTCGAAGAGACCCAGGTCCTCGATGGCGTGCGGTTCGAAGTCCAGGGAGGTTTCTTCCCACGCTTCCCTGACCGCCGTCGCGCGCGGCGTCTCACCGGGTTCAGGCATCCCCTTGGGCAGGTCCCATCGGCCCCTGCCGGTCGCACGGCAGACCAGGACCTGTTGCGCGGTGTTCAGGATGACGATGCCGCAAGACCTTGGCTTCCCGGGCCACCCCTCCTTCACTTGTGCTCGGCCAACTGCTGGCGCACCGCGGTGACGTGGTCGCCGACCTGGGTCAATGCGGCTTTCAACTGCGCTTCGGTGCAGTGAAGCTGCTGGCACCAGTACTGCATCTCGATCGGGTCGTGGCCGTTGACGCGGCCGGGGTCGAGCGGCTTGAAATGGCTCAGATCGTCTGACATGGCATCTCCTTGGGTCGATACGTTCCGAGTCTTATAGGACTGCATTCGCGCACTTGCAAGCACGCGTTCGGTGGTAGCGTGCCACCCTTGAACAAGGTGCCATGCTGTGCCGGAACACCCCTCGGCCCGCTACCGGGCCTTCCTCAGCTACAGCCACGCGGACGAGCGCTGGGCGGCGTGGCTGCATCGCGCGCTGGAAGGCTATCGCCTGCCGCGTCAACTGGCCGGCGGCACGGGCAGGCACGGCGCGCTACCGGAGCGCCTGTTCCCGGTGTTCCGCGACCGGGAGGAACTCGCCAGTTCAGCCGACCTGCCGGCGCGCATCCGGGAGGCGTTGGCCGAATCCCAGGCGCTGGTGGTCATCTGCTCGCCGCGTGCAGCCACCTCGCGCTGGGTCGCGCAGGAGATCCGCAGCTTCAAGGCGACGCATGGCGAGGAGCACGTCCATTGCCTCATCGTCGATGGCGAGCCGCATGCCAGCGATGTCGAGGGCGGCGCGGCGCGCGAATGTTTTCCGGAGGCCATCCGCTTCAGGGTGGGCGCCGATGGGGAACTGACCGATGAACCCGCGGAGCCGCTGGCGGCCGATGCGCGCCCGGCTGCCGATGGCCGCCACGGCGCGCTGCTCAAGCTGCTCGCCGGCCTGCTGGGTGTCGAACTCGATGTCCTGCGCCGCCGCGACGAGCAACGGCGCAGGCGCCGCAACCAGGCCTGGGGCGTTGCGGCGGCGGCATTGATCGCCTTGCTCAGCGCGGGCGTCTGGTACTCGAATGCGCAGCGGCTGGAGGCCGAACGCCAGCGCGATCTCGCCGACACCCGACAGCAGATCGCGCTCGCTCGCCAACTGGCGGCCCAGTCCGCGCGCATCCGGGTCGAGCAACCCGCGGCGATCGAACTCGCGAGCCTGCTCGCGATCGAGTCCGCGCGGAGGCTGGACACGCTGGAGACCCAACAGGCACTGCAGGCCGCGCAAAGGCTGCTGCCGCCACGTCCGGTGCGCCTGGCGGAAGGCTCATCCAATGCGGCAGTCGCCTACAGCCGCGATGGCCGTGTCGCGCTGACGGACCAGGGGGATCGCCTGGGCGCCTTCAGCGTGCCCGAGGGGCGTCGCCTGTGGGACGCCGCCAAGCACTACGACAGCAAGCCGCTGCCCACGCCCGATGGATGCTGCGTGCTGTTCTTCGATGCCGGCAAGCGCTGGCGCGCGCTGCGCCTTGACGGGGGTGGCGAGACGCAGCCGCCACCCGCCTACCTGCCGGTGCTGCAGTCGCTGCCGACGGAGCGTGTGCGGCGCCTCGAATTCAGCCCGGACGGGCGATGGCTCGCTGCAGGACCGCAAAGGGTGGACGTCACGACGGGCGCCGTGTTGCGCGACGCGGCGCCGGAGCCGCAGGCACACATCACTTTCGACACGTCCGCCAAGTTGCTGGCGCGGCACCGCGGTGGCGCGCTTGCACTGTTCAATGCGAACGGAGGAGAGCCACTGAAGCAATTGGAACTCGCGCGCGAAGCCAAACCGCGCTTCAGCCCTGACAGCAACTTGCTGGTCGCGATGGGCTACCAGGCGCTGGAACTCTTCGACACGAACAGCGGCCAGCGCCTGTTCGAGCTGACTTGCGACGGCCCGTACGCCGATGCCGCGTTCTCCCCGAATGGCAAGGTGTTGGCCACGGCCTGCGGCAATGCCGCGCGCCTGCACGACGCCCGCACCGGCAGCGTGCTCGCCGACCTCGCGCACGACCGGCCGGTGAACAGCCTGCACTTCAGCCGCGAGGGCGATCGCCTGCTGACCGCGAGCTACGACGCCACCGTGCGCATCTGGCGCATCGCCGATCGGCAAGAGGTCTGGCGGGCCGCGCACGCCGGCTACATGACCCAGGCCATCTTCGCGCCGGACGAGCAAAGCATCCTGGCGGCCGGCATGGGTGGCATGTACCTGTGGCCGCTGGCGCAACAGGCGGACTTGCTGGCCGAGATTCCGGGGCCGATCTGGGCACTCGCGGCGAGTCCCGACGGGCAATGGATCGCCGCCGCGGGCGTGGAGCCGCAGGCGCAGGTGATCGCGGTTCGGGTGTCGGATGGACAGGCACGGGAGTTGGCGCATCCTGCGCAGCGGGTCGCCCGGCTGGCCTTCAGTCCCGACAGCCGACTGCTCGCGGTGCCGCAAGGGCGCCAGTTGGAGGTGTTGCCGGTGACAGGTGGGGAAGCAGCGGTCAGCCGCCGCGTGAGCGACTTCCCGTATTCGGCGATCGTGGGGAGCGCGTTCACGCCGGATGGGCAGTTGCTCGTCGCCACCACCGGCAAATCCGTGCGCGGCTACCTGCGACTCGAGCGGTGCACCGTCCCTGCGAACAGCGGTGACGACCAGCCATGCGTCACCCGCGAACTGCCGCTCGACCCGTTCACCGAGGCCAAGCCCTTCTTCAGCGCCGATGGCAAGCAGCTGGCCTTCGACGCCACGTCGAATCGCGAGTCCTCATTGCGCGTGTGGGACACGCTTGGCACGGGCGAGTCGATCCTGCCGGCGCAGAAGGCCAACCACATCGTGCTCACGCCGGAGCGCCTGCTCGTCGCCCCCACGGCGGGTGGGTTCGTGGACATCGTCGACCTGGCGGGCCGCAAGCTGCGCGGCATCGGGCACGAGGGATGGGTGCCGCACCTCGCGCTGTCGCCGGACGGGCAATACCTGGCAGCCGGCCTGACCGACCCGGTCTCGCGTGCCAAGAACCGCGTCGTGCTCTGGCGCCTGGCCGACGGCGAGGAGGTCGCGCGCTTCCCCCGGCCCGGAGACGATGGGCCGCTGGTTTTCCTCCCCGACGGGCGGCGCCTGGCCTTCTCCGAGGGGCGCCGCCTGCGCGTCGTGTCATGGCGTGCCGATGACGTCGTGGCCCAGGCCTGCACGCGCCTCGGCCGCAACCTGGACTGCGGCGAATGGCGCTCCTGGCTGCGCGACGAGCCCTACCGTGCGACCTGCCCGGCGCTCCCGGCCGCAGCCTGCCAGCGTTGACGCCGGGCGCCCTGTCTCAATCGAATCTCATCGATCAATGCGCCGGCTTGCGCCAGTGCACATAGTCCTTGTCGGTCGCCAGCACCCAGATGGCGAGCGCCATCACGGCAATCCCCGTGACCACGGCGTTCATCATCGGATCGCGCATGGCTTCGAAGCCCAGCGCCCACGGAGAAATGACCATCCACAGGCCCAACGCACCTTCGGTCCATTCTTCCCATGCACGGGGCACGAAGGTGGCGCCCAATGCAGCCGCGACCAGCAGGATCCCGACGGCCACGGCGTTCATCGTCGGCGTGTCCAGGTCCTGGAATCCCACCAACCAGGGCGACAGGATCAGCCAGACGCCGAGCGCCGCGTTCAGCGGATCCTGCCAGTGCTTCACGTGCTTCATCATGATGTTGACCTCCTGCCGCCGCATGAAAGCGATGTTCGCGGCGACAGGCGTTGGACCGTTGGAAAACTCGCGAGTTCAGCGGGTGTCGGGCGCCGACCCCATCGGCGGCGCAATATCTTCGAGCGGCCTCCGCTCCGCATCCACCGCATGCCGCCAGGCGATCAGCCCCGCCACGATCACCAGCACCGCGCCGATTGCATAGCCCACCGTCACCGCGCCCCGGCTGCCCGTCTCGATCAGCACACCGAACAGCCACGGCGCCGCGAATCCCCCAGCGCCCGTGCCCACCGCATAGAACACCGAAATCGCCAGCGCCCGCATCTCCAGCGGAAACACCTCGCTCACCGTGAGATACGCTGAACTCGCCGCCGCCGACGCCAGGAAGAACACCGCTGACCAGCACAGCGCCTGGCTCAGTGCATCGAGCCACCCGGCCATGAAGGCCGCACCGGTCAGCGCCAGCCCCACGCCGGAAAGCACATAGGTCGCCCCGATCATCCGCCGCCGACCGACCCGGTCGAACAGCGGCCCCAGCAGCAAGGGCCCCAGCACATTGCCCAGCGCGAACGGAAAGATGTAGAGCGCCACGCGCCCCTCCGGCACGCCGTGGAAACGCGTCAGCACCAGCGCATAGGTGAAGAAGATCGCGTTGTAGAAGAAGGCCTGCGAAATCATCAGAGACAGCGCCACCACGCTGCGGCGGCGGTAGCGATGCAGGAGCACATCGGCCACCTGCCGGATCGTCGGCGCGGCCTGCTGCACGAAGCTCAGGCGCGTGGTGACGGGCGGCAGCGGACCATGCTGCGCCGACACCTCCGCCTCGATGCGCGCAATGATCGCCTCGGCCTCGTCGGCACGGCCATGCGACACCAGCCAGCGCGGGCTTTCCGGCACGTCGCGACGCACCAGCAGGATCGCGATGGCCAGCAGCGCGCCCAGCGCGAAGCCTGCGCGCCAGCCCCACACCGGGCCCAGCACGTGCGGGTCCAGCAGCACCAGGCTCGCGCCCGCACCCAGCGCCGCGCCGATCCAGAAGCTGCCATTGATCGCCAGGTTCACGCGGCCCCGCACGCGCGCCGGGATCAGTTCATCGATGGCCGAGTTGATGGCCGCGTACTCGCCGCCGATGCCCAGGCCGGTGACGAAGCGGCACAGCGCGAAGAAGGCGAAGTTCGGTGAAAAGGCCGTGGCCAGCGTCGCCAGCGTGTAGACCGCCAGCGTGGCCAGGAACAGCCGCTTGCGCCCGAGCCTGTCCGCCAGCCGGCCGAACAGCAGCGCGCCGACCACCGCGCCGCCGATGTACAGCGAGCCCGCCCCGCCGATCTGCGCGGCCGAGAGGCCCAGCGTGTCGGGGCGTTCCAGCACGCTGCCGACCGAGCCGACCAGCGTGACTTCCAATCCGTCCAGCACCCAGGCCACGCCCAGCGCGATCACGACGCGCCAATGCCAGCGCGACCAGGGGAGGCGGTCGAGGCGGGCGGGGATGTCGGTTTGGAGCACGGCTTATGTTGCGCCTGCGTGCCCTTTGCGCGTGTACGAAAAGGCGCCGATTGCTCACGCAATGACTTCGTCGGCACGAAGGAGCGCGCTCGGTGGGATGGGTGGTGAAAGGGCCGATGAGAAAGCTACGTCGCCGGCACTTTGCGAGGCGTCAGAATGTCGACCCTCCAAGCCATGTTGCCGCATCCGCGCGACACTCACCCATGACCGATCTGTTTGATTTCTCCATCGCAAGCGTGACCGAACTCGCGATGGCCGATGCACGCCGCGCCTTGAACGAGGACGCCGGCGATGGCGACCTGACCGCCAGCCTCGTGAATGCCGAAAAGCGTGCCACGGCGCAGGTGCTGACACGCGAAGCCACGGTGCTGTGCGGCGCGCCGTGGGTGGAAGCGGTGTTGCGGCAACTCGACCCGCAGGCGCAAGTGACCTGGCACCACGTGGAGGGCCAGCATGTCGCGGCTGGCGAGACCGTGCTGACGATCTCGGGTCATGCGCGCAGCCTGCTGACCGCGGAGCGCACCGCGCTCAACTTCCTGCAACTGCTCAGCGCCGTGGCGACGTGCACGGCGCGATACGTCGACGCGGTGCGGGGCACGCGCGCCCGCATCGTCGACACGCGCAAGACCTTGCCCGGCCTGCGCCTGGCGCAGAAGTACGCCGTGCGCACCGGCGGCGGCACGAACCACCGCATCGGCCTCTACGACGCGATCCTGATCAAGGAGAACCACATCGCTGCGGCCGGCGGCGTCGCGCACGCACTGCGCGCCGCAGCGCAGGTCGCGGAACGCGCCAGCTTTGTCGAGATCGAAGTCGAGACGCTGGCGCAACTCGACGAGGCGCTGGCCCACGGTGCCCGCATGGTGCTGCTCGACAACATGGACCTGCCGACCCTGCGCGAAGCCGTGCGTCGCAACGAGGCAGTTGGCGACGCGCGTGCCGTGCTCGAGATCTCCGGCGGCGTGACGCTGGACAGCATCCGCGCACTGGCGGAAACGGGCGTCGACCGCATCTCGGTCGGGGCGCTCACGAAGGACGTGAAGGCCATCGACTACTCGATGCGTTTCAAGGAGGACTGACCGATGGATGCGGAAGTGATCGACGTCGACTATGAACAACCCGTGGCGCTGGATGAGGGCAGCGCCTGCGGCACGCGCCACGCATGGGCGCGCGTGCCGGCCGAGCCGACGCCTGGCGAGCGCGAGGAACTGAAAGCGCGCATCCGCCGCCTGTTGCGCGAACGCGATGCGGTGATGGTGTCGCACTACTACGTGCATCCGGACCTGCAGGACCTGGCGGAAGAGAACGGCGGCCTGGTCAGCGACTCGCTGGAGATGGCGCGCTTCGGCCGCGACCATGCGGCTCGCACGCTGGTGGTCTCCGGCGTGCGCTTCATGGGCGAGACGTCGAAGATCCTGTCGCCCGACAAGCGCGTGCTGATGCCTGACCTCGACGCGAACTGCTCGCTCGATCTCGGCTGTCCCGCGGATGCGTTCAGCGCGTTCTGCGATGCGCACCCCGATCGCACCGTGGTCGTCTATGCCAACACCAGCGCGGCAGTCAAGGCGCGGGCCGACTGGCTGGTCACTTCCAGTTGCGCGCTGGATGTGGTGCGCGCATTGCACGCGGACGGCCAGAAGATCCTCTGGGCGCCCGACCGCCACCTGGGCGACTACATCCGTCGCGAAACGGGCGCCGACATGGTGAGCTGGCAGGGCGCGTGCATCGTGCACGACGAGTTCAAGGCGCTCGAACTTGAACTGCTGATCAAGGACCATCCCGCAGCCCGCGTGCTCGTGCATCCGGAATCGCCGGCCGACGTGATCGCGCTGGCGGACGCGGTCGGCTCGACCTCCGCGATCCTGAATGCGGCGCGGCAGATGGATGCGAAGGAATTCATCGTCGCGACCGACACCGGCATGCTGCACAAGCTGCGCACGCTCAATCCGGGCAAGACCTTCATCGAGGCACCCACTTCCGGCAACGGCGCCACCTGCAAGAGCTGCGCGCATTGCCCCTGGATGGCGATGAACGGTCTGGCCGGCGTGGCGCATGCGCTCGAAACCGGCGCCGGCGAAGTCCAGGTGGATCCGGCGCTGGGCCTGCGTGCGCGGGTGCCGATCGACCGCATGCTGGCGTTCACCGCGGGTCTCAAGAAGGGGTTGCCGGCTGGGGCCCTTGTGGCTGGAATCGGCGCGGCCTGAGCGCCCTTTCCGAGACCTCGACCCGACCGATGTCGCCCCGCTCGTCGAATGCGGGGGCGAACGCCCATTGCAAGCGCGGGTTGTCGACTGTCCAGTCATGGCGCCCCCATCCAGGACTTGCTGCTAGTCGTGCCGTGCCTCGGAGCGATTGGCCCGGCGGATGACCTGAGGCGGCTGGCCGTACGCCCGCAGGAACGCCCGGCGCATCCGGTCGGGGTCGCCGAAGCCGGTGTCCCTGGCAACCGTTTCGATGGGCAGGAGCTGTGATTCGATCATCAGCCGCGCTGCTTCGGTTCGCAGTCGCTCGATGGCCTTGGCAGGCGTCTGTCCGGTTTCCTCCCGGAACACGCGGCCGAACTGACGCGGGCTGAGATGCACGGCTTCCGCAAGCTCCTCGACCGACAGTTCGTTGGTCAGGTGGCTCTTCGCATAGGTCAATGCCTTCTGGATGCGATCGGTCCGGGGGAGCAATTCCAGCAGTGCGGAATGCTGGGACTGGCCCCCGGTGCGCCGGTGATACACCACCATCCGTTTTGCCACGAACTTGGCGATGTCGGCGCCGCAATCTTCTTCGACGAGCGCCAATCCAAGATCGATGCACGCGGTCGCCCCGGCCGACGTCCAGACGCTGCCGTCCTGCACGAAGATGCTGTCCTCTTCCAGCCGGACTTCCGGATGGTCGCGCCGCATCTTGAGCGCGTGGGCCCAGTGGGTCGTGGCTCGCTTGCCGTCCAGCAGCCCGGCTTGCGCGAGGTTGAACGCGCCCGTGCATGCCGCACCCAGGCGCCGCGAGCGCCGTGCGGACTTGCGCAGGAAGCCGAGAAGCCCTGGCGTGCCCACGGTCACGACCGTGTCGCCGACCACCAGCACCGTGTCGTAGCGCGCGTTTCCGAAGGGGACCGAGCCGACCTCGACGCCGCAGGACGACGCGACAGGTCCCCCATGTTCGGACAGCAAGGTGTGCTCGTAGAGCGGCTTGTCCAGCGACATGTTGGCGTACTCGAACACCGATATGACGGCCAGGGTGAGAAGCTGGAAACCCGGATAGATCACCACGCCGACACGAATCATGGGAGCACCTCGCCGATGGCTTGAAAAGACGGAAACACGACCTTAACGCCATTGCACTTTATCGTGAAGATGTCGTTCAAGCGGTGGACATGGCGTTCCTGCCCTGGTCGAGCGCTTCGCTGTGGCCCGCCGTGTTGGCCATCGCGGTGTGGGGCGCGACGGGCTGGGGCATCCAGGGGCCGCAGCAATATCGGCTCGTGAACATCGCGCCAACCATTGCGCCGGTCCTGCTCGGCCTGAACACCGCGGCGACGTACCTGGGCGTCACGACGGCCGGCATTCTCGGCGCGATCGGGGTTCACCTCGTCGGCGCGCACTGGTTGAGCCTCTTGAGCGTCGGCGTCTTCATGCTTGCCATCTGGACGTCGCACATGGCTGGCCGTGAGATCTCCGGGCGGCGGATCAACGTTTCTTCGGCTGTTGGCGCCTGAGCGATTGCGGCAGGGGCGATGTCAAGCCGAAGTCTGCCTCGATGGGATCGTCTCCTTTCAGTGCGCTGCCACAAGGCGTGCCGCCTCGCGCACCAACAGCTCTGCCTGCGCGTCGAGCTTGAACGCTCGCAGGAAATCCTCGATGCCGTAGGCCGCATGTGTGCCGTGGATCGCCGCCGCGAGCGCCCTGGCCTCCGGCATGCGGCCTGCCAGTGCCAGGCAGAACATCGCGATCGCACGGATGTGCACATGCGCGTTCGGGCGCGCCACGGCCTTGACGGCCCAGTCGGCCGCCTCCTCGTGGCGGCCCAGGCGCACCAGTGCCAGCGCGCGCGAGGCCAGCATGGCGAAGAGCAAGGGGTCCAACGGACTCAGCGCGCGCGCGTGGTCCGACTCGCCGATGGCGGCGTGCGGATCGCCGGACTGCGCGTGCACGAAGGCCAGCGTGTAGTGGCCCAGCGCGAAATTCGGGCTCAGCTCGATCGCGGTCTGCAACTCGCCGAGCGCCTCGCCTTGCCGGTCCTTCAGCCACATCGCGCGCCCGAGTGCCCAGTGCGAAGCGGGATCGAGCTCGTCGGCCATGACGCCTTCGGCCGCCGCGCGGTACGCCTGCTCGATGGCAGGGCCACGCTCGCGCCAATCCAGGAAGGCGTCCTGGAAATGCGTGAAGGACAGGCCGGCGTGCGGCCGCGCGAAGGTCGGGTCCAGTCGCACTGCGGACTGGAAGAAGTGCCGTGCCTGTTCGTTGTCCTCGCGATTGAATCGCACCATGTGCCAGAGGCCGCGATGGTGCGCTTCCCAGGCATCGAGCGAGCTGGGGTTCTTGAGGATGGCCCGATTGCGCTCCGCCATCTCGATCTGGCTGGCAATGGCGGTGACGATGCGGTTGCCGATCTCGTCGAGCACCGCGAAGGTGTCGTCGAGCCTGCTTTCGAACTCCTGTGCCCAGACGACTTGCGCGCTGCGCGTGGCCGTGAGCTGCACGCTCACCGCGAGGCGCGAGCCGGGCCCGCGCCGCAGCCAGCCGCTGGCGACGTAGTCCGCGTCCAGCCGTCGGCCGGCGTCTTCGGTGTTCACGCGCCGATCGGCCAACGCGAACATCGTGCCCTCGGCGATCACGAACATGCTGCGCAGCTTGGAGAGCCGCGTGATGATGTCGTGCGTCATGCCGTCGCCAAGGCCGCCGCGCAGCGTGGCGCCCGGCGCCTGGTCCACGAAGGGCGTGATGGCGAGTGATGCGCGGCGGGCCACTGACGGGGCTTCCTGGAGTGCTGCGTCCGGGTGGGTCGCAGCGGCGACGGAAGGCGCTGGGGATTTGACGGCATGGCGTGCCTTCGCAGCCTGCCAGGCGCGCCCGATCGGTACCCAGTCCAGCCCCTCGGCTTCGTACTGGCGCGCGGTTTCGGCCAGGTGCTCGTCGCCCTCGCGCAGGCGCCCGCGACAAGCGAGTGCCTCCAACAGTTGCTCGTGGGCATGGCGGTCGAACGGCGAGATCGCGAGCCAGCGTTCCAGTGCCGCCGTCGCGGTGTCGCTGGCCAGCGGCAGTGCCCGCACCCAATGCTCCAGCACTGCCGCATGGGCCGCGCGGAAGTGCCGCCGCCGGGCGACCAGCCAGCCGGTGAAAACCGGCGAATGCGGCAGGTCCAGACCCTCCAGGAAATCGCGCGTGCCGAACAGGGCCGACAGCGCCTGCAGCCGGTCGGCCGGGAGCGCCGCGACACCCTGCTGCAGGGCTTCGCTCACCTGCAGCGCATCGACGCCGCAGTCTGCAAGGTCGAGTGACACGCCGTCGCCGTTCGTCACCACGCGCGTCCGGCCGGGCTCGTCCAGCACGGCGCGCAGCTTGCTCAGGCACCACCTCAGTTCCCCGCGCGGATCGCCGGGCACATCCCACAGCAGTTCGCACAGGTGGCTGCGCGACGTGTCGCGACTCGCCAGCGCCAGCCAGGCCAGCAGCGCGCGCACCTTGCGCGAGGCAGGAAGGGCGAGCGGCGCGCCGGCGCGATGCACCGCCAGGGGGCCGAGCAGTTGCAGCGTCAGCACGGGATCGCGGTCCGTTTGCATCTGCGTTGGTCGCTCCAACTGAATTTCCACGCCGGTTACCACGCCGGCTTCCACGCCCGCGTTTCAAAGTCGATCGCGACGGCCGGACCACGCCAGCGCAACGGCCGTCAAGCTGGCCCGACCGGGCCGCACACTTCAACCCTGAACCCTGGAGCCACGTCATGAGCACATCGTCCGCCGCCGTTGCCACCCCGGAGCCCGCCGCCGCACCCGACTTCGCCGCGATCAAGATCCGCCAGAAGGCCACCTGGGCTTCGGGCGACTATGCCGTGGTCGGCACCACCTTGCAAATCGTCGGCGAGACCCTGTGCGAGGCCGTCGACCTGCAGGCCGGCGCGCGTGTACTCGACGTGGCCGCAGGCAACGGCAACGCCACGCTGGCCGCCGCGCGCCGCTGGTGCGAGGTGACCTCGACCGACTACGTCCCGGCCCTGCTGGAGCGCGGACGGGAGCGTGCCGCGGCCGAACGGCTGCACGGCATCGACTTCCGCGAGGCCGACGCCGAGGCGCTGCCTTTCGACGACGCGAGCTTCGATGCCGTGCTTTCGACCTTCGGCTGCATGTTCGCGCCCAACCCGCCGCGCGTGGCCTCGGAGTTGCTGCGCGTGTGCCGCAGCGGCGGCCGGATCGGCATGGCCAACTGGACGCCGACCGGCTTCATCGGGCAGGTCTTCAAGACCATCGGCAAGCATGTGCCGCCACCGGCCGGCGTGAGTTCGCCCGCGCTGTGGGGAAGCCGCAGCCACGTCGTCGACTGGTTCGGAGCGGCGGCAGCGCAGGTGGAAACGCAATCGCGCGAGTTCAACTTCCGCTACCGCTCGCCAGAGCACATGCTGGAAGTGTTCCGCAGCTATTACGGGCCGATGCTCAAGGCTTTCGGTGCGCTGGATGCGCCGGGGCAGGATGCATTGGCGGAAGACCTCGTGGCGCTGATGAAGCAGTTCTCCCGCAAGGGCAGCCAGACGCTGGTGATCCCCAGCGAGTACCTCGAGGTCGTGGTCACGCGCGCGTGAATGAAGCCCACCCCCAAGCGCCTGCGGCGCCGGGGCGGCCGCCAGAGGCGGCTGCTCTTGCGGGCCGTCCAAGCCTGCGCAGGCAGGCTTGGAGCCGCGGCCCTCAGCCCCTTCGAGGGGGCGCACCCAGCGGCCCGGCGAAGCCGGTTCCGCGGGTGCCCACGAACAGGCAAATTGCGGGATGCGATGCTACGGATAAAACCGGCCGTGGCCCGCCACGTGGTAGCGAACGTCCGCGAATTCACTCATCGCGCTCCGTTGTGCAGTTCCACAAGCTCGGCTTGTTCCTTGGCCAGCTTGGCCTCGCGGTCGGCGATCTTGTCCGCCTTGCCCTGGGCCTTCGCCTTGTCGAGATCACGCTGTCGCTCGGCGACCTTCTTCTCCTGGCGGGATCAGGACACGCATGGACTTCCTTTCGGTGGAATTGGGAAGACGTCTTGCCGCCGTGAGGGAGGCAAAAGCAGGGTCAGCGCTCGCCAGGCACCAGCACGGTCGGCTTGGCGGTATCCGTAAGCCCCGGATAGTCGCGGCTGAAGTGCAGCCCGCGGCTCTCATGCCGCGATTGCGCACAGCGCACGATGAGGTCCGCCACCTGCACGAGGTTGCGCAGTTCGAGCAGGTCCGGCGTGATGCGGAAGTTGCCGTAGAACTCGTCGATCTCCCGCGACAGCAGGGCGATGCGATGCGCCGCCCGCTCCAGCCGCTTGTTGGTGCGCACGATGCCCACGTAGTCCCACATGAAGCGGCGCAACTCGTCCCAGTTGTGCGAGATGACGACGACCTCGTCGGCATCGGTGACGCGGCTGTGGTCCCAGGGCGGCAGGTCGGGCAGGGCGCGTGGCGCCTCGGCGGCGATGGCCTGCGCCGCCGCGCGCGCGAACACCATGCATTCGACCAGCGAGTTGCTGGCGAGGCGATTGGCGCCGTGCAGGCCGGTGCAGGCGGTCTCGCCGATCGCGAAGAGGCCGGGCAGGTCGGTGTGTCCGTCCAGGTCCACCACCACGCCGCCGCAGGTGTAGTGGGCTGCGGGCACCACGGGAATCGGCTCTCGCGTGATGTCGATGCCGAGCGTCGCGCAGCGCGCCAGGATGTTGGGGAAATGCGTCTCCAGGAAGTCCGGGCTCTGGTGCGAGATGTCGAGGTGCACGCAGTCCAGGCCGTGCTTCTTCATCTCGAAATCGATGGCGCGCGCGACCACGTCGCGCGGCGCGAGCTCGGCCCGCTCGTCATGCTCGGGCATGAAGCGCGTGCCGCCCGCCGACGCGGGCAGCTTGAGCTGGCCGCCTTCGCCGCGCACCGCCTCGCTGATGAGAAAGGACTTGGCGTAAGGGTGGTGCAGGCAGGTGGGATGGAACTGGATGAATTCCATGTTCGACACGCGGCAGCCCGCGCGCCACGCGGCGGCGATGCCGTCGCCGGTGGCCGTGTCCGGGTTGCTCGTGTAGAGGTAGACCTTGCCTGCGCCGCCCGTGGCCAGGATGGTGTGCTGCGCACGAAAGGTCAGGACTTCGCCGGCCGCCACGTCCAGCACATGCACGCCCAGGCATGCGTCGTCGGCGAGCCCGAGCTTGGCGCCCGTGATCAGGTCGACCAGCATGTGGCCCTCGAACAGCGTGATGTTGGGCGTGCGCCGCACCACGTCGATGAGGCAGCGCTGCACCGCCGCGCCGGTGGCGTCGGTCACATGCACGATGCGCCGCTCGCTGTGGCCGCCCTCGCGCGTGAGGTGCAGCAGGCCGTTTTCCTCGGTGAACGGGACGCCCAGTGTCTGCAGCCAGGCGATGGCCTCGGGCGCGTGTTCCACGACGAAGCGCGTGGCCGCGAGGTCGCACAGGCCCGCACCGGCGACCAGCGTGTCCTGCACATGCGATTCGATGCTGTCGCCTTCGGCTAGCACGGCGGCGATGCCACCCTGGGCCCATTGGCTCGCGCCATCGCTGAGCGCGCGCTTGGTGATGACGGCCACGCGATGCGTGCGGGCCAGGTGGACCGCGGCGCTGAGGCCGGAGAGTCCGCTGCCAACGATAAGAACGTCGAAGTCGTGAAGCGCCAAAACTCAACCCTTGGAAGGACGGGCCAGATGCCGTCAAAAGGGGCGAACGATACCGGACTTCAGAGTGACGCCGTCGTGCATTTACCTCGACAAGGCGATGCCCAATGGATTGCCGCCTGCGGTCACGGGTGACCCGGCCATTGGGGTGAGGGCGCCCGATGCGGGATCGATGGTGAAGGCCGACACGGTCCCGGCATCGATGTTCGGCGCATAGGCGAACCGGCCGGTGGGGTCCACGGCGAGCGAGTAGGGCGAACCGCCTGTCGGCACCGTCGGCGGGGTCATTGGGGAGAGCGCGCCAGAACTGGCATCGATGGTGTAGGCCGATACGACGCCACCGTTGGCATCCGCCACGTACGCGAAACGACCCGTCGACTCCACGGCGACGGTGTAGGGGCGGTCCCCCGTCGGTACCGTCGGCACGGCCATCGGGGTGAGAGCGCCGGTCGTAGCGTCGATGACGTAGGCGGACACGGTGTTGTCGGAGGAGTTCGCGACGTAGGCGAAGCGGCCCGAGGGGTGCACGGCCACGTGGATGGGATTGACCCCTGTTGCCACCGGCGGTGTGGCGATCGGGCTGAGCGCGCCTGTGTTGGCATCGATGGCGTAGACGGACACGGTCGAGGACATGTAGTTCGCGACGTAGGCAAACCGTCCCAGGGGATCGACGGTGATGGCTTGGGGACTGATCCCTGTCGCCACCGTTGCGACGGCCATCGGGCTGAGGGCGCCGGAGGCGTCGATGTTGAAGGCTGACACGTTGTTGCTGCCGGCATTCGCGACGTAGGCAAAGCGGCCCGTGGGATCCACGACGATGGCATAGGGCGCCCCCCCTGTCGCTACCGCCGGCACGGCCATTGGGCCGAGGGCGCCCGTGGCGATGTTGATGGTGTAGGCCGACAGGGTGTTGGCGTCACGGTTCGCCACGTAGGCGAATCGGCCCCCGGGGTCTACCGCGACGGCGCTGGGGAAGAGCCCTGCCGCGATCGTCGGCACGGCCAACGGGCTGAGCGCGCCCAAGGTGGGATCGAGGGTGAAGACCGACACGGTGTTGTCGCCGGAATTCGCGACATAGGCAAAGCGGGCCGGCGGTGCGGCACAGGTCACTTCCACGTTCGTCACCGCGGCCGTGGAGATCGTGCCGCTGCCGTTGGTGACGGTGCAGACCTTGGTCAGGATTTTGGGCTGCGACTTGACGGTGATGGAGTAGCTGGCGCCATCGGCCAGCGGCGTCGCGAAACTGAAACTGCCGTCGGCCGCGACGACCAGGTCATCCGCGGCGTTGGCCTGGAGCACCAGCCCGGTGCCGAGCAGGCCGGTGACGTTGCCGCTCACGGGGAAGCTTGGAGGCGGCGGTGGGGGGACGGGCGCCGGAGGGGCTGGCACCGGTGCTGGAGGTGGTGGCGGTACCGGCGCCGGGGCTGGTGGCACGGGCGCTGGAGGTGGCGGCGGGACAGGTGCTGGAGGCGCCGGCGGTACGGGTGCAGGAGGGGGCGGCGGCACAGGTGCCGGCGGGGCAGGCGGTAGGGGCGCTGGCGGTGCTGGCGGTTCTGCCGACGGTGCGGGTGCCGGCGCTGGCGGTTCAGCAGACGGCGCCGGCGCGGGGGCAGGGGCCGGGGCCGGGGCAGGCGCCGCGGACGATGGCGGGAGCACCGGGAAATAGTAGCCGCCCCCTCCACCGCCGCACGCGGCCAGCGCCAGCGTCGCGCCGGCTACGAGGGCGTAGCTGAGGGGGCTCGGGCACGGGGACACCGAACGCTCACCGATGGCGGCGTGGGCGCGCCGCATGAAAAGCTCGTCCATGGCATCGGGCTCCTGCAAGTGCAAAAGTCAATGAATGTGAACAAGTCTAACGACCACAACCCGCAGCGCACTGAAAAATTTGTTGTTGCTCACTTCTCCGGAAAGCGAAGGCTGGTCTCGAAAAACAACCGATGCAGTACCAAATAAGAAGGCAAGGACTGGCGGGTCCGGCGGGATCGAAACCGGCGCGGGCAGTGCCTGTTCGTGGGCACCCGCGGAGCCGGCTTTGCCGGGCCGCTGGGTGCGCCCCCTTGAGGGCTGAGGGCCGCGGCTCCGAGCCTGCCTGCGCAGGCTCGGACGGCCCGCAAGAGCAGCCGCCTCTGGCGGCCGCCTGGAGCGCCGCAGGCGCTTCGGTTGTGGGCTTTCTCTTCAGTCGAACGCCAAGTCCGCAGGCGGCACCGAGCACAACTCCGCCAACACCGTGACCACCATCGCATGGTCTTCCCGATCCGGCGCGCCGGACACGGTGACGACGCCCACGCAGCCGGTTCCGGCCACCCGGATCGGAAATGCGCCGCCGTGAACGGCGTAGTCGCGCACCGCCAGCCCCATCTTTTGTTCAAGGGTCCTGCCTTCGCGTTCAAGCGACTTGCCGACCGCGTAGGAGCTTTGGTGCAGCAACTCGACCGTGTTGCGCTTGCGCCGGGCCCAGTCGGCGTTGGCGGGCGTGGTGCCTGGCATCGCGAACAGGAAGACCGTCTCCCGTGCCACCCGAACCTCGATGGTCAGCGCCATGCCCATCGCTTCGCTGCGTGTCTTGATCCGAGTGCCGAGGTCCCATGCCATCGCGTGGTCGAAATGCGAAAGGCACAGGCGTTGCTCCTGCAGCGCCATGCGCTCCAGGTCCTGTTCGATGTTCATGCGGGCCTCATTTCTGGATGCCGCAGGCCACCGACAGGTAGCGCTCCATGCGCAGCACGGCCAACTCCGGATCGGTCAGCACGCCGCAGCCATCGGCCAGTTCGAAGAGCTTGGCGAAGTGCGCCGCGCCGCGTGCCGATTGCAGGCCGCCGGCCATCGAGAAGTGGTCCTGGTGGCCGTTCAGCCAGGCGAGGAAGACGACGCCGGCCTTGTAGTGGCGCGTCGGCGCACGGAAGATCTCGCGCGACAGCGTCACGGTGGGGTCGAGCAGTTCGCGGAAGCGCTCGGTGCGGCCGGCGGCCAGCTCGCCGAGCGCGACAGCGGCCACCGGTGCGATCGGGTCGAAGATGCCCAGCAGTCCGTGCGAATGGCCTTGCTCATCGCCGGCCATCAACTCGGCGTAGTTGAAGTCGTCGCCGGTGTACATCTTCACGCCGGCTGGCAGGCGCCGGCGCAGGTCGAGTTCCCATTTGGCATCGAGCAGGGAGACCTTGATGCCTTCCACATGCGAGGCGTTGTCGCGCACGAGTTGGGCGACCGTGTCGAGCGCGGTCGGCAGGTCGGTCGAGCCCCAGTAGCCGCGCAGGGCGGGGTCGAACATCTCGCCGAGCCAGTGCAGCACGACCGGTTTGGACGCGTCCTTGAGCAGGCGGCCGTAGAGGGCGAGGTAGTCATCGGCGCTGCGGGCGCAGCGCACGAGGGCCCGGCTGGCCATCAGGATGGCGCGGCCGCCTTCGGCCTCGACGACTTCGAGTTGCTCGCGGTAGGCCGCTTCGACCTGCGCCAGCGTCACGTCAGGCCCTGGCAACAGTTGATCGGTGCCGACACCGCAGGCGAGGTCGGCGCCGGGAATGGTCTTCGCATGGCGCAGGCTGCGCTGGATCAGTTCGCGGGCGACGGGCCAGTCCACGCCCATGCCGCGCTGGGCGGTGTCCATGGCCTCCGCGATCTTGAAGCCGAGCGACCAGAGGTGCTCGCGGAAGGCCAGCGTGCGCTCCCAATCGATCGCGGGCGATGCGTCCCACGGGTCGACGGTCGCCAGTGGGTTCACGACCACATGCGCCGCAGCGAACACGGTGCGGTTGAAGGGCGCTGGCTTGCCGGTCGGCACGATCGGCCGGGCCTTGAGCGAGTAGGGCATCAGCGTGCCATCGGCTTGGGGGAGGGTGATCTGCATGATGGGTCTCTGGATGTGGAAGTGGGTAGGCGCGTCAGGCGATGCGGCCCAGGATGTGGTCGGCCGCCTTTTCCGCGACCATGATGGTGGGCGCGTTGGTGTTGCACGAAGGCACGCGCGGCATGACGGAGGCATCGACCACGCGAAGGCCCTGCAGGCCGATGAGGCGCAGGTCCGGCGTGACGACGCTGTCTGGGTCGCTTGCGAGGCCCATGCGGCAGGTGCCGACCGGGTGGTGATCGGTCTTCGCATTGGCGCAGGCGTAGTCGAAGAGTTCCTGGTCGGTTTCGAGGCGCGTGCCGGGTAGCACCTCCGTTTGCACATACCGGCCCATGGCCTGCTGGCGCATGATGTCTCGCGCCAACCGCAGGCCCTTGATCGACATCTCGCGGTCGTAGGGATCGGACCAGTAGTTGGGGTCGAGCAGCGGCGCCGCCGCGGGGTCCTTGCTGGCGAGGCGCACCGTGCCGCGCGAGCGGGGCCGCAGGTAGGCCGTGTTCAGCGTGACGCCGGCATTGTTGAGCTTGGCCATGCCGGCCTCGATGCCGGAGCCCAGGCCGAGATGGAACTGAATGTCCGGCGAGCGCGCGTTTTCCTTCGGGTCGGCATACCAGAAGCCGCCTGTCTCGAAGAGGCTGGATGCGACCGGACCGGTCTTGAGCAGCAGGTACTGCAAGCCGGCCAGTGCCGCATGCTGCGGCTTGTTGTACTTGTCGTAGGTGTGGTCGCCCGTGCACTCGGCGATGACGAACAGGTCCAGGTGGTCTTGCAGGTTGCCGCCCACGCCGGGTAGGTCGTGGACCACCCGCACGTCGACCGAGCGCAGGTGCGCCGCAGGCCCGATGCCGGACTGCATGAGCAGCTTGGGCGATCCGATGGCGCCGGAAGAGACGATGACTTCACGATCGGCGCGAATCACCCGCGGGGTCGCATTGCTCCCGCTCACGACTTCCACGCCAACGGCCCGACCGCCTTCCACGACGACGCGCAGGGCACGCGTCTGCATCATCACCGTGAGGTTCGAGCGGGCGCGGACTTGCTTGTCCAGGAATCCAGTCGACGTCGATGACCGGCGCGCGTTCAACTGCGTGAGCTGGTAGTAGCCGAGGCCGCCTTGCGATGCGCCATTGAAGTCCGGGTTGAACGGGATGCCCAGCTCCTGTCCCGCCTGGAAGAAGGCCTCGCAGATCGGCAGCGGGCTGATCGGATTCGACACGCCGAGCGGCCCGCCATAGGCATGGAATTCGTTGGCGAAGCGCTGGTTGTTTTCCGAGCGCTTGAAGTACGGCAGTACCTCGCGGTACGACCAGCCGGTGGCGCCTTCTTCGCTGACCCATTCGTCATAGTCGGCCGGAACGCCACGCGTGTAGAGCTGCGCATTGATCGACGAGCCACCGCCGATGACCTTGGCCTGCGTGAAGCGCAGCACGCGGTCCTTCATGTGCTTCTGCGGTACCGTGTGCCAGCCCCAGGAGCCGATGCCCTTGGTCATCTTCGCGAAGCCCGCGGGCATGTGGAAGAAGGGATGGCGATCCGAGCCGCCCGCTTCGAGCAGCAGCACCTTCACGGTCGGATCGGCGCTCAGGCGATTGGCCAGCACGCAGCCGGCCGAGCCGCCGCCGGTGATGATGTAGTCGTAGCTTTCGGTGGTCATAGCGTCGGAACGGAAAGTGCGCCATCCACGTGGAGGACGCTGCCGGTTGAGAAGCCCAGTTGACCGCTGGCCAATGCGGCCACGGCATGCGCGACGTCTTCCGGGTAGCCCCAGCGGCCCATGGGCACCAGGCCGTCGGCGATGCGTTGCTCGTACTTGCCGGCCACGCCCTCGGTCATGGGCGTGCGGATGACGCCGGGCCGCACTTCGAACACGCCGATGCCGAGCGGTGCGAGGCGCAGCGCGAAGAGCTTGGTCAGCATGCCGAGGCCGGACTTGGAAACGCAGTATTCCCCGCGCTCGATCGAGGCCATCTCGACGCTGACCGAGGAGACGGTGACGATGGCGCGCCGAAGCGTCGAGGGTGTACCGACCATGTGCCGCGCCACGGCCTGCGTGAAGAAGAAGGTGCCGCGCAGGTTGACATCGAGCACGCGGTCGAAGGATGCCGGCGTCACGTCGAGCAGGTCGCCGCGGCTGGGCGCGGGAATGCCTGCGTTGTTGACGAGGCACGCGATGGGGCCGTGCCATTCGACGATGCGTTGCACCACGGCGCCGTGATCCTCGACCCGGCCCAGGTCGGATTCGAAGAGCTTGCATGACGCGCCATGTGCTGTGATGTCGGCCAGCGTGGACTCGGCGCCCGTGCTGTCGATGTCGGTGAGCGCGATGTCGAAGCCGCGCGAGGCCAGCTCGATGGCGATGCCGGCGCCGATGCCGCGTCGGGCGCCGGTCACCACGGCCAGGGGGCGGGGCGTCGTCATGGCGCTCAGGCGATCAGCGATTCGGTCTTCGCATCGAAGCACACGAGCTTCGACAGGTCCACCAGGAAGCGCGCGTTCTGCTCCGGCTTGAGCGGCGCGTCGGGTTCCAGGCGAACGGTGAATTCGCTGCCGCCGAGGTTCAGCACCACCAGCGTGTCGGCGCCGGTCGGCTCGATCACCTCGACACGCGCATCAACGAAGCAGTGCATCGGACCCGCCACCATGCCCTCGCGCGCCAGGCTCACGGCCTCGGCGCGGATGCCGGCGATGACTTCCTGGGCGGCATAGGCCCGCAAGCCTGCCGGTGCCACGGAAGACGGCAGCGGGATGCTCACGCGCGGGCTGTTGCCGGACTGGATGTCCAGGCTCAACGCGCCTTCGGTGCCGGACACCTTCGCCTTGACCAGGTTCATGCGCGGCGATCCCATGAAGCTCGCGACAAAGGTGTTGGCCGGCTTGTTGTAGACCTCGTACGGCGTGCCGAGTTGCTGCAGCACGCCGCCCTTCATCACCGCGATGCGGGTGGCCAGCGTCATGGCCTCGATCTGGTCGTGCGTGACGTAGACGATGGTCGCCTTCAGCCGCTGGTGCAGCTTCTTGATCTCGGTGCGCATGTCGACCCGCAGTTGCGCGTCGAGGTTGGAGAGCGGTTCGTCGAAGAGGTAGAGCTGCGGCTCGCGCGCCAGTGCCCGGCCGATCGCCACGCGCTGGCGCTGGCCGCCCGAGAGCTGGCGCGGCTTGCGGTCCAGCAGGTGCTCGATCTGCAAGAGCTTGGACACCGACTTGACCCGCTCGGCACGCTGCGACTTCTCGACCTTGCGCATCTCCAGCGGAAACTCGATGTTCTTGGCGACGGTCATGTTCGGGTACAGCGCATAGGACTGGAACACCATCGAGATGTTGCGCTCCGCAGGCGCCACCGTCGTGATGTCGCGGCCTTGCAGGCTCAGCGTGCCGGCGGTCGGCTCTTCCAGGCCCGCGATGATGTTCATCAGCGTGCTCTTGCCGCAGCCCGAGGGGCCGACGAGCACGAGGAACTCGCCGTCCTGCAGGCCGATGGATATGTCGTGCAGGATCTTGACGGGGCCGAAGCTCTTCTGCACGTTGACGAGGTCGAGGGATGCCATGCTTATCTCCTTGGGGTTGGGCGCTTAGCCCTTGACTGAGCCGGCCATGAGGCCACGAACAAAATACTTGCCGGACACGAGGTACACCACCAGCGTCGGGATGGCCGCGATGAAGGCGCCGGCGAAATGCACGTTGTATTCCTTGACGCCGGTGCTGCTGTTGACCAGGTTGTTCAAGGCCACCGTGAGCGGATACGAGCTGAAGTCGCTGAAGGACGCACCGAACAGGAACTCGTTCCAGATGTTGGTGAACTGCCAGATCACGGTGACGACGATGATCGGCGTGCTGTTGGGCAGCAGGATGCGGCCCATCACGCCGAAGAAGCCGGCGCCGTCCATGCGGGCCGAGCGGATCAGCTCCGCCGGGAAGGCCGCGTAGTAGTTGCGGAAGAACAGCGTGGTGAAGCCGATGCCGTACACCGTGTTCACGAAGATCAGCCCCTTCACCGTACCGGCCAGCCCCAGGAAGCCCAGCGTCTTGGCCATCGGGATCAGCACGATCTGGAACGGGATGAACACCGAGAACAGCATCGCCGCGAACATCAGGTTCGCACCGCGGAATTTGAACTGCGTGAGGATGTAGCCGTTCAGCGCACCGATCAGCGTCGACAGCACCACCGACGGAATCACCAGCAGGAAGGAGTTGATGAAGAAGGGCTTGAGACCCGTGGGCTGCACGCCGATCTGCGCCGTGCTCCAGGCGCTGAGCCACGGTGCAATCGTCCAGTCGATCGGCAGCGACATCATGTTGCCGTTGCGGATCTCGTCGAGCGGCTTGAAGGAGTTGACGGCCATCACGTAGACGGGCATCAGGAACGCCACCGCAAACACGAACAGCACGATGTAGAGCGCGATGCGCGCGACATCCAGCTTGGGCGCGATGCCGCTGGCGCCGTGCACATGCACGGCCGGGTGGGCAGTTGCATTAGCCATTTTTGACCTTCCGCATTTCACTGAAGAGGTAAGGGAGCACGACCGCACCGATGGCCAGCAGCATCAGCACGGAGCTCGCCGCGCCGACCGCCATCTCGTTGCGGGTGAAGGTGTACTGGTACATGAACACCGAGGGCAGCCAGGTGGAGCGGCCAGGGCCGCCGTTGGTCAGCGCGATGACCAGGTCATAGGACTTGATCGCCATGTGCGCCAGGATCACGAAGGCCGAGACGAACACCGGGCCGAGCTGCGGCAGGATGATGCGCAGGTAGACCTGCCAGGTCTTCGCACCATCGACCTTGGCCGCATTGACCTGCTCGCTGTCGACGCCGCGCAGCCCGGCCAGGAACATCGCCATCACGAAGCCGCTGGTCTGCCAGACCGCGGCGATGACGACGCAGTAGATCGCCATCTCGCTGTCCTTGATCCAGGTGAAGGAGAAGCTCTCCCAGCCCAGCAAGTGCACGGTGCGCTCCAGCCCGACCCCCGGGTCCAGCAGCCACTTCCAGGCCGTGCCGGTGACGATGAAGGACAGCGCCATCGGGTAGAGGAAGATCGAGCGGAAGGCGCTTTCGGAGCGGATCTTCTGGTCGATCAGGATGGCGAGGCCCAAGCCCATGACCATCGCGATCAGGATGTAGAGGCTGGCGAAGGTCGCGAGGTTGGACAGGGAGACTTGCCAGTTCTCCAACCCGAGCAGGCGCGTGTAGTTGGCGGTACCTGCCAACTCGAAAGTCGGCAGCATGGTCGACGTCGTGAAGGACAGGTAGACCGTGAACATGATGTAGCCGTACACGCACACCAGCACGAGGAACACGCTGGGGCTGAACAGCAACTTGGGGAGGAAACCGGCTTTCATGGCAGGGCTCAGTTCTTGGCGGCGGAGACCAACTCGGCGACGGCCTTCTTGTCGTCGATCTGGCCGTTGAAGTGGCGCGTGATCACGTCATAGAAGGCGCTCTTCATCGAGGCCGGCACCGCGTGGCCGTGGGCGATGGAGCCGACCAGCGTGTTGTTCTTGCTGGCCTCTGCAACGTCCTTGATGGCCTTCTTGCCGCAGTCGTCGAAGGCCGCATCCGACACGTCGTTGCGCGCGGGCGCTGCGCCCTTGATGACGTTGAAGGACGATTGGAATGAGGGGTCCATCACGTCTTCGGCCATCTTCATCTGCGCTGCGGTCTTGGCCGGATCCTTCAGCTTGAACATCGCGAAGTTGTCGGTGTTGAAGGCGCCCGATCCTTGCGTGCCCGGGAAGCGGTAGCAAAAGAAGTCCTTGCCCGGCACCTTCTTCGCATTCACGAACTCGCCCTTGGCCCAATCGCCCATGATCTGGAAGCCGGCCTTGCCGCTGATGACCAGGCCGGAGGCCACGTTCCAGTCGCGGCCCGAGAAGTCCTTGTCGACCAGCTTGCGGATCTGCGACATGCGCTGGAACACCTTCAGCGTGGTGGGCGAGTTCAGTGTCTTGGTGTCCAGGTCGATGAAAGCCTTCTTGTAGTAGTCGACTCCGCCCGTCGAGAGCACGACGCTGTCGAACACGGTCGCGTCCTGCCAGGGTTGGCCGCCGTGCGCGATGGCGATGAAGCCGGCCTTCTGGACCTTTTCGGCGGCGGCGATGAAGTCATCGAAGTCCTTCGGCTCGCCGGTCACGCCGGCCTTGGCCAGCACTTCCTTGTTGGCCCAGAGCCAGTTGGTGGTGTGCAGGTTGACCGGCACCGCGATCCACTTGCCGTTGTACTTGGTGAACTTCTGGAGTTGCGGCGGGACGACCTTGTCCCAGTTGCCCTTGGCCGCCATGTCGTTGAGGTCGGCCAGCACGCCCTGCTTGGCCCAGTCCTGCACGTCGAAGCCGAGCAGTTGCACGGCGGTCGGCGGGTTGCCAGCGGTGACGCGTGCGCGCACGGCTGTCATCGCCGCCTCGCCGCCGCCGCCGGCCACGGGCATGTCGTTCCAGGTGACGCCTTGCTTCTCCAACGTCTGCTTGAGCACGTTGAGCGCCGAGGCTTCGCCGCCGGACGTCCACCAATGGAGGACTTCGACGCTCTGTTGCTGGGCCAGTGCGGGGACTGCAAGGGTCGCCGCGATCGCGAGGCTGGTGAGTTGCTTCTTCATGGTGTGTCTCCGGATGAGTGAGGGTGGTGAAGGTGAGGGAAGGGATCAGCGCGGCAGGTACCAGTCGGTGCGGCCGCCGAGGTGCATGTGCAGGGTCTTGGTCTCGGTGTAGTCCTCGGTCGCGAAGCGGCCGAGTTCGCGGCCGATGCCGCTTTCGTGATAGCCGCCGAAGGGAAGTTCGGCATGGCCTTCGAGGAAGGTGTTGACCCAGACCGTGCCGGCCCGGATGCGGCGCGCGGCGCTGAGGCAGGTGCTGAAGTCCTGGCTCCAGACGGCAGCCGAAAGGCCGTAGAGGGTGCTGTTGGCGAGGTCCACGGCTTCGTCGAGGTCCTTGAAGGTGAGGACGGCGAGCACCGGGCCGAAGACCTCTTCCTTGGCGATGGCCATGTCGCGGGTGACGCCGGTCACGACAGTCGGTTCGACGTACATGCCTGTCGTGGAGATGCGTGCGCCGCCGAGTGCGACCGTCGCACCGTCGCGACGAGCGCCTTCGACGTGCGACAGGATCGTCTCGAGCTGCTTGTCGGTCGTGATCGCGCCGACTTGCACGCCCTGCGTGAGCGGGTCGCCGACCTTCACCCGCTTCGAGCGCTCGACGACGGCGACGGTGAAGCGCTCCGCGATCGACTCATGCACGAGGATGCGGCTGCCGCTGTTGCAGCACTGGCCGGCATTGAAGTAGATGCCGTACACGGCCGCGTCCACTGCAGCGTCCCAGTCGCAGTCGGGGAAGATGATCTGCGGGTTCTTGCCGCCCAGTTCCATCGACACCTTCTTCAACGTCTGCGCAGACTTGGCGACGGCCTGCTTGCCGATGGCCGTGGAGCCGGTGAAGGACAGCATGTCGACATCGGCGTGCGTCACCATCACTTCGCCGACCACGCTGCCGCGCCCGACCAGGATGTTCACCACGCCGCTCGGCATGCCTGCGGCTTGGAGGATCTCGCCGAGCATCACGGTGGTGCCGGAGGTCACCTCGGCCGGCTTGACGACGGTGGTGCAACCTGCGGCCAGTGCAAAGGGCAGCTTCTGGCTGACGATGAGGAAGGGGAAGTTCCAGGGTGTGATGATGCTGACCACACCGATGGGTTCGCGCAGCACGACGCCGAGGGTGTTCTCGCCGAGCGTGTTGTAGCTGTCGCCGTGCAGGTTGCGCGCCAGCGTCGCTGCGTAGTGCCACAGGTCGGCGGCGCCTTCGATTTCGGCCAGAGACTGGGCCATCGGCTTGCCGTTCTCCAGCGTCTCCATCAGCGCGAGTTCGTGCTTGCGGGAGAGGATGCCTTCGGCGACCGTGCGCAGGATGCGGGCGCGCTCTGCGCCCTTCATGCGGGGCCACGGGCCCTTGTCGAAGGCCTTGCGCGCGGCGGCGATTGCCCGCTCGGCATCGGCCGCGCCGGCCTGGGCGTAGACCGCGACCAGCTTGTCATGCGCGGGCGACTTGCGGTCGAGCGTCGAGCCATCGGCGGCTTCGGACCAGGCGCCGTCGATGAGCAGTTTGCCTTGATACGGCTTGCGGGTCAGCGCGTCGGCGGGGGAGAGGGTCGAGGTGTTCATTGCGTTGTCCTGTGTCGATGGGTCAGAGGCCTGCGTAGCTCGGAGCCCGCTTCTCTTGAAAGCTCCGGATGCCTTCGCTGGCGTCCTGCGTGGTGGCGGCGAGCGCACCGGCCATCGCTTCCAGCGTGGCGGCGGCGTCCTCGCCAGCGGCGGCGTTGATGAGTTGCTTGGTGAGTTGCAGGGAGACGGGCGCCTTGGTCGTCATCTCGCGCGCCAGTCCGTTTGCGCGGCTCCTGAGTTCGGACGCGTGCACGACTTCGTGAACCAGTCCGGCGCTCAGGGCTTCGGCAGCCGACTGGCGCATGCCGCTCACCGCCAGATATTTCGCGCGGCTGGCACCGATCAACTGGACCAGCCGTTGCGTACCCGACCATCCGGGGCAGGTCGCAATGGAGGCTTCAGGCAGGGCGAACTGCGCGCTGTCGACTGCAATGCGGATGTCCCCCGTGATTGCAAGTTCGAGTCCGCCGCCGAAGGCGTGTCCGTTGATGGCCGTGATGACCGGCTGCCGCAGGCGTGCCCACTGGTCGAACACCTGGTGGCCGCGGCGCACCCAACGGCGCCACATGTCGAGTGGTTGCAGGGCCGCCCATTCGTTGATGTCGGCGCCGACGCAGAAGGACTTCTCGCCGCCGCCCAGAAGGATGACGACGCGCACAGTTGTGTCGGCATCCAGCTCACGTGCTGCCAGTTCCAGCTGGTCCAGCATGGCAGGCGTCAGCGAGTTGAGCTTGGACGGCCTGTTGAGCATGACAGTCGCAACGGCGCCGTCGCGCTCGACCTGGATCAGCGACTCAGCCACGATGCAGCTCCGCCACCAGGACTTCCTTGACCACTGGAGCAGCCAAGGCCACATCCACTGGGTGCGACGCCTTTGCCACCTGAAGCGATGCCCCGCGCCGCACTTCCTCCGCCTTGAGCCGAAGCCCGAAGGGCGCATCGGTGAACAACGCGGCGTCCATCACGCGCAGGTCCTTCGCCACACGCAGCGGGATCTCCGCCTGGTCCAGCACGTCGCGTTGCAGGTCGATGCCCGGCGCTATCTCGCGCACGACCAGCGCGTCGTCCTCCAGGTCGATGACGCAGCGCTCGGTCACGTAGGTCACGCGTTGCCCGCGCTGGCGCCCGATCACACCGCTGAAGGTGATGTGCTCGGCCGACCGGACGAACTTGCGGGTCTTTCCCTCCTTGAGGATGGTCAGCTTGCCGTTACCGACTTCCAGTTTGGCGCCAGCCGTGAAGAAGCCTGAGAACACGATGCGCCGGGCATGCGCCGTGATGTCGACAAAGCCACCGCAGCCCGCGGTGAGATACGGCTTGGCTCCCAGCTTCGACACGTTGACGCTGCCGTTGCCATCGACCTGCAGGAAGGACAGCAAGGTCACGTCGAAGCCGCCACCCTGGAAGTAGGTGAACTGGTTCGGCGAGGCCATGATCGCGTCTGCATTCGATGCGCATCCGAAGGCGAATCCCAGCAGCGGCATGCCGCCGACGGCGCCTTGCTCGATGGCCCAGGTCACTTCGCCATGCAGCCCTTCTTCCAGCAGGATGCGCGGCACGTTGGCCGAGATGCCGAAGCCGAGGTTCACCGCGTGGCCGTGCGCCAGTTCCATCGCTGCACGGCGGGAGATCACCTTCTCCGGCCCCCACACCTGCGGCTCGAAGGTCGCCAGCGGCTGCGCGATCTCGCCACTGATGGCCGGGTCATACGGCGTCTGCGTGGTCTGCCACTGCTCCGCATCGACCACGATGTAGTCCACCAGGTTGCAGGGCACATGCACGTCATGCGGGCGCAGGCTGCCCTCCTTGACCACGCGCTTGACCTGGGCGATGACGATGCCGCCGTTGTTGCGTGCGGCCAGCGCCTGGTCGAGGCCACCGAGCAGCGCGCCTTCATGCTCGTAGGTCAGGTTGCCGTGCTCGTCCGCCGTGGTGGCGCGGATGATGGCCACGTCGGGCACGATGGCCGGGAAGTAGAGCCACTCCTGGCCGTCGAAGGTCTCCTTGCGCACCACCGGGTTGGCCGCGGCGGCCTCGTTCATCGCGCAGCCCTGGAGTTCAGGGTCGACGAAGGTGCCGAGGCCGACCTTGGTCAGCACACCGGGGCGCTTGGCCGCCGCATCCCGGTGCATGTCGTAGAGGATCCCGCTCGGGATGTTGTAGGCCTCGATCTGGTTGTCGACCACCATGTGCCAGATGGCCGGCATCGGCAGGGAGGAGGGGCCGCTCGGGTAGGAGCCGGCCAGCACGCGGGACAGCAGCCCCGGCTTGGCGATGTGGTCGATGCCCTTGATGCCGTACATGTCGCCGGCGGCGATCGGGTTCAGTGTGGTCAGGTTGCGGGGCTGGCCTTCGCTGTCGAAGCGTGCGCCGATGGCCGCCAGCACCTTGTCCGGGCAGCCCAGGCCGCTCGATGAACTGATGCTCACGACATCTTCGGAACGAACGAGTCCCGCCGCCTGCTCGGCGGTGATTACTTTTTTCATGGAGATTCCTAGGGTTGGAGGGTGGCCACGCGGGTGGCTTTACCGCTGTGGCTGGCTTCGGCGATGGCCAATGCCGTGGCGAGCGAGCGCACGCCGTCGAGTGCGGTCGCGGCCGGTTCGCCTTCACCGCGCAGGGCCGCGCAGAAGCGGCCCACGCCGCGTTCGTAGAGGCTTTCGTGTTCGACCGGCACGGCGTGCTCGCCCTGCGCGTCGCGCAGGAGCACCTCGCCGATCGGCTTCTGCGTCATGACGTTGCGGCCGACCACGCTTCCCTTGTCGCCGTGGATCTCGATGCCGGTGCCGGCGAAGGGCACCGTGAAGGCGTCGTGCAGTTGGGCCACCACGCCGTTGTCGAAACGCAGGGCGGCCATCACGCCGTCTTCCAGGCCTTCGCGGGCCAGCGATGCGGACTGGGCGAGGGCGACCGCTTCGACAGGCTCGGCACCCAGGATGAAGCGCAGCGTGTCCGCGTCGTGCACGGAAATGTCAAGGATGACGCCGCCGCCCGCCGCAGGCTTGTCGATGCGCCAGCCTTGCAGGTGCGGCGGCAGGTAGACGGCATGGAAGACGCGGGCGAAGAGGGGCCGGCCGATGGCGCCGCCCTGGACCAGTTCGCGGATCTGGCGATGTGTTGCCGCGTTGCGCAGGTGATGGTTGGTGGCCATCACCACCCCGGCGTCGGCACAGGCCTGCACCATCTGCTGCGCGTCGGCGAGATTCAAGGCCAGCGGCTTCTCGCAGAGCACATGCTTGCCGGCCGCTGCTGCCGCGATCACCTGGTCGCGGTGCAATTCATTGGTCGTGCTGATGTAGACGACGTGCACGGCGGGATTGGCCAGCAAGTCCGCGACGCTGTCGTACGCGCCAGCGATGGCGTGCTTCGCGGCGAAGGCCTTGGCGCGATCGGCATTGCTGCTGGCGACCGCCACGACCTCATGGCCCGGCTGCGCGCGGATCGCCTCGATCATGTACTCGGAAGCGATCGTGCTGGCGCCGATCAGGCCCCATCCAGTCACTGCTTTGTTAACCATGTTGTCCCCTTTGCGGATACATTCGTTGGAACGGTTGAATGAATTATTGGAACGTTCCAGTAAAAGATCAAGCGCTTTTATTTAAGTGCGGGAAAACACCTAGAAATGACCATGGGCAAAGAAAAAACGACCCGAGCGGTCACGATCCTCGATGTCGCCGCGGCAGCGGAGGTCTCCAAGTCCACCGTGTCGCTGGTCCTGAAGAACAGCCCGTTGATCCCGGCGGAAACGGCGGAGCGCGTCCGTGAGGCGGCACGCAAGATCGGCTACGTCTACAACAGCCGTGCGGGCGAACTGCGCGGCAAGACCTCGAAGACCATCGGCGTCATCGTCAACGACCTCACCAATCCGTTCTTTGCGGAGATCCTCGTGGGCGTCGAGCGCAAGCTCGTCGAGGCGGGGTACATCGTGCTGATGGCGCACACCAACGAGGATGTCGAGCGCCAGAACACGGTGCTGAGGACGATGCGCGAGCAGGGAGCCGCCGGCTTGGTCCTGTGCCCGGCCTATGGCACGCCCAAGACGCTGACGAAGGAAGTCGAGTCCTGGGGCATGCCGTTGGTCGTCATGGTCCGCACCCTCGGGCCAGGCAAGTACGACTTCGCCGGGGCCGACAACGAGCGCGGCATCTATGCGGCCACGCGGCACCTGCTGGACGCCGGGCACACGCGCATCGGCTTCCTTGGCGGGCGCACGGGCGTGGTGCTCGAACAGCGCCTCAAGGGCTTCAGGGCGGCGCTGGCGGAGCGCGACATCGCGTTCGACGAAGACCTGCTGGTTGCTGCCCAGCCAACACGAAAAGGCGGCCATGAAACCATGAGCGCGCTGCTGGACAAGAAGCCGCGGCCCACCGCGGCCGTCTGCTACAACGACGTGGTCGCTTTCGGCGCGCTGTCAGCGCTGGGGGAACGCGGCCTGCGCGCCGGCCAGGACTTCGCGCTCATGGGTTTCGACAACGTGCAGGACGCGGCCCATTCCAATCCGCCGTTGAGCACCATCGACATCCGGCCCGGCGAGCTCGGCGAGCATGCGGCCGCGATCCTGCTGGACCGCATCCAGACGCCGGCGCGTGCGCGGCAGACGTACTTGGCGGATCCGCAACTGGTGCTTCGGCAGTCGGGATGAATGCAGCGGTCCAGAGGGAAACCAAGGCGAGCATGGCTTGTTCGTGCGCACCCGCGGAATCGGCTTCGCCGGGCCGCTGAGTGCGCCCCCTTGAGTGCGCCCCCTTGAGAGCGCCGCAGGCGCATTCAGCGCAACAACAGGCGCGCTTCTTCAAGCGCCTCATGCTCGAACGCCGGCGCGAAGGCTTCAAGCTCGGCTGCGGTCAGCCCGACCTCTGCGCTCATCGCAAGCTCTCGCCAGTGAATCACCGTCCCATAGATATCCGCCAGTGCCGCATGGGCCTGCTTCGCGCTCAGGTGGAAGTAGTCGCTTCTGCCCATGAGTTGTTCGATGGACACGATGGGCCCGTCCGCCTCCGAGAGCCAGGTCTTCGACTCACGCGCCTTGTCCGGGAAGGGATTGATGTCAAACGCCGGGGCCATTCGCCAGAACCCGCTGCCGACATGGAGGAAGCCATGATTCTGCAAGTGGTCGTCGACGTTGGTGATGAGATGGTTGAAGGCCATGCGGCGCCACAACTGCCGCGCGTCCGCGACGGGGTCCGCGGAATTCGCGCGCATGGCATCAACGATCTCGGTATATGAATGCTCGTCCTGGCGCGACGCCTGGAGCAACGAACCTGCCGACATGTACGGAATGCGGCCGCTATCGGCAGTGCGGTCGAACCGCTGGATCAGCGCAACCGGGGCATCTTCGATGAGCTCGATGCGTGCGCGAGCCGCATCGATGCCGGCAAGGGCCGCCAGGCGCAGCGCCAGCACTTCCCCGCAGGTGATGCTTCGATCGTCGTTGATGCTCGGAAACTTGCCGATGGCGAGGAGACCGCTGTGGTCGATGACGGTTGCCTTGGGCCGCATGCCGCCCAGGGACGTACCGTTACCGCGCAGATAGCGCAGGTCTTGCGCAGTTTCGCTGCCAGTCTCCACAGCGCGACTGGCCGAATAGAGCTTGCCCAGGTCCACGAAAGGGGGCGTGGCACGCTTGCCGGCATCGACTGAGCGGTGGTATGTGCCCTCACCGTCGCGCAGGCGCAGCGCGCCAACGCGGCTGAAGTCGTCGACGGCTCGCAGAAAGTCCAGTTCGTTCAGGTCACGCAGCCTTTCACCACTTTGGCGGCGCTTGGCATGGTCGCGCAGGATGACCCGACGGCCCCATGCGTCCGGCGCGGTGTCGGCAAGGGCCAGGAAGAACGGCGAGTCGTCCTTCGTGGGTGCTTTTCGGAACTGGTGTGCCGCAATCAACTCGAGGTCGGGAGACACTGTGAATCGGTCGGAACTGGCAAGCCATCCCTGACCATAGGCGAATGCCGAGTTCTCCCGCCGGCCTTGGCGGGAATAGATCAGCGAGCCGACGGGAATGCCCGCCTGGCCAACGCAGATATCGACTGTCTCGCGAATGTCCGTGGTGGCCTTCACAGCGCCCCGCTTGTCGGCTTCTTGCGCGTCCGGATGCGCTGCGGCAAGTCCTTGTCCATGAGTGTGAGCCCGATGTCGTCCTTTGCCGTGTCAAGGAGGCTCTCGAACCGGGGGAGTTCGCTGAACACATGCAGCGTCCTGGCCAGAAAGACCAATGGCGTGCTGGCGCTGCCCTTCTCCATGCGACGCACCGTCGACAGCGATGCGCCGATGCGCACAGCCAGCGATTCCTGGGACAGCCGCCGACGACGGCGGGCCAGGCTGATGTCGCTTCCCAACTTCAGGAGGGCGCGCTCGACCGGCAGCGGAATCGGTGAGACGTTTGCCGCTTTTGCGTTCTTTTCAGAACCACTAATTGACTTTAGAGTTCCCATGAGAGTGATTATCACAAAAGCGATTGGATCAAGCAAGGATGTGAATGTTTATCGATCCTTACAGAGTGCTTAATATTTGATATCGCTCTTATGAGACACCTTAATTCCCAAGAGCGTCGAAGCGAGGCCAAGCCAGCACGGCAGGGGAAACCTCGCCTTCGGCGCCCTGTCAGTCACGAGAGAACGCGGCATGCGCGCCGGGACGGACTTCGCGCTCACGGGATTCGACAACGTCCAGGACGCGGCAACCTCAATCGGAAATCGCAAGCAACGCGCGCAAGTGCGTATCGACCTGCGCCAGGAACTCCGGGTCTGTTCCAAACAGCGCCAGGTGCCCGTCGATGCTCGCGACGGGACGGAACTCGCTGCCGGGGATCAGCGCCTGTTCGGCCTGGCAGTCCGCGGGCGGGAAGAACATGTCGTGGCTGATCGGCATGACGAAGGTCTTGGCTTTGATCCGCCCCAGTGCCGCCGGCAGGTCGCCACCCGTGTTCCGGCTGACGTCGCCGCGCTGCCATTTCCACGCCATCGCCAGCAGGTCGTTCGGGTCCATCGGCGCGAAGTAGCCGGTCATGAAGTTGTCGACGAAAGCCTGCATCGAATCGAAGCCCAGTGCCCGGTGGCGGCCGGCGCGGAAGAACTCGGTGCTCCAACCCATGACCGTCCACATCTTGGCGTGCCGCTTCAATCCCGCCGCCACCTCGGCGGAACTGCCGTAGTTCCCGTCCTTGAAGCCCGGGTCGGTGGTGATGGCGTCCACCAGCGTTTCCGTGAAAAGGAAGTCGTGCTCGGTGTTCCTCGCGGTGCCGGCGATCGGTGCTGCGCGCTTGACCATGTCCGGGTATCGCACCGCCCATTCGTAGGTCTGCTGGGCGCCCATCGACCCACCGACGACGAGTGCCAGCGAGTTGATGCCAAAGCGCTCGGTCAGCAACTTGTGCTGCGCGCGAACGTCGTCACCGATGCGCACGCGCGGGAAGCGGGGACCCGACTGATCGCCGCTGGCATTGTGCGGAGAGGTTGAAAGCCCATTGCCGATCTGGTTGACCACGACGATGAAGTACTTCGCCGGGTCCAGCGCGCGGCCGGTTCCGATGTAGACCTGCTCGATGATCTTGCTGGTGCCGGAGTACCAGGTGGGCACCAGGATCGCGTTGTCCTTCGCCGCATTGAGCGTGCCGTGCGTGGCGACGGCCAGCTGGCAGTTGGGGATGGCGCCGCCTTCCTCGAGGTCCAGCGTGCCGATGTCGTACAGCTCGTACGGGCCATGCCCTTCCGGGCCGTAGTAGGTGTTGATGGTCATGACGTCTCCTTCTGGTGTTTGAATGAAGTGCTGCCGTGTGCTCAATGCATCGCGAATCCGGGATAGCCATTGGCAGCCAGATCGTCGCAGCGGCTTCGGTAGTTGCCAACGCCGCCGATGTACGACAGCAGGCGCCGCGGCTTGCCTTCGACGTTGGAGCCCATGTACCAGGAGTCCGTCTTGACCACCAGCGTCGGGGCTGCCGTTTCGTCGTGGTGCGCCACCCATTCGTCCTGGAATTCCTTCGTGGCTTCCACCACGTGCTTGCCGTGCGCGCGAGCGTAGGCGATGCAGCCGGTGATCCAGTCCACCTGCTGTTGCAGGCAGGTCGTCATGTTGCACAGCGCCGCCGATGGCGCCAGCGGCGCGCCGGTGGTGAACAGGTTCGGGAAGCCATGCACCTGCAGGCCCATCGCGGTACGGATCTCTTCTGTCCACTGCGCCTTGAGCGATTGACCATCGCGGCCCCGGATGTCGATGCGCATCAGCGCACCCGAGCCCGCGTCGAAGCCCACGGCCAGGATGATCACGTCCACTTCATGCACCTTTCCGTCTGCCGTGCGGATGCCCTCGGGCACCACGCATTCGATCGGCGCGGCGCGGCAGTCGATCGCCTCGACGTTGTCCTGCAGGTAGACCTCGAGGTACTTGTTCTCCAGCGGGACGCGGTGTGTACCGAAGCCGTAGTCGCTCGGGATCAGCTTCATGCACAGGTCCGGGTCGTTGTTCAGGCGGACGCGCATCTTGGCGCGCACGAACTCCGACACCTCGTGGCTCACACCCTCGTCGAAGAACATCTCCGGAAAGGTCGCGAGCCACATCGACAGCGATCCGTCGTCCCAGAACTTCTCCAGGACAGCGATGCGTTCCTCGGGCGTTTTCTCGATCCAAGGCCCGCTCTCGAAGTCGTAGTGAAAGCCCGCGAAGGTGCCCTGCACGCGTTGCTTGAGATATTCGTACTGGCGGCTCCAATGGTCCCAGTCGGCCTGGCTGTACTTGGGATTCTTCATGGGCACCACGTACTGCGGCGTGCGCGTGAAGACCTTCATCGCGCCGACCTCGGAGGCGATCGTCTGGATCACCTGGATGCCGGTCGCGCCCGTGCCCACGACGGCGACGCGCTTGCCCTTCAAGTCGATTCCTTCCTTCGGCCAGAGGCCCGTGTGGACGATCCGGCCCTTGAAGCTGGCCTGCCCGGGGAATCGCTCCGTCAACGGCGCCGACAGCATGCCGCAGCAGGCGACGAGGTACTGCGCATCGATGCGCTCACCTTGCTCGGTGGTGATGGCCCAGCGCTCTGTGTCTTCATTGAAGTGCGCCGAGGCAATGCGGGTGTTGAACTGGATGTCCTTCTTCAAGTCGAGCCGGTCGGCCACGAAGTTCAGCCATTGCTCGGTCTCGGCCTGGGCCGGGAAGCGTTCGCTGGGCTTCCACGCCTTGTACAACTCCTCGGAGATCCAGTACTGATAGACCTCGGCCTGCGAGTCGAAGCGGGCGCCGGGATACCGGTTCCAGTACCAGGTGCCACCAACGCCGGATGCGGCATCGTAGGCACGAACGGCCAGACCCATCTCGCGCAGGCGATGCAACTGGTACAGGCCGGCGACACCGGCGCCGATGACGACGGCATCGAGCCGTGTCACGCCATCGGGGCTGTTCGGGTCTGAAAGGTGGGACGGGTGAACGGGGGCATTCATGAGCTTTGTCTCCTTGTTCCGGTCAGGGCGACGACCGTGGAGCAAAGGTACCGATTGCGTCCGGCGAGGTATTGAACGACCCGGTGAAACTCTTGAACAAAAGCGTGGTGTAGCCGTCGGCCTTCAATCTCCCGCTGTGCCGCGCCGCAAGGCCGCGGGCGTCAAGCCGAGCCTGCTCTGCATGACGCGCGTGAGGTGTGCCTGGTCGGCGAACCCGCAGGCCGCAGCCACGGCCTTGACCGGCAGCGTTCCTTGCGCAAGCAGGCCCTGGGCGCGCGCCACGCGCTGGTCGATGATCCAGGCATGCGGCGCCTTGCCGAAGGATTGTCGGAAGCGCTGCCCCAGCGTCCAGGTGCCCATGCCTGCGACGCGGCCGAGGTCCGCGATGGTGACGCCCTCGTGCAGGTGCGTCTCGATGTACTCGACGAGCCTGCGGCACACGGCCTGCGGCAACCCGCCACGAACGGCCGCCTCCCGGTACGTCACCGACGCGTACTTGCGGATCAGGTGAACGACAAGCTGGGTGCTCAAGGCCTCGACGTACAGCGGGCCGCCCACGCCCCGATTGCCCGATTCATGAAACATGATGTCGACGATGCACGAGACCACCGGGTCCTGTGTCTGGAGCAGGTCGTGCAGTCGTATGTCCGCAACCTGGCGCTCGAGCATTTCGGTCGCGACCCTGGAGACCAGCGCCTCGGAAAGGTAGGCATGTGCGACGTCGATCTCCTCGGTCCAGTGCCAGTGCGAGCCCTGGGAACGCGTGAGCAACGAGATGTCGCCCGGCTGGCATTGGGTCCGGGTCCATCGCCCCTCGAAGCGACGCTCCATCTGCGTGCAGCCTCGTCGGTAGGACACGATCATGAAGTCGGCCAGCGCCGGCACGGGCACATCCAGCGGCGTGTAGCGATACGCGCGGAGCGCGACGCCATTCCAGCCCAGGTCGTCGCTGCACGCGAGCAGCTTCCCCGGCACCCACTTGGGGAGTTCGTCTGGAGTGAGCAACTGCGACACCGGCGGATTCTTGAGCGCGAGGTGGCATGTCCGTCTAGGGACAACCCTAGGAGGGAGCGCTCGACGTTTCAACGCGGTTGCAAGGCGCATGCGGGCGTAGCGACTTGCCGAAAACCGCATATCAGCCCTGTCGACGCCATGGCTTCGTCGCGGCAGGTCGGTCCATGGACTGGCCCTACCGAACAAGACGAGCGCGCTTCGCGCCGGAACGGAGACGATGAACGACCTGACCCAACTGAACTACGAACTGAACAACTTCGTCGCCGCCCTCACGCTCAACGCGCCGCCAGTGAACGCGCTCAACGACGAACTCACGCTCGCGCTCGACCGTATCTCCGAGATGGACGAAGTGCGTGTCGTCGTGCTGACCGGCGCAGGCAAGGTGTTCTGTGCCGGCGCCGACCTCAAGGGCCGTGCGTCGGTCATCAAGGGCCCCGGTGACCTGCCCGCGCATTCGCGCCGCACGCGTGAATGCTTTCATGCGGTCCGCGAATGCGCCAAGCCGGTGATCTGCGCGATCAACGGCGCCGCGCTGGGCTCCGGCGTTGCGATGGCCAAGCCGATTCGCCTCGTCGTGCCGTTCCCCGCCGGCGGCGCGACAGACCTCATGGCACGCACCGTGGGCCAGAAGCTGGCAGAACGACTGGGCCAGGCGGTGATCATCGACAAACAAGCCGGTGCAGGTGGCGGCATCGGCGCCGAAGCGGTGGCGACCTCGGCACCCGACGTCTACACCCTGTTGTTCGCCACCATGGGTTCGCTCACCGTCCATTCTTGATGGTCACGGTGGTCAGCGTCTGTTCATCGCGCGGGGCCGGCATGTAGGTCCACTTCTTCTCGACCACCGTGGCCGCGCCGCCGCTGACTACGCTCTCATAGTCCGGCTTGCCGATCTTGACCAGGACCTCGCCTTCGGCCATGCCCTCCCGGATGAATTTTCGCTCTGCTGCATCGGCAGCGAGGACTGAACCTGCCGCAGTGGCAAGCAAGGCTGCGATCACGATGGCTCTCATGCAATTCCCCCTGTCTGGTTGGTGATGCTTTGATCAATTCGCCGTGCAAGCCAGCGGTTGACATGCGGCGTTCACCCTGCGCGCAAGAGTGGCGCGCCGCTGGCTACTTCTCATCCGGCGCCGCAGCGAGGATGCGCGCGGCAAGCACATTGAATTGCCCCACATCCACGGCGTTGCGCTTGAACCAGAGCCGGCTGTTGTCGACACGATGGACGACCACGATTTCTCGTGTCCGATCGACCAGCATGAACTGGCCGCCAGTCCCGTCCGCAAGCACCAGCGGGTTGCTGGCGGGCCGCCACGCGGCGAAGGCGGTGAACGGCACCCACCACATGTAGCCGTAACCGTTGCCGCCCGAGACCCCGCTGTACGACTTCGTGCTCTCGCGCAGCCAGGCTGTCGACACGATCTGGCGACCGTTCCACTGGCCATCGCGACTCACGAGCAGGCCGACACGTGCCAGGTCCCGCGCCGACAGGAACATCAGGTAGGCGGGGTGGTCCGAGGCGCGCTCCTGCTCGAACCTGGTGTCCCGCGGGTAGCGGAAGTCCTCGAACTGCAGCGGCTCCGCCAGGTCGGTCTTCAGCGCCTGGAAGACGTCCTTGCCCGTGCGGCGCTGGAAGATGGTGCCGAGCGCGTTGAAGTCCCAGTTGTTGTAGTACCACCAGGTGCCGGGTGCATGGCTCCCGCGCTCGGGGCGCCGCTTCTTCGCATCAGGGGTTTCGTAGGCCGCCTCGTGGTAGACCCCCGATCGCGATTGCAGCAGTTGCCGGACCGTGGCGGTCCGCTCGACGTCCGACAGCCCGCCCTTGTCCGTGATGTCGAGCGCCGCCAGGGTCTGGTTCAGGTCGATGGCGCCGCGGTCCACCTGAATGCCGTAGAGCACGCTCAGCACGCTCTTGCGAACCGACGCGAGGTTCATCGGCCGATCGATGTCCCCGTAGGCATGCACCAGCACGCCACGGTGGATCACGAGGTAGGCGTCGGAGCGAACCGAGTCGGCATAGTCATCCGCGAGCTTGAGCTTCTCTGCGGACCATCCACTCGGCTGCCCCGTGGTGGCGGGCGTGCTCCACGAGGCGCCGGGGAAGATCGGCTCCGCGGCCACGAGCGCGGGCGCGGCGATGCAGAGCGCTGCCAGCACCCGGGCGGCCCTGCGTGCCAGGCCGCCGACTCGTGGGGGCAGGGCAAGGGCCTGCATCAGTCGCATGGATCGAAGCGCTTGCACTCGTCGACCACGTGGATGGCCGTCAACACGTTCTCGCCGTCGACACGCCGAGAGGTGAACTTGACCCATGCGCCCTCGGGGATGTCGGCCAGCAACGAGCGGTCGGTCACCCGGAAGGCCTGCGTCGTGAAGGGCAGCTTCGCGAGTGGCAAGAGCTTCAGGCGGACATAGAACCTGTTGTCCGCCTCCTGCAGGAAGGACGTGACGCGTGCGCGCGTGAACACCGTCGTGGGTGCCTGTGACCCTGGCCCCGGCGGGGTTGCAGGCTGGGCGACTGCACTGCCGATCGCGAGGACGGCAAGGGCACTCATGGCGGCGGTGCGCAGCGTGTTCAAAGCTCGTTTCTCCAGGAGGTTTGAATGCCGACTGTATGCCGCCGATGGTCGGCCCGGATCCCGGGTTTGACCGGTATCGAGCACGCGCCGTCCGGGATGGTGACTACGGCGAGTCACCGTGCGCAAGCGCAACACACTTGCGCGCAAGGATGTCCGTCGGGTCGAGCAGCACCACGTGCGTTCGGGCCACAGGGAAGGCCGCCGATTGCGCAAGCAGCAGCGGCAACTCCGTGCAGCCGAGGATCACCGCCTGCGCGCCCCGCTCGACAAGGTGCGCGAGGGCCAGCATCAGGTCGTCACGGCATTCGCCTTCGGTGTAGCCCGCCTTCACGCCCTTCTCGCCGTAGATCGCGTTCATCACCCGGGCCTGGTTCGCCTCGTCGGGTGCGATGGCCTCCAGCCCGGCGCCTTCCACGGCCTCGTGGTAGACGCGACTGCCCAGCGTGCCGGAGGTGGCCAGCAGGCCGACCCGCCGGCAACCGGGATGGTGCTCGCGCAGGTGTCGCACCGTCTCGTGCAGCATGTTCACGATCGGTATCGACAGGTAGGGCTGGATGCGCTCGACGAAGGCATGGGCGGTGTTGCAGGGGATCGCGATCAGGTCCGCATCGCCCGCTTCCAGCTTCTTGCAGGTGGCGTACAGCGCCACGGTCGGGTCGGGGCCGTCGCCGATCAGGTTCGCCGTGCGGTCGGGAATCTGCGGGTTCTGCTCGACCACGATCTTGATGTGGTCCTGGTCCCGCGCCGCCGTCGTGTTGAGCACGATCTTGCGCATGAAGTCGGCGGTGGCCGCCGGCCCGACGCCGCCCACCACGCCCACCTTGAACGGCCTCGCCTTGGTGTTGCCGGCATCCGTGACGGCATGGCCGGCGTACACGCGGTTGGAATCCACGATCGGAAGCCCGCGCTCGCGCAAGGCCTCGATCACGATCGGGATTTCGGTGAAGCCGGGCACGATCAATTCGGCGCCCTGGTCCAGCAGGCTGCGGCACGCGGCTTCCAGCAGGTCGATCGCCTCGCCTTGCAGGTGCCCCGACTTGATGCCGTTCGCGCCATAGATGGCGGGCATTAGGGCCGTGCGCTGCAAATCCGGCGCAGGCTGGATCACTGCCAGCCCGGCACGCTCGAAGGCAATCTCGAATAGCCGATGCCGCCGCACACGGTCCGAGGTGAGCACGCCGATGCGACGCGCTTCCGGATGGCGTCGCTGCACGTGCGAAACCAGTGCATCCCGCATGTCGAGGAGGGGCACGCGCACCTCGCCGGCGATCTCGTCGAGGAAGGTGTGGCTGATGAAGCAGGGCAGCAGCACCGCATCGGCCTGGCGCGCCTCGAAGTGCCGGACCATGTCGAACACATACAGCTTGCGCGCCGTCAGGCTCGCCTCGTCGGAGCCGGCCGCTTCGGGCTCGTCGAAGGGACGCTGCTCGAACATCAGGTCGTACTGGTCGCGACCGCTCGCGGACGGCGTGGCTTGCACCAGTTTGAAGAAGATGTCGGCTGCGCCCAGCGCGCCCAATCCGCCGATGATGCCGATTCGTTTGCGCTGAGGGTTCATGTCGAGGGGGGGCGAATGAAGTGGCGACCGTCCGATCTTAGAGAGCAGAGGGCGATCGGGCGCGCTTCCTGCTTGGCGATGCCCATTCCATTGCCGCAGAGAACCCCATGCCCATCTTCCGCCCCACGCGGCGCACCGCGCTGCAGTTCCTGGCCGCCGGCGCCGCCGCGGCGACGCTCCCCGCGTTCGCCCAGTGGCCCGACAGGCCGATCAAGATCATCGTGACCTTTCCGCCGGGTGGCTCCAGCGACGTGCTGGCGCGACTGATGGCGGAGCAACTGACGAAGAAGCTGGGCCAACCTGTGGTGGTCGACAACAAGCCCGGCGCGGGTGGCACCATCGGCGGGGTGCAAGTCGCCACGTCGGCGCCCGATGGCTACACCCTGATGCTCTCGAACACCACGCCCATCGCGCTCGGCCCGTTCACGCTGGACAAGCCACCGTACGACCCTGCGACCGGCTTCAGCCACATCGCCTACCTGGGTGCCGCGCCGCTGGTCATCATGGCCAGCAAGCCTTCGGGCATCAAGACCTTCGCGGAGTTCGAGGCGCTCGCGCGCAAGGACGGCCGCATTGATTTCGGCTCCGGCGGTCCCGGCTCCATCGGCCACATCTACGGCGAGTTGCTCAGGAAAACGACGGGGACCAATCTGGTGCATGTGCCGTACCGGGGTGGCGCACCCATGACCACCGACCTGATCGCCAACACGATTCCGATCGGCATCGACGTGATCACGTCCTACGTGCCCTTCTTCAAGAGCGGACAACTGGTGCCGCTGGCTGTGACGAGTACCCAGCGCTCGCCTCTGATGCCGGATGTTCTGACCATCGTGGAACTCAAGCAGCCCAAGCTGGTGCTCGAGAACTTCTTCGGACTGTCGGGCCCCGCCAAGCTGCCTGCGGATGTCGTGACGCGGCTGAATACGGCGTGCAACGAGGTGCTGGTCATGCCCGAGATCCAGAAGAAGCTGAATGACCTGGGGATCGTGGCCAAGCCTGAGACCGTCGGGATGTTCAACGACTTCGTGAAGGAGCAGGTGAGCGTGCTGGGGCCGACGATCAAGGGGGCGGGGATCAAGCTTTAGGTTGGTCGTGGCGGGCTCGGTGATTGCATCGATGCTCGCCTCGCAAGAACCCATCGCTCGCCCTGTCCCTGCACTGCCTCGCCTGTCAGGTCGAACCCAGCCTTTGCGAGAACGCGCCGGGAGGCCTTGTTGGCGGGGTTGACATAGGCCACCAGGTCCACACCCGTCGCGATGAGGTCGGATACGATGGCCATCACGGCTTCGGTCGCGATGCCTCTGCCCTCGAAGTCTCGTCGCACCGCGTAGATGAGTTCTCGTTCAGCGCCGGAGGTCTTCGGCGTTGCCTTGCACTCGACATGCGCCACTAATTCGCCATCGGCGGCATCCGTCACTGCCCACACACGCGCTTCCGGCAGTGCGGCCGAACCACGGCGAATCAGCCGATCGAAAAGCAGTTCGCCCTTTGGCAGATCGGGGAAGGAGCGGCTCAGGAACGACTCGATGGCGGCGTGCTGCATCCATGCCAGGAACGTGCTGCGCAAGGCGAGCCCGTAAGGCCCAATCACCAGTCGTTTTGTTCGAAGGACTTGCACTTGTGTTTGCTTGAGTTTGCAGGCTTCGGACGGCCGCGCGGCTTTTGATTGCATTTCTCACTCACATTGCTATCATGATATTTGAGATCAATTTTTTAAAGAATGATATCAATGGCAAATCTTCTGATCCGAGACCTGCCCGACGAGACGCTCACGGCGCTGCGCTCGCTGGCCGAGCTCGAAAAGGCCAAAGGTGGGCGCGGCAGCGTCGAGGGTCTTGCGCGCAAGTTCCTGGTCGAAGCCGCGCAGCCGAAGAAGGGCCTGGGCACCCAGATGTTTGAACGCGCCGAGCGCATCCGAGCCGAGTTCGCCGTGCAGGGCGGGCAGTCTGTTACCGATGACGAGATGGACGCCTTGTTCAAGCGCTCGCAGGAAGTCTTCCCTCCGGCAACGTTTGAAGAATGATCCTGCTCGACACGAACGTCCTTTCCGAGGTCAACAAGAGAACGCCCGAATCGCAGGTGCGGGCGTGGGTGGACGCGCAGCTTCCCGGCAGCCTGTTCATCAGTGCCATCACCGTCATGGAAGTCATGGACGGCATTGGTCGGCTCACGCCCGGCGGAAAGTCGCGGGCCGAACTCGACGCCATCATGTCGGGCGCGATCCAACTGTATGACGGCCGTATCCTGCCCTTCGACTACACGGCCGCTGTGGGCTACGCGCAGATCATGGAGCGCACGCGTCGGGCGGGGTACAACGTCGGAACGCCGGACGCGATGATTGCGGCCATCGCCGCAGTACGCGGCTTCGCGGTCGCCACGCGCGACGAGGCAGCCTTCAGGGCGATGGACGCGCGGGTGATCAACCCGTGGACTGACTAGCGATCCGCAAGGGCCCGCGCGCCTTGCAGTCCCGTCGCCCCTGCGCTTGCCACAGCCTGCACGCTCCAGCGCAGCCGCCACCTTTCCACCCACAGCCGCAGTCCGTGGTATCGAATCAGGTAACGCAGCCCGATGACCGCCGACGCCAGCCCCGCGACAGCGGCCACGCCCAGTGCCCAGCGCGGGCCGAAGGTGTCGGCGACCCAGCCGACCACCGGTGCGCCGATCGGCGTGCTGCCCAGCAGCGTCGCCATCAGGATCGCGATGACACGGCCGCGCAGCGCGGGCTCGGTCGAGAGTTGCACCAGGCTGTTGGTAGTCGTGGTGAGGGTCTGCGCCGCGACGCCGGTGACGACGAGGGCAATGCCGAAGGCGACGGCATTCGGCATCAACGCGCCCGCGAAGGTGGCGCAGCCGAACAGCATCGAGCCCACCACCAGATGCCAGAGGCGCGGCTGCGCCCGGCGCGCCACGAGCAGCGCGCCGGTGACCGAGCCGATCGCCATCGTGGAGGACAGCAGGCCGTACTGACCGGGTCCGCCATGGAAGGCGCCGACCGACATGGTGGAGATGAAGATCGGGAAGTTCAGCCCGAAGGTCGCGACCAGGAACAGCATCGCCAGCACCGCGCGCAGGTCCGGCCGCGCCCACACGTAGCGAAAGCCTTCCATCAGGCCCGCGCTCCGGCGCCCCGCCGCTTCATGCCGCGAGAAGAACTCGCTCTTGCGCAGGCAGGCCAGCGAAATCAGCACCGCCACGAAAGACAGTGCATTGAGCAGGAAGGCCGTGCCCGGGCCGGTCGCCGCGATCACCAGGCCGGCCACGGCCGGACCCACCATGCGCGCCGCGTTGAAGGATGTCGAGTTGAGCGCCACCGCGTTGGAAAGCTCGGTGTCCGACACGAGCTCGGCCACGAAGGTCTGGCGCGCCGGCGCATCGAATGCCGCCACGCAACCCATCAACAGCGCGAAGACGTAGACATGCCACAGCTGCGCCATGCCGCTGAGGGTGAGCAGCCCCAGGCCGAGCGCGAGCGCCCCCATTGAAGCCTGCGTGACCATCAGCAGCTTGCGCCGGTTCAACCGATCGGCGGCGAGACCGGTGAAGGGCAGCAATACCAACTGCGGACCGAACTGCAAGGCCATCACGATGCCGACGGCCGTTGCGTTGTGGTCGGTGAGGTGCGTCAGGACCAGCCAGTCCTGCGCCGTGCGCTGCATCCAGGTGCCGATGTTGGACACCAGCGCACCGGCGGCCCACAACCGGTAGTTGCGGATGCGCAGCGAGCGGAAGGTCTGGCTCAAGGGGTCTTTCGATTGCGGGTTCAATCGAGCAGGCGCTGGAGCAGCTTCACCGCGGCAATGAGCTGCTTCTGCTCGGCCGGCGCGTAGCGCGCGGAGATCGTGCGCTGCAACCAGTCTTCGCGCGCGGCGCGCACCTGGCGGATCATCTTGCGTGCCTGCGGAGTGAGCGAGAGCAGCGTGCGCCGGCCGTCGGCCGGGTCCGGTGCGCCCTTGACGCAGCCGCCCTCGATCAACGATGCCACGGTGGCGCCCATCGACTGGGAGCGCACACCTTCGGCCGTGGCCAGTTCGGTCACGGTGGCGGCTTCCTGCCGCTCCAGTCGCAACAGGACGGCACGCTGGGATTCCGTCCAGCCGGCGACGGAAGCTTCTTGGCGCAACCGGCGCCGCAACTGCGATGCCAGCATTCGCAGGTCGACCGCCAGGGCGTGGGCGGCTTCGGTTGACGGATCGGCCAGTGGGGTGGGCATTCGCTTGGGTTGGGTCGAATGGCTGTTGGACAGGGCAACTACGAAGTTTAACTTCATAAATTGACCTTGGCCGGCACTCGACCATTGCCCTCGGCCACCCCCTGCAACCCGAACCTCTGGGCAACCCTTCAGGCGCCAGCCGGTTCCAAGCCTCCCGCAAACTTCTCGGCATACGCCCGAAAAGTCGCATTGCGCTCGTCAAGCGCTTCCTGTGTCGCGGGCACCATGATCGGCCCACCCTCGTGCGCGAATGCCTGGCACTGGTCGACATAGGGACGCAGGCGCTCGTGGTAGGTCGGGGATGCAGCGGCCATGTCGCCGCCGCAGTCCGTCCAGGTGGTCGCCAGTGTCTCCGCGGCCACCATGGCCAGCGTGGTGCCCATCCCCGACAACAGCGCGGCGCAGTGGCCCGCATCGCCGATCACGGCCACGTTCCCCTTGATCCAACTGGGCATGTGGGTCTGGCTCACCGAATCGAAGTAGAAGCCCCTGGCATCGGGGTCCGCGAATGCGGCTCGGATGTCGCGCACCTGCCAGGCGTCGACGCGCGACAGGAGGCCATCGATGACGCGCCGCTGGCTGGCCACATCGCGGTAGTCGTAGTCGATCTCGGCACTGGCGCTGAGCACGAAGGCCTGCGGACCGTCGCCCGCGTCACGCACCGCGATGGTCAGGCCGGGCACGTTGAGCATGCCGCGCTTCCATGGACGATCGTTGGGGAGATCGAGGAGCGCAACGTAGTAGCCGAAGTGCCGAACGTAGTTCTTCTCCGGGCCGAAGGCGAGCTTGCGCACGTTGGAGTGAAGACCATCGGCACCCACGACGAGGTCGTAGTGGCCCTGCACGCCGTCCGTGAAGGCGACGTCCACGCCATCGGGACCGTCGACGAGCGAGGCGATGGAGGTCTTGAAACGGAACTCGACGCCGTCCGGCAGGGCGCGCAGCAGGATCTGGTTGAGCCGGTCGCGCGAGATCTCGATGTCCTCGTCGGTCTCGTTGGCGAACCAGCGCAGGTCGAGGGTCGCGACCTGCTTTCCCGTGCCATCGAGAACCGGCGCAGGGTCCGTGATGACGACCTTCTGGTCATCGATCTGCTGGAGGATGCCCATGCGCTGCGCCGTGCCGAGCGCGCGCCCACGCACGTCGATCGGCGCACCGCCGGGGCGCAGGCCATCGGCACGCTCCACCACCGTCACCCGGTGGCCGAGACTGGCGAACCACCAGGCGGCGGAAAGGCCGGCCATGCTGGCGCCGGAAATGAGGACGTTCATGGTGCAGCTCCTTAATAGAATTTTTTCTACCCCTTGAACGACTTGGCCATTTCCACGATGGCCTGCTTGTCGAAGGCATTGATCTCGTCGATCAGTTCGTTGGAGAACAGGCGGTTGGGATCGCCCAGCTCTTCGGCCAGCTTGGGGTTCTTGCTGCTCTCGGCCGCCATCTCGATGTTGGCCTTCCACTCGGCCAGGGACGAAGCGCCCATGCGCTGGTCCGGGTCGTCGGGGCGGCGCATCCAGCTGTTCTTGCGATCCTTCAGGATGAAGGCCAGTTCCTTGCGCGCCTCTTCTTCGGTGCGCCCCTTGGGCTTGCTCTCGGGGTACACGGACCAGTGCAGGTCGATGCCGGCGTCGAGGTTGGCATTCGAGAAGATGGTGGACTTGGCGATGCCGCGAAACAAGGCCACGAGGTTCTTGCGCTCGTCCTTCAGCATCTTGCGCGGCACGCACATCCAGCCCGACCCCAGTTGGGCGAACTTGGGCGTGAGGGGCACGTAGCGCAGCTTGGTGCCGACCAGTTCGATCCGCGCCGTGGCGGTGTCGAAAGCCACCATCGCATCGACGCGCTCGTTGTCGATGGCCGCACCGGCCGGCGCGCCGTCGCCGATGGCGATGTATTCGCACTTGTCGTCCTTCAGGCCCAGTTCGGCGAGCATGGTCTTGGTGATCACGACGCCGGCGTCGCCCTGGCTGCGCACCCCGATGCGCTTGCCGGCCAGGTCGGCTGCGGTCTTGATCGGGCTGCCGGGCTTCACGACGATCGTGTTGGCATTGCGCGGCAGCCACTTGTAGACACTGACCAGGTCCAGCGACGGGTCCTTGGCCATGGCGGGCAGCAGGATGCCGGGGACGGCGGGGCCGAATTCCACATGGCCCGCGCGCAGGCTTTGCAGCGCCTGCGTCATGCTCGACATGTTGACGTATTCCACATCGACCCCGCCGGACTTGTAGAAGTTGAGCCTGGGGGACTGGCCGGCGGTGACGAAGCACTGCTGCGGATCGTTCACCGCCGCGGTGTTCGCCACCCGCATGATGCGCACGTTCTGCGCCAGGGCCGGCAGGCCGCCCGTGAGTCCGAGGGCGCCCAGGGCCAATCCGAAATTGCGTCGTGTCAACATGGTCCACTCCTTCGCCGGTACTGCACCGGTCATGTGTTCAAGAAAACAAGTCGTGCGGCTTGGATCGCCTGCCGCTCCGAGGCGAGATCAAGCGTTGACGGTGCGCTGCGAGGCGTCGGCCGGCATCCAGTGCAGCACCCGCCGTTGCACACGCCGCAGCATGCTGGTCAGCGCGATCCCGATCACCGAGAGCACGACGCACACCGCGAAGCTGCCGCCGGTGTCGGCCTGCGCCTCCATCTGCAGGATCAGCACGCCGAGCCCCGCCTGCGCACCGACGAACTCGCCCACCACCGCACCCACCACGCTGAAGGCGGCGGCCATGTTCAGGCCGGCGAAGACGTAGGGCAGGGCGCTCGGGAACTTGGCCTTGCGGAAGATCTGCCACGGCGTGGCGGACAGCGAGCGCAGCAGGTCGATGCGGTCCGGGTCCACCGCCTTGAAGCCAGCGATGCTCGTGACCAGCACCGGGAAGAAGGTGAGCAGGCAGATGATCACCACCTTGGAGCTGATGCCGAAGCCCAGCCACACCACGATGATCGGCGCGACCGCCACCTTGGGCACGCTCTGCAGCGCGGCCACATAGGGTTCCACCAGCGCCTCCACCTTCGGCATCTGCGACACGATGATGCCGATGGCCAGGCCGATGCCGCTGCCGATCACGAAGCCCAGCAGGATCTCCGCGAGCGTGACGCCGCCGTGGTACCAGAAGCCGTCCTTGGCCATCGGCCCGGTGGCCAAGCCGCGCCACAGCGCGACCGCGATGTCGCTCACCGGCGGGACGAGATGCCTGGGCAACTTGAACACGCGCACGGCGGCTTCCCATGAGCCGAGTAGCGTGAACAGCAGGAGGATGGATTGAACGCGCGTGGAGGCGAGCGGGTTGGCGCGGCGCGGCCGTTGCGGCGTGGCCGTGGAGACTGCCGCGCTCGGCTTGCGGATGTCAGGCTGTGGGGCGGATTCGGCGTTCATCATCGTGGCAGTGGTCATGGCTGCACCTCTTTCTTCAATCAAACGAAGCCGCATGCGAGAAGCGCTCGCGGATCGACGCGGTCGCGGCGGCAAATGTCGGGTGCGACATCACCTCCATCGTTCGCGGTCGTGGCAGGTCGATGGGCAGCACCCGCTCCAGCGTGCCGGGTCGCGGCGACATCACGAACACCTTGTCGCCGAGGAACACGGCTTCGGGAATCGAGTGCGTGATCAGCACCACGGTCTTGCCGCTCTCCATCCAGATGCGTTGCAGCTCGATGTTCATGCGCTCGCGCGTCATCGCGTCGAGCGCACCGAAGGGCTCGTCCATCAGCAGGATCTTGGGGTCGTGCAGCAGCGCCCGCGCGATGGAGGCGCGCTGCTGCATGCCGCCGCTCAACTGGCGCGGCAGCTTGTGCTCGAAGCCTTCGAGGCGGACCATCTGCAACAGTTGCATGGCCCGTTCGCGCGCCTGCTTCCTGTCGATGCCGAGCACTTCGGCGGGCAGCATCACGTTGTCGAGGATGGTGCGCCACGGCAGCAGGATGGAGCTCTGGAACACCACGCCCACGTCGCGTCGCGTGCCGTGGATCGGCTGGCCGTCGAGCATCACGTTGCCGACGTTGTAGTCGAGCAGACCGGCCAGGATGCGCAGCAACGTGCTCTTGCCGCAGCCGCTGGGGCCGACGATGGTGACGAAGCTGCCTTGCTGGATGGTGCAGTCGATCTGCTTCAGCGCGAGCACGCCGTCGTTGCCTGCGCCGAAGTTCTTGGACAGGCCTTCGATGCGGATGTAGTCCGACTTCCCGGCTGCGGACCGTGCGGGCGAGGGCTCCAGTAGGGTGGTGTTCATGCCTTGACTCCTTGAGGGCTCAGAAAGCGAACCATGTGATGTGCGAGGACTTCGGGCGCCTGCATCGAGGTCACATGCCCGATGGCCGGCAGCAGCACGGCATCCGCGCCACGAATGCGGCCGGCCATGGCCAGCGTCACCGATGCAGGCACCACGCGATCCAGTTCGCCGGCCAGCACCAGCGTGGGCGCGACGATGTCCGCCACGCCGTTCTCCAGCGTGCTGGCCACGGTTGCAGCGCGGCGAGCGGAACGCGCCGTCGCGGGTCGTGCGTTCGCAAAGATGCGCCGAAGTTCCGGCCGCTGCGCGAGGAAGGCTTCAGGGAAGAACCAGGTCGCCAGCTCCTCCGCCGTGCCAGGCAAGCCGCCGCGCAACTCGGCCAAGCGGCGCGCATCCGGGCACAGTTCCTCGTAGGGGCGCGGGAGCGGCCAGGTGCTGGCGAGCACCAGGTGATCGACCGCTCGCGGATACAGCAGCGCCAGCGCCTGCGCCACGCGTCCACCAAAGGACGAGCCGAACACATGCACCCGCTTGAAGCCCATCGCCTTGATGAACAACTGCGCATCGTTGGCGAGATCGGCCAGCGTGGCGGCGCGTTCGGGGCCCTCGGTCTCGCCGCAATCGCGCTGGTCGTAGCAGATCACGGTGAAATGCTTCGACAGGTGCGGCACCAGCGCGGCGAACATGGTGCGCGAGGCTTCCGCGCCGTGCATCAGCACGAGCGCGGGGCCTTGGCCCGTGCGTTCGAAGGCGATGCGAACCTCGCCGGCCTGGACAAAGTTGGTCATCGTGCGCTCCCTTCTTCCTGGTCCATCCAGAAGGTCATCTCGATCTTCAGCCCGCGTGGGTCGTGCAGGAACAACTGGTGGATGTCCCAGCCGGGAATCGGTGCCTCGGCGAACGCAACGTCCAGCGCTGCAAGGTGCTCGCGCATCTCCTTCAGTCCGCGGGAGCGGAAAGAAATGTGATCGACGTGGCCTGTCACGGGCTGCACCGCCGCGTCCGCTTTCGCAAGGTGTGCGTACAGGTGAACGATCGGCTGGCCGTCCGCATAGAGCCATGCGCCCGGCGCCGGGATCTCCGGCCGCGCGCCGACCTGCAGGCGCATCACGCGCGTGTAGAAGTCGACCAGCGGCGGCAGTTCGTCCGGCGTGCAGCGGATCGTGAAGTGGTGCAGTGCGGTGACAGGCATGGTCAAGCCTCCACGGGGTTGCGCAGCGATGCGCCGATGAATCGCGGCGCCAGGTCGGGCGCCACAGGAACCCAGCGCGCCGCGGCCAGCGCCAGCAGGCGGATGCCGAGGACTTCCTGCGGCTGCCAGCGGGCGCGGGTGCCGAAGACGTTGAAGGTGGCGTAGCAGAGATTGCCCTGCAGCAGCGGCACATTGACCACGCTCTGCAGGCCATGGGCATGCATCAGCTCGAAGTCATCGAAGTGGCGCGCCAGTTCGTCCGCGCCCTCGCCGACGAACACGCGGCCTTGCACGAACAGGCATTCGGTCCAGGGCGTGAGCGTCTTGCGCTTGGCGCCGTTCACCGGGTAACGCTCGGCTTCCGACGAGTAGAAGCGGCTCAGCCGGATCTCGTCGGCAGGGTCCTGCGCCGTCGTCACGTTCTGCTGGATGCTGAAGATGCTCTCGCCTGCGATCTGGCGGCGGCAACGGTCCACCTCGCGCAGGGCATCGTCGGCGTTACGCGCATCGGCGAGCGCGTCGAGCAGGCCGGCGATCCGGGTCGTGAGAGTGGATGGGTTGTCTGAAGGCATGGACAAAGTCTAGGCATCCCGAATCACCAAAATGCACTAAATTCTGATAGCCCGATAACCTGGGAGTTATGGCCTTGCCGACCGTCCGCGACCCCGCCTCCGACCTGCAGCACGCCTTGCTGTCCCGCCTGAAGCTGCGCCAGCTTTCCTTGCTGGCGGCCATCGACCGCCATCGCACGCTCGGCCGCGTGGCCGCGGAGATGCGCCTGAGCCAGCCGGCCATCACCAAGGCGCTGCGCGAGGCGGAAGACATCTTCGGCAGCAGGCTGTTCGAGCGCACCAGCCGGGGCCTGGTGCCCACGCCGAGCGGTGAGGCCGTGCTGCACTACGCCCAACGATGGCTGGCCGAACTGGAGGCCACCTCGCGCGTGCTCACCTCGCTCGGGGCCGGCCAAAGCGGGCGCCTGCGCATGGGCCTGACGCAGCAGGTGCCGCAACGCTTGCTGTCCTCCGCACTGACGCATCTGTTGGACCGCACGCCGCGCATGGCCGTCATGACGCGTGAAGGCACCACGGATGAACTGGTCGCAGGCCTCGTCGCACGCGAACTCGATTGCGCCATCGGGCGTTCCTACGACGGCGACGCGACCGGCCTGGTGCAGGAGGCGATCTACGAGCAGGCGCCTTGCCTGGTGGTGTGCGCCAAGAGCGTCAAGCGGCTGTCGCGCGGGCCGCTCGATTGGGCGCGGATGGCGAAGCTCGACTGGATCCTGCCGCCGCCCAACACGCCCATGCGCCGCACCTACAACGCGATCTTCGTCGGCGCCGGCGTGCAACCGCCGCTGCCGATGCTGGAGACCACGTCGATCCGCAGCATCGAGATGGTGTTGCGCACGGAGCCCAACGCGGTCTCCATCCTGGCGCGCGACGTCGTGGCCGAAATGGAGCTCTCAGGGAACTGCGCGGCGCTGCCCTACCGCATGAGCTGGAACCTGCCGCCGGTGAGCTTCTTCACGCTCAAGGAACTGGAGGGGCACCCGATGGTGCGCTCGCTGCGAAGCGCGGTGACCGAGACCGCGCGGTCGATGCAGGGCACGGCGGCCTGATCAAGCGAGCCCCCTGAATATCCGGGGCGGTTCAGGGTCCCATTCGTTTCCCGGACTGCTCGTCGGCTCTCATGTGGCTCCTGGCCAGCGACTCTCACATCAGTTGGGGAGGCGTACCGGAAGGAAGGTGCGCATGATGGCCTCGCACTGGAGAAGCGAAGGCACGCTTCGATCAGAAGGAAGCTGTGTCCGCCAATGGAGTCCCGTCTGTCTTGATGGAGGTTCGAAATGCTTGGATCCGCCACCTTGGAAATGGCCATCGGAATGGTGTTCATCTTCCTGCTGCTCAGTCTTGTGGTCTCCGCGATTCGAGAGGCCATCGAGGCGCGACTCCAGGATCGCGCCAAGTTGCTGGGACGCGGCCTGAAAGAGGTGCTGGGCGGCGACTACCCGTCGAAGACAGGCAAAGGCGTGCAGGGCGATGAACTCATTGCGAAGTTCTACAGGCATCCGCTGATCGAGTCGCTCTACTCGGGACCATTCGACGAGAACCTCCTCAAGTACAAGCGCAATACCTTGGGCCTTTGGATCCCCAAGTACCTCATGAGCTTCGTCACGGGGCGGACAAAGATGCCGGCCTACATTCCTGCGCGCTCGGCAGCGCTCGCGTTGCTGGATCTCGCGCGTACACATCGGCTGGGTCAAGGCAACGGCACCGACCCCACAGTGGTGGCCATCGGTGAGCTCAAGCTGGGCGAGGTGCGCTTGGCGCTGCAGGAACAAAAGGATTCCAGGGTTGCGCGAGCACTGCTCGCAGCGCTGGCGGAGTCCGGCGAGGATGTGGAGAAGGGAGTGAAGGCGGTTCAGGATTGGTATGACGGTTCGATGGACCGTGTATCGGGCTGGTTCAAGCGGGAGACCCAGCAGATGCTTTTCGTGCTGGGCCTGGTCGTGGCCGTTGGCCTGAACGTCGATGCGATCTTCATGGTGAAGTTCCTGGCCTCCGATGAGGCGGTTCGGACCCGGCTGGTCGCAACTGCCGTCGACAGTGGGAAGTCTCCGGAGTTGAAAGCCAGCGTCGAAAGGCTTCGGGTCGCGGAAACGCCGTCTGCGCCGGCGAGCGCTTCCCCGGAGGCCCAAGGCAAGCCGGGGACGCCCGCCGAGCAAGCAAAGCCATCGGACCCGGATGCGAACGTGACCAAGGCGATCGACCGCTTTGTGAAATTGAGCCTGCCGATCGGTTGGACGCATACTCGGTGGGAAGAATTCAGAGCCCGGGAGTGGCAGGTGATCGCATGGTCAGTGGTCGGCTGGTTCTTGACGGCGTTCGCCCTGTCGTTCGGGGCGCCGTTCTGGTTCGACGTCATGAACAAGCTGATGGTGATCCGTTCGACGGTGAAGCCGCACGAAAAGAGTCCGGAGGAATCCTCGGAGGACCGGCAAAGGACCAAGAAGGTTTAGGCCTGGCTGCTGCAGGAAGGCCCGCTCAACGCTTCGGGCAAAGTCCAAGCGCCACCGTCGCCTCGGTGCAAGGTCTTGGCTTGGGCGGCGGCGGCGCAGCCACACTCGCTGGCGCAGGGGCAGCCGACGCGGCATCCACCGGCGCGGGGCCTTCCACGAGCCGGCTCGATGTGGCCCGGTGCTCGATGATGACCACGGGGCGGCCGGGTTCCGATGACGGCGTTGTCGTCGTCTGCCCGAGGTTGGTGGTGAGGTTCTTGAGAGAAGGCAGGCGGCCGCCTTCAGGGCGCAGCGCATACCAGTAGGCGAAGGCGCCCACGACCAGCAGCACGAACAGCACCAGTAGGCCCTTGCCCTTGAGGATGCCGCCGCTGTCCGGCTCATCTTCCGGCTTCCACGGTGGCAGGTACATCGCCGTCGTCGGCTCGTGCGAATCGGCGAACTCGGCGGCCACGGTGCTGGCGGAGAAACGAAAGCCCGAGAACCTGCCCTTGCAACCGACGCAGTGCCTCGCGCTGTCCCTGTTGGGGGTGTGGCACGCTTCGCAGAACTTGGTCATCGCGCAAGTCCCGCGAACGATGCACGTGCAGGCGCGGCCTTCAACACCGGCTCGCTCGCCGCAATGTGTTGTTCACCAGGCGATTGACAGGCACAGGAGGCGCGCATTCCAGGCTGATGCAAGTAAGAAATTGGCATTATGTTCCCGCGATGCGCCCGGGTGATAGCGCCTGGCGCTTCGGCCCGCCAGGGCAAAGGGATACGACGCGGCTCTGCCCCAAAGGGCAATGGGCGGAACTTTCCGTGCGGGCTAGTCTGCGACATGACCCCGACAAGCTCCAACCCATTGGCCCGTGGCTGGCATCGCGCCGCTTCGGCGTTTGCGGCGGCGTGTGTCGCGCTGCTCCTGGCGGGCTGTGCAAGCGTTCCCGGCGGCGACCCGTTGCCGTCCTGGAACGATGGCCCGGCCAAGAAAGCGATCGTCTCCTTTGTCGACGACGTGACGCGCGAAGGCTCGCCAGGCTTCGTGCCGCCGGCGCAGCGCATCGCCACCTTCGACAACGACGGCACGCTGTGGGCCGAGCAGCCCATGTACACGCAGTTCGCCTTCATGATCGACCAGGTCAAGGCCGCCGCGCCCAGGCATCCGGAATGGGCCAACAACGCCGTCTACAAGGCGCTGGCCGCCAACGACCTGCGTGGCGCGCTGGCTGGTGGCGAGAAGCCGCTGCTGGAACTGCTGGTGCAGGGCAACAGCGGCATGTCGGTCGACGAGTACGACAAGTCCGTGCGCCAGTGGCTGGCCACGGCGCGGCATCCGGTGCTCAAGCGGCCCTACATCGAGACGGTCTACCAGCCGCAACTGGAACTGCTGGCCTACCTGCGCGCCAAGGGCTTCAAGACCTTCATCGTCTCCGGTGGCACGATGGAAGTGATGCGCCCCTGGACCCAGGCCGCGTATGGCATTCCGCCCGAGCAGGTGGTCGGCTCGTCGCAGGGCATCAAGTTCGACAACAACGGCGTGCTGATGCGCGAACCCAGCCTCGCCTTCCTCAACGACGGCCCGGGCAAGCCGGTGGGCATCTACATGCACATCGGCCAGCGGCCCATCCTGGCCTTCGGCAATTCCGACGGCGACCTGCAGATGCTGCAGTACACCGTGTCCGGTCCCGGCCGCAGCCTGGCGCTGCTGGTGCACCACGACGACGCCGCGCGCGAATTCGCCTACGACCGCACCTCGCCCTTCGGCAAGCTCGACAAGGCCTGGGATGAAGCGGTGCGCAGGAATTGGGTCGTGGTCAGCATGAAGAACGACTGGAAGCGCGTCTTCGCCCAGCCGAAACCCTGACGACGATCAGGTGTCCGAAGCCCATCCCAACAATTGCCGTGGCGTATCCCACAGCAGCTTGTTGCGATCCACCGTGTTCGGAAACAGCTTCTCGATCAACTTGAGCTGCGGCCCGTACTCGACGCGTTCCGGTGCGCGCAGGTAGGGCCAGTCCGATCCCCACACGCAGCGCTCCAGCGTGAAGGCGCGCACCAGTTCGTGGATGAAGGGCCAGGTGTCCGCATGCGGATGCGGCTCGTGCGAGAACTTGGCGAGTCCCGACAGCTTGACCCACGCGCGCCCGCTGCGGCCCAGCGTCAAGAGCGCCTGGAAGGCGGGGTTCGACAGCCCGTCGCGCGGCTCGGGACGGCCGCAGTGGTCGATCAGGATCCGCACGCCCGACTCGTTCAGGAGGGGTAGCAGGTCCGGCAACTGGTCCTTCTCCACCTGCACCTGCAGCAGCATGCCCAACTGCTGCAGCATCTTCAGCAGCGGCGCGGTGCCGGTGTAGTAGGACACGCCCAGGAAGGCCGGGTTGAAGGCCACGCCGACGATGCCCTGCGCCTGCAGCGACATCAGCGTCTCCAAGGTGCAGTCGTTCTCCACCACCGCAATGCCCTTGAAGCGCCCGCCGCTCTGCGCGATGGCATCGAGCAGGCAACGGTTGTCGGTGTCGTAGCCCGAGTTGGGCCCGACCACCAGCGCATGCCCGACACCGTAGGCATCGAGCACCTGCATGAACAGCTGCGCCGAACCGCACTCCTGGCCGGAGGGGCGGTAGTGCGTGTCGGGCCGGTACGGAAAACGAACGGGGTCGAAGATGTGGTTGTGACAGTCGATCTTGGGTTCGTTGAAGATGCTCATTTGCGCTCCTTGGGAACATCTTCCCTCGAATACATCGTGCCGTCGCCATGGCCGGACAATTCCATACGAACAATGCGTTCGTGTACATCTGCCGCATGGATGCGTGTCCCCGGATTCGCACGACGCCAGCATGATTTCGCCGCGCTGACTAAGATGGCCGCCCCTCCCACTGCGAGCAAACCCATGAGCCTTCCCACCACCCGCCTGGGCCGCACCGGCCTGACCGTTTCGCGCCTTGCGCTGGGCACCATGACCTTCGGCCTGCAGACCGACGAGGCCACCTCTTTCCGCATCCTCGACAAGGCCACCGACGGCGGCATCAACTTCCTCGACACGGCCGACGTGTACCCGCTCGGCGGAACGGTCGAGACCACCGGCCGCACCGAGGAGATCATCGGCCGCTGGCTGCGCGACAAGGGCGCGAGCCGCCGCAATGAATTCATCATCGCGACCAAGGCCGCCAACAAGGTCGGGCCGAACCCCTGGGACCAGGGCAACTCGCGCAAGCACCTGCTCGACGCCATCGACGTCTCGCTGAAGCGGCTGCAGATGGATCACGTCGACCTGTACCAGTTGCATCACGACGACCCGAACACGCCGCTCGACGAGAGCCTGGAGGCGCTCGACGTGATCGTGCGCTCGGGCCGCGCGCGCTACATCGGCGTGTCCAACTTCCTGTCGTACCGGCTGGCGCGTGCCATCGGCCGCGCGGCGCTGAACCGGCTCACGCAGTTCGTGTCGGTGCAGCCGCGCTACAGCCTGCTGTTCCGCGAGATCGAGCGCGAACTGCTGCCGCTGGCGAACGAAGAAGGCCTGGGCGTGATCCCCTACAACCCGCTCGCCGGCGGCCTGCTCACCGGCAAGTACACGCCCGGCGCCAAGCCGGAGGACAACACCCGCTTCACGCTCGGCACCGCCGGCAACATGTACCAGGACCGCTACTGGAACGAGCGCAGCTTCAACACCGTCTCGCAGTTGCAGAAGCTCGCGGAAGAGGCCGGTGTGCCGCTGTCCACGCTGGCCGTGGCCTGGGTCATGGCCAACCCGCTCATCACCGCGCCGCTGCTTGGCGCCAGCAAGCCCGAGCAACTCGACGCCACGCTGGCCGCGGCCGAATACAAGCTGCCCGCCGACCTCAAGCAGAAGCTCGACGAGCTGACCGCCGAATACCGCAAGGGCGATGCCCCCCGTTGATTTCCTTCAGCACAAGAGACGTTTCATGAGCATTCCAAAAGACCGCATGGCCCTGCAACTCCGCTCGCTCATCAGCAAGAGCGGGCAGCTTGAAGTTTCACTGGCGAGCGTGCCGGTGCCCGCACCCGGACCCGACGAGGTGCTGATCCGCATCGAGGGCTCTCCGATCAATCCCTCCGACCTGGGCCTGCTGTTCGGCGCGGCCGACATGACAACGGCCAAGGCATCGGGCACGCCTGAACGACCCGTCGTCACGGCGACCGTACCCGAAGGCGCCGCGCTGCGCGCGATGACGGCGCGGCTCGACGAGTCGATGCCGGTCGGCAACGAAGGCGCGGGCGTGGTGGTCGAGGCCGGTTCCTCGCCGGCCGCGCAGGCCCTGCTCGGCAAGACGGTGGCGGCCATCGGCGGCGCGATGTATGCGCAGTACCGCGCCGTGCCCGTCGCGCAGACGCTGCTGCTGCCTGAAGGCGCGACGGCAGTCGATGGCGCGTCGTCCTTCGTCAATCCGCTCACAGCCCTTGGCATGGTCGAGACGATGCGCCGCGAAGGCCACAAGGCGCTGGTGCATACCGCGGCGGCGTCCAACCTCGGCCAGATGCTGAACCGCATCTGCATGAAGGACGGCATCGCGCTCGTGAACATCGTGCGCAAGCCCGAGCAGGTCGACCTGCTCAAGGGCATGGGCGCGAAGTACATCTGCGATTCGAGCGCGCCCACCTTCCTGCAGGACCTGACCGGCGCCCTGGCCGAGACCGGCGCCACCATCGCCTTCGACGCCACCGGCGGCGGCAAGCTCGGCGGTCAGATCCTTGGCTGCATGGAAGCCGCGATCAACCGCACCGCCAAGGAATACAGCCGCTACGGCTCGGCCACGCACAAGCAGGTGTACCTCTACGGCGGCCTGGACATGCGCCCGACCGAGTTCGTGCGCAACTTCGGCATGGCCTGGGGCATGGGCGGCTGGCTGCTGTTCCCGTTCCTGAACAAGATCGGGCCGGCCGCGGCGGAGGTGCTGAAGCAACGCGTGGCGTCGGAACTGAAGACGACCTTCGCGAGCCACTACTCGAAGGAGATCTCGCTGGCCGAAGTGCTGGACCTCGGCACGATCGCGGTCTACAACCAACGGGCGACGGGGACGAAGTACCTGATCAATCCGGCCAAGGGCTCGTAATCCTCACACGGCGTACTGCGCCTCGCCATTCCCGAAGGACCAGTTCTCCTTGCGCACCTCGACAAGGTTGATGAACACATCCTCGCGGCGCAGGCCGAGCCGCTCGTGCAGGCCATCGACGATGGCCTTGTAGAACGCGCGCTTCTGCTCGACGGTGCGCCCGTCGCTCAGCGTGATCTGCAGGACGACGCAGTCCGGCGATCGCACGATCCCCATGTAGCTCGGGTCGATGATGAAATCCGCAGCCGCGTGCTCCGTGATGATCTGGAAGCGATCGTCCTTCGGCACGTTGATGGTGCGGACCATCGCGTCGTAGATGACGTCGCCGATGGTGCGACGGTAGTCGGCGCTCTTGCCAGCGGCGAGGTCGATGCGAACGAGTGGCATGACGAGTCCTTCGGGTGGGAGGAAATTATGGCGACGGGCGCGACCTTGCGTGAATTCCCCGCGCGCTGCGTCGTCATCGCACCGGTGATAAGGTCGCCGCCCCCGAGGTGAACCCCCGGAAACGCATCCACAAGCCACCCGTGTCCCATTCCCCCTCCCTCGATTCCGGCCGCGCTGCGGCTCACAGCGGCCTCTCCGCGGGCCTTTCCTGGCTGTTCGCCGTCGCCTGCGGCCTCTGCGTGGCCAACATCTACTTCGCGCAGCCGCTGCTCGGTCCGATCGCGCTCAGCCTGGACCTGCATGCGGGCCTTGCCGGCTTGATCATGACCCTCACGCAGTTGGGCTACGGCCTCGGCCTGCTGCTCATCGTGCCGCTGGCGGACGTGGTGGAGAACCGGCGGCTGATCGCCACGGCGCTGGTGGGCACGGTGCTGGGGCTGGTCGGCATCACGCTCTCCACTTCGGCCACGCAATTCCTTGCGGCCTCGCTGCTGGTCGGCGCGGGTGCCGTGGCGGCCCAGGTGCTGGTGCCCTTCGCATCGCACCTCGCGCCCGAGGCCACGCGCGGCAAGGTGGTGGGCAATGTCATGGCAGGGCTGCTCGCCGGCATCATGCTGGCGCGGCCGTTTTCCAGCATCGTGGCGGCGGCGTTCGGCTGGCGCGCCGTGTTCGCGATCTCCGCCGTGCTGATGGCGGTGCTGATCGTCGTGCTGTGGCGCGCGTTGCCGCGGCGCGAGCCGCATGGCTCGGTCGGCTATGCACGCACCATGGCCTCGCTGCCGGGCATCGCCTGGCGCACACCGGTGCTGCGTCGTCGCGCCGCGTACCAGGGGATGATGTTCGCGGCCTTCCAGACCTTCTGGACCGCGGTGCCCTTGCTGCTGGCGCAGGGGTTCGGCCTGGGGCAGGGCGGCATCGCGGCCTTTGCGCTAGCGGGTGCGGCGGGCGCGCTGGCCGCGCCCTTGTCGGGCCGCCTGGCAGACCGTGGCCTGACGCGGCCTGCGACCGGCATCGCGATGACGGTGGCGCTGCTGTCCTTCGTGCTGGGCGGGCTCTCCGCCCGGTTCCACTCGATGGCCGGCCTTGTGGCGGCCGGCGTGCTGCTCGACGGTGCGGTGCAGTTGTGCCAGGTGCTGAGCCTGCGCAGCCTCTACATGCTGGCGCCCGAGTTGCGCGGCCGGCTCAACGGGCTGTTCATGACCTTCATCTTCCTGTGCGCGGCCATCGCCTCGGCCCTGGCAGCGGGGGTCTACGCGTTCCATGGATGGACGGGGCTGTGCCTGCTGGGCGGGGGCTACGTGGCCGTCGCCCTGGTCTTCTATGCCACCGAATTCCTGCGACGCCGGCCCGCCCTGGCAGCCACCTGAGACGGCCGTCCCGCGCGTCTCTCTACAATTGCGCCCCCTTTGCAACTGCCCGGATCGCGCGCCCCATGGACATCGTCGTCAACGAAGAACTCAAAGCCTATATCGACCCGTTGACCCCGGAGGAATACGAATCGCTGGAGCGCAGCATCCTGGCCGAGGGCTGCCGCGACGCGCTGGTGCTGTGGGGCGATGTGCTGGTCGACGGCCACAACCGCTTCGGCATCTGCCAGAAGCACGGCCTGCCGTTCCAGACGGTGCAGAACACGCGCTTCCAGTCGATGGAGGACGTGCACCTGTGGATGATCGACCAGCACCTGGGACGGCGCAGCATCTCCGATTTCCAGCGCGGCGTGCTGGCGCTGCGCAAGCGCGAGATCGTGGCCGCGCGACGGGCAGCACCGGCTGCGGCGCCGGCCACGGAAGAAGCGAAGGCGCCTGAAGCGCCCGCCGCCGACCACGCGGTGCCGCCGCCCGAGCCGCTCGATTCCCGCGAGGCCCTGGCCCGGGCCGCGCGCCTGAGCAGCAGCCAGGTCGTGATGATCGAGAAGATCCACAAGCAGGCCACGCCGGAGTTGGTGGAGGCGATCAAGTCCGGCACGATTTCGCTGAGCGCCGGCGCGGCCGTCGCGAGCCTGCCGGCGGAAGAACAGGTCGCTGCTGCAGCGGCCGGCAAGGACGAACTCAAGCAGGCCGCCAAGCGGGTGCGCGAGGCCAAGCGCAAGCCGCGTGAGGAAGCGCCCGCGGACGCGGAGCAGGAGCAGGCCGACCCTTCCGAGGACACCGTCGAATCCCTGCGCAAGCGCGTGACCGAACTGACCAGCGAGAACACCGCCTTGCGCAAGCAGGTGGCGAACCTGCTGAACCAGCTGCTGGCGCGGCCGGGTGGTGCCGATGCGCCGGCGGCGGAGCCAGAGGACACGTCCGCGCCGTTCTGATCGCCCAAGCGCTGCGCCGCCGAGCGGCGTGTCCAATGCCCCTGACGGTATGCATGGTGCGTTGCCCCGGCGCACAATCGTGCTCCGATGCGACGCTTCCTGGTCATAGTTGCCTTGAGTCTTTTCGGCCCACTGTGCAGTGCCGAGGTGAACCGCTGCACCGACGCTGCCGGGCAGGTCAGCTACACCGATGGCAAGTGCCCCGCGAGCACCAAGGTCACGCGCCTGAACTTGCCGGAACCGATGGTGGTGAACCGAGGCGATTCCGATGTCGTGCCGCTCGTCCGACCCGCCGAGCCCCGTCCCACGGCCCCGCCGCCCACCCCCATGTCACCGCCGCAGGCCGCAGCGCCCGCACCGCCAGCCCCCGTCATTGGCGACTACGGCGGTGACCCGGTCGTGGCCGACTACGGCTATCCCTACGCCGGTGGCTACCGGCCCGCTCCTCCGCGCAACCTGGGCCCGCGCTTCCGCAAGTGCGATGCCTCCGGTTGCAGCGACACGCAAGGCAACCATTACGACCGCACGGGCACCTTGAACCGCTACAAGAGCCTCGACGGCAGGACCTGCACGCCGACGGGCACCACGGTCGTCTGCCGCTGAGCCGGATCAAGAGCGGCAGCTACATCGCCCAGATGCGCGGGCTCGATGCCGCCAGCTTCCACAGCTCGGCACGCCACGCCTGCCAGACACGGCGCAACAGTTGCATGGCAGGCTCGACCATCGGTGCCAGCACGCGCAACACCACGATCTCCGCATGCGGGCTCGTTGCACCCGCGCTCTCCGCGAGCACATCGGCATCGGCCAACTGGCGAGCGATGTCCAGCAGCGCATCGCGCCGCGCCTTGCCCATCGGCGTGCCCGACACGACGAACAGCGAAGCCATGCAGCGATGCCCCGCCAGTCCGATCGGGCTGGCCAGCAGGCGCTGGTCGCTCGCGTCGATGCGCCCGCGCTCCAGCCACACGCCCGGCACCTTGATGTGCTGCAGCAGCGAGCCGCGCTCGAAGGGCAGCTTCGCATTCGGCAGGCCCAGCGCGGTCACGTCCCAGCCGATCAGCTCCGCGCCCGGCGCGGCCTCGATGCGGAGGCGGTTCTCGGCCTTGCAGCCGCTGTAGCAGAGCGCTTCCAGCGGCAGCCATTCGAGGCGCGCATCGGCGTCGAGCCGGATGCGCGTGTCCTGCAGCGCGACCTCGCCCTCGGAGCGATAGAAGCGCGTGGCGCCCGGCGTGGTCAGCAGGCCGTGGCTGCCCGTCGCGCCGTGGATGTCGAGGGTCAGCGTGTCCCCGCCGACCAGGCCGCCCGGCGGATGGACCAGCACGTTGTGACAGATTGCGTCGCCTTCGGGGTACAGGCTCTGCAGGATGCGCAAAGGTCCGTCATGGCGATGGCGGGCGACGCTGCGGCCGGATTCGTGTTGGTAGTCGAGTTGGAGGCGGGCGTGCCAAGGCATGGGTAGGGGAGGCTGGAGCGTTGAGCGAAGCGCGAATCGGGCCCGATCGAATGTAACCAGACTCCGGGGCACGTCAGCTTCGCCTCGCGCGCGGCACGCCGCCCGCGTTGGCCTACTCGTGTTCCTTCAGCAAGCGTCCGGACACGTAGACCGTCACCCCCACACCCTCGGGCTGGCAGCTCATCTTGAACCCCGTGTCGGCGAGCGACTTGCCGACCCAATGCAGGGTGAACACCGTCGCATCGCCGAACGCGGACGAGGCCGCGAAGTTGTGGCGGCTGACTTCCATGATGACGCGCAGGTCCTCGCCGTCCTGCGTGATCTCCCCGCGAAAGAACTGCAGGTCGTCCGCGCCGTAGACCTGCTGGTTGCGGATCAGCACGGCGCCGGTGCCCAGCATGCCCTTGTCGGTGGTGAAGCTCGATTCGTAGATGCCGTTTCTCATGATCTCCTGCCTCGCTGATTCGTCCGGATGATCGCCGGAAAACCCGCACGTCGGCGCGATATTTGCATGAAGCCGACGGACCGATTCCAATCCCCCGGTCACTCAACGACAGGAGCTTGCCCATGTTCGGACTGACTTCCCTCGGCATCGTTCACACCGCCATCAGCCTGGTCGCGGTGGGAGCGGGCGTGCTCGCCTTCTTTCGCTACAAGGAGATTCCGCCCGGCACCCGGGCCGGGCAAATCTACATCTGGACCACCGTGCTGACCTGCCTCACCGGTTTCGGCATCTTCCAGCATGGCGGCTTCGGCAAGCCGCATGCGCTGGGCATCCTGACCTTGCTCGTGCTGGCAATCGCCGCCGTGGCCGGGCGCACCGCGCTGTTCGGGCGCTCGTCGAAGTACGTCGAGACGATCTGCTACTCGACGACCTTCTTCTTCCACATGATCCCGGGCTTCACCGAGTCATTGACGCGGCTGCCGGCCGGCTCGCCAGTGTTTTCCAGCGCGGATGATCCGGGCCTGCAACCGGTGATCGGCGTGGTGTTCGTGCTGTTCCTGATCGGCGTGGTGCTGCAGGTGCTGCGCCTGCGCGGCGCGGGGCGCGCGGCGGCGCCTGCCTAGCAACAACCCTGCGCTCGAAAGCGCCATTGCCGGTGGTGTTGAAGCGTGGCACGCTGCCTCTCCCCCGATGAACAACGAAGGAGTGGGTTCATGCCGAACATCACGCTCGACATCAATGGCGCCGCGCGAACCATCGACGCGTGGGACCCGGACATGCCCTTGCTCCATGCCCTGCGCAACGACCTCGGCCTGCACGCAGCCAAGTTCGGTTGCGGGCTGGGGCAATGCGGGTCCTGCACCGTGTTGATCGATGGGGCGGCGGTGCGCTCATGCCTCACCAGCGTCGGTTCCGCGGCCGGCAAGCGCATCGTCACCGCTGAGGGCCTGGGCTCGCCCGCGAAGCCGCATGCCGTGCAGGCGGCCTTCATCGCCGAGCAGGCCGCGCAGTGCGGCTATTGCACCAACGGCATGGTGATGTCCGCTGTCGCACTCCTTGCGCGCACGCCCAAGCCGACGCGCGAGCAGGCGCAGCAAGCGCTGGCCGGCAACCTGTGCCGATGCGGGTCGCATGACCGCGTGCTGCGCGCGGTGCAGCGCGCGGCGGATGCGGGGAGGGCGTGACCATGGCGCATCTCCTTGCACCCCGTGAAGTGCACGCCGCAGCAGACGGCTCCATGCTTCTCGGCGTGCTGTCGCGCCGAGCCGCGCTTCAGGCCGGCGCGCTGTTCGTCGGCTTCTGCCTGGCACCCGCGGGCGCAGCACTGGCGCAGACTGCTGCCGCATCCGCTGGCGCCGGTCGCAGCCTGGCGCTCGACAACGTCGACTCTTTCCTGGCCGTCGGCACCGACGGCACCGTGGTCATCTACTCCGGCAAGGTCGACCTCGGCACCGGCCATCGCATCGCGATGCGGCAGATGGTGGGCGAGGAACTGGGCATCGGCGTGGATCGCATCGAACTCATCGAAGGCGACACCGCGCTCACGCCCAACCAGGGCCCGACCGCCGGCAGCACCGGCGTCATGCGCGGCGGCGTTGAACTGCGCCAGGCCGCGGCGACCGCGCGCGAGGCGCTGCTGGCCTTGGGCGCGCAACAGTTGCAAGCACCGGCCGAGCAACTGTTGCTCAGCGGCGGCGAGGTGCGGGCGGCCGATGGCCGCAGCGTCGGCATCGCAACGCTGGTCGGCGGTCGCAGCTTCGACGTGAAGATGAACCCCAAGGCACCGTTGAAGAAGCCGGCCGACTACAAGCTGGTCGGCCAGTCGCTGCCGCGTCCGGACGTGCCCGCCAAGGTGACGGGCCGCCATGTCTATGTGCAGGACCTGGTGGTGCAGGGCATGTTGCACGGGCGCGTCGTGCGTCCGCCCTCGGTGGGCGCGAGGGTGCTGGCCGTGGACGAGTCGTCCGTCGCGAAGCTGCCAGGCGTGCGCGTGGTTCGCATCGTGGACTTCGTCGGCGTCGTGAGTCCCGACGAATGGCCGGCGGTGCGCGCGGCACGCGAGCTCAAGGTGCAGTGGAGCGACAGTGCGCCGCTGGTCGGCCATGCGGCGCTCGTCGACTGGGCGCGTAGCGGCCCCTTCGTGGCCGAGGAAGTCATCACGGCCAAGGGCGATGCCGCGCGTGTCGATGCCTTGCGCGATGCGCCCGATGTGTTGCGCGCAACCTATTCGTGGCCGATCCAGTCGCACGGCTCCATCGGCCCGTCATGCGCGGTCGCCGACGTGCGCGCCGACGCCGGCACGGTCTGGACCGCATCGCAGGCCAGCCACCGCTTCCTCAACATCTTCGCCGCGCTGGTCGACGTGCCGCGTGACAAGCTGCGGGTGATCTACCTCGACGGCCCGGGCTGCTACGGCATGAACGGCAGCGACGATGCCGCCGCCGATGCGGTCTTGCTGTCGAACGCCGTTGGCAAACCGGTGCGCGTGCAGTGGAGCCGCGAGGACGAACTCGGCTGGGATCCCAAGGGTCCGCCGCAACTGCTGGACATGGCCGCGACGCTCACGCCCGAAGGCGACATCGACGCTTGGCAGACCGACATGTGGGTGCCGCGCGCAACCGCGAACCTCGAGTGGATTCCGCTGCTGTCGCCACTCGCGGCAGGCCTGCGGCAGCCGGTGGGCCAGGCGACGGGCCTGGTGTCGCAGAACGGCGATCCGCCCTATGCGCCGAAGGCCGTGGCCGTGAAGGCGCACTGGCTCGGGCCGGCGCCGCTGCGGCCCTCGAACATCCGCGCGCCGGGCAAGGTGGCGAATTGCTTTGCAGTGGAGAGCTTTGTCGATGAGTTGGCGGCGAAGGCGAAGGTGGATCCGCTGGCATTCCGGCTGCGAAAGGTCTCGAATCCGCGCAGCGCGGAGGTGATTCGGCGTGTCGGGCAGATGATGGATTGGAAGCCGCGGCCTTCGCCCGGCAACGCATCGGCGCGCGGCAAGGTCGCGGTGGGCCGCGGCATGGCCTTCATCCACTACAAGAACAACGAGACCCATGTCGCCGTGGCGATGGAGGTCGAGGTGGAGCGCGACAGTGGAAGGATCGCCGTGCGCCGCGTCTGCTGCGCGCACGACTGCGGGCTGATGATCAACCCCGACGCGGTGCGTGCGCAGGTGGAAGGCAACATCCTGCAGACCTTGTCGCGCACCTTGTACGAGGAGACGACCTTCGACCGCTCGCGCGTCACGAGCGTCGATTGGCAGAGCTATCCGCTGCTGCGCTTTCCTGCCGTGCCGCGTATCGAGATCGCATTGATCGATCGTCCTGACGATCCACCGCTGGGGGCCGGCGAGGCCGCGTCGAGTCCGGTGCCAGCGGCGCTGGGGAATGCGATCTTCGATGGGACGGGGGTGAGGATTCGGAGCGTTCCGTTCCTGAGCGACAAGTTGAAGGCGTTGATGGCTTGATCTCGCAACTGCTCTGGTCTTTGGCTTCGACTCGTGGCTGCCCGGCCAGAATCCTGTTGATCGCAAAGGTTGGTCGGCACCTGAGCCCCTTCAGTTGGACGACAGGTAGCCTTGCGCGAACGAGTTCGACGAGTCAACCTACAAGGACTTTTGCCTTCGAAGAGGAGTAAGAGATGGCGCGTCAAATTGTCTTCACCACCAAGGCTGCCAAGCCGCCGGCGCTCTACAGCCAAGCGGTCAAGGCGGCCGGGCTCGTGTTCGTCTCCGGAACTGCGCCGATCGATGCCGACACCGGCGCAATCAGGGGCACCACCATCCAGGAGCAGACTGCCCAATGCCTGACGAACATACGTGCCATCCTTGAAGAAGCCGGCAGCTCGATGGACAAGGTGGCGAGCATGACAGTGGTGCTCGCCGATGAAGACGATTTTGCTGGCATGAATGAGGAATGGCTGAGATGGTTTCCCTCCGACCCGCCTGCTCGCCAAGGTGCAAAGCTACCCGCTCGCATTCCGGGACTTAAAGTGTCCATTGCAGCGATCGCTGAGGCATAGTCCTGGCAGGCAGCCGCGGGAAGCGAACGCTTCAGTCCGGAAACGTATCTGCCTGTCGGTTGCAGCGGCTGTCACAGATGGGCCCATGACGCCTGTGCTTGTCGCGCAGCCAAGTGCAGCAGCGCAGCGGGAGTTGCCGTTCGGGTGACGCACGTTGCCTTGCGAGCACGGCCATAACGAGACGTTCCCGATGACCATTCCACTGCCCTCCATCTACCGAGACTTCATCGACACGAATGGGTTGTTCGAGGGCTTTATTTCGTTGGCGGGTGAGGAGCAGTACGTCATCCTCTGGGGCGAGGACGAGGTGGCTACCTCCAACACCGAGATGGAAGTTGGCGTGTACGCCCCAGGCTTCGTGGCCTTCGCCGGAAACGGCGGCGGCGACATCTACGCCTTCGACGAAGCCGGCGCCGTTTTCATGCTGCCTATGATCGGAATGGAGCCAGGCGCTGCGTTCAAAGTTGCAGTCGACTTTCTCGAACTTGCGCAAGGCTTTCAGCGAACGGATTCGCCTGGCAGGTGACTGCTTTGGAGAAAACCGTACAGCCGGTTTGGGCCCATTGCGGCCTGACAGATGACCGAAACGCGCGGCAGCAATACGGGGTGAAGCGGTCAACCGGCGTGGTGTGCGATTACTCGGGCGCTGCTGCAGCGTGCTTGCGATGGGTTGAAGTACGACAACGTCAAGCCGAGGCGCCGCGGATCTTGACCCTCTTCTTCGCCGTCGAGTCGTTTCCCGACGCGGCAGGCAACCAGCTTTGCATGCCATCAAGGAGTATGTGAAGCCCGGCGTCGAACGCTGTATCGGTGTCGAGTCGGGAGAACGCTTCGGCGAAGTAGTGCGCGGCAGGGTACTGGTCCGAAGACGTCGCGCGGATCCGGCCCAGGATGTAGTCGCCGTGCTTCGCGGGCATCTGGCGGTTCACCTCGGCATAGGCGGAGGTCATCACGTACTGCATCAAGAGGTGGTAGCCGAGGGCGCATTGCTCCGGGCTGAAGCCCCCGCTTCGAAAAATGTCCGCGATGCGATTGAGGTAGACCATGCCGTAGTCGGTCTCACCGGGGCCCACCTGCTGGAACAGCCGGAACCGGTTGTGCGACATGAGGTAGCGCAGTACGCCGCCGTACTTGAGCATCACATCGAAGATTGCGTGCGCATGGTCTTCGACGTTGCTTCGCCAGTTCTCACGATTGAGAGGCTTGAGCTTTTCCACCCGCTCCATGAAGTAGCGGTTGATGACCCCCGAGATCAGGTCATCCCGGCTGCCTGCGTAGTAGTGGATCAGCGCCGGCGTGACACCGAACTGGCGCGCGAGTCCAACGATCGAGAGGTCGCTCAGGGGCTCGTCCATCGCCAGTTCCACGGCC